>JAETPW010000042.1 GCA_021771025.1 Clostridiaceae bacterium
AAATTCATTTGTATCACCAAACAAATTTTAACGTAATTTTTATTTTATATCAATAATTTTTACTTATTTTTCAATACTTTGAGCAATTATTTTTTCAAAATCATGTTTTTATCCTGTGAAAATTAGAATTTTGCTTGACATATACGTACGTATAGCTTATAATTAAATTAATAAAACATGAGTGTCCATTTCGAAAGAAATGAAATCATTAGAGTCCGATAGTCGAAAGACTATCGTTTTTTTGTATATAAATTAAATATATTTCATATACTATTAGTACATTAGTGTCCATAGCACTTTGTGCTATGAAATTAATTAAAAGCAGGTAGATTATATTATCTATCTGCTTTTAATTTTACTATTAATATTGGTTCATTATCCTTCCAATTTTTCTTAATAATTCACTTTCATAAATTTCATTAAAATCACTAAATTCAAATCTTGTTATTCTTTGATAATAGGCATAATCATCTTTTCCATTATTATAAGCATATTGTGATATTTCATCTACTATTTTAGAAAACAAAATATTAACTTCTTTTATTACTTTTATTAATTCGCCAGCATATATTCTAATTACTTTATTATTAACTTTAAATTCAATATCAAACAAACTAAAACTTCCTGTTCCAGAAGACTTATATTCTACATCATGCATTTTGTGCTCATATTTATTTCTGATTTTTCTGATTTTATCAAGTGTCTCTGTATATTTATTTAATATGCGTTGATAATCTTGTTTCAAATAGAGTATGTCACTCTGATATTCTAGCAAACCATTTTTGTCATCCAATATTAATTTCTTTTCTAAATTACTATATGAATATGGTATCAGTCTTGGAATATCTTGAATTATATCTAAAGTTAATTTTTCAAACTCCGACCTATAAAAGAATATTTCAGCGCCACATAGTCTTATTAAATTTTGATTAACAGTATATAATGTTTCAATATATCCTGACATTGCATTTGCTATTTCTATATTCATATTTTTTCTCCCCATTGCTTATTATAATTATACTTAATTCTATCAATTACTTCATTATAACTTAACAATTCATAATCTACATCATATCCTAATGAAGAAAAAACTTTATTTGTAACTAGTATAGAATTGATTTTATATTCTCCTTCATTCAAGTTTAAATGTTTTATTATTCTATTATAATTGTCTTTATTGGATAAATAATCTATTCTTCTTTTAAATTTATATGAATACCTATTCTTTTTATTAGAATCATCAAAAAAATCTTTTTGTTGCATTGAAACCTCAAAAACAGAGCCACATTTATGAATAAATTTGCATTCCAAATTCCAAATTATTTTATTTACATCATCAATAATAAGAATATCATAATCTCCTAAATTTTTTGGATGACTATTTCCAGATGGATCTAAAATGTTTAAATATATATTGGAATATACTTTACCTATATTTAAATCACTTAATATTTTTACTAAATCATCTACCATTAAATCTTCATATCTTTTTTTCCACTTTCTTAAAACTTCATTTGTTTTATTGAGATTGATTTCATATGGTAAATAGAAATCTAAAAAACCATTTTCCCATCTCTTATTTAAATCATGGCACAATATAGGTGTATATATTATTGTTTCTTTATCCTTTATTAATGGTTTTACTTCAATCCTATTGTCTCTTTGTTCTCTATTCCAGAAAGATATAGACTTATATTCTGTTTTCTTAATTGTCTTTAAATATTGATTATCTACTGTCAAAAAATTAATTATTTTAGAAATATCGTCTCTTTTATATTTTTTAGGATATGCTTTTTCTATTACCTTACCAAATTCACAAATTAAGGTATCTAAATTTACTTCAAACACATTACTATCTACTTCTACAAAAAATTCCTCATTTGCTTGTGGAATAGATATATATGTAAGAAATTCTCTTAATAGATGAAAATTAATGCCTGTGTCTTTTTCAAAAGCATCAATTGCTATATCTAAAAACTCCTTATCTTGTGCATCAATGTTTATATGATAATCCTCAGTTTCATATGATCTTTTTTGCATATTCTCATTGTTAATTATATCTTTTTCTGAGATATTTATATTAGGAACATACTCAGTGTCAAATTCTATTTGCATATCTATAGGAGTAAATTTACAAGCATTTGAATTATCCTGTAAAGTAATTATCCAATCAATGTAAGCACAAATTATCATAAAGTCGTCCTCACTACATTCCTTTTCGACCTCTCTGGATACATATAAATTATTTTCTAAGAAATAGTATAGTATCCTACTATATCTTTTATATTCTTCTCTTTCATTCATAGATTTTTCTTTTACCTGATTAAGAGCGTTCTCTTCAATATTTTTTACATTATAATATCTATATTTGTTTACATTTATTAGATGTAATGCGTTTGATAACAATTTTAAAACCTTAATAGTCAATTTTTTCTGTGAAAATTCGGATATTTTGCACTCTAAAAAGTCTACTAACCTGTTTTCTATTTTTTTAAAAACATTATCTGCTTCTTCTTTTCCATATTGTCCCGTTTCAATTTTAGCATCATAACATAGCTTTGCAATTTCTTTCTTTGCTTTTATAAAATATTCTGGTCTAATTCTAAATATTTGCTGAATATCTTTGTAATAATACTTTAACTCCATTTGAAAAACATCAACTGTTTTTAGAGCATTTTTATCTTTAATTAATATTTTCTCTAATTCATTAAATTGTTCATGATATAAATTTTTTAATGGTAATAATAACTCTAGAAAATAGTCTATTTCTACTGACTTGTCTTTTGCATTTATTATATCTTTGAGTAATTCATCTAGCTTAACTGTATACCTAATTTGTATAGTACTATCAGTTTTTAATAAATCACTTTTTACATATTTTCTTTCTTGGTATGTAAAACCTACCTTATCAACTTTTTTTGCGTATATTTCTGGCATATATAGCAAATATAAAATTTTATTACTAAATAGCTTTTCTAATGCATTCTCATATTTACTTAATAATTTTGCATTTAATCCATCCATTAAGTAAATTTTCTCTTTATTTTCCATTGATAAATCTTCAATATCATGAAAAATCAAATTATGGGCAAAAAACAAAAAGTTAGTATTACTTGGTTTACCATATCCCCAAAAGCCTTCTATATGCTTAGCTTGATATTCTTTAAATCCATCTTCATATTCTTTTATTTTCCATGAAAATGGATTATTCATAAAATCATTTGGTATATTATAAGGAAAGTCATGCACTTGATTATAATAATCATAAATAAAATTATCTGCCATACCATAATCTACATTAACTAAAGAAAAATGTACAGCTCCTTTTTCTATAGTTTTAGAATTTTGTTTCCAAAAAATAAAATGATTAATTGAACTTCCTATTCCTAATATTTTTGAAGTATCCTGTTTCTTAAAATTTAAATATTCTTCTAATTCTTCAAAATTTTCAAGAATATAAGTAATATTAATTATATCTAGTCCACCATAAAAGAAGTAATCATCTTCTCCTGTTAAACCAATAAATCTAGATTCAGTGACATCAATATGGGTATCATATACTATAATATCTAAATTATAATCTTTTGGTATATGATATCCTTTGTATTGATCTCCATCTACTGGAATTATCTCTACAATATTAAGTTTATCAAAATTATGAAGTTCTCTAATTTTGCTTATTTCTTTTTGTAATTCATCATCCTTATATTCATCTTTATTAATTGCTAATATAAAACCTTTTTTTCCCTTAGCAAGAAATGTATAAGGTCTTGTAGAAGTTAGTTTATGATTTTCTCCAATAGATACTGGATAAAAAACATCATTGTTTTTATTATATGAATTAAAATTATTATGTAATAGATTTGTAATTGTATTCGAAACAACTCTATTTAAATCTAGATTATTTAATTTTTTAACAAGTGCAGAATTATAATCAACTAGTATAGAAGCATTAAAGATAGGATATACTTTATCATTTTTATATATAAAGTGCCTCTTACTAATTTTTAGAGAAGTATTACCTAGAATATCAATAATATTTTTATTTTTTATCATGAAGTCATTTGAAAATAATTTATATACTTCATTAAAATATTCATTTGTAGGAATATCAAAGTATTTGTCAATCTCTGAATGCTGAGAAATATTATACTTTTCTAAAATTGAAATTATATTAGAAATATATACTAATAATTCTTCATATTCTTTTTCTAATTTTAAAATTTTGCATATCTCTGACAAACAAGAAATAGCTGCATAATTTGCTTCATAACCTGTGCCGATTAAGATTTTATAATACTTATTTTTATATTTTATTTTTACTTCTCCAAAATCTGACAAAGTTAAATCATCAGTCATGGTAGGTTTTAATATATCTTTGATTTTATTATAAAATTCTAGTAAATCTTCATAGGTTATAATTCTTTTTCCCCCTTTTCCTAGATGATTATCTAAAGCCATATTCATGGCAGAACATGACTCGAAAACAGATCTATTATCTCTCCATGAGTTAATGCAAAAAATTGCTTTAACTAAATCTTCAAATAAATACTCTTTAAAAATAGCTTGTAATTTCTTAGATTTATTCTTTAATAGTGGAAATTCACTTTGTTCTATAAAGTCATTCATAATAAATTCTTCCATATTTTCTCCCAACTTATATTTCATTTAACCATTCAACATATTCTTCATTAGTTATTTTACCTTTATTAAGTTTTTCTCTCATTTTTCTATTCTGTTCTTTAAAGTCTTGAAACTCCTCTTCAATTTCTATACTGTTTGGATTTCTTCTAGTTCTTAATAATAGCTTTTGATACACATTCCTATAAAGCCTCATATATTCATCTTCTTGTATTAGCTTTTGCTTTACTTTAAAAGCTCCAATTTCTTTACAAGTTCTATCATCTTCATAAATATTGTTACAATATAATTCATCTGTTCTTTTCTCTGGAGTGAAATATTTACCACAGTTCTTACATTTCTTAATCTCAAACTTGTCCATACAAACAATTTCTTGAAGTACTAATACTAAAAGTTGGCAAATATCTTTACTCTCAAATGTATATGGTATTGGTAAAATTCTATCTTTATTTACTTTTGCAATTTCTATTGCATCTTCTTCAGCTACAATATTTAATGAACTACCTAATGTTGATAAATCTCCCAGATTTAGTGTTAATTTATTATTTTGAAAATGATTTAATGCTTTACTTTTATTCTTGCTTAAAGTTAGCACATAGAATCTTTGAAGTGGAGTTAAATCATTTAATTCTTCTAATTGGTTTAAGTTAAACAAATAATCTATATCAGATATAAAGTCACTTTTTATAGTTTCTAATGTAGCTCCATATTTAGCTACAAGGTTTACTAATAACTCTTGATATTCATTTATTGCATAAACTTCTTTTAACTGTATTTTTGTTGCTTCAGATAGTAAAGATAAACTATATTCTTGAGTAAAGTTTTTAAAAGTTTCTATATCTTCAAAATTAGAATTTAAGAAATTGCAAAGAAGAGTACCTATCCTATCATCTCTTCTAACTAAATTTGCTTTAAATTCGTTTTTATACTTCTTATAACCATAAAAAGTTATATATTCTTTTCTTAAATTCCTATCTACATATAGTCTGTTTGGGTTATTTATTTTTCTATTATTCATAAAACTTACTTCATCTTGGTAAGTATCTTCCATAGTTTCCTCCAACCATTAATAATTGATGTTATTTTTTTATAAAATTTTATCACAAACTATTGACTTTTGCAAGTAGCAGTGATAATATCTTGTTAGTTTTAGATATTAAACTACTAAAAAATAACTCAAATATAAAGAACATTGACATTTCTCAGAACATACCTTGAAATTTTTTCGAGGAAATCTAACAAAAAGGAGGTTAATAGTTTGAAAATAAAAATTAAAAAAATGAACCCAAAATAGATAAAAAGGGCATAATTCCCCCTTACCCCCAAAAATGAGATTAAGTTATGGGAGCAGAGTTTACAGTTTTGGAAT
>JAETPW010000008.1 GCA_021771025.1 Clostridiaceae bacterium
TTATACAACAATACGACACAATACGCAAGAGAAAAAAGAAAAATTTGACAAAAAAATTAAGCACCATCAATGCTTATATCAATTTTATATTTAATTAACTGTCAAATTCCCGAGACTTGTGTTTTTTTTATTATAGCAAAAACGATTTGTATAGTAAAGTATTTTTTCTTTGTTCGCTAGATTTTTGTCTCCTTTTGTAGTAAACTATATACTAATGAATTTTTGATGTTAATGATGGGAGGAAACCATGAAAAAATTTGAACCATTTGCTGCTAGTAGAACTAACCCTCATTGGAATACGATGATAAAGCGTGAACTTCCTCTTTACCCTAGGGTTGGAGATCTTCGTACTCCTTTTGGTCGTGATTATACGAGAATTATCCATTCAACAGCTTATCGTCGTTTAAAACATAAAACACAAGTATTTTTTTCACCGGCGAATGATCATATTTGTACTCGCATTGAGCATGTAACTCATGTTGAATCAATTAGTTATACCATTAGTCAAGCTCTTGGATTAAATGGTGAATTGACAAAAGCCATCGCTGTTTCCCATGATTTAGGGCATAGTCCATTTGGACATGCAGGAGAATATATTTTATCTGATCTTTCTAAAACCTATTTAGGTATACCTTTTTGGCATGAAAAAAATGGTCTTACTTTTGTGGATAATATAGAGTTATTAGAAGATGTGGATATGGGTAAGCAAAATTTGAATTTAACTTATGCTGTTCGTGATGGGATTATCTCTCATTGTGGCGAAATTGATGAAAATTCTTTACGCCCAAGAGAAGAAGCTATTGATTTGCTTACTTATGAATTTCCTAACCAATTTTCTCCTTATACTTGGGAAGCTTGTGTAGTAAAAATTTCGGATAAGATCTCTTATCTTTGCCGTGATATTGAAGATGCCATTACCTTAGGGGTTATCCCTGCTGATTCTCCTGAATTAGCTACTATTTTGTCTTCTAATCAATTAATTCAGGCAATGAATAATACCAATATGATTCATGCGTTAATTTCAGATTTGTGTGAACATTCTTCTCCTGAAAATGGATTGTGTTTTTCTGCTCAAGCACTTCATTTGATGGATGAATTAAAAAAATTTAATTATACTTATATTTATCATTCTTCTCGTATTATGCCTTCTACTCATTATTTTGATTTAGTTCTTCGTGAGATTTTTGAAGTACTAAAAAATGCTTATGAAGGTGTACAAACTCTTTCTCGTTTGAAAGAATTAACGTGTATTTATCCTCTTTTGGGCAATAGTTTTTCTAAATTTTTATTGAATTATGTAGATTGTGCTGATCGAGAAGCACGTAAATTAAAAAATCGAATTTTATTCTCTTGGGAAAATGAGGCAGATTATCTTCGTATGATTATTTGCTATATTTCAGGGATGACAGATCATTTTGCTATGGAAATTTATCATGAAATTATTCATTTTTAATTATACCTGTTTTGGTTTAATGATAAGTCAGTATCGTTTATTTTATTAGGAGGTGAAACAAATGGAAAAATTAGCTATTATTTCTGATGTTCATGCTAATCTAACTGCTTTACATGCGGTATTAGCAGATTGTAAAAAACGTCAAGTTTCTCATATTTTTTGTTTAGGGGACAGCATACTTAAGTGTACGAGGCCTGCTGAGGTGATGGATTGTTTATTAGGAGTTTGTGATGTGGTTTTGATGGGAAATTCTGATTATGCTATCTGCCGACCAGAGGCGAAAGAAAAACATTTTTGGACAAGAGAAAAGTTAGGCGAAAAACGTGCTAACCAAATCATGGAATTACCTGTTTTTCATGAGTTTTATTGTAGTGGCCATTTAATTCGTTTGTTTCATGCTTCTCCTTATGGGCTAGATTATATTTTTAACCCTATGTTTTCGAATAGAAATACGATTTATTCTGGCGTAGAACATATGAATCCTATGGACTTATTTGCTAATACTTCTTTTATTGGTAAAACTAGTGAAGATCCTGTTCCTGATGTGGTTGGTTATGGTCATATTCACACTCCTTGTTTATTTCGTTATCAAAATAAGACTATTTTAATCCCGGTAGTGTAGGGATTCCTGTGGAGATGATGAATGATAACTTATCAGATGTGAGTAACAAATTTTCTACTCTTGCATCTTATATGATTATAGAGGGAAATTATCTTTCATCTGTTTTCGATTCTATTTCTTTTCAGTTGGTTCGTGTTCCCTACGAGATTGAAAAAGAAGTTACTTTACTTGAGGCTTCTGATATGCCAAATAAAGAGTCTATTATTCGTAGTTTGGTGGGTGCTCTTCCTACTTCTGTGAATAATCAAATAGATGAAAAAAGTGAAGAGGTATCTTATGAATGATTTATTGTTAAGGGTTAACGAAAAATTAAAAAAGTATGGACAAGAGCATTTATTATGGTTTTATGATGGGCTTTCAGACGAAGAAAAAAACGGTTTATTGAATCAAATATTATCGATTGATTTCGCTTTTATGGCCAATTTATATGAAAATTCGATGAAAAATGATACTAATGTTTTAGCTAAAGTTACTCCTTTGTCACATATAGAGAAGGAACGTCTTTCTCAAGAAGAAATTTTTTCTTATACTGCCATTGGAGAAACTGAAATAAAACAAGGAAATTTTGCTGTTGTTACGATGGCTGGCGGTCAGGGGACAAGGCTTGGGTATTCAGGTCCTAAAGGGACGTATCCCTTAGCTCTTAAGCCGATTAAAAAATCACTTTTTCAGATCATGGCCGAAGATATTGAGCGTGCTAATGAGCGTTATCAGGTAACAATTCCTTGGTATATCATGACTAGTCAAGAAAATGATTTGATGACAAAGGCTTTTTTTGAGGATAATTCTTTTTTTGGCTATCCTTTAGATTCCGTTCATTTTTTTAGGCAAGATAAATTACCGTTAGTTGGCATTGATGGGAATTTTATTTTAGAAGAACCTTACCGTATTAAAGAAGGTTCTAATGGAAATGGAAATGTTTTTGCTGCTATGAAAAAAAATGCAATTTTGGGCCATATGAAGTTACATCATATTAAATGGATTTCTTTTGGTGGAATTGACAATGTTTTACTTAAGAATGTTGATCCTTTGTTTTTGGGTATGATGGTTAAGCATGGTCAGGTAACCGCTTCTAAGACAATTTTTAAACAAGAGCCTTTGGAGAAGACAGCTGTGTACTGTAGGAAGAATGGAAAACCTGCTATTTTGGATTATGATGTTATTGATTTAGCTCTTTCGGAAGAAAAGGATGAGTCTGGTTTATATGTGTATCGTGAAGCGAATATGCTATCTCATTTGATGAGTTTTGAGGCTATAGATTATATTGCTGATATTCAGTTACCTTATCACCGTGCTTTTAAGAAAAATGCTTTTGTTAATTCTGAGGGAGTTAAACAGGTTCCTGATAAGGCTAATACGTTTAAGTTTGAGAATTTTATTTTTGATGCTTTTTCTTTCTTTGATGATTTGCTTTTGCTTCGTGTGAGTGCGGATGAGGAGTTTGCTCCGATTAAGGATTTTAGGGGGATGTATAATCCGGATACGGCTAGGGAGAAGTATGAGAGGTTTTGGAATTTGAGGGGTGATTAGTTGTTCTTTGGGGTGGTTGAATTTGGTGTTTTTGTGGTTATTTATTAAGTATATTAGAATTTAAAGTTATTTTTTATTGTATTGTTTTGTGTTAACTCCCAGTTATTATATAAATATAATAACTGAACAATAAAAAGAATACAAACGATTAGTTTTACACTTTAAATTCTAATATATTTATATAATAACTTTATACTTTTTAACTTGCTCATATCTCCATGATTTTCTTTAATATATAATAACATCTAGCCTCTTGTATTTTATACACATTAAATACCTTTAAATTCTAATATATTTATATAATAACTAATTAATAAAAGAAATATTGATATTATGTCAATTTTGCTTTAAATTCTAATATATTTATATAATAACCCAATCCAGCCTAATCGTAGTATTGCAAAACTTATTTGCTTTAAATTCTAATATATTTATATAATAACGAAATCGCAAAATTTATTTTTGAAGAAATGGAAAAAACTTTAAATTCTAATATATTTATATAATAACTCAACAATGTCTAATGCGTCATAAGTTAACCCTACCTTTAAATTCTAATATATTTATATAATAACTGTGCTAACAATTTTAAATTCGTACAATATGCTTTGTCTTTAAATTCTAATATATTTATATAATAACTACAACAGGATAAGCAAACAAAAACAAAACAGGTTACCTTTAAATTCTAATATATTTATATAATAACATTATAGTTACTGTTCTTTTTGTTGCCATTTGACGCTTTAAATTCTAATATATTTATATAATAACTCCTTATGAGGAATGTGACTGTTTCGGGGTCTTCAACTTTAAATTCTAATATATTTATATAATAACGAAGACAATGATACTTATATTGTTAATGTTTAAGAAACTTTAAATTCTAATATATTTATATAATAACGATCATTCACGCTAGAATACATTCTGTCTTTCCATCCTTTAAATTCTAATATATTTATATAATAACCATTTGTATTGTGCAAAAAGTTCCAAGGGGACTACTTTAAATTCTAATATATTTATATAATAACTGAATTGCTAGAAGATACGGAAGCAATAGTATACGTGCTTTAAATTCTAATATATTTATATAATAACTTTGTATATTTTAGCATAAATTACAAAGATAAGCAAGCTTTAAATTCTAATATATTTATATAATAACCATTTACATACCTCTTTCAACATTTCCTCTAATTTTTCTTTAAATTCTAATATATTTATATAATAACTTTACATACCTCTTTCAACATTTCCTCTAATTTTTCTTTAAATTCTAATATATTTATATAATAACGTTGATAATTCTTTGGTTAAGTCAGATCCCCATTTGCCTTTAAATTCTAATATATTTATATAATAACGACAATCTATTTTAATCTCATGTCCATTGCTATGGCACTTTAAATTCTAATATATTTATATAATAACATATTTATGCAACTGAGTATTATAAAGCGAATGAATTCTTTAAATTCTAATATATTTATATAATAACACTTAAGTCCAAATATCCTCCTACCGTTAAATTGTCCTTTAAATTCTAATATATTTATATAATAACAGGTCACTAAAATACCCTTGATATTTAAGCTTTCTACTAACCTATTCTGTCGTTCACCAATTATTTTATAACAATCTTCTACTTTTATAAATGCTTTTTCCAAAATTCATTGAAAATTCAGCCTTTGTGTCGTCTGTCGTACCCCCAGCTTTTTTACATTATTACCGGTCGACAGATTTTACAAAAAATTATCTGTTTTGTCATCTTCAATCATACCTAAAAATTCTTTATCTAACCATCGTTGATGTCTACTTTTAAAAACTATTACACTATCTTTGTCTTGCCTTATATGTTTATCTAACTCTACTTGTAGTTTTGCCATTTGTGATTCTAGTAGTTCCCCTTCAAATACAGAGTTTTGAATATGGACTAGATATTTCTTACATGTTTTGAAAACATTTCTTAATACTTTTTGCCCTTCTTTTTCTTCTAAATTGATATCGTAAACTAAAATGACGTACATATTACCACCACATTTTAAACCCTTCATATGGAATATCTTCTGTTAAATGTTTGATTAGTTTATAGATTTCTAGTCTTATTAAGTATTCATAACTAACTTCTCTATCTAATGTTTTGTGCTTAATGGTTGTTTGTAATTTCATGTCTAGTTGTTTGGTAAGTTCTTTTCTGGCTTTTTCTTTGATATAGAGAAAGTTTAGTCCTTCTTCAAAGTCTTTTTCTGTAATTTGATTTTTGTTTAACATTGAGAAGATAAGTCTATCGCCAATAATAGGTTTAAAAATTTCAGCTATGTCTAAACATAATGAAAATCTTCTTTCCGATGGTTCATGTAGATAACTGATTGTTGGGTTTAATTGTGTTTTATATATTTCGCTTAATACTCGTGTGTAGATCATCGTATTAACGTAAGAAATCAATGAATTTATGGCATTATCTGGTGGATTTTTTACTCTTTTTTCGAAGGCTATATCTTGATTGATTATTCTGTTCCAACAGTCATAGTAGACTTTCCTGATGTTTCCTTCTATTCCCATTAGTTCTTGTACATTTTGACATAAATTAATTTGTTTTCGTAAATATTCAATTTCTTTTTTCTCTTCTGTTAATTCTTTTCCTCTATTTTGGTAATACGTTAAGTTGCGATAAATGTTGTAAGAAGCAGCATCAATAAAAGCTTTTGCTATCGTTAATCTTTGTTCTTGATTTGTATAGTGTTCTACTTGTTTAACTAAGAGTTTTCCTGATACTAATGACTCTTTTGGATAGTAACTTCCTGTGTAAAATCCATAGTAATTGAAAAAGTGCACGTTGATTCCGTATTTTCCTAAGAAATTGATTAGTTTTGTATTGAAGTCAAATTCTGTCATGACATAAATGTCGTCTACTCGTTCAATGGGGATCGTTTTTTTGGTGTTGTCTTGGTAAACAATTTCTAAGGTATTGTCTTTTCTTTGGATTCTTCCACTTTTGTATAAATAATAGGATTGCTTCATGTTTGCTATCCTTCCTTTCTTTGGAAAATAGTCTAAATGCTACGATAGTATCAGACCCCATCGGTTCATGAATCAACTGACCCATTTCCTCCTCTGGCTCCACTAGTTTTTGTTGAATTTTGATTATAGTATGGGCTTGAAACGCTAAACTGGTAGTCTTTGGTTCACTAGCTTTTATTGAATCTTTTTTACTGTCTATACATAACATAAGTCATAATAAGCACATTTTTTACAAATTTTGTTTTCTAGTGTTTTGGGTGGTTTTTCTTGTTTTCCTATTTCTTCTATTGTTTGGATGACGTTTTCTAGAATTTTGGTGTCTTCTTTTTCTAAGTTTATTTCTTTTGTTTCGCGAAGAAGCGGAAAGTCTATTTTGGCTTGTACATTTTTTACTCCTCTTTTTTGTAGATAGTACATATAGTATTTTATTTGCCAGATTCCCGCTTCTTCTATGGCTTTAGTCTTTTTTACTTCATGAAGCACTGCTCCGTTATTGATAAAGTCTATGTTTATGGTGTTGTCGATTAGGATTTCTTTCTTTTCCCTACTGTAACTTGTTTCGTCTAACAGTTTTCCTAGTGAGACTAGTTCACTGTTTTGCTCCATATTGATTTCGTTGATAAAGTACCATAGTTTTCTGGGGCATATGAAATAGTAATAAATCATTACTCCTGTTATTTTCATTTTTATTTCATCTCTTTCCTATATAGGGAAGAAAAGGGCGTCCCCTTTTTTCCCTATTCCTATGTTAATCTGCAAAACGTTCGTGTAGTTCATATTCTTCGTCTTTTTTTAATAGTAGCCCTATTTCATTATCGTATTTTAAGTCGGCGATCCATAGTTCTTTTAGGTAAGGACATATTGTTAATCTGTCTTGTATTTTCCATTTTTGGGATTGATTGATGGAAATGGATAATTGATTAATTTTTCTTCTTAATTCGTTTCTGGTTTTTAAGTCTTTCTCTTTTTCATATTGATTGAATAATTCCAAGTTTTTATCGTAAATTGTTTTTGGTATGATTGTTATATTGTCTATATTTCTTAGTAGTTTCTGTGCTTCTTTTTTGCTTGTGTCGTAGTCTATAATGGTGTCTAAGAAAGTAATGCTTTGTTGGAATTTTTGGTAAAACTTAGTGTTTTTTAATTGTTCTTCTGAGTATAATTCGTCTACTAAATCTATTTTTGCTTGTTCTTCTAGTATTTGGTTATTGTATTTTTTTAATAATGTGATGCTTTTTTGATGGATTTCTTCATCATAAACACTTCCTATTCCAGTTGCTTCTTTTTCATATATCCATATATTTGGTGTGTCTCTTTTATATTCTCTACTTCTGTAGCATCTTCCTAATCGTTGAAATAGGCTATCTAATGTTGACATTTCGGTAAATAGATAGTCAAAATCTATGTCTAATGATGCTTCAACAATTTGGGTTGTGATCCAAATTCCAGGTTCATTTTCAGTTTGAGAGAATTCTTTTATTTTATTTTCTTTGTTATTTCGGTCAAGTTGTGTGAATCTTGAGTGTAGCACATTGGCTTTTATTCCTTTTTCTTTTAGTTTTTGTTGTATTTCAATTGATTGATTGATGGTGTTTGTGATAATTAGTACTTTATGCTTTTTTCCTTTTTCAATTATTTGATTTATGTCTTCTTTTATGGATTTTTCTTGCAGATTTATCCAGTGTCTTTGGGTGGGTTTTAAAAATTCTCCATATTGGACTTTAATTCCTCTTTTTTGTAATTCTTCTCGGTAAATTCTAGGAAGAGTTGCTGTCATTACCATGAATTTTCCTCCTATTTGGTGAATCATTTCTAATCCTTTTAAAATGATGGCTACTATCTCAGGAGAATAGGCTTGGATTTCGTCGATAATTATTTTTGAATAACTTAATGTGGCATAGATTTTTTCATAGCCTCTATACTTAAATACGAAAGGGAAAATCTGGTCAATGGTGCAAGTTGTTATTTTTTGGGTTAGATTTTTGCTTTGTTCGTATATTTCTTCTTCATTTTCAATTTCTTGTTTTTCTTCTAGGTAATCTATTGCTGTTGAATGTAGAAGCCCAACATGATGATAGTTTATATCTGAATTAATTCGGTCATAAATGGCATTTATACTGATTCTAATTGGTAGAGTGAAAAATGTTTTATCTTTTTTACTCCATAATAATGCTGCTTCTGTTTTTCCCATCCCTGTTGAACCAATGACTAAGACATTTTCTTCTGTGTTTTTTTGAGCAAATTTTTGGAGTTCGTTTAGGTTATATTTTTTTCCCTTCATGAATTCGTGAACATAGGATTGTATTTCTTCTTTTGTTTGATCTTCTACCATTAACCCGGCTGAACTACTATGATCTAAACGATGTAGCAAGCCTTTTAGTAAGCAATATTCTGGGTAAATGGTATCTTTGGGCGTAATTCTTTTTCCTTCTCCTACCTTTTTTAAGTAATTTGTTGTTAAATTTTCTTCTAGTTCTATTCCTAGTTGGTTTTTTATTTCTTCTAACTTTGGTAAAATGTCCTCTTGTATAATCTCTTTAATGTGTTGTGGCTCTACTCTTTCTTCTTTTCTTTCGTGATGATAGTAAATTGCTTGATACACTAACTTTTTTTCTTCTTTTGATAGCCCTAATTTTTCTACAGGAATGAATATTGGCGAAAGCTGTTCATGTTTAACAGCATCGTAATTAAACTTTGTTTTGATCGGTTCTAGTTTTAATTTTTGTCTGATGATGTTTTGAAACGGGGTATATACTTTTCCTATATCATGGTATTTACAGATAATCTTTAATAAATACCAGAATCTACTTTGATCGATTTTGATTATTTTATTGATGGTGTCCTTATATGTTTCTTTTAATTTTTTTAAATTATCTAATAGTTCATTTGTGTGCTCTGTTATCGATTGTTCTGGGTTTGATTTAGCATAGAACATGATTATTACTCCTTTTTTCTTTTTTTCTACTTAGGTGGTCGATGTACGATGCTCAATACTCCGATAAGGTCAGACCCTCTTGTAGCACTTTTTCTTCATGAGTTTTACCCTATTAGCGCATTTATTTGCCTGACTATATTAGCCACACTTATCTTAAGTGTGGCATTTCTTTCGTATAAAAAAACACATAATCTCCTTCTTCGTCTTGCAGTGCTTTATCTAGGTCTATGTCTGAGTGTTTTTCTACATATTTGACTTCTACCTTGTTCCATTTTCTTAATTGGTTTTCTATGGTATAGGTCGTACATAGTCGATAATTGATTCCTTGTATTTCGTCATTTTCTTCGTCTATGGGAATGTAGGCATTGTATTTGACATTTTCTAGTTTGTATTCTTGTATTGTTGGTTCGTTAATGATGTGGATTGAGTCAATTCTTACTAAGTCTTCATTTCTTCCTAAGGTGAATGTTTCTTTGCCTTGGGTGATGTTTTTATAGAGTTTATCAATAATTTCGTCTTCTGCTTTTACGTGTATTATTAGATAAATGTCTAACAATTGGTGTACATTTCTTGGCATTGCTGTTACTTGATCTTTTCCTTTGAACATTCTTAAATTTTGATAGTTGCTGAAAATACTGCTATATTCTCCTTGAACGGATACATTCATAGGAAAGTACTCTCCTGGCTTTGCTTGAATAATTTTGTGTAACATTCCAATTACGGTAGAATAAGGAGGCAATGGGTATGTTTCGGCTACTTTATAGGCAAATGGCTTTTTGTAGCATGCTGTTTCTTGAAAAAGTTGTAATTTTAGATATTTCATGTTATATCCCCTTTCTAATTATTGGGATTTTCATAATAAGCTTTAACTTCGTTTTCTAATTTTTCAAAGAATGTTTGGATGTTGCTTACTTTGTCAGTGAATATTTCTTCTATTTCTTTTTCATTTTGGAATACGCCTTTTACCATTCCTATTTTGGTATCTTCTTCAATTGTGTTATCTCCTATTTTTAGGCTTAATGTATCTTTTAGGATATCTGCATCAATAGCGAACTTTCCTTCTTTTCCTGTTAGTTTAATTCTTCCTAAGAAAAATGGTGAGTTTAGGGTATAGATTCCTCCAATAATAAATAATGGACTTAAGTTTTCTTCTCTACCGCGTATTTCTCTGTTTAATACTTTGATGATTTCTAATAATTCGGTGACTCTTTGTTTTCTGATTTCATTGGTTAATTCTGTTTCTCCGTCTTTTCCAATTTTGGTTAAGTCTATGGTTATGGTATAGGTGTAATAGCTTAGATGTTGCTCTATGTTTGCTAGATTAGGGTAATCATTAATTCTGTCTGCTAGTCCTTTATTGTTTAAGAATTCTATGTCACTTTTATAGTCTTCTAAAGAAATCGCATTACTTAGTCTTACTGCTGCACTACGTACATTTGATCCTTCGTTTTTGGTTGTTTTCATGTAACCAAATAGATCCATTTCTTGTGAGTCTTCAATGCTTAATTTGTCTTTGAATTGAATGGTTCCTTTTGTTTTGTCTACTACCTCTAAATTCCAATTAAACATTTTGTTTCCTAGTCTTACGATGTCATATCTTAATGCTTGCCTAGAAGCAAAAGTGTATACACTCCCATCTCCTCTTGATAATTTTTTTAATTCTGATATGTTTCCGATTCCTTCTCCATAGTTTAAGCTCTGTGCTTTGAAGATCATGGTTATTGTTAAACCGTTTTTATTCATTTTCATTTTCCTCCTTATTTTTTACATATTTCGCTTGTGTTAATCCTGCTATGAAACTATGTCCTATTTCTTTCCAATCTACTTCTTCATTTTTGGTTACTAATAACTCTGGGATGTCTTTGCCAGCTAGCCATATGACTCTCATGGCTACATCTGTAAATTCTTCTTTTCTGTTGCCTTTAATGCTATTTAACATTTTGTAGATATAGCTGTCTAATTTATTTTCATTGTTTTCTGCTCTTAATTTTTCGTATATTTCATTTCCTAATGTAAACATGACGTGTATTTTTGCATTTGCACTTTTCATTTTTTCTCCCACATCTTGTCCCTCCTTTTTATATAATTCTAAATCTGTTTTTGCTTTTATGGCTAATAGATGGTTAATTCCACTTCTTCTGTCTTTTCGTAATTCTTCTCTTAGCCTTTCATTAATAATCATGGTAATGTCTTTGTCTTTTAAGATATAATCTACTAAATTTAGTCGATAGCGGTAATCACTAATTTTAGTTAAGGTAGATTCTGCTTGTTCTTTGAAAAATTTGGCTACATGGCGTTTTATGTTAAAGTATTCCATTCGACTATAAGCTAGATATTCACTTTCAAATTCAACAACAAATATGTTTTGTAGTTGCCATTCACTTATTTTTTTGTCTTGTTCTACAATGTTCATAATTAAGTCTGTATAGGGGTTTGTTGGTGTATTATGATCTCGTTTGGCTTTGCTACCAAAATAATCATTTGTTCTTAGTAATGTGTCTACATCTGTATCGAAGTTGATGAAGCTATAGACCTCTTTTTCTTGATAGACTATCCCATTCATGGAATTTTCTTTGACTGTTTTGGTAATGCTGGTTATTCCTGCTGGGGTACAAAATAGCATTAATTTGCATAGTTCACAAATGGGTAGGTTTGCATTTTGGTTCCAGAAAAAGTTACTCATATTGTCGTTACTGACTGCTAAAGGAATAAATTTACTTTCTGAATAGTTACATGTTATTTGTTTTTCCTGTTCACATAATTGACAGTGCGATAATACTTTTTCGTTTAGATATTGTGTTATTTTTTCTATACTTTTACCTTTTTCTAGTTGTTTATTGATATTGGTATATACTTTTAGTATTTCATTGCTTAGTTGTGCTTTTTGTAATTTTTCTTCCATCTTAATTTTTAGTTCTTGTTCTTGATATTTTCCCTCTACTATTTCTTGTAAGAAATTATTTTCGATGATGTTACTAAGGTAATCTCTATACATAATTTCTTGTTGTTCTTCAAAAGATAATGCTGTTTTGACTACGTTTAGGAAACTTGGTTGGCCAAAATAATTCTTACTTAAAATACTTTTAAAAAAGTTCATGGTTAATCGTTTATTTATTTTTTCTTGTTGTATCATTTGTATGATTTGATTAGTTATTTGTTCTAATTTTTCTAGATCTTCTGGACTTTTGATGGAATCAATTTCATTATAGGCATTTAGTATATTTTGATAGGAGTCTTCTTCAAATTTTTTGATCTTATCCATTTGGTTTTTAATGGTTGTTTTTAAGTATTTCTTTTCTGTTTTTAACTTATCTTGATTTTTTTTGGTTTCTTCTTTGTTTTCTGTTTTATTTGTGATTAAATTTTCTATTTTTCCTTTTGCTTTTTCTATTCTCTCTTTGGTTTTATTTCCAATATTATAGGTGTCATAGAAGTATTGGAAGTAATAGTGATGAAAGTTTTGTAACTGATCTGTATCGAATTCTATGTAATTTTGTTTTTTGTCGGTAAAATCATCTCCATTATGTTTTAATATTCTGATAAATCCAATAATTCCTGCATTTAAGAACCATTCTCCTAAATAAATTCTTGTTTTCACCTTTTCACCTCCTTTTATTTGATTTCGAATACGCCAAACCCGCTACTTCTTTTACTTCCTATACCTGCTTGATATAAGTATTTTAGTAATTCTTTGTCTGCTGTTATTTGAAAGGTTCCAATGGATGTTTCTATTTTCTTTTCGTAGAATTTTATGATTATTTTTTTGGCTTGTATTGGTTGGATCGATAAACTATCTACTAATTCTGGTGATATATTTGTGATTTTTAATTGTTCTTTTATGTTTATTTTTAAAGTATCTAAAAATTCTTGATGTTCGAATGAATAATAAAAGTCTTTTCTGTTTTCTCTGCTTCTAGCGACTAATGGAGATAAAAATTTAATTTGAAGGCTTGTTTCACTAATTTGTTTTTCTGGTATCATACTGATGTTTTGTAGTGTCCAAGCATTATGGTGAATAGGGAATTTCTTTCCTTTTTGATGATTAAAGCTGTTGTATAATGCTACAGCTATTTCTGGTTCTGCAATGGTGAATAGTATTTCGAATCGTTTTTCTTTGAGAGTGATGGTGTCTTGCTCGAATTTTTCACTGCTAAATAATGTGGCAAAGGCATATGGCTTTATGATATTGTCTTTGGCATGATAGAGTTTTTCGTAATAGTTTTGGTTGTATTCTGTTAATGATAATTTAATGAAACTCATGATGTTTCTGTGATATTGTATGGGAAATTGGTTGTTTTCTAAGGTAAAATATAGTTTGAGTCTCACTTTTTTCACCTCCTTGTTAGGTTTATCTAGTTCTTTTGTTATTATTTTATATGGCAAGTATATCATTTTGTTTTCATTTTAGCAACAATTATCTTTATTTTTCGACTTTATTTTTTGATATACTATAATTATAGTATGTTAGTGAATAATATTAATTGTAAATATTATTTACATTGGTCTTAAAAGGATCAAACCCGTGTAGACGCCGAGCGTCGCAGAGGTCATTTTGAAGAAAATGACCTTTTTTAAATTCTTTTGTTTCTTAATTGTCTTTCTATTCCTAATATATCTTTTATACTAAAAAAATACTGTTCCGCCTTTGTTAAAGGAATATTATTTTTATGTTTATATATAATCTTATCTATAAATGTTAACATGTCAGACACTTGAAATAATCTTTTTTTAGTATGATCAAACTCAATTCTTCTTTCTATATTGTTTCTTGTTGCTAACACGTTATCTATTATTTTCCCTAAGGCTTCTTGTCCATTATCATAATAAACTACTACTCTTTCAAACTCATCTACGTAATCTGACAAATAAGTAAACATATTAGTTATTTCTGAATTTAATTCTTTTACTAATTGGCTCTTTTGGTTCTTAAATTTCTTATCTACAATGATTGTATTAAGCTTTACATTTACTCTTTTTAAAAAATAAAAGATCGCCCAAAATATTTCTTTTCTTTGTTTTAGTGTAAATGACTATTTATATTCAATTTTTCATGGCTTACACTTACTACAAGCCCCATACCCACTCGATTTAGCCGCTCCTAATGTAGTTTGTATACAACTCTTTTTCAAATACTGGCATCCACTTCGATGATATTTCCCTCCTGTTTTGGTAATATACACTACTTGTGAATTACTCTGATTATTGTTATTTGCTGTTGTTGTTTTTTGTTTGGTAGAAGTTGTTGTCGAACTTGATGATTGTTTAGTAGTTGATGTACTTGTTTTCCCTGAATTTTGACTTGCTCGTTTTTGTGCTTCTTGTTGTTTTTGTTCTTCCTCTTTCCTTTTTGCCTCTTCTGCTGCTACTCTTTGTTTTTCTTCTTCTTGTTTTTGTAATTCTTCTTGTTTTGCTTTTTCCTCTTCTGCTTTTTTTATTTCTTCTTGTTTGGCTTTTTCTTCTTCCGCCTTCTTTTGTTCCTCTTGTTTTATTTTTTCTTCTGCTATTTGTTTTTCCTTTTCTTCATCTATTTGTTTCGTTTGTGTTGCTTCTTTTAAGTTTGCTTCTTTGGTTTGAACATCATTTGTTTGTCCTATTGATGAGAACATTAAAATAGCAATCACTAAGATTGTCCAAAACCACCACTTTTGATAAATTCGTTTTGTTTTTTTCTCTTTCCCCATTTTCTTTTCCCCCTTTGTTTTCCCTTCTATTGTACTATCTTGTTTCGATAAAAGCAACTATTTTCTCTGTTTTTCCTTTTTATCGACTTCTTTCGATTTTTGTTTTTTTTCATATCTTATGGTATACTTGGTAGTTATTTGGTTTATTCTTTCTTCTTTTATGTGAAATCATTAATTTAATCGACATGAGAATACCCTCAAAAGCAACTATTGATTAGTTCTTTTGAGGGTATTGGCTAAATAGGGAAGAAAAGGGCGTCCCTTTTATTTCCCTATTCCATATCTCTCTGTTTCTGGGTCTTTCCATAGGTTTACTTTGGGTGGATAATAGGTAAATACGATAAAACTAATAAAGAAAAATAGTAAAATGATTCCTGACAGTATTTTGGTTGTTATGGTAGATTCATTTCCTAATTTCATGATTCGGTAGGCTACCCATTCTCCTAATAGAATACTGATGATAAAGGTTAGTATGTCAACTAGTAAAAAGTGGTATCCTAATATGCCGGTGTAAGTGTAATAAAATACGATAACAAAACAAATGGCTGTAAATATTCCTATTGTTTTTGCTTCTAAGTATTGGTTGCTTTCTTTTCTTATCCAGATGTATTCGATGATTCCTGCTAATAGCATAGGGAAGAATATTAGTTTTAGGTGTTCCCATATGCTTTCATTTACTGCACTAAAGCTTCCTACGATGGCATTTTGCCCTGACCACTCATATGTGAAGTGTAATAGTGTTCCTAAAATAAGGCTAAATATAACTGCCCCTATTTGGGCTAGTATTAATTTATTTGTTTTCATAGACTTATTCCTCCTAATTCATGTATATGATTTTTTAGGTGTTTTATTCTTTTCTTTTATACTAGTCAAAAATCAGTCTATGTTGTCTCTATCACTTACTTTGCTTTATTCTTGTGTATCATAAAAAGACTTGGGAAATGAATTTTTTTATTTATCTTATCATTATAGGAGAATGGAAAAATAGAGAATATGCTGCACTTGATGAGTGAACTATTCTCTATTTTTTTGGAATGGGATATCCTTTTTTTATCAACTAAATACAGGATACCCTCTGTTTTTATTTATTATTTTATCCATTGGCTACTTCAATGTTGACATCTTTTCCTTTAATTTGCTTTTCTTTCATGCTTTCGATTACTTCTTCTACTTTATCTGCTGCGACGTCGACAAATGAAAATTTGTCTAATAAATTGACCCTTCCTATTTCTTCTCCAGAAATGGCACAATTAGCAATCATACTTCCTATGATGTCTTTTACCATGATATTATCTTTTTTTCCTAAACTTAAAAATAATCTGACATTTCCATTTTCGTCTGGATTTATGTCTTGTTTTTCCACTTTCTTTTCTTTTCTTGTGGATAAAATTGTCATTAATGCTTTGGCTATGGTTTCCATGTCGTTTCCTTTTTGTTTTAGTTCTTCTAAGATTGCTGTATTTTGGAAACTTCCTTCTTCAATAATGGATTCAATTTTGCTAACTATTTTTTGGTTTTTGATTTGTTCTACCTCTTTTAGTGTTGGAATTGTTCCTGTTTTGATTTTGGTGTGAGCAAATCGTTCTATGTCTTTTAGTTTAAAGCGTTCTTTTCCTGTATATAAAGTATAGGCTACTCCACTGGTTCCATTTCTACCGGTTCTTCCGATACGGTGCACATAGTATTCTTGTTCTTGAGGAATATCGTAGTTGATGACTAGGTCTAGGTCTTTGATGTCGATTCCTCTTGCTGCTACGTCTGTTGCCACTAACATTTGGATTTGTCCAGCTTTGATTTTTTTCATGATACGATTTCTTTGTGTTTGTTTGATATCCCCATGCAGACTCTCTGCTTTAAATCCTTTGTTTTTTAAGTTTTCGATCAGTTCATCTACTTTTTTCTTGGTATTGCAAAATACGATGGCTTTTTTGGGTTGTAATACTTCTACTAAACGGATAACGGCTTCGTCTTTCATTTTTCCTTTTACTTCTAAGGATATTTGTTTGATGTTATCTACGGTTAGTTCTTCTGCTTTGATTTTAATGTTTTTTGGATTGCGTAAATATTTTTTGGTTATTGCCATGATTCTCGCATTCATGGTTGCAGAGAATAGTAGGGTTTGTCTTTCTTCTGGTACTTCTTTTAGGATGGTTTCGATATCTTCTTCAAATCCCATGTTAAGCATTTCGTCTGATTCGTCTAAAATGACCATGTTGACTTGTTCTAGTTTGATGGTTTTTCTTCTCATGTGATCCATGATTCTTCCTGGTGTTCCTACAATGATTTGAACTCCTTTTTTTAGTGCTAGAATTTGTCGTTCAATGGATTCTCCTCCATAGATAGCTAAACATTTAATGTTTTCTTGGTATTTTAAAAATTTTCTTAATTCTTCCGCTACTTGCACGGCTAATTCTCTGGTTGGGCATAGAATGATGGATTGTGTTTTTTTGGAACTTGGATTGATTTTTTCAATCATTGGTAGCCCATAAGAGGCTGTTTTTCCTGTTCCTGTTTTGGATTGCCCAATTACATCTCTCCCCTCTAATACATAAGGGATGGCTTTTTCTTGGATTTCTGTTGTCTCCACATACCCATAATCTTCTAGTGCTTTTTTCACCTTTGGTGATAATGATAATTCTTCGAATTTCAATAGTTTCTCCTTCCTTATAGGGAAATAAAGGGGACGCCCTTTTTTTCCCTATTCTCTTTTTTATTTTATTTTGGTAATATAGGGAATTTTCGGATAGGGAAGAAAAGGGCGTCCCCTTTATTTCCCTCTTTTTGCCTACTCTTTTTCCTTTTACTACCTATTTGGCACAAAAAAATACCTAAAAACAAATATAGAAATCTGTTTTTAGGCAATGTTATGACTTTTTTTCGACACCATTTGGGACTTGAGTAAAATCTTTTTCTCACTTAAACAAATTTTATATATGTTTCTTCTCTTTTTGCTTTTGGTATTATATCATAGATTTGTTTGAATTGCAAATCGAGATCATTTTCCCGAATTTATTTTAACTACTACTTTTGTCTGCGTTACTATTATTACTATTCGCAGCTTGCTAAAAATGGTAACCGTGAAAAATAGAGAATAATTCACTGATAAAGGGTGTACTTTAAAGTGAAATATTCTCTATTTTTTGATTAATTTTGCTTTAAACGTTGTACTTAACTTGTAGCAATTTTTTTAGGGGACTTATTTATTTTCTTAAAAATGATTTTAGTTATTTTTATTCTTCCTTTATAATGGCTTTACTTCCATAATAAGTGGCTAAGAAATACGCTCCATAGATCAGTACGATAAATCCTGCCGTGATAGCAATGGAAGTAACCAAATCTTGCTTTCCAAACATGGCTAAAATGATACTACATACTTTGATCCCAAATATAGAGTGAACAACAGCTAAAGATAATGGAATTAGATAAAAAATTCCAATTTGCTTGAATAGTGCTTTGTTGATCATTTTTTCGTCGGCTCCTATTTTTCGTAAGATTTTGTATCTTTCTTTGTTGTCTGAACTTTCGGATAATTCTTTTAGGGCTAAAATGGCACTACTAGAGATTAAGAATACTATGCCTAAGTATAATCCAATAAAGGTTACGGTAGCTGCTAGCCCTTTACTTGCATCGTATATGGATGTTCTCGTATAAGCACTTAAATTGGAAAGTGTTATTTCATTTGCTGCTCCATTTCTATCTGATAGATTAGCTATTTTTTGTTCTATTTTGGCTTTTTCTTGTGGTGTGGTTCCTTGATAATTGACATGTAGGTATTCTAGTGTTTTCCCTTCTTCTGGTAAGGCATCATCTGGTAAAATGTAGGTTCCTGCTTCCATTGGTTGTGCAGATATAGAATAAAATGCGTTTTGACATTCTAACTTTTTAGGTACATAAGTTTTTCCATTTATTTCAATGGTTAGCCCTTTTTGTAATGCTTCATTTCTTAAGTTTTTAATTTCGTCATAATTACAGATGACAACAAATTCGTTGTCTTTTAACGTTAATGGTTCATTTCCATAAAGTGGAGCAATTTTATTGTATTCTGATAGTTTCATGATCGGTTCTTTGCTAGTTAAGTCTACTGCAGAATAATCTTTTTTTATTTTTGCTTCTATTGGTTTAAACGAGTCAATTTGTTTTAATGTGTCTGTGGTATACACATAGGTAGTAATGGCTTCTGAGAAGTCTTGATTTACGTCTATTCCGGCTTGCTGCAGGCTATCTTTTATGCTTATTTTTGCGTTTTCGGCTTCTTGTTTACTATACGTTCCTGTATATGGCTTTTTTTCTCCTTCTGCTATGTTTACTCTTTTATTGAAGGTCGCATCAATTGGGGTATATGTTTTTAGTTGGGTGGTTAATGTGTTGTTGATGGACATGGCTGAGGAAAATATACAGATGGTTAAAAATAGTAGTACACAAATCACGCTCATGGAAAATACAGTAGTATTAATTTTGCTGTCTATTTGCCTAAGGACAAACATATTTAGGTCTTTTTGATAGATTTTCTTTCTGGTTTGGATTATTTTTAACATAAACCCAGATAAAGAATAGAAAAAGAGAAATGTTCCTATACAGCCTAATCCAATGGCTAGAAAGATTGGTAGAATATCTGCTTGTGTTATCTTGGTAATGGCTAAATAATAGGCAGATCCTAAAATTCCTATTGATAGGATAAAGATGATGACCGAGATGATTGGGCTTTTGATTTTGATTTTTTCGTTTTTATTTTTGGCTGTGATTAGGTCGATTAGTTTGTATTTTGAGGTGGCAAATACATTAATCACCATAACACATAGATAGATGATAGCAAAATAGACTAGTGTTTTGATTAAGGCATCTTGTGAAAAGATGAATTGGTAATTGCTCATGTCTGCTTCAAACATTTTGGATACTAGTATAGACATGAGTTGTGAGGCAAATATTCCGATGACTAATCCTATAGCTAAAGAAAAGATTCCTACTAATAGTGTTTCTAATAAGAGAATTTTAGAAATTTTTCCTTTTCCCATTCCTAGTAACATATATAGTCCAAATTCTTTTTTTCTACGTTTGATTAAGAAATTATTCGCATACACAATTAAGAATCCTAGAACAAATGAAATGAATACAGATACTCCTCCTAAGACTTGTGTCATTAAGTCCATGATTTGTTGTTTTGACTCTGACATCTTCATCATGGCTTGTTGGCTATCCATACTGTTGAAGATGTAAAAGATAGCTACCCCTAGAACCAAAGTGAGAAAGTAGATCACGTAGTCCTTCATGTTTTTTTTCATGCTTTTGAAGGCTAGTTTAAATGACATCATTTAACTCACCTCCCAGTAGAGTAACCACTTCTATGATTTTACTAAAGAATTCTTTTCTGGTGTTACTTCCTCGTTTTAGTTCATTGAAGATTTTTCCGTCTTTGATGAATAAAATTCGGCTGGCATAGCTTGCGGTAAAGGCATCATGGGTTACCATTAATATGGTAGCTCCTAAGGTTTTGTTTAAGTATTCAAAGTTTTCTAATAATTGTCTTGCTGATTTTGAATCTAAGGCTCCTGTTGGCTCGTCAGCCAATACTAATTTTGGATTGGTGATAATTGCTCTACTAGAGGCTATACGTTGTTTTTGCCCTCCTGATATTTGGTAAGGGTATTTTTTGAGAATCTCTTTTATGCCTAATTTGTCAGCAATTTCCTCTACTCTTTTTTTGATTTCTTTGGGATTTACTTTTTGGATGGTTAAGGCTAATGCAATATTTTCGTAGCAGGTTAAAGTATCTAATAAATTAAAATCTTGGAAGATAAATCCTAATTCTTCTCTTCTGAATTGATTTAATTTGTTTCCTTTTAATTTGGTAATGTCTTGATTATTGATATAGATATTTCCCGCAGTTACTCTGTCTATGGTGGAAATACAATTTAATAACGTTGTTTTTCCGCTTCCTGATGCTCCCATGATTCCCACAAATTCTCCACTTTCCACGGTGAAGGAAATGTTATCTATGGCTTTGGTAATGTTTCCTTTGTTTCCATAGTATTTTTCAATTTGTTTCACTTCTAATATTTTTTCCATGTTAAAAACTCCTTTTTTCTTTTTGGTTATCGATAAACCTTTAACTTTATTTTTATTATACACGGAGTTTTGTTTTAGTACAATTGATTTATCTTACTGATTTCTTACAGTTTTGTAAGATTGATCTTTTCCTATATCATGATTTCATGGCTATTTTCTTTTAGCCATTGATCAATTTCTCGGTAGTTTGGGATAAATTTTTCTACTAGTTGGTAGAACTCTTTTTGGTGATTGGGATAAATCATGTGGCAAAGTTCGTGTACGATGATGGCATCGATTTTATCTTTGGGTAGTACGATTAGTCGATTACTGAATGGCAGTTTTTATCTTTGAGATATTACTTTTACGGTTTTATTTTTCCAATATTTTCCTATATATGCTTGACAAAAGAACGTAAAAGTATTAACATAATGTATATTATATGTATTTGCCACATATTTCATAGTATGATAACACAAGGAGGTATAACATGAAAAAAATGTCTTACAAAGATAGTATTATAACAGCAAAACAATTTTCAGCAGTAGATATGAAAACCGGAAAAACAATATGGTTTTCACGTTCACGGTCTCCACAACATCTTTACCCTTTAACAGAGAAGGATTATTGTGAAGCAATTAAGTATGCAGTTCAACATGGAGTGGATCAAATTCCTATCCTTTCGGTGAGCGCAAAAGATTACCCTTATTGCGATTTCGATTGTAAGGATTGTTTGGCTTGCCCAAGCAGAAAATGGGCTATTAAAGATAATCATATCAAATATCCTATTATTCCTCTTAATAAATACAAAAAAATTTTAAAAGAAATTTCCGCTTACTCCACTAGACGTGGATTTAATTCTGTTAGATTTGAAGTTTGTGGAGAAGGAAATCCAGACTTATATAAGGATAGGATTAAAATGTTAGAATATGCCAATCAAAACTGTAATATGGGAATTGTTTATGTGAGTACTGGCAGTCAAATATCTGATGATTTATTAGATTGTTTGGTAAATAATGTTGCCTTTATTAGAATTAGTTTTCCAGGAATTTCATCAGAAGCTTACCAATTATATGCTAATCAAAAATCTCGAGAACATAATTTCACTTTTGATGATGCGATTCGTTTGTTAGATAAACTCTGCAATGCAAGAGCAAAATTTGGAAGAGAAGATTCTTTATTAATTGGTACCAGAACATGTATTAGACCACTAAATTCTGGTTACTACGATAAGTTCATTAGTACTATTGCTACAATTGGTGTAGATGTATTTCAAGGCGTAAAAGTTCTTATTCCCGATTTTGAAAGTGTTAAAGATGAGATTGTTTCTCAAGAAGTTATCGAAGAGCTGGTAGCCCTTAAAGAAACCTCTTATTCTTATGGACTTAAAGATTATCAAATTCCTAATGACTTGAATACTATTTATAATAATAGGGCGATGGTAGAAAGAGAAAAACCCACAAAATGTTGGAGTTCTCTTATTTCTCCTCCATTATATGGTACGAATCTTATGTGCTGTGTACTTTGGGATAGAATTACAGATCTCAATTACCACTATGGCATATTGGAGGGAAAAGAATATGAACTCGAAGAGTTAATGCATGGTGAAAGAGCAAAATTTATTATGGAGAATTGTCCTAAAAATTGTACAGAATGTTGTTCTTTCAAAGACAATAGTTTTATGGAAAGTTTGTGGCGCGTATTGAGAATTCATGAAGACTTGAATTCTGTGAAATTTATCACAAATTACTAATCTAATCAATACGTATAATCGAGTATGTTCTAGTATAGAACATACTCTTCTCTTATTTAAAATTTTCTTTTATTATATCAATACAGTTTAATACTTCCTCTCTGTAATGACTACTTACATTGAGAATGTTTTTAGCGTAGATCCCCATTTGGCTAAAATCAGAATGAAATTGATATGTCCATTCGTGCTTTGGTATAAAATTAATATGTAAATATCCTGAACTTGATTCATCTTGATAAATCATTACTTTTTTAAATCCAGATTTATGCATTGATTCTAACAATCTACTTGATAAATCAATCAATTTGTTCCTTTCTGCTTCTGTTAAATCTGTTATTGTGTGGATAGGCTTATTTATTGCTAAAATCATATATCCTTTTATAGGAATTTCAGGATCTGTTGCTATATTAAAAAGTCCATCATCATATACATAACTCCCTGGAAAGTTTGTTATTTCATGGTTAGCAATAGCATAACTCAAATTCCCTTCAAATTCCATAAATTCCCCTAACCAATTCAAAATTTTGTTCATCTATTTAACTCCTTTTCTATTTTGTATAAAATCTTTTAAACAATTTAATTCAAACTCAAATTCATATCTTGTAAATGTGGTATTTTTTTTATTATTTTCCCCAATAGAATGTATAATATATTTGTTACAATTATTTAATATACCCCTATATATAGGATTTTGTATTGCAGATATATATAATTCATCTACTAATAATTTGTATTCCTCGCTATCTCTTTCTATCTCTTTTCCTTGCCAATAAATTATTCCTTTTTCTTTCCAGTCATAATTTGTGGCAGCCTTTACATGAACTGCTTGTGTACCATAATATGAAAATATATAGTTCTGTACCTTTTTATCCTTAAATTTAATGCCTTGAAAAAAGTTTTCAATACTTCTCAACTTCTTTCTTCGGAACTTAAAATCATAAGGAAATAAATTCGATAACATTTGAGCAAAATCACCTTTATTTTTATACCCAACATCAACCCAATTTTCAGTTTCACTAATTCTATTACCGTTCACTATCCTGTAGTATTTCATTATTACAATATATACATCCATCCTTTTGAGTTAATTCTTTTTGTATGAATTTATAATTAGTCTTAAACTCTAAAAAATCCTTCAATTCTCTTTTTATTTTATTCATCTCTACCTCTATCCTGAAATGGTATATCCCTAATTATTTCTTTAATCTGTTCTTTTAGTTTTATACATAAAAATGCTGAACTTTTTTTTATTTTTTCACCAGTCATATCATATAAATTGATACCTGAATCTTTTGAATATTTCTCTGCTAGTTGCAATAATACTTGAATGTCCTGAGTCTCAGCTTGTCTAAGTCCTTCTTGTTTCATCATTTTAACATAAGCATCTCCATTTTTTTCTTTTAAGGCATTAATAGAATCCCTCATAATCCAATATCCCGGATCATCTAAAATTGTTAAAAAATCAACTGTTTTGACATCAAAAGTAGAATGATCCAGTTTTCCATGTTTTACTTGATTATAGAAATCCCAATTATATTTAATTGCACCATATTTACAAGACCTACCCCTTTTTTCTAGTTCTTGCCTAAGAGTATTCATTGTATTGCAAGAAGCAACATTATCATCAATAAGTACAATCTCATTTTCTGTAGTATTCCATAAGTTATTGCTACACAAGTCTTCAAAATTTTTTTCATCAGAGATATTTCTTAATTTTTCATCTTTAGAATATAAGCTAAATAATATATTGGTATAATCAAAACCATACATACTTTTTAATATTGGTCCTACAAAAATTGAGCCTAGTCCTGGGGTTAGTATGTGTTTTTGTTTGCTAAATTTCAAGTTTGAACAGAATATATATAAAATTTGTTTATTATCCATTTCAATATGTCTTTCCAAAATTTTACTATCACCTTCTGGCAAATCATATAATGGTTTTTGTAATGGTTCATTGTTAAATAATCTTACTAAATTTTCGCAATCTTCTTCAAAGCATTTTTGTGCAGCAACAACATTATTTTCTTTCTTCTCTATCATTCTTTTTAGCTCTTCAAAATAGACTTTGCCAGATGCATTAGATAAGTATTCAAGTATTACAAAGTTTCTTTTTGAATCATCTTCAGTTAAAATTCTTCCTAAATTCTTTCTTTCACAAGCAAGCTCGGAATATGACTTTGCTTTATAATATGATGCATTTCTTGATAAATACTTTCCATTGCTTAATGGCTCTACTAAATTTTCAACTCCAGTATTATCTTCTAAATCAATTAAACCATTTGAATCAAATTCATATAGATGAACTTTTTGATTTTCTTTTATAATTTCCTCTGTTTTGTATAAAACATCTCTTCCCTCATCTTGATAAAAAACTGTATATTTACAATTTTTTTTATAATCTTTAATTATTAAATTCCCGTTTTCTATTTTATATGAAATATTTCTATCTTTAATTTTAGTATATATTACACCATCTCGAATTGAAATATTGTTATTTATAATGTCTTCTAACGTTTGCCCTGTACTTAATAAGTATTTTTCAAATTTGCTAAACTGCTTTAAAAATTCATGATTATGAAGTGTATTTCTGTCTGCACCTTTACTTTTTAAATATTTCAATAGTTTTACAGAATATTGTGGTTTTACAAAAATATTATTATTTTCAACAATTTTTTTCCATTTTTCATCATCATATTCTTGTGAGTCAGGAGCTAATGAAATAATATAATTTTTTTTATCAAATTTTATACATATACCTCTTTTTCTATCTTCTTTTTCTTTAAATATTTTTCTCAAATCATTATTCTTTAAATCTTTTTCATCTACAAAAAAATTGTAAACACTAATTTTTTTTGTTCTTCTTTTGTAAATACACTTTGTATCACATTTTTAGTAAACATAAAAAGATCTACAATTCCATTTATATTTTTTCTATTATTTAGGTATTTGCATATAAATTTTAATTTTAAATCAGTTCTTTGATTATCATTAATTCCTTCTCCATTATATCTTGTTCCTAACAGTTTAATTGCAGTTTTTTGATCTTTTTGTAATATTTCTTCAGTATTTTCTAATTTTATTTTTAGTAAATTCAAGAAATCATCTAGATATATACCATCACTCTTATAACCAATACTATCATCGATTTGTTCTAATTCTTTATCATTTATAAAACTAATATTTTTTACTTTTCCAGCATAAAGTTTATCATAATACTTTTTTGAAGCAAAATTATTTGTTCTCAATCCTACTTGCATTTCTACTAAATCTGTTAACGGATCAACAATATATGAATTACCTTTTTTAGTTTTTATCATCAAATCAATATGTTTAAATTCATCATTAAAAGGTGATATTAACTCAGAATCTATATCAAAATTCTTTTTTAATAGTTCTTTAATTATATTGCAATAACTTTTACAAACAATATTAAAGTCTTGTATATTACTTAAATCAATTTTCTTGTTATATATATCATTTCTAGCTTTTACATTCTCTTTATCTAGAAAAAATGTATAATCTCGATAAAAGATCTTAGAAGTCTGTTTTATGACATATCTTACAATTGCCATTTCATGTATGTCTCCACTAAATTTTTGTATTTTATTCATATTTACATTTTCTTTGCAAAATTCAAATAAATTCATGTTATCTATATCCTTTTTTATAAAGTCTAAGGGAGAATATAGTATCCTCCCTTTTTTTAGCTAATTAGACTCAAAGAAACTTCTTACTTTTTCTGCAAATAATAGACATTCCTTTTTTTGTTTATCTGTCATATTTTTCTTTGCATACATTGTAATTTTCTTAAGATTTTTCCCTCTTCCAAATTGGAACATCCAATCATCAGAAGGAATAATCCATCTCCTATAGTGCTCTGAAAAACCATCTTCAAACAGAAGAATATTTTTGGCTCCTAAATATTCTAATGCTAGTTTTACTCTATTGGTAATATCTTCTATTTGAATTCTTTCACCTCGTGTAAGTTCGGTTGTAGTAGATATATGTTTTTTTATTCCTATAACAATAAATCCAATAATTGGAACTTCTGGGTCTATCGTTACATTAATAAAATTATCTTCATATAGATATCCACCAGGTAAATTTGTAATTGTATGATTTCCTATGGCACAACTTTTACAGCCTTCAAAAACCATCTCTTCGTTTAAGAAGTTAGTAACAGCTACTTCTTCTCCTTTTTGATTTAAGTAGCATTTTTTTCCTTCCTTCTCAACAACTCCCAGTCTATTTTGGAAATCATCAGCTTTATCATATCTTATTTCGCATATTTGTTTTCCTTTTTGATTGATATATCCCCATTTATTTTTTATCCTAACTGCTGCAACATTTTCGCAAAAATCCCGTACTTCATCATAGATAAAATCACAAATAGGTTCATCATTCTCATTTACAAATGCCCATTTCCCTGATATTTCTTTTTTCCTGTATAACATAGATTGACCTCCTTATGGTACTTTGAAAGATAAAATAAGAGTTAATTAGCTAAAAATAGTAAAACTATGCACTTATTATACTACGTATATCGTTTTATGTCAATTTCCTAAAATTTAATTTCTTAATCATTTTTTCTCCAATAATTTCTATTTCATCTGGTTTCATATGATGTTTCATATTTTTTATTTCCATAAGTTCTATTTCTGGTCTATCTTTTATAAATTTATATGTATCTTTAATTGGTGCAGTATCATCTAAAGAACCTTGAATAATAAGTATTTTCCTTTTTTCATGATAAGTATTATATAAATCATTTTTTACTAAATCTTCGTAAAAAGAATAGGGAACTTCTATTTTTCCATTATGTCCAGATTTAGCTTTTTTATCGTTTCTATATTGTGTAAATGGTTCTTTCAATAAACTATTTATGAAAATATCTTTCATGTTAAATGCAGGAGATCTTAATATTATATTTTCATAATCTGACTTATCTCCTATTAGTTTGTTTAATAATATATATGCTCCAAAACTAATGGCAAAAAAAGAGATTCTTATATTGGAGCTATATTTATTTTTTATATAATCAATAACATTATTAATATAAGAAATACATACATCTACTGTCAATTTATCTGTTCCTTGAACACTATCAATATGCCCAGGAAAATCAAAAGAGATCGATTCTATACCATACTGTAATAATTTTTCTGCAACTATTTTGATTGAATTACTGCTTTTCCCACTGCAAAACCCATGACAAAATATAAAAATTTGATTATTCATTTTTTTTCCATCATCATAAAATATCTTACCTTTTATCATACATTTTTCTTTTTTATTATAAATATCTATATTTTTTTCCATTCTTGCTATCATTCCTTCCTTGCTATATTTTCAAAGGCATAAATTATTTTTTCTGCCTTAGTTCCTACTATTAATAAAGCTAAAAAATTTACATGTAATTCCATGTTTGCCTTAGTACTTGATTTTAATTACTTTTATTCTCTTTTTTGTTATATCATGATTTCATGGCTATTTTCTTTTAGCCATTGATCAATTTCTCGGTAGTTTGGGATAAATTTTTCTACTAGATGGTAGAACTCTTTTTGGTGATTGGGATAAATCATGTGGCAAAGTTCGTGTACGATGATGGCATCGATTTTATCTTTGGGTAGCATGATTAATCGATTACTAAATTGGAGTGTTTTTTTCTTGGGGATACAACTACCAAATTTACTAGTAGCGTCTCTTACCTGAAATGACTGATAGGGTATTTGCGTTTTTTTGCTCCAATAAGGTACTCTAATTATTAACCATTCTTTTGTTTTTCTTTGCCATAGTTTTTTTATGTTTTTGTCAATTTGTCGTTTTCTTTCTTCTTGGGATATGGTAGAAAAAATTAGAGGTAGTGATAGTTTTATGGTTTTTTGGGTTTCCTGAATTTCAATTTTCAGGCTATTTTTAGGGAAGTCTTCTACTAGAATTCGGTACGTTTCCCCTTGATATAACATTTTTTCTCCTGTATACCAATGTTTTATGGTTTGATTTTCTTTTTGGTTGATTTTCTCGTATTGCTCACTTATTGTTTCCTTATTTTGTTCGATGATTTTTAGTAATTCTTTTTGTTTCATTCTTGCTGGTTTACTGATGTTTAGTGTATTTCCTTTGAAGTACATTTTTAGTGTGCAAGAGTTTTGGTAGTTTCTTACGATGATGGGAATCTGTTTTCCTTTTATTGGTAGATAATATTTAGCCTCTCCCATGTTCATTTTCTCCTTTTTCTCTTTTTTCTTTTTCTCTTTTTTCATTAAAAGCATTTAAAATGGGCAGACCATCATGGGAGCAATGTTGCTCTTTGTTGGTCTGACCCCACTAATACTTATTTTTTTATTTTTCCCCTTTGATTTTTGTTCTTTATTTTTATTTTTGCTCTTTTTTGTTCTTTGATTTTTTCTTTATCTTTTTTCCTTTAATTCTTTTTCTTTCTGCTTTTTTCTTAAAAACTTCTTGAACTTCCTCCTCCACCAGAAGAACCTCCGCCTCCGTGGAATCCGCCGTCCTCCGCCTGAGAAGCCTCCTCCAGAGAATCCGCCTCCACCGGAAACCTCCTCCTCCGTAGAAGCCTCCGTCCGCCAAACCCGATGAATCCTCCAAAGTTCACTAAGATTAGGTTAACGACGAAGATGACGATTCCTGTTATTATGCTTTGCGTTAAGAAATAGGTTAGTCCTGCTATAGCAATTAGATAAATCATCTTACCTATTTTACCTTTTTTCTTTCCTAATCGAGCAATAAGAGAAGAAAATACTATGCTGACAATAAATATACTCGAAAAGGCAGATGTGCCAGCTGTTTGTTTCGTTGGTTTTACTTGTTCTGCTCCTTCAATTGTTACTTGGTACTCGCCCGCAATTTCTTGTAATAGGGCATTAAATCCCTTTTTTAGTCCGTCATTATAGTTATCGTTTTTTAGATCGGGTACCATGTATTCGTCTTGAATTCTTCCTGTTTTTCCATCGGTTAGTCTTCCTTCTAGTCCATAACCAACTTCAATTCTAAGTTTTCTTTCCCCTGTTGAACATAGGATGAGAACTCCATTGTTTTTTCCTTCTTGCCCAATTTCATAGGCACGGAATACTTCATTAGCATATTCTTCTACCGTTTTTCCTTCTAGGCTTTTAACGGTTACTACTGCGATTTGTGCTTGTGTTTTTTCTTCTAGTTTTTGGGCCATTTGAATCATGTATTGCTTTGTTTCTTGCTTTAATACTCCTGCTTGGTCGTTTACGTACTTCTCACTAGTCGATGGAGCAGGAAAAGCTTGGGCTGTAGATGTTAGAAAAAAAATTGATAATATACCCATTATGACAATGGCACATAAAATTCCTCGTAAAAATTTTGTTTTTGTCCTAATCAAATTGGACATTTGGAACCTCCTTGCTTCCTTCTGAAGCTTCAAAATAATCTTTTTGTTCATAGCCAAACATGCCTGCAATTAAATTTGTTGGGAATTTTTTTACTTTTACGTTGTAAGTATTAACGGCATCATTGTAATCTTTTCTGGCTACTGCTATTCTATTTTCTGTTCCTTCTAATTCATCAGCTAATTGAGCAAAGTTTTGTGATGATTTTAAATCTGGATAATTTTCAACCACAATCATTAAACGATTTAATGCACTGGTTAATTCTCCATCTGCCTCTGACTTTTCAGCAACCGTTCCTGCTCCTGCTAATTTTGCTCTTGCTTCAGTTACTGAATCAATAACCTCTTTTTCTTGGCTAGCATATCCTTTTACGGTATTGACTAAATTTGGAATTAAATCTGCTCTTCTTTGTAACATCGTATCAATCGTGGCAAATTTGTTATCCACTTCCTCTGATTTAGAGACGATTCCATTGTAACTAATTCCTAACATTCCAATAATAAGCACAATAATTACTGCTATTACTAGAATGATGATAGTAGATTTTTTCATGATTATTTCCTCCTTTTCCTCAAGGTTTTTTGAGGGCTTTTTTTCGTTACCTTGGTGTGATTATATAATTTTTTTCTTTAAATTGCAAGGGTTCGGTTAAACTCTTGGTTAGCAACTCCCAGATCGCTCCCAGATCAAATTTCCAAATCAAACTCCCAAATTGGGGACGGGGTAAAAAATGGTAAAATTACCATTTTTTACCCCGTCCCCAATTTGGGAGTTTGATTTGGGAAAATTATAATTGATAAAAACTACTTTGTGGAAAGATTAGGGTTATGGTGGTTCCTTTTCCTTCTTGCGATTGTATGGTGATTTGGTGGCCTAATCGATTGGCTAGTTTTTGGCATAGATATAGACCTATTCCTGTTGATTTTTGTGTGTTTCTTCCGTTGGTTCCGGTGAAGCCTTTTTCAAATACGCGGTCTATTTCTGCTGCTTTTATTCCTATTCCGTTGTCATGTATGATTAACTCTGTGTTTTCTTTGTTTGTGTTACTTTTGATGGTTATGGTTGCTTCTTCCTCTTTTTTGTATTTTATGCTATTCATCATGATTTGATTTATGATAAATTCAATCCATTTGCTGTCTGTGTATACAATTTCTTCTGTGAGATTTAGTTCTATTTTGATTTTTTGTTCGATTAGTTGCTTTTTGTTTTTTACGATTACGTTTCCTACGATGTCTTTTAGTTTTGTTTCCTTGATTAAGTAGTCTTTTTCGGTGTGATTGCTTCTGGCATAAAATAGGGCTTGTTCAATGAAGATGTCTATTTTGTCTATTTCTTCTTCGATGTCGTTTGTGATTTCGTTTCGGTGGTTTTCGATGATCATTTTGCTGACAGCGATTGGTGTTTTTATTTCGTGTATCCATAATTCGATGTATTCTTTATATTCTTCTTGGTTTCTTTTAAATGAGTTGACGTGTTCTGTCATGGATTTTCCTACTTCTTGTAGTATACTTTTTAATAGCTTTCCTTCGATGAATGATGGATCTTTCATCATTTCTGGTAAAAGATATTTGTCTTCTAATTGTTCTAGGCTACCCATTATTTCTTGATAGTATTTGTTTTTTTGCCAATATTCTATTACGATTCCTATGGTATAACATACAATTAGTCCAATTCCAATATAAAGATGGATAAATAGTCGGTCATCAATTAATAGTAAAAATATTTCCGCACTAAAGAGAAAAAAGAGAAGAAGGATGATGGATGGTATTTTTTCTTTGATAAAACTACTGAATTTCATGTTTATTTTCCTCCTTTTCTATTTGTCGTTTTGTGTCCTTTTGGGGACATTTCTGTTTTGGACATCTAGCTACTTCTAAACGGGGAGAGGCATGTTTTAGCTATTTTGTTATGGAGCTAATAGTAGCAGATAGCCTTGTCCTCGTTTGGTTTCGATTTTGTTGGGAAGCCCTAGCTCTTCTAGTTTGTTTCGTAATCTTGTCATGTTAACGGTTAGGGTGTTGTCGTCTACGAACATTTGACTATCCCATAGGTAAGTCATGATTTCTTCTCGTGAGACGATTTGGTTTTGGTGTTTTAGCAATAGGTAGAGTATTTTGAGTTCGTTTTTGGTTAGTTCTTGTTTTCTTTCTCCTACTTGGATAGTGCTTTGGGATATGTCTAGTGTGAATTCTTTGGTTTCAATTTTTGTTTGGTTTTTGTCGCTTGGCTTCGTTCTTTTTAGGATGGCTGCTATTCTGGCAAGTAAGATTTGGGGGTTGAATGGCTTAGGGATAAAGTCATCTGCTCCATAATTCATGCTAATTAGTTCGTCCATTTCATTATTTCTGCTGGTCATTATGGCTATCGGTATATCTGATGTTTTTCGGATTTCTTTGCAGATGTACTCACCATCAAACTTTGGTAAGTTGATGTCTAATAAGACTAGGTCACATTGACAGGCGATAATGTCTTCTATAGGATGCTTGAAGTCTTCTAGTGTTTTGACTTCATATCCATTTTTGGTGAGAAAAATGGATAGTTCTTTTCTTAGTTTTTCATCGTCTTCTACCATTAGTATTGTTTGCATGATTGCCTCCTTTTTTTATTTTGGATTTATTGGTATTTGTAAAACTATACCAAATATTGAACTAAATGTACTTTTTAATACAACATCTGCTATGCTTTATCTGCTTAGATTATATGTATAGTGCGACAAAACAGGCTAAGTATTACCTAATTTAATTTTAGCTAATTGACTTGATAACTTTGCACGGGTTACCTACAGCTACTACATTTGCTGGTATACTTTTGGTGACTATACTTCCTGCTCCAATGACAGTGTTGTCTCCTATGGTTACTCCTTGTAAAATGACGCTATTTCCCCCTATCCATACATTGTTGCCTATGGTGATTGGTTTTACTTGTTCAATTCCTTCGTTTCTTTTTTCTTTGTCTAGTGGATGGTTTGTGGTATAGAACCCACAGTTTGGACCAATGAAAACATTGGCTCCAAACGTAATTTTGGCTCCGTCTAATAAAACTAAGTTGTGATTGGCGTAGAAATTTTCTCCTATTTCTAGGTTATAGCCATAGTCACAAAAAAATGGTTGTTCAATAAGAAATTTTTTTCCTGTTTTTTTGAGTAATTTTCTGATGATTTCTTCTCTTTTGGTTTCGTTGGAAGGATTGGTTTGATTGTAGGCAAAACAAAGTTCTTTTGCTTGTTTTCTTTCTTCGATTAGTTCAGGATCGAAATTTGGGTTATAGGGCAATCCTGCTTGCCCTTTTTCTTTTTCGGTCATTTGATGTCCTTTCTTTATTCTATTATCCCTTGGTTATTATTCTTTTTTGTAAATATTTTGTTTTTTCGGAATTATTGTGGTATAATTATGTTTAGGAACTGTTGACCATAGCGAATTGTTTATTAATTCGCTTTTTCTTGAAAGGAGGCATATATGTTTATGTCTAATGCAAGGCGCAGAAGATTTCAGCATTTAGTAAATGTTGGGTATTCTGTGTCTCAGGCACTTGATATTCTTCTATTTGACGATTTTTTTATTGATTAAAGGTCGTCCGCCCTGTTTGATAACAGGGTGTTTTTTATGTGTTATGGAAAGGTGCTCTAAAACGCCATAATATTTGGCGAACTGCTCAGCCTATAATGTTTAGCTATTATGGCATGAGAAGATATTTCATTTTTAACTCTAATATATTTAAATTAGAATTAATGACAAATACTCTTAATTACATATCACTTTACATTTTATGTCTAATTTAAAATCTTTAGTTTAATTATAGTTTATTAACTGATAGATTCATTTTATTTTTTTAGTGCTCTAGCTATTGCTTTAGATAATAACGGCGGTACTGCATTTCCTACTTGAGTATATTGAGCGGTTCTGGGGCCTTCAAACAAATAGTTATCAGGAAAGCTTTGAATTCTGGCTGCTTCTCTTACGGTTAATGCTCTACATTGTCGTATGTCTGGATGTATGTTGTAGTGTCCGTCTTTACTAATGTGTGCTACAATTGTATGCGGTATTTCATACATTCCATGTACTTTAAATCTATCTGAAAATTGTTTCTCATTTTTATGTGTTTTTAAGTTTGGTGGTAATTCGTCATAGTATAGTTTTTGGTTTTTGTTTGCCTTTTCTATAGCTAGTTGATAAATTTCTTTATCTCTATCATTTAATTTTCTAGCTTTATGATTTACTATCCCTATGCTATCTTTTCTTAAGTATTCTTCATATTTGGATTGTGGCTTAGTTTTGTATTTTACCAATTTTCGATCATGACCTTCCCCTTCTTTTAATTTATTTAAATCCAAAATCGCATTTTTTGTGTTTATTTCTTCGTTAAATTTTTCAGCATATTTAGTAAAATCGGGATATTCATAATCTAAATCTTTTCTTACCCCGAATAATATTACTCTTTTTCTTGTTTGATATACACTATAGTTTACTGCCTCTTGTAAATTTTCTTTTCTTTCTTCTTTGTTCCCCACTTTAAGTTCATAACCAATTTTACTAAATTCTATAGATATCTCATCAAATATTTTTCCATCTTGGGCAGAAAATATTCCTGGTACATTTTCAAAAATAAACATTTTGGGTTTATACTTTTTAACCATATCTCTATAGTAGTAGAATAAATAATTTCTTTCATCTTCTCTTACTTTTTCTTTCATTCTACTTCTTCCAATAATTGAGTATGCTTGACATGGTGGGCCTCCGATGATTAGGTCTATTTTTTTTTCGTTAAAAAATTCCATTGATAAATTGATCAACTTGATAATTTCTTTTATATCAGTTGCCTTTTGATCCTTTTTTGTGTTTCCAAACTTTTTATTTAATACTGTTTTATTTAATATTTCTTTCAATTCTGGATATTTTCCAAAAACTATTTCTCGGTTTTTCTCAATATCATGATAGTGATTAGCGGATAATAAATATTTGTTATACATTTCTAGATCATTTTTTTCCCTTAGATAGTAATACATTATTCTTGTTTTCAATGTTTCACAAGCCCAATATTCTTTTTCGATATGTGCTATAAATTTATATCCTTCACTTAAAAAACCTTCTGTTAGTCCTCCTGCTCCTGAAAATAAATCAATTACTACCATTTTTCTCTCCTATTTTTTTATTTACTACATAAAATATACAGTAATAATTTTGCCCTTGATATAGCTACATAATTTAATATGTTTGTGTTTATATTATCCTCTTTGTTATCTACATCGCATAGTATGACGATTTTTGCTTCTAACCCTTTAAAACTATGTATTGTTGAAAATGTTATGCAGTCTCCTCTTTCTTTTTCTTTATACTCTATGATATTTTTTACTTTTGCTATTTCACTTAAAAAATTATTTCCTTTAAATACACTATCTTCATAACTATGTTTTGATAATATGGTAATATCACTGTCTTGTATGCCATTCATTTTTAGTCTTTTTACTATTTTTTTTATTTCTCTTCTTTGTGAAGCTTCATCATTATAGGTTATGATTTCTACTTCTTCTCCTATTGCTTCGTTATTTATACTTTGCATAATACCTGTTATTTTTTGATTTGTAATTGAAATTTGCTTGGTATTTCTGCAATTTTTAGTTAATTTTGTTATACTTGGTCTTATCTCTTCTAATAATAATTCAAATAACTCATTAAATTCAGTATTGTAGATATTTTGATTTTCATCTAAAGCCATATACCAATTTCCATGTTTAATTCCTTTTTCTAAAATTTTATCTAGACATTCTATATACTGCATTTTAATTAGATCTTGTGCTTCATCTATTACCATTGCTTCATAGGGTTCTATATTTGTATTGAGGAAGTCTTTTGGTAATGTACTCTCGAAGAATTCTTTTGTATTTTGTGCTCTATACTCAGTATTTTCTTTTTTAACTTGTTCTAACAGATATGCATGCAAATTGATTATTTTTATGTTTCTTTTTATTTCTTCATTTTCTTCTTTTAATCTATTATTTAAATGTTTGCTTAGTGTTTTATTATAACAGATAAATATTACTTTTTTTCCTAATGCAGCTAATTTTAACGTTTGCTCGTATAGTAATACCGTTTTTCCTGTTCCTCCTGTCCCTTTAATAACTACTCTTTTATTATCTTCCATCGATTCTAAGATTTGTTTTTGTTCTTCAGTTAATTTGATTAATATTTTTTCAGTTTCCTTTAAGTCTGATGATAGGCTTTGTGAATAACCAAAATCACCTCTTATTATGGTTAGTATTTTACTTATATTTGAATGAGTTAGTAATATTTTTGTTTTATGATACTTTTCAAAAAATTTGCTTTTATGATAATCAAAGATTTCATCAATTATGGTTTTTATTTCTTTATTTTCTAATTTAGGTCTATCTATTGTTATTTTTTCTTCTACATCTATCCCCTGCCAATTAAATTCTATATCGGGAAACGCTACTGCATAGGCAAATTGTATTGTTCCTATATTGATGGTATCATTTTTTATCTTTTTTTTCATATATTCTATTAAGGAATACATATTTTTACTTACTTGTTCATATGGTCCTTCTATTTTTTTGTATTGTTTTTCTTGTCTATCAGTAAATATCCATATTCCTTCTCTTCTTTCGACTCTCCCCCCTTTAACTTCAATACATAAAATTCCTTTGGGGCATAGGATGACAAAATCAATTTCTCCTTCTACTTTTTCTATATGTTCTAACATATTTAATGAGTGCATTACGATATACTCATCAGGCAGATTTTTTAATCGTTCAAATATTTTTTTCTCCCCTGTGCTACTGTCTTTTGCTATTTGATTTGGTATCATTTTAGCCATATTTCCTATCACATGTTAGCTTTCAAAGCCAACATATTTCCCCTTTCTTCATATTAGTAAACTTTGAAATCTTTTTTAGAATGGATGGGTGATAATTATTTTTCATCCTTTTGCTATAGATTGACTTTTGGCTAATCTACTTTTCTTTTCTTGCTATTTGTTTTAAGGCTTATTTAATTTAGACATTTTCATTTTTTATTCTTTATTCATATAGTCTATTTATCTTTTTTCATTTTCATAGAATTCATTAAAAAAACCAATTTCTAGATTGTCTAGTTTTCCTCTTATTGCTGCTCTGTCTAGCAAAATATTTCTTAATTCACAGCTTGTTTCTGGTATAAGTAGGCAAGCATGACAAGCAGCTAAATTTAAGTTTTTATATCCAGATTGTTCCCTTTCTATACATAATGGATCTGTAGAACACCAAGCTATATTTTCTATGGTTTTTTCTAATATTTTTCTAAAATTTTGCGTTCTTCCTTGTTTTACTAGTCCTCCTAAGCTACCATCTGCATCGCTTGATGTTGTATAAATCAATATTCCTGCCATATCAATCGTTCCTTCTTCAAAGGTGGTATAGATTCTCTCTTTTAAGGCGGCTGAGGAATATCCACATTCAAATGTTAGTTGCCTGATGATGGCATGAGCCAGTGTATGTAATAATATTGTTCTTGGTGCTATTGTCTTTTTTAATCCTTTTAAATATCCTTCTTCTTTTCTTTTTATTATTGAATGATATCTATTGATTACTTGCGATTTATTTTCCCATTTTTGTATTTCTTCTTCATTGAATTCTATAAATATACCTTCCCCTTTTTGGTTTACTCCTGGTAACCATTTTTGATTTATTTTATCGGTTAGTCTTGTGTAGGTATTGCTGTCTGTTAGATCATATTCTGGATTTATTCTTTTGAATCCGACTTCTACAATTGTTTCTGTCATTTTTTTGATAAGCATTATTTTACTGATATATTTGTTTATAAATTCTGGTACTACTTCTTCTTTTGTGATAAATTCGCCTTCATTAGTTTCATTGGCTAATGCTCTATATTCATCTTCTAATAATTCATGATAAGTTAAATCATCTCTATTTTTTTCCTCGAAAACTGCATCTATGTTTTTCATTGCCATGTCTGTTGTCAGATTATATAGTCTTACTAATCTTTTTATTAGCGGTTTCTTTAATTCTTCTTTTGTCTCATAATCTTCTTTGTTGTTTTGGTAGAATTCTTCAATTTCTTGGCTTATTATTTTGCTCCATGGTGGTATTAAGATAGAACTTATTGTTATGGGAAAATACACAGATGAAGAAGATCTTTGTAGGGTTGTAGCCCATTCATTACATTCCTCTTGTTTGTCTCCTAACCAAGGTATATCTCCTTGGCATTTAATTACATTTTGGTTAAATGCTTGCCCCATATTTCTTTTTTTTCCACATTTACATTGTATCACAATGGATTTTAGATCACCTGTTTTTCCAGTATCATAAATTATCATTTTTTGACGGCAATCTGTTGCTCCTTCATGTACCCATTCACGATACGGGAAGTCAGATATATGCCCTTTTTCACAGGCTACTACAAATCTTGATGGTATTACTTCTTTTGCCTTACAAATTTCACTATTGCACACTATTTTTTTCTGGTATAAATCAAATTCTGTATATGGTGCTAATTTTTGACATATTGGACAATAGTACCATTTAGGAAATCGATAGGCTTCAATATCCTTTGAATAATTCTTATTTTTTTGGTCTTTAGCAAAGGGAGGCATTAAAAAATATTCTTTTCCTAATAAATTTTCTAATCTAATATTATGTATTTTTAATTCTTCTTTTTTACCATATGTTTCCCATGAGTCTATTCCTGAGATAATCACTGATGCTTCTTTTAAATCAACTATCGCTCCTGCTCCCATTGTTGTGATTAACTGATTTCTTCTCAGATCCCCTTTTATGTTACCTTCTTGTTTTCTTTCTATTTCCATTTTTTAAGCCTTTCCCCTTTTCATCGTATTATAAACTTTGAAAGCTTACCTAGACTGGGTGAGTGATAATTAGTTTTGCACCTTATTACTATAGGCTAGCTTTCTAAGCGGTCTTTGTTATCTTTCTAACATGAATCTCTTTTATCTAATCTAATAGCTAGAACTTTTTCTTATTCTACCACAAATATATTGGATGTTGTATCTACATTTCTCATTGAGTTTAATGTGATAAATCCATTTGTACTATTTTCGTTTTCGTCTGTACGTATTAACAAATGCTTTTCCCCATTTGATGAATACGAGTAGGTTAGATTTTCTCCATCTGTTATTTGTTCCCATTTTTCTATTATTTTTTCTAAATCTTTTTTTGCTTGTTCTGTTTCTTCTTTATCTACTATTTCAATTCTTTTTAGTATTCTATCTGCTAATGTATATATTTCTTCTATCTTTTCTTTAATTTTTCCAGCGCCTTTTTCTTCTTTCATTTCTGGTATAAACTGTCTGGCTAGGCTAATGAGTATAGCATGCAATGCTTTATCTCTTGCCATACTGGAAAAAGGTGTTACACTTGTTGCTTCAACGTATTTGTATATATTAGAATGATACGTTATAAATTGTTCATAATGTGATTTATCTCTTGATTTTGTTGCATTATATAAATTTATCACTATTGATGGTGTTTTTCTTCCTACTCTACTAGATGCTTGTATGTATTCTGAATTTAATTTAGGTTGTCCATTAATAATCATTACATTTAATCGATCAATATCTATTCCCACTGAAATCATATTTGTTGCTAATACATAATCTTGAGCTCCTCTTTGTGGATAAGACGTTTCTAATGTATGTAATATTTCATCAATTTCGCCTTTACCTGTATTTCTACTGGTTATCTCTTTCATTTTATCAAAATAGTGTGTTCTCATTCTATCAGATGACATTATATTTTTAAATTTCTTTGTACATAAATATTTATACCTATCAACAACGTCATTTCTAATTTGTACTACTGCTCCTCCTAATTCACGTATACTGTTAAAATATCCTACTTCTGTCCAAAAGCTATCTACTACTTTTTCTGAATATCCTTTCTCTTTAAGGTATCTTGTAGCATAAAATATTGCTGCATATACCCTTATTAGTAAGGTAACTGGTGATATATTGGTCGATATAGTACCGATATACATTCTTGTGGCTTTTTGTTTTTTATTACCTTCTTCTGCAAAAAATGAATTGGTAATGTCTTTTATTTGTGTTGGAAATATATTACTTTTACGTGCATAGAGAGATTTTATTTGTTCATCAGCATTTCTGATTGTTGCTGTTGAGGCTATTATTTTGGGTCTTATCCCTTTGCTTGAACAATATTCATCCACAATTGTTTCATATAGGCCTGATATTGTTCCTAATGGTCCAGCAATGAGGTGTAATTCATCTTGGATAATTAATTCTGGTGGTAATATTTTTTCATTGTCTAAGCCAAATAGTTTTCCTACTTCTGCTAACCATGGAATTCTTGCATATTTATCAATTGTACTAATTAGTAATGTAGGTCTTCTTTTATAAATTTCTTCGTCAATTAGATAGATTGGTAGGTATCGCTGTATTTCACATTTGCCACATCTTATGCCTATTCTATCTTGCTGATTTAAGTCATATTGATCTGGTTTTATTGTTTCCCCACACCATGGGCATCTTTTTATTAAACATGGAGTATTTTTGTTTCTAAATTTTTTATCTATATAATCTTTTATTTGCCTTTTTCCATTTTCTAGTCGAGTTTCTGTATTTTCTCCTACCCATAGTCCTATAGATATTTCTTCTTTCCCTAATTTTTCTTCATTTTGTTGTCTTAATAATTCACAGGAACATATTAATGTGGCTGCTCTTTCAAATTGTTGTAAAGTTAATAGTCTTAACGTGTATCTCATAATGGCTACTGTTCCTATCTCGCTATTTCCTTTTTGAGTTTGCTCTATTTTTCTTAAAAATATGGTAAACGCTAACACTCCTAAATAAGCCTCTGTTTTTCCTCCTCCTGTAGGAAACCATAATAAATCCACTATATCTCTATTAGGATCATTTTTGTCAATGATTCCATCTAGGGTTAATAAAATAAAGGCAAGTTGAAAAGGATACCATTTAGGTGTATCATTTGCTTTCTTCTTTTTGTTCATTTGCCTTAACATGGCTTTGTTCATCAGTTGGAAGGCTTGAAAAGCTTCTTCTTTTTGATGTAATCTATTAATCGTATTAATGATTCTTTGGTTTACTTGTTTTGCTTTTTGTATATTCTTTTTTAGTATCTCTTTTTCTTTTTCTGAAAGAGTATCGTCTTTTTCTTGTTCCTTTAACCATTTTTCATATTCTTCTGGAAATTTTTTTAATTCTTTGTAGATCGTGTCTCTATTGCTAATAGCTAAAAATTCCATTTCTCGATATTGGTTTGTTTGTGTTGTTGTGGGGATCATTTGATTCATTGTATATTCTGGTATTACTTCAGTCCATATTCTATTCGTTTCTCTTCCTTTTCTTTCCCACATAACCGCTGTATTATTTCCAACAGCTAAATTCGTTTTATTTTTATATAATAAATTTAAGTTTTGTAATTCATCATCATCTATTTCACTTACTTTTATTTGTTTTTCAATAAATATATTTGTTCCATCAAGAGAAGCTATTTCCATTTTTACTTGCAAAAATGATTTGTTGCAAATAGAAGTTGGACTTTCTTCTTTTTCAGCTATATATTTATTGATTAATGATATGGTAGCTGTTTTAGTATGGTCAGTAAAAACTTTGTAGGTAGTTATTCTTATTTCCAGTCCTTCATTTACTTTTATTTTACTTCCATTTTTTATCTCTACTTCTTGTTGCCATTCTTTTGGGATTCTTTTCCATTTTCCTTTTTCTTGTTTGAAATATTGTGCATAAGTTATCTTTATGATTAATTTTTCTATGTTATTTTTTATGTTACAAGATATACCTATAGATGCCTGCCTTTCTGTACTTTCTATGTTTACACTATCGTTTTCTTTTGCATCATCTTTATTTTCAAGGTTTTCGAATGTTTCATTATTATATTGGCTTACTCCCTGTGGGTACAAAATTCCTAAGCTATACGTTTTTATAGGGAGTTCATTTTCAATTATTTCTTCTTCTTCGACTGGGCCAACTAGTTCTTTTTTTAGTAGTTCATATATTTCTTCTCTTGCTCTGTCATATTCTTCCATTTTATACTCTCCTAATCTTTATTCCATATTAGCTCTCCAAACCCCTCTAGTTCTATTCCTATCCACATTCCTGTTTTAGCGTATATGTTTTGTATTTCACTCGGAATAAACTCTTGAAACATTGCCATTGTTGTGGTTCGTTTTATTTTTACTTGTGAATATATTTTGGGTTTAAAGCTCATTTCTTTTACTTTGTTTAACTCTTTTTGAGCCTTTTCGTATAAATCTTCTATATTCATTTTTCCTATTTTTCTTTTGTTATGATAGATATAATATTGATCCTCTTCTAGCACTAAATCTACATAATCTCCTTTTTGTACATAATTTTTAAGATATTCTATATTTTCTGTTGCATTTCCAACAATTTTGTCATTGATAAAACTGGTTGTATCTATGTCTTTTTCTAATCCAATTTCTATTTTTCTAATACTTTTATCCGTCTGCCCTTTTTTCTTTTTCTTGTAAGTATATTCTATATATCTTTCTTCTTGTAGTATTCGCCTATAATTTCTTTTTTGATTATTATTTTCAAAACTAATTTTATAACAATTTTTCTTTGCTCTTGTTATGGCTACATATAATAATTTAGCATAATCGGTAATAATTTCATTATCTCTTCTTTCTTCTATTTCTTTATCTAAATAGGCATTTTCAAATTCTTTTCCCTTGGCTTTGTGTATCGTAGATATTACTACTTTTTCATTTTCGTCGCTATTTTTCATTTCCATGTTATCTGAAATTATGATATTTTTGTGCATTTCTTCAATGTCCAAAATTTCTTCTTTTCCCTTTTCTATTTCTTTGCAATAGTTCCAATAACTATCTATTTTTTCTTGTTCTGTTATCTGTAGTTTGTGAAACACTTTGTTTTCAAAATCTTTTTTTCCTATTATACTTTTTTCATGATCACTGAATAGATAACCAATCCAACTTGGATAGTTGATGTACTTTTCTGTATTTAATAAATTATGTTTTATGTTTATGCTTCTTGATATTTCATATGCTTTCCCATTTCTTCTGGTTAAAATTATTCCTTCTTCTATGTCTTCTACTTTTCTAGTTGTGATATTGGTTAATATTTGTTGAATGAGATAATCCATCATTTTTTCGTCTTTGGATTCTATAGCTGATCTTAGCAATACTGCTTTTTGATCTAATATTGGAGTTAATCTTTTTTGTTCTTTATATTTTATTTTTGTTGCTTCACTAAATAATGCCTCTAATATAGAATAAAATTTTTTGGATGACATTTTTTCTGATTGATAGTCATATATTGCTTGGCAGTTATCTCCTAATAAGGTAAATCCTGCATTATATATATTCAAAATCGTTAATACTAATTCTGCTCTTATCCCGTACAATATCCTGTACTTCGTCTATTATAATGTGTTTCATCTTTTTTATTGAATTTTGCAAATTTTGATTATTTTTTATTAACTGCAATACATATTCAATTCTTGTTTCATAGGTTGTATTATTGAAAATTTTTTTATAATTTTCTGTTTCTATTTCTTTGATAACCCATGAACAGAATGAGTCTATTGTTCTTATCGTAATTTTCTTTTTTTGTTCTTCTCCTATTTTTAATTTGCATTTTATTTGTTGTACTGCACTTCTTGAAAAACAAATTACTAATATTTCTTCTAATGGTGCAATTGAGTTTTCTACTATATACTCTATTTTTTTACGTACTGTATATGTTTTTCCTGTTCCTGGCGGAGCATTGACAATAATTTGTTCATGGATATTTGCTTTTATTACTTTTTCTTGTTCTTTATTTGCTTCTTCCATTTTCTCTTTCTTTTCTCTTTTTTTCATTATTGTATCATATTGTTTCTTTTTTCTCAACCAATTCATGTCATATTTTTGGGTTTTCTGTCAAAAAAAGTTACCGTTCATAGTTTGCTGAAAATGGTAACTAAAAAGTACTGATTAAGTTTCAGTACTTTTTATCTTTCTTTTTAAATTGTGCTTTTTACTAAATCCATCCTTTAGCACGATATTCTTTAATTTTATTCAAATCTTCTTCACTTGGTGTTGTTTCTTTATCCTTTATTTGGTTGTCGTATTCCTTTACCCATTTCGTTAATATAGTTTGTATAATTTCTGCTATTTTTTCATCTCTAGCATCTATATTTTCGAGTTTCCAATCTTCTTCCTGTATTTTTTCCATGTTCTTTGTGATTTGGATATTGGATTTTCGGTAAAATTCTTTTTTCTTTCCAAAATATCCGTTTCCCGCTTCTATGTTCAGCTTTTTTTCGAATGGAATTTTATTTCCGAGATGTTCAATTTTGGCTTTTATTTCTTCATCTGTTTTATCTTGATTTTCAAAGTAATTGGCATGCCATTTTTGTGGAAATATATGTTCAATTTCCCATTTTTCTGGCAGTCTTTCTTCTTGTTCTCTTTCTTGATAGGCTAGTACTTTTAATAACATTCTTACGGTATTGTTGTGAGGTGTTTTTACTCTTTCCTTGAATTCTGTCGGATTAATTGTTAAGGAGTTAAATTGTGGAATTTCCGTTTTTATCATTTCTGCATTTAGTTTCATGATGTCTGACTTAACGGCATTAATGGTTGGTATTTCTAGGTATTTTACGGTTAGAAAAGCAAAAAATCTTCGCAAAAATAGGAGAAATTGATTTTCAAATTCTGGATTTTCTTTATTTTTTAAGTAGTAAGTGATGACTGGATATTTCCAAAATTCGTTCGGATAGGAATTTAAGGTGTCTAACATTTTTTGTATTTCTAAATTTTCGGACCATTTTTCGTTTTCTATTGTTTCTCTTTTATTAATGACTATCCAAAGAGTTAAAATTTTGTTTAAATTTTCTAATAAATCTTTTTGATATAGTCTTTCAAATTTCTTTTCTGAAAAGTATTTTCTTAATCCCGGTGTTGTGGTTTTGATGTCTCCTTCTACTGCTCTTAAATAGAACATATAATAATAGAATAAATGTTGAATACTTTCTCCTGCTTCTTGTGCGTTACTGTCTAGTTCCTTCCATTCTTGAATAAATTCTTTTCTTTCCTTTTTGTCTGAAATTTGGTTATAGATTTTTGCTTTGAATATATCGGCATCTGATAATGGTAGTCCTCGGTTGTTTAGGGTAGAAAATATGGTTAACGCTGTTTCTTGATTGTCTGCACTGATGGGTAGTAGTATAGCTTTGTTTAATAGATTAAAAATAAAAGTATATATTTTTAATGGATTTTCTAGAGAAGCTTTTTCGTATAGTTCTAAGAATTTTCGATAGTTTTTGGAATAGTTATCTTTTGCCTTTTCGTCGGCTTGTCCTGTTTCTAGGATGTGTTTTAATATTTGGTTACCTTCATCATTAATTACGTATGAGGTTAACAATATTTCTGAATAATTTACTTCTCCTGTTAAATTGTCAGTTTTCCATATGGCTGGTTCTATTTGTTTGATGAAGTTGTTCGCTTCTTTTGTACGGTTTTGTATAGCCATTAATTTGGTATAGATTGCTCTTAGTAATAAAAGTAAAGAGGTAATTCTTTGTTGACCGTCAATAATTTCTTGTTCTTTTTTTTCATTTTCAAATGAAACAATACTTCCTAAAAAATAGGATGTTTGTGTGCTTTCTTCTTCGTTTGTGTTATTGGTAAATTCCCATAAGTCTTCAAATAGTGTTTCTATTTGCTCCTCTGTCCAAGCATAAGGTCTTTGGTATTCTGGTATGATAAATGGTTTTTCTTTTCCTCCTTCTAATAAACTTTTTACACTTTGTTTACTTACTGATATTTCTGTTGCCATGATTATCATTTCTCCTTTTTGCTTTATTTTATTACATTTTTGTTTTTATAGCAATATGGTATTGGTTTTATCTTGAATTACTTTTCAAACTAATTGGTTGAATTACGAAAAATTCATTTGACAATGCTAAAAAATCATACTATTATATAGTTACATTAAACAATGTACTCTCGTTCGGGGTGTGTTATATTGTTTACCTGTATGTGTACCTCAATGCACATACTTTTTTTATGTATAGAAATAAAAGAAAAGGAAAGCACCTTCAAATACTTTCCCATTCTGACTATATAATGATACTTTTAGAATATTAACTAAATGGAAAAATTATGCCCCTACATATCATAAGTCAATAGTTGGTTAAAGCTTAAAAAACAAGGAACTGCAAAATGTGCAATTCCTTGTATAATTTTGGTTGCGGGGGTAGGACTCGAACCTACGACCTTTGGGTTATGAGCCCAACGAGCTGCCAACTGCTCCACCCCGCGATGTATTGACTTTATTATTATACCTCTTCATGCTTACTTTTGTCAATACTTTTTGGAAATTTCATGAAAATCGTATCTCTTATAGTATATGTTAAATCTTAAATAAGTATTCCTATTTAGCCTTATTTTCTTTCATTTCTTTGTTTTCTTAGCCTTTTTGTTTAGCACTCTATTTCATCACCATCTTCTTTTAGTAGAATTCTATTGATTGGGTGTTTTTTTAGTTCTTCTCTAGTAGATTCTCTCAAGTGGGTAGGGATGATAATTCCTTCTTTTTCTGATATTAATTGGGTTAAATCTTTAATTCCCATGTGCTCTTTTGTACTAGTAATGAGTGAACAGTCCGCAATCATTATTTCTGATTGTTTCCAAATTTTGCTTACTCCTTCTCCTGGTCCAGTGTCTCCTGTTAATCCTATTTTGTGATTAATACTATATCCATATGCTTCTACTATATCCCCATGTTGCACTCTAATAGGTTCTATTTTATATTTTTCTAACTCTATTGTTTTTCCTTCTTGCACTTCTTCAAAATAGAATTCGCCCATTTGTTTTATTTCCTGTTCATTTTCGAAATAGTAAGTTTGGAAAAGTTTAATAATTTGTTCTTTTATCCCTTTTGGTCCATAAATCGTAATAGGCTGTGTTGATTCTATATGAGATAGATATTTTAAGAGAAATGGTGTATCTGCCATGTGATCTCCATGAAAATGAGTAATTAAGACTGTTTTGATTTTTTCTGGTTTAAATCCTCGCTTTAATAGTTGTTTTACTGTTCCATTTGGTGTATCAATTAATAAATCATCATTAATTAGGGTACAAGCACTATGGTATTTGGTGTATATTGCCCCTGTTCCGATTAGTGTTAGTTTCATTTTTTTCCTATCTTCTTTCTTGAAATGTTGTTTTTTATTAGGGTAATTATAATATATGATAAAATAAAATTCAAGGGATTATAGTGAAAAACTATTGACAGGAATTATAGTGAAAAACATTACAAAATTAAATTACTCTGGAGAGAAGCCTAACCATACAGTTGTATGATTAGGCTTAGCTGTGTTTATCAAATTGTTATTTAAGTAATATTATTGATGTGTTTCTAAAAACTTATCGATAAATGCTTGATATTCTTCTTTGGGAAGTTTGCATTCATCTCCGTCATAAAATCTTTTAGAGAAGATTAAACGGCAGTTGTTTTCTTCATTAAATGAAATGATTTGATAATGGGCAAAAGTCATGTATCCTGTTTTCTGGGTAGCTAAAAGAACATCGTCTCCTAATCTTAATTCTCTGACTCCTTCTGAGTATTCTTTGTTGTCTGATAAGACAGAAAGAGAACGATTAGGCGTATCAAATTCTGTAATGAATAGACTATTTCCTATTTTTTTGGCAGGATATAATGTTCTTATTTTGTTTTCTTGTTTTTTGTTTGGTCGGTTGCCTTCTGCTTTATATTCTTGTTTGAAATAGTTTACGCATACAGAATACATTCTTGCTTTTAGTGTCATTGTTTTGTCAGAAGTCCATAAACTTACTTCTTCATGGTGCTCTGCACAATAATTTATGATACATTCATCTGCTGTCTCTTTTGTTTCGTCAATTAATACGTTGTTAAATATTTCTTCATTTTCGGCTGCTAATCCTAAAACATATCTGGCATTCATGGAACTTAAATCACTGAATGTTTGTATTTTTTCAAGTTCTTTTATGGTTACACTCGTTAAAATAATCTTTGTTTTACTTTCCATGATATGCGAACATATTTCTTTGAATTCTGCTAAGCCAGTAATGGATGCATCAATTACTATTGATTTGTTTTTTTCTAAAGTCTCTTTTTTCTTTTCGTTTATGGTTATTTTCTGATTGTTTTCTCCTTCTAGCTGTTTCGGTTTCTGTTGCTGTTCTTTCTTTGGCTCATTTTTTTGTTGTGTTTTTTTGATTTTTGTTTTGGCTTTTGCCTTTTGGCGATTATTGGCTAATTTTTGTTTTATCCTTTCTTCTGCACCAGTATGTTTAGCTAATGTTGTTCTTATTCCTACATAGGATAAATTCATAGCCTCTTGAATTTCTTTCATGGTTTTTGCTTTTTTAGCTATTTCTTTAATTTTTCTAAAGTCCCGTTCCATTTCTTCTGCGTTTCTTCTTGATTTTTCCATGTTTTTTTCTCCTTTTGTTTTCATTTAAGTTAGTTTAATTTCTTGTTTTAGTTTATTACTTAAAATTTACTCTCTCCTTTCTGCCTTTTCAGGCAATCTTAACATAATGTGTTATAACTTAAGTATAACATATTTATTTCTATTTGTAAACTTTGTTTCTTTTAGAAATGTATAAACTATAAAAAAAACACCTTCACGATGTCTTTTTTGGATTTATTTTTTAATTTCTAGCATGGAATTAGCAATTCCTTTACAATAGATTAGATATTCTTGAATCAGTTGTTTATCTTCTAATTCTTCTAATATATTTTTAAATTCGGCTAAGTTTTTGTCTATTTTTATTTCTTTGCTATTGGCTATCATATCGTCTAACATTAAAAAATCAAAAGATAAATCTAAAACATTTACGATATCTAACATAGTTGGTAAACTAGCAATGCGATTTCCACTTTCTAAGTTACTAATGTAGGATGGCGTTACATCAATAAGCTCTGCTAATTTTTCTTGAGAGATATTTTTTCGTATACGTTGGTCTTTTATTTTTTTACCAATAGTTTTCATTTCCATATTTATCTTCTCAACTCCTTGTTTTAAGTGCATTATATCTTTTTCCTAATGGTTTGGGAATAAACTATTTGTTTTTCCTATTTCTGTATGAAATATCCATAACTTTTCTATAAGAAAAATTTGGTTCTTTTTTTCTTTTTATTTCCATATATTGAAATGAAACTATTTTCCCCCATTATTAGTATTCTTTTGATGATTAATCATGGCTAATGCTTTAGGTAACACTCTTTTTTCTATACTAGTATTTTTATCTTGTTTATGCTATACTTTGTATGTCTTTATTTTTACCCAATTTTAAAAAATTATGAATACTTTTTGTGATGGTTTAGTTTAACCATTCGATAGAAGGTTAGTTTGAAAGAAAGGTAAAATTCTTTCATTACTAGATATACCTTTAAATTAAAACGAGAAAGGAATGGAGGTTTTTATGGAAGAATGTAAAATAAGTAACTTATATGATTTATCGCAAACAATTGCTGCCCCTCTTTTTGAGGGAATAACTTATCCATGGGAGGTATTACCAAAGATCAGCGAATTTATTATTGCTTTAGGAAATACTTTGTCGCCTGAAGAATATGACCAACATGAAGACCATGTTTGGATTGCAAAATCAGCTACTGTTTTTCCTAGTGCGTATATTCATGGGCCTGCTATTATTGACAAAAATGCAGAAGTTAGGCATTGTGCTTTTATTCGTGGAAATGCTATTGTTGGCGAAGACGCTGTTGTGGGGAATTCTACAGAACTTAAAAATGTCATTTTATTTAATCGTGTGCAAGTTCCTCATTACAATTATGTCGGTGATTCGATTTTAGGGTATTGTTCTCATATGGGAGCTGGTTCGATTACTTCTAATGTGAAATCAGATAAAAAATTGGTTGTGATTAAAAATGGATCTTTCTCTTTAGAAACTGGCTTAAAAAAAGTTGGTGCTATGTTAGGTGATCATGTAGAAGTTGGTTGTGGATCGGTGTTAAATCCTGGAACAGTAATTGGTGCAAATACCAACATTTACCCATTATCTTCGGTTCGTGGTGTTATTCCTAAGGCTTCTATTTATAAAGATGAGCAAAACATTGTTCCAAAAATTATTACTTAGTCCTAATTATTGTAAAGTAGCATAGTGAGCCTAGGTATTGATTTGCATTTCCCTTTCTTCTATGGTAGAATACAAACCATAAGGAGGAAATACGATGAAAAATAAATTAATCATTAAAACATGCCACTCATGTGGAGTAACTATCAAAATAATGTCAGAAACCCATTCTTCTCTTCCTTCCCTTCAGTGTTGTGGGGAAGAAATGACAGAATGTGTTCCTAATTCAGTGGATGCTGCAATAGAGAAACATGTTCCTACTTACGAAAAAGTAGAAGATGAAATTTTTGTTAAAGTAAATCATGTTATGGAAAAAGAACATTTCATTGAATGGATTACTCTTGTAGCAGGAGAAAAGGAATATACTGTTACGTTGTATCCTGAACAAAATGCAGAGGTTCGTTTCCCTTATATTTCTGGCAGTTGCTTATATGCTTATTGCAATAAACATGGACTTTGGAAAAAAGAAGTTAATTAGTAAAAAAGTTAGTTAGAGAAAGACGATTCTCTAACTAACTTTTTTCATGTTTTTTCTCTTTTTTTATTTTATCGTAAAAATCCATTAATGATTTCTTCTTCCGCTTCTTTTTCACTTAATCCCAATGTCATTAATTTGGTAATTTGTTCCCCGGCAATCTTTCCAATTGCTGCTTCATGAATTAAATTAGCATCTACATGATTAGCCGTAATTTCTGGTGTAGCCGTTACTTTTGCTTCGTCTTTGATGATGGCATCACATTCACTATGGGCAAAACATTCATTGTTTCCATAGATTTTAGAAACAAAAAATTGAGTCGACTGATCTGTTGCTACTGATCGAGAAGTAACATGTGTACTTGAATTTTTCCCTTTTAATTCGACATCAAAAATGGTTTTTGCCATTTGAATTCCATTGGTCATAATTTTTTCTGATACGACAAAATTGGTGTTGTTCCCTAGTACTCCTTTTGTTTCACGAATGGTAGAATCTACCCCTTTAATTTGAGCACTTTGCATTTCCATACTGCTTCCATCTTTTAAGTACACTTCTGTTACTGGATTTAAAATTCGTTTTCCGTCGCCTATTCCTTCTCCATAATGTTTCTCTATATAACGTACTTTTGCCCCTTCTTCTAAGAAAAAGCGGTGAATTCCATCATGTTTGGAATCTTGATGGTGATCATTATGGATTCCACATCCTGCTACAATGATCACATTTGCATTTTTTCCAATGTAAAAGTCGTTGTACACTAAATCGTTTAAACCACTTTCTGTTAAAATAACGGGAATATGAACAAATTCAAATTTGGTGTTTTCTTTCACGTATATGTTAATACCAGGTTTATCGGTTTTCGTCATGATATTAATATTTTCTGTTACTTTTCGCTCTATTCCTTTTCCATTTTTACGAATGTTATAGGCTCCTTTTTTGATTTGATCAAAATCGGATATTTCGTTTAGCAAACTTTGGTCTAATTGGTTAATTTGGTTTTCTTCCATACTTTTAGCATAGGCTAACTAAAAGGCTAGCCTATTTCTCCTTTCTTCCTATTGGTAATCTTTTAAGCTTTATCTTAACTAGGTATTATCATTTATCTTTTCCTTTGTGCAAATGATCTATTACTGTAATGTTCCTATAGTTAAGTTGCTGCGTAATAGCTTTTTTACTTTTTTATCGTTTTAATTTGCAACATTGTGCTGCTTTGATGTGTTCATTAAGGATTTCTTCACTGGTTCCTATTTTTTCAATTTTGCCTGCTTTCATGAGAATAATTTGATCGGCTATGGTTAATATTCTTTCTTGGTGGGAAATGATTAAGGTTGTCCCTTTGATCATGTTTCTCATGCTTTCAAAAATTTCAATTAAGTTATTAAAACTCCATAAATCAATTCCTGCTTCTGGTTCATCGAAAATAGTTAAGGTGGTTTCTCGTACCGCTACTGTGGCAATTTCAATACGTTTTAATTCTCCTCCTGATAAGGAGCCATTTACTTCCCTATCTACGTATTCATTAGCACAAAGTCCTACTTTAGATAATATTTCACAGGCTTGTTTTTTGTTTATCTCTTTTTTTGAGGCTATTTTTAGTAAGTCATAAACTGTGATTCCTTTGAATTTTACTGGTTGCTGAAATGCAAAACTAATGCCTAAATTAGCTCTTTCATGAATACTTAATGAAGTTATTTCTTTTCCTTGCCATATAATTTTTCCTGAATCTGGTTTCTCTATTCCCATAATAATTTTAACGAGGGTAGATTTACCTGATCCATTTGGTCCAGTAATGGCAATAAATTGGTCAGTATCTAAGTTTAAGTTAATGTTGTCTAAAATTTTTCTGTTTTCCCTTTCAAAGCAAATATTTTCTAATTCTAACATATTCGTTCCTTTCTTTTGGTTTAATTTATTGTATTTTGTATAGTTTAACTTGATAGAGTTTTTTGGTAGATTTATTATTTACGGTTTAAATGGGAGGTCTAAATTGGTTTGATTTTGCTTCTTTTTTAAACGATTTCTTGCTGTAATTTTTACACAATGTCTGCATTTTTCGTTATTGCTATCATATCCGCAGTCTAAGTCTCCCAAATCTAATACTTTATGAATATAGGCTTCTAGTTTTTCTTCTGTTTCTACCGATAAGGCATGTTTCATTGCTTTTGCTTCTTTTTCTGCTTGTTCATCTTCTATTTCTAACACTTCTGTTAAAAACATTTTGACAATGTCATGCTTTTTTAAAATTTTTTGTGCTGTTTGTTTGCCTAAATTGGTTAATGTGATCTCTCCGTAACTTTCATAATTGACTAACCCTTTATCAGCTAAATGATGAATGGCACGATTAACACTGGGTTTGGTGATTTTTAAACGTTTGGCAATATCGGTTACTCGTATTTCTTTTTCTGTATTAGCTAATATGTACATTGTTTTTAGGTATTCTTCTTGCGAATTACTTAATTCTACCATTTATTTTCTCCTTTTGTTAGCTTTCGCTAACATTATACTTTCTTTTTTTTCTTTTGTCAATACTTTTTTATTTAATACAAATATAATCCTTTACTTTTTCAAACTTACTCTCCCCAATTCCCTTTACTTCTTTTATTTGTTCAATTTGAGTAAATTTTCCCTTTTCTTTACGATAATCAATAATTCTTTGTGCTATGGCAGGTCCAATTCCTGGTAATTCATCTAATTCATTTAAGCCCGCCGTATTCAAATTAATTTTTCTGTTTTTCTTCGTGGTATCATTTTGTTTTTCTTCACTTTCTTGACTCGTTTCCTTAGTTCCACTTTCTTTTGTTATCCATTTGCTTTGTTTACTTTCATTTTCCTCACTATTTTCTGGAGAAGCTTTCTCGTCTTCCCCTTGAAAGGGAATTCTAATTTTCATGCCATCCTCCAATTGATAAGCTAAATTAATTAACTCAATATCGGCATTTTCAGCTAATCCTCCGGCTTTTTCTATAGCATCTGAAATTCTGCTAGTTAACTTTAATGAATAAACTCCCTCTTGCTTAACAGCTCCTGTCACGTATACAACGATCTCTTCCTCTACTGCCTTCCTTTCCTCTTGGGTTTCCTTTTCTTGAACCGCCAAATTATCATTAGAACTAAACTCTTCACCATTTATACCATTTGTATGTTTATACCAAACGATTCCTCCTACCAATATACAAATTCCTATGCCAATTAAACACTTTTGTTTATAATTCAATTGATTCATCATTTTCCTCATCCTTTCTTATTATTTTTTAGTTAAACTTATCAATCCAGTTACTTCCCTCCCCCAGTAACTACTCAGATGGTCTTCCTATAGAGTAGCGGAAAAATCAATAACTATATCCCCTTGAGAGCGGACTAGATTTATGCACCATCTGAGTAGTTACCTCCCACAAATTTTCTCCGGCAAAAAATCCCCCAACTCTCTTGAAAAAAACGCCAAAATACGATATAGTATCATTTAACAAAATAACAAAGGAGAAACCCATGAACACGCCAAAATATACAAAAAAACTATTTCTTATCTTGATCTTATTTATCCTTATCTTCTCATTTTTCACTAGCGTTCAAGCAGAAAGTACTATTTCCATTTCACTTGATTTACTAGCAGAATCTGCCATTCTCATCGACGGTTCCTCTGGAAAAGTACTCTACGACAAAAATGCAGAACAAAAAATGTATCCTGCCAGTACCACAAAAATCTTAACAGCTATCCTCACACTTGAGCACTGCCGTTTAAATGACGTGGTCACTGTTCCCTACGATGCCATTCGTATAATCCCTGCCGGTTATGCAGTAGCTGCACTTCAGGCCCGGAGAAGAACTCACCGTTGGTCAACTCCTAAAATTAATGATGGTTCACTCTGCCAATGATGCAGCCAATGTATTAGCCTTCCATATATCCGGATCTATCGAAAGTTTCGCTGATCTAATGAATGAAAAACTAACGGAAATAGGACTAACTCATACTCACTTCACCAATCCAAGTGGTATGCATAATGAGAACCATTACAGCACCGCCCATGATTTAGCACTCCTTATGCAATATGGGATGAAAGACAACACTTTTCGTAATTTTGCTGGTTTGAAATCTTGTACTATACCAGCAACCAATAAATACGAAGAAAGAGTATTCAACACAACAAATGAATTACTACTAAAAGACACGAGAAATGTAGCTAGTAACTATTACTATCCTTACGCCATTGCTGGAAAAACTGGCTATACCAGTCAAGCCAAAAATTGTCTAGTTTCGGTAGCTAATAAAGATGGATTTGAATTAATTAGTGTTGTTTTAGGGGAAGGTTTATATGATAACGGATTAAGTGCTAAATTTATCGAATCAAAGTCTTTATTTGAATACGGGTACCAAACCTATACGATCCAAAAAATTCGTGAACAAGGGGCTATTGGTACGCAAATGGATGTACTAAATGGAACAAAAGAAACTAGGTCTTTAGATTTAATTTTATCACAAGATATAATTGTTTTAGTGAAACAATCAGATATGAATGAAGAGAGAACTCCTACGATTACCCTCTCTGAAAATTTAATAGCGCCAATCGCTCAAGGGCAAAAAGTAGGAACGATTTGTTATGAAATTGATGGTATTAACTATTCTTCTGATTTAGTTGCTGCTCATACTGTTGAAGCTTCTAGTGTTTTTCCTATTGTCGTTCAAATTGGTCTTTTGATTATTGTTCTTGTCTTGCTTTATTTTTTAATTTCTTCTGGTCGCAAAAAAGGAAAAAAGAGGAAGAAAAAAGTTCATCGTTTATTTTAATTTTTAGGAATGGACTAAACGTTATTGCGTTACTTTTTGTAACTTTTCTACTTGTCTGTTGATTTTTACTAGATAAACAAAAAAAGGGGATCTGATTTCCCCCTTTTTTTATTCAAAATCTTTTCCGATTACTATGGTAACATGGACTTTGCTTGTTGATGTTTTATTATTCGATATACTCCCTAAGCCTAGTGTATTTTTGATTTCTTTTACGTCTTCGTCTTCTAATCCTTTTTTATTGGTGATAATTGTTTTGGAAATGGTTGATGTGTTCCCTGTTTTAGATACATTGTATCCAGCAGTTTTTAACGTTTCAACTGCTTTTTCTAGTTTTGCTTTACTTCCGCTTCCATTTAATACTTCTATTTTTATGTCTGCTTTACTTTTCGTTTGACTACCAGCAGATGTACTGGTTGATGTTGTATTGCTACTTGTATTACTGGTATTGGTCGTATTTGTATCTTCTCCTTCTTGTGTTTGACTAAAAAATAGTTTTTGAATGATAGCGTTCATTTCTTTTTCATTTGGGAAGAAGAACCATAGGTTGTTTGCTTTGTCATTAACTCCCGGTACGGTATCTGTTTGTAAGTTTTCTGTGTTAAATTCTACTGCATAAGGAACATAGTCTTTTAGGTAACCAATTTCTAGATTAGTTTCTACGTTTTGGTTAGCAATATCTAAGATTTCTCCTATTTTGAAAATGTTTTCTGGTTTTAAGGTTTGTTGCAATGTTGCAGTGATAAATTCTCTTTGTGTTCTCATTCTTCCTGTGTCATTATCCCCATACTCTTCTGGGTAAGTTGTCATTACTCCATTTTTGTCTGGATTGCTATGCCTAAAACGTAATAATTGTTCTGCCTTATCACCATCAATTACTTGCTCTCCTGCTTTTAAGTTGATGTGTAGATCTTGGGTTGGGTCATCGTATTTCATATCAATTGGTACATTAAAGGTTACTCCTCCGATGGCATCGACTAGTTTGATTAGCGCTTCTGTTTTTACTACTACATAATATTGTATGTCTAATCCTGTTAGGTCATTGACTGCTTTTAGCGTATCTTCTGGTTTTCTATGTATGTTATATACACTGTTGATTTTGTCAAACCCTGTTGCTTTGTTTCTGTTTTTCCCAATATAGGTATCTCTTGGAATTGATAATAGACTTGCTTTTTGTTCTTTAGGGTTATAAGAAGCTACCATTATCGTATCTGTTAATTCAGAGTCTAAGTCAGTACTAACTCCTAATAACAAAACTTTAAGTTCAGGTAAATTCTTCTTTGTATTCTCATCATGTCCTACTACAGTTGCTAACATTCCACTTAGTCCCCAACCATTTTTATACGTTCGGTAAGTAAACCATCCCGCAAAGGCTAAAAGCAAGAGTAAAATGACAATTAATACTTTTTTCCAAGTTTTCATTTTTTTCTTTCTATTTCTATCTTTTTGATTTGCCTTTTCTTGTCCTTCATTTGTTCTTTTATTCAACATTATCCACTCCTTAAAAATATGATAATAGTATAACAAAAATGTTTTGAAAACGCAACAAATAATGACAAATTTTTGTAAAGTTAAGATTTTCCATTTTTAATTTTTTCATATTACGTTTTTGTTTCTATTTTATTACATTATTTTATTGTGGGCTATGAATACTAACTAAAAATTGACCAAAAGTAAAAAAATGTAATTTTTTAAGTAGACATTTTTCTACAAATATGTTAGTATAAACAAAGATAAGCAGGTAATATTTATCTAATTATAGGGGATTTGTTTACGAAAAAATGGAGCTAAGTAGATGAATAAAAGAGTTTTTAAACGGATAATTGCTTTTTTAATTGCAACTACTATGATTTTTGATTCTATCGTTTTGATATTTGCAGCAGTTAAAGACTAATATATACAAAAATAGGAGAAAATAATGATCAAACTAATTCAAAATGAATTTATTAAAATATTGAAAAGAAGAAATATATACATACTGATTTGTTTTATTATTCTTATTATGTTAGGCTATAACTTCTACGGTAAATATACTAATACAAACGAACTAAACATTCATGAACAGTATAAAAAAGCCTATCATCAAGATCAATTATATTTAGAAACCTACGATTCTCTAGATACAAAAGAAAAATATACAGATATTCTAGAACGTGTCAAATTAGAGAAATACGCAATAGACCATAATATTTCATCTAACTTATTCGTAAATACAGAAAATAAAAATGTATTGTTACCACTAGATGCTAGAATAGCTTTTATGCGCGTGTTTAACAATTTTGATATGTTAATTATTATTTTTGTTCTTTATATCACAAGTACTATTATTTCTGAAGAGTATAGTAAAGGAACAATCAAAACGTTATTGGTAAAACCACATAAAAAAAGTAGTATTTTATTGGCTAAAATGCTAACTTGTTTTTTCATGACTGTTTTGATTTTTTTATTTGTTCTTATTTTTCAATATATTATTGGTGGTTTACTGTTTGGTTTTGAAAGCTATTCATTAGAAGCACTTAGGTATAACCATCTATCTGATCAAATAGATCATATGCCATTAATTAATTATATGGGAATTATGTTTGTGGCGAAAATGCCATTATATGTAGTAATTAGTTTGATTAGTTTATTACTTGGAGTGATGACTAACAATATAGCTATTAATATACTAATTTCTTTTGCAACCTATAGTTTGTTTACTACTGATTTATGGGTAAATAGCATAGCAGAAAAATGGCCAATCAGTAACTTAGATTTAAGCCAACATCTATTTGGCGGTATGGCTCAGGCAAGTGCTGAGGCTATTTCTTTACTGGTGATAATGTTAAGTGCTATCATCATGGTATTGTTGATTTTAGTTATACATTTATTTAATCAAAAGGAAGTTATGAATTAATAATAGTAGGAGATATGAATAATGGAAATTTTAAGTTGTAAAAATCTAAAAAAACAGGTAAATCATAAGGTAATTGTAGATAATCTTTCTTTTTCTATCAATAAGGGGGATGTAGTAGGTTTTATTGGACCCAATGGTGCAGGGAAGACAACTACCATAAAGCTTATTTTAGGTTTGATTAAATTAACCGAAGGTAAAGTATATATTAATGGGTATGATATTGAAAGAGAATACCTTAAAGCCATTGAGAAAGTAGGAGCAATTGTAGAGACACCTGATTCGTATCTTTATTTATCTGGCTATGATAATTTAAAGATAATAGCTAATAATTATAAAAATATTAAAAAAGATAGAATTGATGAAGTAGTAAAAATAGTAGGATTAGAAAATAGAATCAAAGATGAAGTTTCTACGTATTCTTTAGGAATGAGGCAAAGGCTAGGAATTGCAGAAGCCATAATTAATCGCCCTGAATTATTGATTTTAGATGAACCTACTAATGGATTAGATATAGAAGGAATAATTGAAATAAGGGAACTTATCCAACAGTTATCTCATCAAGGAATTGCTATTTTAATTTCTAGCCATAATTTAACAGAAATTGATCATCTATGTAATAGAATTATTGCCATAAAAAAAGGAAAACTGGTTACAGATGATTCAATAGAGAATTTTAAAAAAGCTACTCACGAAATTGCCTATCTGTTAGAGTTGGATCGTACCAATCAGTTAAAGCAAATCTTAGTCGAAGAAAAATATGAAATAATTGATCAAACTAAGCTTAGAATATACGTTACAAAAGAAAAGATATCTTCAATCTTGGAGAAATTGTTAGAAAATCATTATCAAATTTACTCTGTACAACAAGAAAAATTAACTTCTGAGCAAGCTTTTATTCAAAAGGTAGGTGAGAATAAAATTGAGTAAATTAATAAAAAATGAATTGATAAAAATTTTTAAAAGAAAAAGTCTATATGTATTATTTTTTCTTTCTTTTGTTGTTATTCTTTTTTATCAAATGATAAATCCGGATCAAAATCAGCAAATTAAAGGATATGATACATTTGATAAAAATATTGATTTATTGGAAATTAGTCTCGAAGGGATAAAACAAGTAAGTGACGTAACAATAACAAAGGTAGAGCCTAGTACTGACGAATCATCAGATTTACAAAACTACTTACATGAATTAAATGAAGCAAATACGGCTAAAGAACAATATAAAGAATTAAAAACAGAAATTGATTTTGCTTATTTATACAATCAATATCCACAAAATTCATGGCAACGTTATGCCCTTAATGAAGAAACGAGAACTATAGTTGTAGGAGAAAATGGAGTTGATTTTAGTCATTTAGTGGAAAAACAGTTAGCCATTATAAATGACTATGAATTAGCTAATACCTCAACTACTTCTTTAGCAGAATATCAATCTGCTAAAATGAAATATACTCAGTATAAAGAAGCACTATCCATGAACGATTCGCAGAAATTTGTCGAGTTAAAAATAAATGATCTTAAACAACGAAAAGAAGACATAAACCTAACAGAGGTTCAACAGAAATTAATGGATATACAAATTGATACCTACCAATTACGTTTAACTAACCAAATAGAATATACAAATGATTTTCTTAATCAATATTTACAAGAATATGAAGAAAAATCATGCTTTTTGCTCAATTATGAAACACAAGAAAGAGAAGATGCTTTATATAAACAAGAAATAGCTATGTCCAAAGCAGAAATAGCATTGACGAAATATGCCGTTGAACATAAAATTAATCAAGACATATCTCCAGTAGAATTTAATTTGACCATTAATAATAAAATAGATGCTAGGAATTCTTTAGTTAGAACCTTTCAGCATTTTGATTTAATTATTGTAATTGTGGCTATTTATTTATCCTGTACTATTGTTACCGAAGAAGTTAATAAAGGAACCATTAAAAATTTGGTAACCAAACCCCATAAAAGAAGTACGATTTTATTTGCTAAAATGATGGCTTGCCTAATCACAATCGTAGTAACTATGGTGTTTGTGTCCATTTCACAGTTTATGATTGGTGGGCTGGTTTTTGGATTCGAGAGTTATTCATTAGATTTTATTGGATATGATTATACTAGTGGTCAGGTATTTACCATGAACTTAATGAACTATTTATTGATTGTGGGATTAGCTAAGTTACCAATGTATCTTTTCCTTATTGTCTTTTGCATGTGGATTGGTATAAGTAATAATCATATTTCCATGTCAATGATAATTTCCCTATTATTATTTTTAATCTTTAGTACAATTATTACGGAATGGTCAAAAAATGAACAATTTTCTCTCATAGCGAGATATTTTATTACAAATAACTGGGATTTTAGTGTGTACTTATTTGGTCAAGGATCAAATATAGATGGATTGACTATGACGGTTTCTATGTTTATTTATGTAACATATTTAATTGCTTTTGGAGGAATAGGGATTTATCAGTTTAACCATAAAGAGATAAATAATGTTTCCTAATGTTAGAACTATTGACCAAACTTCCCTTTTTTCCCGATTACCACGCTAAGCGATCTATCGATTGTTTCTTCGAGTTTACTTTCTTAACTTACAAAAGCAATCAAGTAAAATAAATTTTTGCTTGATTGCTTTTTACTTCCCTATAGGGAATTTTTCGGTAGGGAAAAAAAGGGCGTCCCTTTATTTCCCTACCTACTTGCTTTAATGAATTAGGGTTTCTAACAAATTGTGTTCGTACATTTCTTTTCCTAATATTGAACTTTGTATTGCTTGGTGAACCTGATTTTGCGGATTAATTTGTCCGACAAATTGAACAATGAAGAGAACAACTAAAATGACTAGTACCCCTCTGATTAATCCATAAATTAGTCCCCCCGCTTTATTGAATTGTTTGATGATGGGTAGTTTGGCAATTAAGTTGGCGATTGCTGTGACAAAACGTAAGGCAATCTTGATGGCGATGAATAGAATTAGCATTACTCCAAATTGGATGATCTGAATGGATAGTTCTTTAGCTGCTTCTGGTAACATGGTTTGTGTGATTTCTTGCCCTACTTGTTTGGTTACTCCTTCTAGTAATCCGTTTTCTTGATTATCTTGTTTTGCTGTTGATTTTGATTCTTCTTTTTGTTCTGTTTCTGTTCTTGATTCTGTTTGTTCACCTGTTTTTGTTTCTTCTGGGTTGATTTGGTTTAGTATAGCATTTTGAATTGTTTCATCTAACTCAGTATGTTCAATAATGGTGTTTGCGATTGGTTTATAGAGAATAAGAGTTATGACTAATGCAATAACAAATGCACACAAGCGTATGGATAATTCAATTAATCCTTTTCGATACCCTAAATAAACCGATAGACAAATGATTAGGATAATTCCTAAATCTATCATTATACCCATGATGATCCCTCCTTACTTTTTTGTTACTAGTTAATAGTTTTACACTAAAGTAGCTCTAAGCCCAAGTCATCTGTAGTATTTTTCAGATAAATTTACGTTTGACAGTTCCCCAAGACCCGCGTTAGACTTAAAACCCGATTACCAGCTTCCTTGTTAGGGACTTAAGGGTTTTAAATTGACCCTGCTATGGAAGACTAAATTTATCTGAAAAATACTACAGATGACTTGGGTTTAGAGCGGACTCATTCCTCAAAACCATTAACCAGTAATTCTTTTTTTGTTTGCTTTTTCTCCTTGATAGTTTATCTCTTCTTGTTTTTACAGGTTGACAATTTCAATTCGATCACGATAGATGATTCCTGCTAGGTTACCTGACATGGTGATTTGTGTGATTTCTTGTTTGGCAAGGTAGCGTTTGACTAACCATCCTGATGTATTGATAAATTCGATTTCTGTTCCTAGGTTTAAGGCGATAATGTCATGATTTGTGTAGATTTCTTTTGTGACTGAGTCTGCTGCATAGGTGGTAGTGTTTTTGTTTTCTGTGTTGGTTATGGTGACAATGGAATCGGCTGTAAATAGGCCTGATGATTTTTCTTCTACTGTGACAATATGATCATTTAGTTCGATGGCTTGGAAGGTGATTTTTTTGGTTTGATTTTCGGATAATGTTTCTACTTTTTCGTCCATCGTAATTCTGGTTATTTTATCTGGGTAGAGGCACACTAATTGATTTTTCGTTTGGTATTTGATGTTGGTGACAAGTTCGTTTTTTTCTCCTGTATAGGTATTTACGATATAGTTGTCTGGATCTGTTTTGGCTTTATCGATGGATACGATTTTGATGTTAGATTCAATCATCGTGCCTGAAGTATCAATTTCTGCAATGGCTAGGTATTTGTTGTCACTGGAAATGGCGATGTCTCCTACACGATTGAAGGATACGTATATGTTGAATAATTCTTCTCCATGAGGATCATACATGGCGATAACTGTTTTATGGATTGTCCCAGTTATGGCTACGGCTACGTAGCCATTTTTATTGACATGAACTTGAGAGATTTCTCCTTCTATTGTTTTTTCCCAAGCAATGTCTTTATCTTCCATTAAATATAGTTTTTTTCCTTTGTTTTCTCCTATGGCTAAGTAGCGATTTTCTGAGTCAAATAAGGGATTGGTGATTTCTAGTGTGACTGTTTTTTCTTCTTTTCCTGTATTGTTATATAAGGAAAATTCATTTTTGTTTAATACTCCTATGGTTTGGTTGAAAGCATAGACGATTGGATTTTCTCCTTCTTTTAGTTCAATGGTTGCTAAATTATCTTGCTTAACTTCTTTGCGAAAAATGGTTTTGTCAGTCCATTCTCTAAATTGAGTATTTTGAACATAAAAAACACCTATCACAATTCCGTGCTATTATAAGTAAACTAATGATAATCGTAATGATGATTTTTTTTCGATTGACGGTTTTTTTTTCTTCTTCGCTCCAATAATCTTTCATTTGCTTTTCTCCTATCTTTTGTTATCTATGTTATACCAGTTTTTTCGCTTTTTTGCAATATTTTTTAGGCAAATAATCAAAATCTGAAAAAATCCTAGATAACCAAAAATAGGGTATAAAAATTCTACTAAGTTAGAAAAACCAAATTGCGAAACTCCAACAGATATTATGCACAATATGGTCACTAATTGTGGATAACTCTTTGGCTGTTTACTGATATTTTGTAAAAAGCTATTTCCTAGTGAAATGGCTGTGGTAAATATGGCTGCTAATAACACAAACCCATAGGCTAATTTTAATGAAGGAAATGCTTGTGAGATTAGGTATACTGCTGGCATTTCTACTTTGCTAATATCGATTTCAATGGGAATGAGCAATGTATAAACTAAAAAGGCTAGGCTAATGACCACTAGTGTTGTGATTATGGTAATGATCGAGATATGTTTTTCTTTTTTTAGGTAATTTTTTAAGGTTATTAGGACAGGGATGAGTAAAATACTGTTATAACTACTGTAAAGTAGTCCACTCATCAGCCAATTGGTTGAGTTTGTTTGAACGATGTAATGATCTAGTTCTTGCCAATGAAGGTTGGGGAGATTAGCAATTCCTACTATAGTGATAAATGCGATTAAGAATGGCACAATTATTCCACTTGCTTTGACTACTCCTTGGCTTTGTTTTTGAAGAATCCACCAGCAAATTACGGCAAGAATGGTACTACCAATATACGATGGTATTCCAAATTCTTGCTTAAGATAGGCACCAAATCCGGCTATCATGATCATAAAGGTTACCGCAATAAATCCATTAATTACCCAGTTAAATATAGGTTTAATGATTTTTCCTATTCCTTTTTTAGGCAGTAAAGTGGCTAAAAATTGTTCGTAATTTTCTATTTCTTCGTCTTTTATGATTCTTAGTGAGAGGTCGATAATCAGTCCCATTACTATACTGGAAATGAAAATTCCTATGATTCCTTTTAATCCATAAGAGAAAAAGAAAAGATTAATTTCTTGCCCTGAGGCAAACCCCGCTCCGATAAGTGCTCCTATGATGACGAAGATTAATTTTAGTCTATTTTTCAATTTTTCCTCCCGTTATTTTTTCTTTGTATAATCTTAGGTAATAAGGTAGAAAAATAGTAGATATACCATATTTTTTAAAAATGTGAAACTTTTTTATTGAATTATTGGATTTTTGTTTCACATTTATATTTTTAAGGTCTATTTCTTCTTATTTTTTATCGTTAAAAACCCCATATTAGTTTATGGGGTTTTTCGTTTTTTATTCTTTTCATTTGTGTTTACCAGTTAGAATGATTGTGTTTTTTATTTAGGCAACTTTTTCTGTATAATTAATTACTGTAATTTCTGTAATTGCATTTCTTACTGAATTTACTAGTTTTTCTAATTGTTTTGCAACTTCATTACGATAAGATACTTCGCCACATTGCCTACATACTTGAGATGGTACATTTTTAATTAGATCGCTTATTTAAAAATTCATTGCAAATTTCTGAAATTTGCTTAACTTGTTTTTTGACAAAATGATTTGTAAAATTTTCATAAACTCTATCCGTAAATTTGTCTAAATATTTTTTTTCCCTTAAAAATTGTAATGAAAAGTCAAAATAAAAATCAAAAATATAAGCATAGAATATAGGGATTTGATCAGAATTTGATTTTATATAACTATAATTAACAAAATGATGATTGATAAAATCATTCATGATTAAATGATTTATTGATTCACAATCAAAATCAGGATACCAAAATATACTTTGAAAATCATATTCGCATATTGTATAATATATATCTAATTTGTCAGCATCTCTTATTATTTTCGAAAATAACATTTCCTCATCATTTAAATTATTATCAATTTTATTTTTATTATGATTAATAATAGCTATTTTAATGATTCTTTTATCTCTTTCCTCTAAATTAAAATGATCAATTAAATTTTCATCAAATACTACTTTTGCACTTAATTCAGCATGATTAACAGATTCCCTATCATTAAATGTGTTATATACTTCTGCTTGTTTAAATCTTCCTATATCGTGAAATAGCCCTATTAATTCTGCTAATTTTATTTGTTCTTCATTAAGATTCAAATTTTGTGCAATTTTTTTACTCATTTTGGCAACTCTTTTTATATGTTCTATTTTTAATTTTATTCTACCCTCATTTGGATTAAACTGTGAAACATATTTGTCAAATTCAACATTAGCATTCTCAATATCTATCATTCTTATTGGCGAGTAAAAAAACTCGAGCTTACCTCCTCTCATTAAATGTATCCATGTACCTATTCTAACACCATAACTGCTTGTCGATAGGTAGTTAAATTTACTTTTATCTTCTTCTTTTTCGCTTAATCCATACTATTATTCCTATTACTATAATAATAGCAGGTACTCCAAAGATAATGGCTAAAATAATTTGATTTTGTTGTTCTGTTGCTGTATACGTTACTGTTCCTGTGCTTTTTCTTGCGGTGATATCTTCTTCTCGGTCAACTAGTGCTGCTATGGAGTTTATGGCTAAGTCTTTATTTTGCCTATATTGAATGACTGGTGTTTGTGAACTTTGCGTTAATTGTACATCAGAGATGAAATAGTTTTCTCCATAGATGACTAAACTTGATGTTTTGGCTTTTTCTCCTGTTTCTTCATTTGCTTCTGTTATGGTTTTTACTAACTCTGCTCCGACTAAGAATGATCCTTCTTCTTCTCCTTCTGCTTTGCTGTCTTGTGCATTGTTGAAGTTTGTTCTAAAGTAGGATTTTTCGCTGGTTTGTAGTAATGGTGTTTTGGTGATTTTTTGCTCAGTTAATTGTTCGTCATCTATGGTGTTGATTTTAGTTGCATTGATCATGATTACCCCATTGCTATTGGTTAAATTTTTGGTAATTTTGTTTGATTGTACTTCTGGCATAATTAAATCTGGTGAGTTTGATACCATTTTGCTGGCATCTGTTTCTCTAATGGCTCCTGACTCAAATGGGTTTACTCCATAGGTAGCTAAAACTTTGTTTACATTGGTAAATTCATTTTTTGTGGTTGTTGCTGCATTAAACCATAGAATGTTTTTTCCTGAATTAATGTAATCTAAAATGGCATTTGTGGTGGTATCGTCAAAGTCTTTTGTTGGGGTATTGATGACTAAGGTGTCACAATCATCTGGTATTTTTCCTTTTGTTAATACATCTACTGTTCCGATTTCATAGATTTCGTTTTGTAGATACATTCCTAAATATTGTAGCCCACTGTCTAATGAGATTGAACTATATCCACTTAAGAAATAGACATGTGGTATTTTGTCTGTTGTGGTGGAAAGAATGGCTGCTGTTAATCTTTCTTCTGCTATGCTGATGGTTTCGTAGGTTGTTGTATCATAAGTAACTAAGTCATTAGCACTTAATACTTTATAACGTTCTCCACTTTCTACAATGATTCCTTGATTTCCGCTTTCAAATCCATATTTTTGGGCTAAGTCTGGTCGATTGTCGACAGTAACTGCTTCTGCTTTTATTTTGCTGTTAACTTTTCCATATTCTTTGGCTAAGTCTAGGCTAGAGTCATTTTCTGAATATCCTATAAAATAGATGTTTACCTCTTGGTCGATTGGTTTTACTTTTTCTTTGCTGGCATCTGTTAATGTGTATAATTTTTCTTGACTTAAATCAATTGGCGTTGGGTCCCACGTTTTTACCCCTAAATTGATAGCGAAAAATAGTAATAAGATGATGGCAACTAATAGTGCTGTTTTGGTTCCATCAATTAACCATTTCTTTTTGATGGTTTCCATGAATTTGTTTGGCTTTTTTTCTTGATTTTCCTTATTGGTTTCTTTTTTTGCTTTATTTTCTTGTCTTTTCGGCTTTTTGTCTAATTTGGTTTTTGTTTTTTTTGTCTCTTCTTTCTCGGCTTTTTCTTTCACTTTGAATCCTCCTTTTCTTCCTGCAGCATTTTTCCCTATGAAGTTTCTTATCCGTTTCTCTATGGCGAAATGTATGCAGGGTAATTCCTTTTTATTTTGCGGTTTTTCTTCTTTGCATTACGGTAATGGTCAATAATAGACAGGTAATGGTAAAGGTAATAAAAGTAATGGTGTCTGCTATATCGATTTGACCTTGTGTATATTTATAGAACATATTGATAAAAGAAAAACTTTGTAAGCTACTGTTGAAATCCGGTAATACCCAAGTGATGATGAAAAAGGCTATGGAGATAATACCAGCTATGATTTGGTTTTCGGTTATACTGGAAGCTAACATACCAAAAGCAATGTAAGCCATCATAAATAATAAAAATCCTAGTAAAGTAGCTAAAGCAGTTGAGAGGTGTGGCATTCCAAAGAAACATAAAATGGCAAAGAACATTAAGGTAATTAGTTCTGTTATGATAGCAATAATGCTTGCTGCGAAAAATTTACCTAGTGTAATTTTGGTTATGCTTAGTGGTGAGGTGAGTAATAACTGCTCTGTTCCTGTTTTTCTCTCTTCTGCAAATGATCTCATTGTCAAAAGAGGAATGATAAACGCTAATACTAAAATGGTTGGCAATGAATAGTAGATGTATTCAAAGTTAACATTTCCATATTGTAGTACGGTGAAATAAAAGGAAATGCTAAAGGCGATTAAGAATACACCAATGAAAATATAGCCAATTGGTGTGGAAAAATAGCTTTTTAATTCTTTTTTAATTACTGCCCACATGGTTGTTTCCTCCTTCGTCAATTAATTGAATAAATGCGTCTTCTAGTGTTGTGTCTGCTTTTTTCATTTCAAAGATGGTGATGTTTTCTTTGGCAAGTTCAGTAAATAGGGTTTTGCGTAAGTCTACCCCTTCTTTTCCTTCTATACGATATTGTTTTGTTTTATCTTCATCTTCTTGAATAAAGCTTATTTTCTCAATATCGGTTATTTTTTCTTGTATGGTTTTCATCTTGTCTTCTGGGTCTTCTACGGTAACGTAAATACTATTGTTTTTGGCTACTTTTCTTTCTAAGTTCTCAGGTGTATCTACTGCGATGATTTTTCCCTGATTGATGATGATTACTTTATTACAGATTTGGCTTACTTCTGATAAAATGTGTGAACTTAAAATAATGGTATGTGTTTTTCCTAATTCTTTAATTAAATTTCTAATTTCGGTGATTTGTTTTGGATCTAGCCCAACGGTTGGTTCGTCTAAGATTAAAATTTTAGGGTCACCTACTAATGCACCTGCCATGCTTACCCTTTGCTTATATCCACGGGATAAGGTTTTGGTTAGTTTTCGTTCTACCTCTTTTAATCCTGTTTGGCGAATGATTTCATCTACTTTTTGTTTTCTGATTTTACGGTCTACCTTTTTGATTTCTGCCATATAGGTGACGAATTCTTTTACGGTAAGATCTGTGTATAAAGGTACTCCCTCTGGCATATACCCAATTTGTTTTTTGGCTTTTTGTGGTTTTTTGGCCATATTCATTCCATCAATGATAACTGTTCCTGAAGTAGGTTCTATGTATCCTGTTATCATATTCATGGTTGTACTTTTTCCTGCTCCATTTGGTCCGAAGTAAACCAATGATTTCGCCTTCTTTGATGTCAAAACTGATGTTGTCTACGGCAGTAAGTTTTCCGTATTTTTTAGTCATGTTTTTCACTTCAATCACGAAAAATTCCTCCTTATCGTTTTTTTCTTTTTGTATCTTATCATTTTCTTTTTTTAAAGTAAAGGATTTCACAAAGAATTCACATTTCTTTACGGAAATAAGACTTTTGTTTTTTTGTTCATATTTTTTGACTTTCTTCATAAAGATGAATAAATAGAAATGAGTGGTGAAGATGACTTTTGTTTCTCCTTTTTTAATTACTTTTATTATGGTGTTTTTGTCTGAACTTGGTGATAAGACTCAACTTTTGGTTTTGTCTTTTGCGAATAAATTAAAAACAATTCCTATTTTAGTTGGTGTAGCTATTGGTACTTTTTTTAGTCATGGAATAGCGATTTTATTTGGAAGCCGTTTAGGGTTACTTAATCCCCATTTTCAATTATATATTTCTATTTTTACTTATTTGACATTTATTTTGTTTGGGGTGCTTGGCTTTTTGCCAAAACAGGAATCTTCTGATGATAAAAAGTCTGGATTATTGTCTCGTATTTCTAGATTTAGTATGAATTATGTTTTTATGATTGCCATTAGTATTGTGGTTGGCGAAATTGGTGATAAAACTTTTTTAGCTTCTCTTGGTCTTGGGTTTGAGTATCCTAATGCTAAGGTTTCGTTAATTTTGGGTTCTATTTTTGGTATGGTTTTGAGTAATTTAATTGCTATCTTTTTTGGGAAATTTTTGGGGACAAAATTGAAGCAAGGTACGATTGAGAAATTGTCTAATTGGATTTTTATTTTATTTGGCGTATTAGGATTTTTGAAATTAGTGTTTTCTTATTTAGCTTAAGAAATTAAGTGTTGGCATTTCATAACTGTAAATTGTGCATTTAGGGATTTTTTTCGTTACTGGTTAATACTTTTACACTAAATTAGTTCTGAACCCAAGTCATTTGTGTATTTTCCGGATAAATTTACATCTGACAGTTCCCTAAGACCCGCGTTAGGCTTAAAAACCGATTTTCGGCTTCTTTGTTAGGGACTTAAGGTTTTTAAAATGACCCTGCTATGGAGGATTAAATTTATCCGGAAAATACACAAATGACTTGGGTTCAGAACGGACTCATTCCTCAAAACTCTTAACTAGTAACTTTTTCCTAAAAAACTTTCCAGGATAAAAACATGATTTTGAAAAAATAATTGCTCAAAGTATTGAAAAATAAGTAAAAATTATTGATATAAAATAAAAATTACGTTAAAATTTGTTTGGTGATACAAATGAATT
>JAETPW010000009.1 GCA_021771025.1 Clostridiaceae bacterium
AACCCTACTAATAATCCTAAAACAAAAGCATGATAAAAGTTTTCGGCTGTATTTTTTCCGACATCCATATAGCTAAACATTTCCTCTACTAATACACGAAACTTTTTTTGAAATTCGTCTAGGTTTAGGTTTACTAAGTCTTTTAGGATTTCTCTTAAGGAATTTCCCGGTACTTTGTCGGAAAACCAATTGGTGACAATTTGAATAAATAGATATTTTATTTCAAGGTTTGGTAGCTTTACTTTGCATAGGTTTGTCATTTTGTCTTGTGATTTTTCGACTACTTTTAAGTAACCAGTTCCTACCATTAAGCCCCAGATGTTGTCTTCTTTTTCTTCTATCCCGGTGATGATGGTTTCTAAGTTTACGGGTACTTGTATGGTTTCTCCTCTTAGTAATCTTTCTATTTTTTCTTTTACGGTTACGCTATTTTTTAGGGTTAGTTTGATTAAGTCGTTGGAACTGGTATTTACCCAATAAGGTTTCAATTCTTTGTCTGCCAAATAATTAATGATACTCCATGGATTATAAATTCCATCAGAATTTCCTATCGCATAACCATCATACCATTCTTTTATTTTTTCTTTTTTATCCTGTATATTAAAATCTTTTATTACCTGATCCATTTCTTCATTAGTTATTCCAAAATCTGTACTAAATTCATTATCTAATACAGTGTATACTTTAAAGTTATTTGCTCCACTAAAGATACTTTCTTTGGCTACTCTGGATACCCCTGTGATTACTGTTTTTTCTAAATAAGGGTTGTCTTTAAATGTAGTTCCATAGAATGTTTTAAAAAATTCTATCGCTTTCTCATAATATCCTTTTACATAGGAATTTTGCAATGGTACGTCATATTCATCTAATAATAACATGACTGTTTTTTGAAAATGTCGATATAAATATTCGATAAGTAGTTTTATACTCGTTTTTAATGTGTTTTCATCTTCTTTACACCATAATATTTCTTTCATTTTTTCTTTTTCAAAATCGTATAGTTTATCGCTTTCTAGTAAATACATATGTTGTTTATACACATCTAATACTGCTGTTTTCATGGCTAGTAACATATTTTCATAAGTACCATCGCTTACATCTTTTAACGTCATATAAATACATGGGTAACTTGCCATTTGAGATGTATACTTTTCGGATTGTTCCATGATTTTTAATCCTTTAAACAATTCTTTACTATCTTTGCCATCAATATCAAAGTAATATTTTAACATACTCATGTTTAAGGTTTTTCCGAATCTTCTTGGACGAGTAACTAATACTACTCTACTCTCGTTGTCTATCATGTGTTTGATGTACATCGTTTTATCAATATAATAATTTTCTCTCATTCTTAGTGATTTGAAGTCACTTTCACCTATTCCTATTCCTCCCATAATTACCTCCTTCTCTTTTACCATTAAGGTTATTTTACTATATTATTCCTCATTTAGCAATAAAAAATACAAATTCCGTTGATTATCCTCCCCATTTATGATAAACTTTTAAAAAAATAAAGGACGGGTTAACATGAACTCTTATCGTAACCAATTAAATGAAATGAAAAAAGATTATTTTCGTGTATTGTCAGAAGATTTCCCTGAATTTTTGTGGGACTATATCAATACACCAGAAATGCAAAGAATTAATACCACAAGTACAGCCTGTGGTACAGATTACACAGAGCTCTTTCATCATAAATTTTTCTATTCTAATTTAGATCATAGCATCGGAGTTGCTTTAATTGTTTGGCATTTTACGCAGGATAAAAAGCAAACTTTAGCAGGTCTGTTTCACGATATTGCTACTCCTGTATTTAAACATTGCATTGATTTTTTGAACCATGATTATGAAAAACAAGAATCTACCGAGGAACTAACGACAAAAATGATCAGTGAGTCAAAGGAAATAAGTCAGTTACTTAAGCGTGATCATATTAGCATAGAAGAAATCCATGATTATCATCAATATCCCATTGCTGATAACGATACTCCAAAACTTTCAGCAGATCGTTTGGAATATACGTTTTCTAATGGTTTGTTTTTTGATTCTGAAGAAATTTGGGAAATAGACCAAATTCGTTATTTTTACGAGCGATTAACCGTTCTGAAAAATGAAGATGGTATTGATGAAATTGGCTTTACCGATCCTAAAGTAGCTGAAGAATTTATTCATTATGCCAAAGATATATGGCCTTTCTGGGTAAGCAATAAAGATAAAATTACCATGCAATTTATTGCTGATGTAGTGAAAAAAATGGCAGAAAAAAAGCTGATTTGTAAACATGATTTGTATACATTGTCAGAAGCCCAAATCATTCACCAAATTGAATCTTGCCCTGATACGCACCTTACTGAAGCTTTTAGAAAATTTAGAAATACCAAGCAAATTCAGGAAACTAAGTATCCTATTCCTGACAAATATTGTATTAACTTAAACGTAAAAAAACGATACGTTATTCCTTTAGTTTATCACAAGGGAATCCGCCAAAGAATTGATCAAATTTCTAGCACAGCCAAAGAAGACATTGAAAACTATTTGGCTGATAATCAAGCTCCTTATGTATCTTTTAATTTTGATTTTTCTTGAAATAAAAATTAGTCATGTATATTAATTTGTTTTTTTGACAAAATAATACCATGAAGTTAACACGTATTTTTCACACAAATTTCACAAAAACATTGTATAAACAATTGAAATATGATATGATTTAATGAATAGAATAAGAAAAAGGAGGACAAAAAATGGCTATTTGGATATTATTAGGTATCATTGTTATACTTGTTATCGCTGTAATTGCTATGTATAACGGTCTAGTTTCTAGTAGAATTCGCGTAGACAACGCTTGGAGCCAAATTGATGTACAACTACAAAGAAGGTTTGATCTTATCCCTAATTTTGTAGAAACCGTTAAAGGATATGCAAGTCATGAAAAAGAAACATTTGAAAAAATTACTAATTTAAGAACTTCATGGGCAAGTGCAAATACAGTAACGGAAAAAGCTAATTTAGATAATCAATTGTCAGATGCTTTAAAGACTATTATGGCAGTGTCAGAAAATTACCCTGATTTGAAAGCAAATCAAAACTTTTCTGAATTATCAGAAGAATTAAGAAATACAGAAAATAAAATTTCTTTTTCTCGCCAATTTTACAATGATACAGTAACTCGCTATAATGAGAAATTACAAGTATTTCCTTCAAACATCATTGCCGGAATGTTTAACTTTACACCACGTGATTTATTCAAAACAGAAAATGACGAAGTAAGAAAAAATGTAAAAGTAGACTTTGGAAACGAGTAAAATAAAGATTAGGAATGGAGGTTATACTTTCATTCCTTATTTTTTATTTGATTGGAATTTCTTTCTAACACAAAAGAGTTTTATTGAGAATAATTAAGTCTATTTATTTTCTTAAGTGAGAAAGGAGCTCATGATTTATGTTTCAAAACAGTAAAAAAAATAAAATAGAATCGGGAGTAATTATTACCATCTTTTTAATTGTGATTACCCTAATTGTTTATTATGTGTGTCATGCTTTACGTTTAGGGAATTTATCTATCATCATTGCGTTACTCTTTTCTATAGGAACCGCTTGGGGATCTTATTATTATAGTGATAAAATTGTACTTGCTGCTAACCGCGCAAGACCTGCTACTAAGGAAGAAGATCAAAAATTGGTAAATATCCTAGATGCCCTAATGGTAACCGCTAATCTGCCTAAAAAACCTGATTTATATGTAGTAGAAGATGCTCAACCCAATGCCTTTGCTACAGGAAGAAATCCAGAACATGCCGTTATTTGTGTTACGACTGGTTTATTAGAAAAATTAGATTATTACGAATTGGAAGGTGTTATCGCTCATGAAATAAGCCATATCAAAAATTACGATATTTTACTTAGTGCAGTCGTTTCGGTTTTTGTTGGTTTTATTGTTATGTTATCAGACACCGTATCTCGCATACTATTCTGGGGAGGAATGGGCGACAGAGATAATGATAGTAAAGGAAACGGAATTTTGATGATTATTGGATTGATTTTACTCATTCTATCTCCTATTTTCGGTTCTTTAATGCAATTAGCTTTATCGAGAAAAAGAGAATTTTTAGCAGATAGCACCGCTGTAGAATTAACCCGCAATCCTGATGGATTAATTTCTGCTTTATCTAAGTTGGAAAATGACCCAAATGAATTAGAAGTAGCCAATTCTGCTACAGCCAATATGTATATTGTTAATCCGTTTAAAAAAGAAGGAGAAAAAGGGAAAAAGAAAACATCAAGTATTTGGTCGACTCACCCAAGTACAGCTGATCGTATTGATGCACTAAGAAATATTCGTTAACAAAGAGAAATAGAAAATAGAAAATAGGAAAAGGTAGGGAAAAGAGGGGACGCCCTTAATTTCCCTAGTGAAAATTTCACTAGGGAAATTAAGGGCGTCCCCTCTTTTCCCTGCCTTTTCCTTACTTTTTCCTTACTTTTTCCTATTTTTGATTTTTAGTGAAGATGATACAATTTATTGGCATTTTGATAGGTTTGTTTTGCTACTTCTTCTAAAGAAATTTGTTTTACTTCTGCTATTTTTTGAGCTATATAGGGTACATTGGCTGGTGTATTGCGTCTTCCTCTTACTGGCTCTGGCGCTAAGTATGGACTATCGGTTTCGATGAATAAATGATCTAATGGCACCATTTCAATAATTTCATTTGCGTGTTTAGCATTTTTAAAGGTTATTGGCCCGGCAAACGAAATAAAAAAACCTAAAGCTAGTGCCTCACGAATGAGTTCTTGGTTTTGAGGGCAACAATGAAAAACTCCCTTTTGGTTTACTGGATTTTCTTGCAAAATTCGGATGGTATCTATCATTGCGTCTCTCGTATGAATGACAATTGGCAAAGATAGAGCATTTGCTAGTTTAATTTGTTTTTCAAATGCTTTTTGTTGTAACTTTCTTCGTTTTTCATCTTTTTCCCAATAATAGTCTAGACCAATTTCTCCTATGGCTATTACTTTTACATGGTTTTGCGCTAAATCTTGTATTTCTTCAAGCATTTTCCACAATTCCTCTTCTGATTGTGGAATATCGTTTGGTGAAATTCCACAAGTTGAATAAATAAAATCGTACTCTCTAGCTAACTGAATTGATTTTTTGGAACTAGCTAAACTATATCCTGCTGAAATAACTCTAGTTACTTGTGCTTCACAAATTTGGCAGATAACTTCTGGTAAATCTTGCGTAAATTTTTCATCATTCAAATGGGCGTGACTATCAAAAAATTCCATCTTAACTTTCATTCCCTTCTCGCCATAATACAACCACATTGGCTGTAGCATACTGATTGCAATGAGATAAACTAATGTCTATATTTTCTATGTATTGTTTTAACTGTTCTTGAATGATCTGTGCTAAAACAATGCTTGGCCTTCCTTGCCCATCTTTTGTTACTTCGATGTCTTTCCAGCCAAAGGAAAAGCGAAGTGGTAAAAGAGAAGAAATGGCTTTAAAGGTTGCTTCTTTGGCAGCAAAACGAGCAGCATAATGTTGGTATTTTTGCTTTTTTCTAGATTCGCAATACTCTATCTCATCTGAAGAGTAAATTCGCTTTAAAAAAGCTTCTCCTAATTCTTCAATGCTTTCCCTAATACGGTATATCTCTATTATATCTGTACCACAAGTTACTTTCATCTTCTTCCCCTCCTTAATATAGGGATAGGGAAATTTTTAATAGGGAAGAAAAGGGCGTCCCCTTAATTTCCCTACCTTACCCGTCCCCTATCCTTATAAATAAATTGCTAGATTAACGATTAAGGCAATGACTAAAACGATGGTCAAAACCAGTAGTGCTTTTGTGTTTTTTTGGATGTTTGATTCTTTGTATAATACATCATATTGATTTTTCATTTCTAAATATAAACGATCTAAATTCATTGTTTGACAGAATAGATGATTCAAACAAGAACCCACTTCTTCTTCGGTTACTTCTTCGATCCATAGTGTTTTGGTGAATTCAATAAATTGTTTTCTTGTTTTGGGTAAACGAGCCCCTTTTCGAAATTCTTGTTCGATCTTTTTTAAAAATAATTTTTTATATACATTGATTAGATAGGTATAGAAATATTCGTTTTCAAATTGGTCTGGTAAAAGAGTGTAATTATTCATATCGGCATCTGATGCAAATAAGGTGACTCCTTGTTTGGCTATTCCAAATTTGGCATAGGTCCATTTGGAAAAGGTTACTGCTTCTTCTTGCCCATAGTTTATGTGGTTATCTACTGGCAGAAAGTTGGCAAATTTGGTAAATTGAGATTCTATATTTTCAAATTCTTTTTGCTCATTCCACGAACGTTGATCTATACATACGTATGAATAGGTTAAAAATCGCTGGGTATCGATATTTAATTTCATGGTTTCAGCTGATGATCCTGTTATGGTTTGGACAAAGTCCCTTAATTCTTCCATATTTTCGAATCGGTCAGTTTGCAAATGAATATTGTCATTGTTTCCAAATTGAGCAAAGTCTTGAGGTATCATACGAAATTTGTAGTTGAAGTTAAGTACGTCTGAAAAGGAATCACTTCCTTCGATATGGGTCTTCATGACGAGAAAACAAATTCCGGTTCGAAAACAGATAATTTCTATTTGGCTGAGCCTGAAAAAGATTCCCTTTTCTTCTGTTTTTCCTTGTATATCTTGCTTAAGGTTATAGGTAAAAATGGTACAAGGATTTTTGCTTAAGATAGCTGCTTTCGTTTCGTCTGGTAGTTCTTCTAACTTTTTTGCTTTTGCTAGAGAAAGACCAAAACTAGAGAATAAAAATTCACTAGTTTTGGGCAAAAAATATTGGTATAAACGTAAATCTTTTTCTTTAGAAAATAGTTTTAAACTAATTTGTTTGTCTTTTAACAAACTTAACAGATAACGTTGATATTTTTCTTCTTTTATCACAAAAGGATAAATAAAATACGTATATTGGTATTTTGTCTTTAGTTCCATAATTCTCTCCTCTATTCTTGCGTGTAATAATTCATATTCATATCCATTCCTAAATGCCATCTACCAATAAAGTCTACTGATAGGTATTCATCTAATGAATATGTTGGTTCTTGAACTACATTTCCTTTACTATCGATGCTTCCCCATTTTCCGTCTTTTTTGATTCCAGCATAACCGTAAGCATTTTGTTCAGTGGCATCATCGTAAATGTGCTCTATTACTGTTTTTCCGTTTTTGTCAACAAACCCAAATTTCCCGTCCTTTTTTTGCAAGTATAAGGTATTGTTTGGTAGGATTTCAGTATCTTTCTTTTCCTCAAATTGGAAGTTGTAATATTTAGTTCCGTCGCCAATTATCATTTTTAGGTATCCTTTTTCGATATTGAATTCTAATAACATTCCTTTTACTTTTTCTTCAAAGTCACGGTTATAGATGGTAGATTCAAACTGTTCATTTTCGGCTACATAAATGTCTGCTTTATCTTGATACGTAATAGATTGATACGTAAATGGAATTTTTTCCGTTTGGGTTAAATCGATAACTCCGTATTTTCCGTCTTTTTTGGCAATAACTGTTCCTGTTTTTGCTGGTTTAATGTCTTCATATTGAGCTGGAATGATGACCTCTCCGGTTACTTTCATTACCCCATATTTTCCGCCTTTGGTAAAGATAATTGCATTTTCTTGTGATGTTAAAATGGCTGTTATGGTATCAAAACCAGTTGTTAATACGTCGGTTCCATCTTTTTTGATTAGTTTCTGCTTTCCTCCTTGAGTAACTACATAATAATCGTTTCCATATACTTTCTCAATTCCATCGTATTTTATTTCTACTACTTGTTTTGCAGAGTAGTCAACGATTCCCTGTTTTTCATTATCAGCTTTAACGATATAGCCTGATTTATTATCTTTTCCTAAATTGGTGATGGATAAATACGTAGGGGCCAAAATCACTTTACCTTCTCCATCAACAATTCCATAATGATTATCTTTTTTTACTAAGTAAGCATTTTTTATTCCGGAAACAGCAGTAAGTTCGTCATAGTCTGGTGCAACAACTTCTTTCCCAGAAAGGTTAATCATTCCATATTTTCCCTCTTTTTGCACTTTTAGTACATTGTCTTCATACCACAATGTGTTTGCCTCATCTTTGTTTTGAATGGCTTCTATTTGGTCATATTGTTCAAAGAGCTGTTCACTTTTACTGTTTAATGCTTTGGTTTTATATTCTCCTGTTTCATAATTTACATCATATGTACATAAAAATACGTCTGCTTTTGGATTAGGTACAACTACCATCTCTTGATACGATGGATCAATCACAAAATTGCCATTGGCATCGATGACTCCCCATTTATTTTCATGGTAGGCAGCAAAATAACTTTGGCTACTGATTTTTCCTTTATCGTCTCCTTTGGTTAAAACTCCTTTGATGATAAAAACAAACATAATAATAACGGCAATAGCAATGATGACAGCAAATACCTTTTTTACATTTAACTTTGGTTCTGCGTCAAATCTTCTTCCTCTACTCATAAAGTGTCCTCCTATTTCGGGTATACTATATCATAAAATTAGGAAAATAGCAAGTAAGAACGATCAATCTGATTGATTATGGATAACAGATTGTTACTATCTTAGCTTGCTGAAAAAATTAGCCGTGTAAAAAGGGAAGTCTAGCTAATGGTAATCCTTACATAGAAGCAAACACCCACATTGAAACAAACCTCCACCTTAAAATAATCATTCATCATTGAGCGACAAAAACAAAAATATCCAACCAGAAACGTCCTATGAGAAAATGTCCCATATATACCCGTCCCTAATTGGACATTTATATTATTTAGCTAAAAACTTAAACACCATAACACTCATATCGTCTTTAGCTACTCCGAAGTTATTATCAATTGCTTCTTGCAAAACTAAGTCTGCTATTTTTTTAGTATTGGTACTTTCAATATCCTCTAATAGATAGCGAACCCAGAGTTCCTTATTTTTGTATTCTACGTTGGAATCCAATATTCCGTCTGAACACATTAAAATAATTTCTCCACTTTCTATGTCTCGATCCATGACTTTCATATTGGTTTGTGGAATCATTCCTGCTGGAAGTGAGTTAGCCTTTACAATTTGTACTTTTTTACGGTTTTTGATATAGGTAGGGCAAGCTCCACTTTTAATGAATTCTACGCTTCCTTTGTATAAATCTACAATAGCTATGTCTAAGGTAGAAAATACTTCATCATTCTGATTCATTAGGCTTGTGTTTATTAGTTCTAATGAGGTATCTTTTTCAAAACCAGATAATAACAAATTTTCTAACATTTTTAAGGCTTGGCTACTACTTTGTTTAGCTTCATTACCTGATCCCATTCCATCACTTATGGCTACTAAATATTTTCCGTCTTTTAAACGAATAGATAACATACTGTCACCAGATACGTTACTTTTTTGTTTTGTTTTCTCTGCGGTTCCCAATGCCATTACGTATTTATCGTCTGATAAAAATTGATAGCGGTTTCCTCTACTTACTTCTTCGTCATAAACAATTGGCTCCCCTAATACATCCGTTACTATTTTTTCTACCACTGGTTTGTCTAATGGTTTGTCTTCTGGCACATACAGTTCGATAAAAAATCTTCCTTGTCCTTCTTCTCGCGTAACAGATACCTCTTGTACTTCTATTTCTCTTTGTTTTAATAATTCTATGATTTGTCTTTTTTCTTTTGTGTATTCTTCTTCTTTTTCTAAATCCTTTTCTAAGGTCTGTGCTAGGTCAGATATGACTTTGGATACTCCACTTAATTGAGATTTCATGTTTTTGCGGTTTTCTTCCATCTTTTTCATCCAAACAAAACTTGATTTACTGATTTTGTAGGACATATTGATGACTCTGACCATTTGAGTGATGTTTTCTTCTAAAAAATCACTGATTTGTTTATCGTCAAATCCAACAATATAACTGTTTTCTTTGGCGAATATGGAAAGTAGATCTTCCCTTGTTATTTCTTGCTTGTCCATTAAGGTGGTGAAAACATGATCGATAATCGGTCCATCTACGGAAACCATTTCGTCATACAACATATTTTGTTCATACCCTCTTAAATTATCTAATAATTCTGAAATAAAAATTTGTTTATTGTGCTTTTTTTGGTCTTGAGGAGTTGTTTCTAGTTCTTTGCTTTCATAACTATTAGCCATTTGTTCGATGGTTTCTGATACTTGATTTAACTGGGTTGCTGTTTCTTTACTTCTGGTTAGTGTGCCACTAGGAAATGCAGGTAAGAAATGTGTGTTTCCCATAAATTCTTCAATATTAATTTGTACTGATTTTGGTACGGCGAGTAAACCTATAGAAGCAATTAAGATTTCTTTAAAGTGAATGAGTTCTACCGTATATCCATTAGATACATACGCTAGAACAACATTTCCTAGGCAAAATCCAATGATGACTCCTAATTTTCCAAATCGATTTAGAATTCCCGCTATCATTCCAGATATGGCAAATGCTGCTACTGTCATCGGGTCTGATGCGGTAATTACCCCTAAGGTAACTCCTATGGTTACCCCTGCAGTTGTTCCTACTAAAATGCCATTCTTCCATCCTAAAATTAAGACAATCAAGATACTTAAAATATTGCGGATGGAAAATCCTAAAACAGATAACTCACCAAAACAACTAATTCCTATGGCTAATAATAGGCTTGCTCCTAATACTTCTTCGATCGAAAAGGCTTTTTTCTCTCGAAAGTCTTGTAATACGATTAAGGAATTGACGAAAATTTTGTAAAAGACAACGGCTATCATGGCAAACGAAATTCCTGACAAAACATCATATAGGGTAAATCCTGTTATGCCTATTTTGGCCATTTGTACAATAAGGCTAGCCATGAATACATGCTTAGCTAGTTTGATCTTTTCGTTTTTTTCTTCTTCATTGATTCTTGGTTTGATGAGAAAAATAGATACAACTAAGACAAAAGCAGTTAACAAATAAGCAAGTGCACCTTCTATCCCAAAGCGAATGCTACTACCGATTAACCCTGCTATGACTACTCCTAAAATAGGAATGGAATTTCCTAATGAGGCTGCCATCATACTAATACCAAAAGGGGCAATCCCCCCACTAATTCCTACCATAGATGTCATGAAAGAAAGAACATAAAGGGGTATATTTTGCTTGTCAAAAACATGCGCAAAGATAGCCCATTTTTTATGTTCTTTTTGGTCTTTTGTATTTGTTTTATTTTCTATATCAATTGTACTTTCATTAATATTTTGAAACATCCTTATCACCTCTTAAACTTTTTTATTTTATGCTATTTTACTACTTGTCCTTCGTATTTTTTGTCTTTTTGAGTCAGTCATGTTAAAAAAGTTTTTTACAAATTGTGATAGATAATTTATTTTTGTTTTATTATTTATCTTTTTTGTGCTTTTATTTTATTATATTTTGGGGGAAATTGCAAGATGAATGAGAAAAAAGAAAAAATTGATGTTATTGGTTAATGGTTTTGAGGAAGAGGTCCGCTTCCAAGTGAAAAATGGGCTTATCTTATCCTAAATGAATTTAGTCTTCCATAGCAGGGTCTTTTTAAAACCCTTCGGTCCCTCACAAAGAAGCGGGTAATCGGGTTTTAAGCCTAACGGGGCCAACGGGAACTGTCAGACATAAATTTATTTAGGATAAGATAAGCCCATTTTTCACTTGGAAGCTAGTTTTGTATATTATTTTGGCTTGTCATTTTTTGATTGGAATGTTATAGAAGTTATGGTAAATTGATTTCATTGCCTTCACAGTGTTTTCTCTCCATCATATGCCTTTTCTTTCTATCTTCAACACGGTCAAAAATAATGGAAAAATCATAATCTGGTGGATATAATTGGCTTGCTGGTATTTTTAATTTTAGTCGTTTATGATTGACTAAAAATTTTTCTTTTTTCCTTTGTACTAAAATTTCCCCTTTGTCGTTTGCTTCTTGACATACGATGGCTATTTTCTTTTCGGGTAGAATGATTACGCTATCTCCTCGTTTAAAATAATTGGCTACTTGCGATTTTTCTTTTTGGATTGGTTGCTTGATGATTTTAGGTACAGCGATTTCTTGTATTTTTTCTTTTGTTCCTTGGATTAGTTCAGGGTCTATTTTTTGCTGTGGATAGGATTGCTGATAGGCCTTTAACATCATACACTGTGGCATTCCTAATTGTTTAGCAAGGTAAAGGGCTTGGCTTTCTCCTGATTTTCCTATTTCCAGCGTATAGAGGGGTTTTAGCGATTGACGGTCAAAAGCCATTCTGGCATTGGTGATCTCTTCTGCTTCTTCTGCATAGACTTTTACTTCTGGGTAGTGAGTAGTTGCTAAAAATAAGCATCTTTTGTTTCTTAATTCTTCTAAAATAGCAATGGCTATCCCCATTCCTTCCGTTGGATCAGTTCCTGAGCCTAATTCGTCTAGTAGTACTAATGTTTCTTGTGTAGTTTGCTTTAATATATTCATCACATGAGATAAATGAGCAGAAAAGGTTGATAGGTTTTGTGCTAAATCTTGACCATCTCCTATATCGCATAAAATTTGATTGTGCATACTAATATCTGCTTCTTGACAAGGAACGTGTAATCCACAACCAGCCATTAAACTAATGATTCCTACTGTTTTTAAGCAAACTGTTTTTCCTCCTGTATTAGGGCCAGTAATGATCATTCCTTGTAACCCATTGCCTAACCTAAAATCTAAAGGAATACATTTCTCTTTGGGTAATAACGGATGTTTGGCTTGTTTAAGATAAATGAATTGATTGGTATTCAAATGGGGTTCTATAGCTTGTAATGATAAGCTTAATTTTCCTTTGGCAAAAATAAAGTCTAATTCTTCTACTATTTTTTTGTTTTTCATAAAAATTTCAAATCCATCTGATAATTGAGCTGTTAGGGTATATAATATACGAATTTCTTCATTTTCTTCTATGGTTTTTAATTGATCTAGTTCTTCACTTAATTTGGTCAGCATAGTTGGTTCAATAAATAAAGTATCCCCTGATCTTGACTGATCAATTACGCTTCCTTGTATTTTATTCTTTGCTGATTTTTTGACTGGTAAACAAATACGTCCACTTTTGTAAGCAACAAAATCTTCATTACACCATTTTTTATTTGCTTGTAATAATGACTCGGCTTTGTTTTTTAATTTTTCTTCGGTTATGGCAATGGACCTTCTGATTTCTTTTAAGTCTGAACTAGCATAGTCGTCTATCTGCCCATTTCGGATACATCTTTCTATTTCTATACGTGTTTCTTCTAAATCAATGATTTCATCTGCTAGATAAGCGATTCCTACGGATAGACCTTTGGCATGATCTAAAAAGTTTTTTAGGCGTTTCATGGATTTTAAGGTTACTGCTATTAACTCTAATTCTTCAGCTGATAACATTCCTCCCTTTTCGGCTATGGCTAAAATTTTGTCTATTTGTTTCATCGAAATGAGTGGGGGTGTACCAATTTTATCTAAAATGATTCTAGCTTCTGTTGTTTCCCTCATTTTAATTCGTAGTTCTATTTCTGATAAATAAGGGATTAATTGTTCAAATTGCTCTTTAGCCTTTTGGGTATAGCTATATTCTTTTAATTTCTCAATAATTTGATCAAATTCTAATAATTGAAATGTCTTTTGATTTTGCATAGTAATTCTCCTTTTTTATTTTTTTAGGGTTAAGAAAAATAGAAAAGCAAAAACCTACTGTCTTGCTTAACAAACAGACAATAGGCTGATCTTTTCTATTACCCCTATCTTCTTATCTTTCTTGTCTTTGTTAGGCACAACAATAAAACCCTTAAAAAAGTTACTTCTTAAGAATATTATTTGGTTTTTTATGCTTTTCTAACAAATACAATTAACAAAAAGACACTTCCTTTTTCTATTATCACTTATAGAATACACTATTTTTTAGCTAAAGTCAATGGGAAAATTTTCTTACTAAATCTTCTCTGTTATTCGTTAATAGTTTTACACTAAAGTAGCTCTGAACTCGGTAACCAGTAGCTTTTCTCTTAATGAAATGCCATCATTTGTGTAAGTAGTTGAATAATCGTCACGATTACTAGCTGGATATCAGTACTATAAAAACTAATAAGCAAAATCAAACAAAGTTCAACCAAAATTGAAACACCATTACAACTAAAAATAAATAAAAAAATAGAGAACACACACCACATAAATGGTGAAATATTCTCTATTTTTTAATCGAGCATACTTTTTATCAACTAAGGATAATATCTTCTCTTCCACCATAAACAAAAGTTTAGATTACTCTATTTTTTGGACCCTGTCCCAGATTTAGCAATTTTACCTTTTTTTACCCCGTCCCCAAATTGGGAGTAGTATTCCTAGTGCAACGAGTAATATGATCAATAGTGTTATTGGCAATATTGGGCTCTTGTTTTCTCCTGTACTTGGGGCTATGATGATTTCTTGAGTTGTGCTGTCGTCTGTTTCTTGGTTAGTTTTGTTTGGTATATAGTTTCCTGGGGTGTTAGTTGTTTTTGCTCCTCCTGGTTTGTCAATTAAGATGATTTCGGCTTGGTTGTCAAAGTTGGCGTCATCTTCACTAGCTAGTACTTTGCTGACTTTCATTAGAGCACTTTCGCTTCCTGCTGTTTTTCCTAGCGAGTTATCTGCTGGTGCTAGCTTTTTACCGTGATATTCCATGTAGTCAGTTACATAAATTTGGGTGTCTTCGATGTCCTTACTATTTACAACTTTACTTGATACAATGCCTTTGTATCTTCCTGATGATTTTAAGTCTTTTAAGGTTAGGGCTTCCCAACGGTATTCTACATTGGTTGGATCACCAGCAATGAAGTTTGATTTTGTGTCTAAGTAGTCGATAATTCTGGTTGGTGTTATGGTGATGACTTCTCCTTGTTTGTTTCCAAATTGGTAGAATTCTTGTGAACGATAGTCAAGTTCACTTCGGTTGGTTACGGTTAGTCGATATTCCATTTCTACTGTTGTTCCTTGGATTAGTTCACTATCTAGTTCTATTTTAGCAAATCCGTTGTTGATGGCTAGACCATCTGGCCCAACGTTTGGAGGCATTTGGGTTAAGTAGTTTCCGACTAGATTTCCGTTTTCGTCTAGCTGTGCTGTTAGTAGGGTTTGTCCATTGGCTAGGGTTAGGGTTAATTTTGTTAGTACTTTGTCCATGGTTACTCTTTGCCTTGGTCTTTCGATGATTCCAAAGTTGATGTTTTTTACTTCATAGGCTTTAGCTACTTCTTGATACGATAAGTTGGTTATGGTGAAAATGTCCCTATCTTGATAATCAATTAAAAATTGCATGATTGGCGTACTTGAGTTCATGTGTCTTTCGGTTACCTGAGTTGTGTAGTTGTACCCTTTTCCACCTGCTACCTCAGTATTGGTATTGGTGTTTAACTCGTTGTCTATGGTTTGCCTTAAGGTGTAATCGTCTAGTGCATGAGTATAGGACGTATTTTCATTTTGCTTATAGAAGTGTTTATCAGCTTGCTCACGTGTATATCGTGCTTTGTCATAAACTGTTGCTTTGTAGTTTTCTACTACGTTTTCGTATGGTACTTGCTGATGGTTAACGATTTTTACGGTTCCGTCTCCCCAAGTGTATTTTAAGACATATTCTCCTGGAACAAATCCGGTTATCGTAAATTTACCTGTTCCTTCTGTGGAAGTTTGACATTCGGCGTTTGTCCATTCTCCTTTTCCGTCTGGTCCTCCTGTTTCGTTAAAGATTTTGGCTACTTCTCCGGTGATTTCTCCTCTTTCGTTTACTTTGATTAATTCAACTTTTACTCCTCCTACTCCATTTTCTGTATCTGGATCGTACTGTCCATTTCCTTGTCTAGTTTCTCCTTGCCTTGCCTCATTTTGTGTAATTTGGCCAGAAGGCGTAGTGTCTTTTGGGTCTTTGTCTTCAAATACAGTTCCTGATACTTGTCTTGGTGTGGCTAATACTAGTTCTAATGGTGGAGCAATATCAGTATCGTCTTCATAACTTGAAGTGTCTCCTGGTACAGCATTTCCCGGTACTGAGTCTTTGTCTACTGCTGCACAGGTTCTGGTTGCTGCTTCGTCGTAATAGCATCCATAAGAATTGATTTCTACTACATTGTTTAAGTATGAATCAACTTGGCTTGCCGGATCTTTTTGGGCAAGCAAGATATTTACTACTGTTTCTCGTGGTAAGTCAAATTGTAAGTAGAAGTATGATAATTGTTGTGGCTGAATTAAGGCATTTGTTTCGATTATTGCTTTGTTGTATTTTCCCTCAGTGCCTTGTTCAGTGATGGCTAAGTTTCCGGAAAGGTTTCCTTTTTCGTCTATTTGTGTTCCTGCTGCTTGTATTCTACCATAACGGCTATCGTAGTAATCAACTACCGTTTTTACTGTAGCTGGTAAAGCTTCTTCATTTTTCATTGCTATGCGGTAAGTTACGGTTACCTTTAGGTTGTTTTCTTGATGTTCTGCATCATTAAATTCTGCATCTGCTTGGTAAATTGGTCGTTTATAAGATCCATTACGGTATTTGTCTCCAAATTTCACCCCTACATTCCAAGAAGGATCTTGATCGGCTGGAGTGTTTTGACTAGTTTCAAAACGTGATCCGTAGCGGTAAAGGTGACCATATCCATTGATTTGTAAAACTACATGATCAATGTCTTGCATTAAGGCTAAGTCAGTTTGTACTTTACGATAAAGACCAAGGTTGACTGATGTGATATTTCCTGTGTCATTGGCTACTAAAGAATAACCCGCTTCTTTAGTTGAAGATGTCATAATGCATTGGTTCATTTCTTCTCTAATCGATGATGAAGCTGTTCCTTCCTTCTTATCATAAGATACTTCATAACCATTATTTCCTTGATTATCTTTTGTAATAACAGAATTTTCCCCTGCTGATTCTACTGTTGTAAATTTTTGGTCAAATTCATCACGTTTGTTTGCTGTTTCTTTGGCTTTTGATCCATTGGCTTTATCTAAATGGGTGGTAACATCTCGGTAAATTAACCCATTATAACTAAATTCAAGATGTGCAGTAGGAAGACTGGCAATTAACATTTTATCAAAGCGATACGCCCCACTAGCATTGGTTGTGGTTTCTGCTTCTATTTTGCTTCCATTGACAAAACGTACGGTAACACCTGCTAGTAATCTATCGTTTTTGTCTTTATCATGGTCTAGGTATAAATCATTACGCAAAGTTTCTTTTCCGTCATCATATACGGCATCTTCCCAAACGTATCCAGATACATTGATGTATTTCTTTTCGTTATAAATGGTTGACGTATTTTTCTTTCCAGATTCAAGCGTTACTTTAGTTGGCTCCATGCTTACTTCGTATTGCCAATTGTCTCCTACGCCTACTTCTTCAACATAGTAGGTTCCTTTCTTTAAGTTCTTTAGGTAGATTTTCCCATCTTTGTTTGCCACCCCATCTACTCCTGTGGTAAATACTTTTGCTTTTGCTTGATCTGTGGTATAGGACTGTACCATTTTGTCTTTATCTACTGTTAGAATATACTGATTATCACTATTACGGATCTTAAATTGAATTCCATTTAAGACTTGATTTGAGTTTTTATCCAATTTACTAATCTCAAGTTCTCCATATACTTTTTCATTAGTAAAGGCTACTGTTTTAGTTGAGCCTGCTGGTACATTTTGCGTTTTACTTACATTCGGTTTTGCTTCGTATTGGTAATTTGGATTTTCGGTTTCTACAATTTTGTAATTTCCAAATGCTTTCAAGTTTTTAATTTCAATAATACCATTACTATCAGTCGTTAATGTAGTTTTTGTAGAAGTATAAGTTCCATCTTTTTTAACGTATGGATTTTTGATCCCTGAGGCTGTTCCTTGGTATTGAACCGTAAATTTTACACCTTTTAAATTTGTTTTACCATCTTTTTTGGTAATCTTTAAGGTAGCTTGGCTTGGTTCGGCACTGAATGATAGTGTACAATTCATGGTCTTTGGTACTCCCTTATACACCATAATGTTTTGAGCGACATTTGACCCTTGTTTTCCTGATAAGAAGTACATTCTCGCCATGTATCCATGATAACTCTTAGTGATATTAATGGTAATTTTGCTATTAATAGTGCCATCAAATACAACATAAAAATCCTTATTGTCGGGAATAGCATTAATTCCAGATACTGCTCCCCCTAAAGAAGTAGAAATTCCTTTGGCTGTATAGTTATTGTCTGATGTTTTAATAGAAGAAATGGTTCCTTTAACATTTCGTACACGAAATGGTCCAGCATATGTTTTTCCTCCACTATATTGAAGATCAGGTGTTTTTGAAGCAGTTTGTGCTTTAAACTGGTATTGTTTTACTTCGTCGGAATACGCCTTAGCATTCTTCATCGCTGCACTGTTGGTACCACTATAGTTATCTAAGGAAGCAACACTAGCGGTTCCTGTCTTGAAGGCTGAATTGATACCAATTTTTTGTAAATTGTCAGCTTGTATTAACACTGTATCATGAATGGTTCTTTTGTACATTCCATTAGTTGTATCTAAAGTAGTATACATCTCTCCCGCGGAAAATGATTGAGTTGTTAGGTAGGCTAATCTAGTAGCTATTTCTGCTCCTGCATTACTAGTTGACCAATAAATTCCATTTCCATTCGTTCCATAACTAATGATTCCTCCTGGCCAGCCAACCCAGTTACTATTTCCGTCGGTACGATTTCTGGATTCAACTGCTCCTGTATCTACATCGACAATATTGTTAATGGTATACCTAGATACTGCTCCTCCAAGTTCAGTTCCTACTTCATTGTGAATGCAGTAAGCACCTTTCTCACGGATCGTTGGTCTACTATAATCTCCTTCATAAATGAGAACTTGTTTTCCGACAACTCCTGTCATGCCCCAATCAAACCAACCTCCATCAGCTGTCCAAGCAGCTAAATCATGATCTGTTACTCCAGGGTATCCATCTTTTTCCCAACTAGACCCTAAGTCTGCTGCATAGGAAAGATGAAGGCAAAGGAAGAAAAGAGTTACAAAGATAACAAACAATACACTAATCTTGAGTATTTCTTTTTTCATGATCTTCCCTCCTTTTCAATTGCCATAGGGCAAAGGCTGATAGTAAAAATAGTCCTAAGATAACGCCCGTACTGATAGCCACAACTAAACCAGTTTTAACGGAAATGATTAATTCTGCAGAACTGATATCGTCTTCTCCTTGTTTATGGTTTCCAGCTACTGAATCAGTATCGGCAAAAGACATATCGTTAGAAGTTCTTTCTAATTCTGCGGTATTTACGGTTAAACCTATATTGCTATCATTAATGGCTTTGGTTAACGTAAGTGAAACGGTTTTGGTTCTTCCTGGTTCTATTGGTTCATTGGATAAACTTACATTATGTAGTTTCCCTTCTTTTCCACTATACCAATCTTTATTGAGTTCTGAACTAAATTTAAAGTCTGCTGGTAGATAGTCTACTATATCATTAACGTATCCTGTTAGTTCTCCTTCATTGGTCACTTTAATTTGATATTCAATAACAATAGACGTTTGATTCATTTTTTTCGCATCAATTTCTACTTTGGCTAATTGGGCCTCGTCGTATTGATATACTTTCACGCCTGATGGATATTGCACAACCACCTGAGTGATGGTTTTGTCTAAACGTAAATCGAATATTTCGTTAGGAATAAATCCAGCATCTAAATTGGCTAATTCTTCTTCGTCTATGGTTAAGGTATCGGTTACGGCATACATTTGATCTTCGTATTTCTTTTGAGAAAAAACATCTGAATTTAGGCTTTGGTGTATTCCTTCTTTTTGGTATTGAGTCATACGATACTTAGTAGTATCATAGGTAACCCCAACTACATAGTGTCCTTTTGGTAAAGAGGTAAATTGATAATAACCTGTTTCATCTGTTTGCGTTTTTTGTTTAGTGGTAATGTCGCCTTGCTCATCAATTGATAAAAGAATGACATTCACTTGCTTAAATGGTTCCTCATTTCTATCTTTTACTCCATTTTTATTGGCATCGATCCAAGCCATACCAGATATTTGATGAGTTCCTATTTCGGGATCATCAGGAATATCGGGAACGTCTGGAATATCCGGAACATCTGGCCCATCTGGTTCCTCTGGCTCTTCTGGTTCAATTGGTTTTACTTCATAAACTAAACGATTTGAACTGTAGTCTACTCCATTGGTATACGCGGTATAATAGCCTGTAATTTCTGTTTGCCCTACTGATAGATACGTACAGTCGATGATTCCTTCCAAAACAAATTCAAGTTTTGCCTTAGCTGGTATTTCATTTATGGTAAATAGGATAGGTTGTGTTTCTTCAAAAGTGATTTCTTGTTTTTCTCCTCCCGGTAAATACCAATAAGCCTTTTTTACCAGAAAACCATCTGGTATTTGATAACTAACTTCTACATCAGAATAACTTTTATCGTCCAAATTCTCCAAAGTTCCTGTAAAAACAACTTCTTGCTCATGAACCAAAGGCTCTTGTCTTACATTACTGGCTAAAGTCAGTTGTAACCCCTTACTACTTGCTTTTACGGTTTTGGTTATGGTATTTGATTCATATTGTTTTCCTGTTTCAGTTGAAACTTTTGCTCGTAAAGAAAGTTGCATTTCTTTTTGATCGTTAGGAAAATCATTCAGGTCAAAAAATACCGTAAAGGCTTTTTTTCCTTTTGCTGGAATACTTTCTACTTTTAGTTGCAATTGGTGATCATCCGTGGATATCAATTGGTATTCTGGGTCCATATTTTCTGCATTGTAAGTCATCCATTCAAGGAATGGCAAAACAACTATGGCATTTTGCACTTCTTCTGTTAAGTTTTCTACGGTTACCCCAAAAGCGGTTGTGGTTCGTGTTTCTAAAAATTTATCTACCCCTAATGTAAAGTTTAGGGTCGCTTTTAGTTCAGCAGATTCAATTGGGTGTGACATTAATGGTATGGTTTTGGTTTCCCAGTTATCCGCCTGTAGTTGTAAATTTCCTTGTGTTTGTTCTCGGTTTTCGTCACGTAAACGAACCGTAAATTCATACGTTTCCGTAATGGTTTCGTTTGGCTTTAATAAGTCAATGGTCATTTCTTTTTGTTTGATGGTTTCGTCTTCTTCATAACGAATTTCGGTAATGAAATCTTCTTCTCCTTCTGTCGCTATGATTTGTTTTTCTACATAGCCATAAAATACTGCATTGGTATGATTTGCCACTAGTTTTACGTTTCTCATTTCATTTCCTGTTTGATTGGTTACTTTTAATTGATAAGTAATGGTTTGCCCTTCGTAAACTTGAGTTCCGTCTGATAATCCTTTGTCATTCGATGTTACTTTTGTTTGTACGAGTAACCCATTAATGGTTTGTGATATTTCTGATTCTGGTGATTCATTCCCTAACGAAATGTCTGTTTCTTGCTTATTTGCTACAAACTGTATAGCCGAGTAAGCTGCCGCTTGTTTTCCCTCATATTGATACTCTTCTGCTATTTTGAGATAAGCCTTTTGCTGGCGTTCTATATTGGCCTGAATCATAAATTCAATATGTAAATGAACTACTTGAGTCGGAATTAACTCATTATTTGGTAGTTCTAGTTTAAAAGATTTGGCTCCCTCTGGATTATTTGTCCAAGATTGACTTTCTTTTGTTGGATTAGCTTCTGTAGAATACCAAACGGTTATTTCTGATTCTTGAGGAGTAACAGAAAGTAATGTTAAGCTATCTCCTGTACTTTCTAATGTTTTATCTCCAAGTGAGGTTTTATCTTTTCCTGGTATAGTTCCTATGATGGAAACTTCCTTTAAAGAGGATGCGTAATTATTCATGAAAATGATATCAGCTGATGCTTTTCTTTCTTCCGGCAGGCTATCTAGGTTGGCTGTTTGCACCATTCCATTGGTCGCTTCTTTTGTTTCTCCTGCTTGATTGTAGCCTTGTACTTTGGTATACACTAATGCTCCAAATTGAGAAACAAGTCGAATACTTTTTTTGATTTCAAATGTTTGCTCTGGTCTATTTTCATTCGTATAATGAGCAATAATTTCTTCTTCACGACTCGGAAGATCTTTCTTTAAACGTACAGTTATGTCAAATGATAAAGTTAATCCTTTAGTAAAGGTATCGTGGTATTTTGTTTGTGTTCCTTGCAATTTTACTTGCAAAATTCGTTTTCCTTGTTCATTCGTAATCATTCCTGCTTTGGTAATTTCAAATTCATCGGAATGAGCTTTATTAATAGAATGAACAGTAATGTCTTCTATTCCTGCTGGTAATTCAATGTTAAGGGTTGGATTTCGATATAAGTCCTGAGAAGGATCATCTGATAGGAAAGTAAAATCAATTGTCATGTGATCATTGGTTTGCAATGTTTGCCATTGCTCTTGGCTAACTGATAATTCAGCTTTAGGCTCAGTATCTCGCATAGCCATTGTCACCGTTTTACTTTCTTGCCCTAATGTTGTATTGGCTGTTATCTTTTGGCTTAATTGTTCTACTTTTTTTAGCGTAGAAATGTCATAACCAGTATTTCCGGCAATGGCTTTTTGGTGAATAAGAATGATCTCTCCTTCTTGTGCCAGATCAGTAAAAATAAATTGTAAATGATTTACCCTTGTTCCTGGATAGGAAATCACATAATTCCCTTGTTCTTGAACAGGCGATGCACTGGTTAACTCGGTAATTATAGTGCCATCTAATTGCCTAATGGATAATTTTCCGTTTTTTCCTAATATGGCTTTAAGTGATTCTGCTTCAATTTTTGTGCTTTGATAATATACACTATTTTGTGCAGTTAGTTTCATCTTTTGGTCATTCGTGAAAAAAGGATTTTCTTCTGTTACCGTAATTGGTCCTACTTGAGAAACCTCTGAAATACCAATTTTTTCTGTTTGCTCATATACCGTTTCTTTTTCTGATTGAGCATATAAATATCCTTTAACTACTTCTGGTGTTGAGGTTAATGACAAATCCACTACGTTTCCCTCTGGTTTAATGGTAACTTGTCTTTCTAACGTCTGCATTTTGGCTGTTTGCGTGAACAATTTTGTCTCTATTGATGTAGAAAGCGATATGGTAGTTTGTGAAGTTCCTACAGAAGAGTCATAGTAAGCTATAATTTGATAGCTTTCTTTTCCTTCACCCCAGTTTATGGTGGAAGTATCGGTGGATGGTTCACGATGAATGGTTAATTTCCCTGTATTCTCTTCATACGACACTCCTTGTAATTGTTTTTTGCCATTAGTTAATACGATTATTTCTTTTGGGTATTGATTTTTTAACTTAATGGCCTGTATAGATAATGACTCTTGTTCTTTGGGTAAATGATTACCTTGTACTTCAGTTGTTATTTTCGTTTGTAAAAGCACTCCTTTTTTAGGGATAGACAAGTATTTCTCTACTTCTTCTGAGGCTTGAACTGAAGTTTCAGAAGTCCACTGTAAAGCCACAGAAAGTTCCTGATTAATGCCTTGAATTATTTTTTCATCTTGTTTATAGTTTCCTTTGATCAAAAATACTGCTTCTTGAGAAAAATAATCTGTGTCTACTCTGCTTTGTTGCTTGAATTCAATTGGTAAAACAAGTTCTACTGTTGCTCCTGAGGAAATAGGAGCCAAAATGATTTCTCCTGTATCTTCCTTTATTTCCTGAATACGGCTATTGTTTATTTGATCAGTTTTAATACGAAAATTAGCTTGTTTCAGTTGCAAGACAAGATCATTTAAAATTCCTTGCTTTTGTAGGGTCAATCTCACTACCAATTCGTTATCTCGCTCAATCAATAACTTACTTTTTACTTGATCTTTTTCCTGAAAATAAGCCTGAAACTTTACTATTTCTCCTAGACCTTCGTCCTTTGCCCAAACTATATTCTGCCATAAACCACTAGTAGAAGAAAAAATGAAATGAATTAATACAAAAATAACCACTATACACTTCACTTGTTTTCTTGTCATATTCTTTCCTCCTAATCTTACTCTTGTGCTCGTTGTCGACTTTCTCTTTTTTATTTCCGCTCAATAATCGACAATAATCTACTATAATTATGAACAATTTCTTGATCAAAATCAACGTCTACTGTCTTGTGATCATACTGTTTATGACAAAAAAGTTTTGTTTTTGATTACGGATAAAGACAATTGCTTGCTTTATCCTAAGAATATTAAATTTTTATGACAAATCCGTAACATTCTTACTTTTTCATAGCATTTCTATCCTAAGATGATAGCTAATTTATTGCTTGGTAATGTTAGGTTTAAAGACATAATAAATAAGGTTAAAAAGTACTTTACAAAATAGCAATAGATAGTATGGTAAACATAATTTATTCAAAAATGGTAAAAAATTTCAAACATGAAGAAAAAATTTATGATGGGAAAAGAGACTTCATACTGGCTAAAGAAAAAAGATACAGTAGTTAATCTTCAACTACTATATCTTTTTTGTTTAAGAATTCCTTAGTTAATCTTGTGTATTTTTCTAAATTCTCGCTTTATTACCCTGTCCCAAAAATGAGTAAAATTACCTTGTTTTACCCCGTCCCCAATTCGGGAATTTAAATAACTTTCTTTTTAATGAAATAAATTCCTACACCTAAGATAACAAAGGATACTACTCCTATACTAATGATTAAATAATAATTTCTGTTTCCTCCTGTACTTGGAGTTATCATGATTTCTTGTGAAGTGGAATCATCTTGTTCTTGGTTTGTTTTGTTAGGAATATAGTTTCCTGGTGTTTGGGTTGGCTTACTTCCTCCTGGCTTACTTAGGAGTACTATCTCTGCTTGGTTTTCAAAGTTGGCGTCGTCTGATGAGGCTAACATTTTGTCTACTTTGATGTATACGTCTCCTCCTTCGGCTGCTAATGGTGTTTCTCCTACATAACGTAGCGGTTTTAGTTTTGTGTGTTGTAAGTAGTCTGTGCTATATATTTGTGTTTCGTCTAGTTCTTGTCTTCTTCCTTCTTCGTCTGTGTAGGCTCCATTTCTCATGGCATCGGTTACGTTGGTAGCTACTAGTTTTGAAGTGCTGAGTTGTGATAGTGTCATTGGCTTCCAGTTGTAGTCTAGGTTAATTTGGTCATCTGGTCGATAAATGGATTTAGCGTCTAAGTAGTCGACAATTTGTGTTGGGGTTACGGTTACTACATGCTGTTCTTTTTTGTCTTGGGATAATACTTTTTGGTAATAGCTTTCTCCATATTGGTAATAGCCGTATTGCTCGTCTGCATAGTCCACATTACTTGTGTTTTCTGTTGTTAGGCGATATTTCATTTCTACGGTTGCTCCTTGGATTAATTCGCTGTCTAACTCGGCCTTTAAGAATCCATTATGGATGGTGATTCCATTTTCTTTCTGTGGTTTAACGTAAGTTAAGTAAGGTGCCTTCCCTACTAGATCTCCATTTTCGTCGATGTGAGCATTGATTAAGACTTGTCCATTGGCTAGGGTTATGGTGATATCACTTAAACTTTTGACGAAGTTTACACTTTGTACTGGTCTTTCAATAATTCCAAAGTCCATTTTATTAATCTGGAATTCTGGTTGGTCTTTACGAACTAGGTCTATGGTTAATAGGTCATTGTCTGTGTATTCCATATTGATTTCTAATATGGATGTATTAGAGGTCATTTCTTTTTGCGTTTGTTTGCTCATGGATTCATAGTTATATTCTTTTAAATTGTTGTCAATTTGTTTTCTGGTGTCTATATCGTCGATAGCATGGGATTTTCTTGTGTCTGATTCGTTTATGTCGCGGTAGAATTTGTTTGAACTTTGCTCTCGTTGGTATACATCATAGTCCATGGTGGTGGATTTATAGTTTTCTACCATAGAGTCATAATAGTCTCCTGCCTCAGGATTCTCTTTTCCTTCTACAATTTTATAGGTTTGTTCATTGCCCCAAGTATAACGTATAACGTATTTTCCTGGGATAAATCCGGAAATGGTGTAGGTTCCCTCTGATCCACTAACGGCTTCTACTTTTGCTTCTGTCCATTTTCCAATTTTTCCTGTTTCTTGATCAATACTGTGTTCATCATAGACATTAGCTACTTGATCAGTAATTCGTCCATTTTCGTCTACTTGTACTAATTCTACTTTTATTCCTCCAATGGCATTTTCTTTTTCTGGATCGTAGATACCATCTCCTAAGTGAATATTTTTGGCTTTTAATTCCTCTTGCGGTAAGTCTTCGAATATTGTTCCAGTCACTTCTCTAGCTTTGGCTAACACAATGGCTAAGTTAGAGGCTTTGTCGGTATCGTCTTCATAGGTCTTTGTCTCTCCTGCTGTACTGTTGTCTGGTACTGAATCTTTGTCTACTGCTGCATATAGCGTATTATTGCTTTCCCCTTGATATTGGCTAAATGAAGTGTAGGAAGCTATTTCCGTAATGTTTTTTAAGTTTTCTCCTGCTGATTCTAACTCGCTTTCGCTATTATGGTAAATACTTGCTGTTTGTAGTAAATTTAATACATTTTGTCTGGATAAATCAAATTGAACATAGATAGAGCTTTGCGTGGTTTTGGTTCCTCCTTCTTGATCAGTTGTTGCTGGCTGTATGATTAGATTTGGATATATTTCTAGTTTTTGGTAACCATCTTTGATTTCTCCTAATTTGTATTTATCTTCTGAATAAGGATTTAACAGGCTTCCGTCTTGTGGATTAATTCCAGTTCCAATGGCTTTTAAGGTATAACGAGCATCGAAATAATTAACTAATTTGTTGATTCGGCTGATTAATGCTTCTTGGTTAGCAACAGTAATCTTATACGTTAAGGCTACTTGCATTTCTTTCGATTTGTTTTCTGTATTTTGGTATTCTGCATCGGCACGATAGATTGGCCTCTTGTATACATTTTTGTATGGACTTTCAAAACGTACTGCTAGATCCCATGATTTATCCTCGTCTGCTGAATCATATCCAGATCCATATTGATAGATATGACCATACCCTGCTGCTTCTACTTTAGCTTCTTGTAATTCAGTTTTAACGGCTAAGTCAGTTTGACCTCTCTTGTACATTCCTAAGTTGATGTTTTTTACTTCGCTAATGCCTTGTCCTTTTTCAAAAGGAATGGTATATCCTGCTGAATGCGTATCTGCTGTGATTTCACATTGGTTGGTTTGATCAATATGAGCCGTACGTCCATTTTCTTCTTGGGTAAAGGTATAATTTACGGTTGCTGTGGTTGCTGCATCATCTCCTATTCCCTCTTTAATAGCGGCTTGATTTTCGTTTTCCCCTTTTCCTACGGCTACAAATCGGTTATTATAGGTTTGTCGATTAGGCTCACTTGCTTTTGATCCATTTGCTTTATCTGGGTGTAAGATAACATTTTGATGGATTAATCCGTCATATTCAAATTCGATGGTATAGTCTGCTAAGTTGTTTATTTCTACATCAACAAATTGATAAGCACCCTGATCATTGGTTTCCATTTGTTTAATGGTCTTTCCTGAACTGATTTCTTTTAAACGTACAGGTATTCCTGCTAGAAGTATATCATTTTTATCTAATTCTCCTTCTTGGTAAAGATCATTTCTTTCTGTTAGTTTTTCTCTATCGTATAAATTATCTTCCCACACGTAGCCAGATAGTTTAACGTATTTTTGTTCATTGGTTACGGTTACTTTATTTTTGCTGGTTGTTATCTTAATGGGATCTTTAGAAATAACATAACCATAATGAGGATTTTTGGTTTCATATGCTTCATAATCACCTACTAACAATCCTTTTATTATGATTTTCCCTTGACTATTGGTTTTAAACTCTGTGGCATCCGCTTCTTTACTAACGTAAGAAATAACCCCCTTACTATCTTGTTTTACCCATGTTGAAGCAGTTTTGTATTTAATTTTAAAAGCTACATCTTTTAGTGGATCTCCAGAATCTTTATCAGTTTTTGTGATTTCTGTTTGAAAGTTAAAGGCAACTGAATAATTAAATGTTCCACTTACTGATGCTTTTACTGTTTCGTTTGGATTTTTCTTGTAATAAATCATATCTTGATACGTATTATGGCGCAAAAACCACATTTCTGAACAGTAAAATGTTTTGTTACTGTATTCTCCTGATGCACTAATTTGGGAAATTCCTGGAATCTGATCTTTTACGCGAAAGGTTACGTAAAAATTCTTTCCAGAAACTAGATTAGATGGAGTGATTCTTTTTTCTCCTGAGCCAGTATCTTGAGTAATCCACATATTGGTTCCTGCTGTATACGTTACTCCACTTGTGGTTTTTACTTTTATGGTTTTTGGTTTATTGGTAAAACTCCACTTAAATGGTCCTACACGAACACATTGCTCCCCATCAAATGTTTTTACGCTTACAGCAATTTTACTTTTATCAGTTTGATCTTTGATGGTTTCGTTTTCTCTCCAATTAACACTTTTCTTTAAGGTAGTATTGGCATAAGTATAAGCATTGTCTAATGCCGTAAATCCACTACTAGTTCCAGACTGTTTAAGAATGTTAACACTAGAATCACTACTGCTAGCAAAGCCAGAAACATTAGGTATTTTTAAATAAATATTCATGGGGTTGAAAATATTGTCTTTCCAAAAAACATTTTGTAGATACGTCACGTTTTTCGGAAACATAGTAGCAAATTCTTGTCCAGATACTCCATACCTATTTTGTATATAGGCATCATCTGGAGTTCCCATTGAATTATTAGCTACATTAGACATTAAATAGCCAATTTGAGCAAAGGCTTCATTACGGATAGGTGTACTTGAATTATTGACATATCCTTCATTTCCTTTAATTTTTAGGTAACCTACTAAATTGTAACTAAGTGGTACACTGTCTTCCCCATCTTTTCCTACGTCTTGCCCATGTTGTACACAAAAAAGAGTAGTATTTTGGCTATGATATTGATCTTTAGTAAAAGTAACTATTGTACCAAGTGGAGTATTGTTTTTTAGTTCTGTATAAGAAATCGCTTTTGATGTGCTTCTTTCTCCTAAGAGTAGAAGAAAAAAGATAAAACTACAGAATAAAATTTTTTTTGTTTTTTGCTTTTGATTCATCTTCTCTCCTCCTTACTCTTGTGATCTTTTCTTGTTTACCTGAATGGTAAGCCAAATGACTAAGCCAATCAGTAGCGTAATAATCGTTATGATGCTAATTGTCTTAGCTAGTCCTGTTTTTACGGAAACAATAATTTCTGCTTTTCCTTCATCATTTTCATAAACTGCTCGCCCTTCTGTTAAATCAGTTTGCGTAGTTCTTCCTGAAGTATCCATTAGGTCTTGTAATTTAGCAACATTGGTAATGGTATCTAAATTGGTTCCGTTAATTTGTTTGGTTGCATGAACCGTTACGGTTTTACTTTCTCCTGGTTTAATGATTACCCCTGCTAGACTGGTTGTGGCTATTCCCGTATCAGTTTGATACCAAGTTGGATTTACTTTTTGATCAAAAGAGATACCTTCTGGTAAAATGTCTTCTATTTTTTGTACTGTTCCCTCTACTTCTCCTTGATTGGTAATGGTAATTAAATAATCAATGGATAAATTAGCTTGACTGATGGTTTTTCGATCAATTTCCACTTTCGCTAGGGTTGCTCCTTCATACGCATATTGTTTTACTCCTTTTGCTGTAGTTACCGTAATCTTGTCTACTGTTTTTTCTAAAGCAAAGTCAAATTTTTGCAAAGGAATAACACCAATATTAATATTAGCTATATGATCTTGCGCAATGGTTAAATAATCAGTTACTCCATATATTTTCTGCTCTCCCGTAAAGGCCAAATTTTTCTGGATAACATTAGAGTTTTCTGTACTAGGAATTCCTTCTTTTTGATATTCTGTTAAACGATAACGAGAAGAAGAATAAGCAAAAGCTACCATATATCTTCCCGATAATAATTGTTCAAACACATATTGCCCTGTTTCATCAGTCTGTGTTTTTATTTCTCTCCCCTGATCATCTTTTACGATTTGACCTGTTGTTCCATTTAACAAATAAGCAGTTAATCCTATGTATGGTAACTCATTAGCATCTTTTTGCCCATTCTTGTTTTCATCAATCCACGCCATTCCAGAAATAATATACTTCTCTTTGTTAGGGTTGTCTGGATCGTCTGGATCATTTGGATCATCTGGATCTGGGGTTAGACCATTTCCTTCCACTAGATTGGTAATCATTTGTGTTTTAGCTACCTCTGTTTGTTGATAATAGACGAAAGCTTGATTGGTTACCGTTTCTGCTTTTGTACGTGACTCGGATTCGTCCACCACCGCTTCTATTTCTACTACTGCTTGCTCTTCTGGTTCTAAACTGATCATTAGGGTAATGTCATTACCTTCTCCCCAATTTTCGTCTTCACCATTCACTTTTACCGAACGAATGGTAAAACTCATTGGAATACTATCTTGCAATCTCATCACAGGCATAGATAATTTTCCTTGATTTTGAATGGTAATATGATAGCGAACAATATCTCCAGCAGAAAGTGTTTTTCCTGCTGTTTCAGAAGTCATATCAGCAGTTACTTGATAACTGTAGGCTGTTTCGGTTAAAAAATTGGAACGATAAGTTTCGCCTCCTTGAGTTACCGTGGCAGCATAAGATATGGTTTTTTCTATTTCCTCTACTCCACTGGCAGTAAAGATAAAATAAACAACTTTATTTCCCTGTGCAGGAATAGTTCCTAAAGGGATTGGATCTGCATAAGGAACAACCGTCTCTTGTATCTCATCTTCTACTTTTTCATCCTCTATTCCTACTAAAATCGCAGTTTCTCCTACAGTAAGACCATCTGGTACAGGAAAAGAAAGATTAACCCCTTCTACCTCTGTATCTCCTAAGTTTTCTACAATAGCAAAGTATTTTACTCCAGTAGTAGGTCCCATTACTATACTACGATCAGTTACACGTTTGATGGTTACCCTCATATTAGCTGGAATAATTTGGTGAGTTAAGGTAGTTATGGTTTGTTTTACTTCACCAAACTGTAATTGACATTCATTGGTTACTGTTTTGCTTTCGGCTAATTCTTGTTTTACTCTTACTTCATACTGATAGACTACGCTTTCTCCTGGTAATAACTTTTCTTTAGTAAATTCTTTTTGTGTATCAGCTAATTCTTGGTAATAATAAATTCCATCATATTCAAATTTTGGTCTTGGTTCTACCAAAGTAGTTCCTTCCGGTACCTCACCAATGACTTTTACCCCATTTGCTTCTTCTGATCCTACATTTTTTACTTCGGTTTGGTAGCAAATGACTTCTCCGGCTTTTACTTGGTCTTTAGATCCAATTGGTTTACCTTGTACCATAGCTACTGTTTTAGCTTCTACTACAGGTCCTACCCCTGTTTCCATAGCAATTAATTTAGCTTTAGCTACATGAGATGCTCCTGTGTCTACCTCTTTAAAACTTACCTCATAACTTTGAAAAGCAGATTCATTATAGGCAAGGCCTGCTGGAATCGAAATGGTATAGGAGGCTTGAATTTTCTCTCCTACTTGCAATTTGGAAGTTACGATTAAATAACTTTTTACTTTGCTTAAATCTGAAATTTGTTCTTGCCAGCCATTGGATGGATCTTGTAGATTATTATTTGCCACTTCATTTTCACTGTAATAAATATTGACTCGTGCTTGCGGACCTGCTTGTAATTCAATTCCGGATAACACCTGAATCTCTATTGTATTTTCACGTTTTGCCTCTCCTAACTTAAATTGTCCTTTGGTCGGAAATCTTCCCAAAACTTCTACTTGCTCTGCTACTGATCTTGTATTAACCAGTTCTATATTAACTTTTGTTTGTTTCTCTGGTGCACTTTTTTCTAACAAAATAGTCTCTATTCCTTCACCCACACCAAAAACCTCTGTATCTTCTACGGTATTTTTGGTTACGATTTGTTCAGGAACGCTAACAGTAATTGACTTGGTTATGATTTTTACGGGAGAAGAAGTACCTAATGGAATTTGTTTTGAAAAGTCCGCCGTTTTCTTATTCTGATTTTGGTACTCCAATTTTAGTTCTTTATTTCCACTTGTTGTCATCGGATTTAGGCTTGTTTTTAATTGTAGCCTTAGTGTAGGTTGTTCTTCTGTTTCGGAAGAATAGGTAGTTTGCTCACCTTGCAATTGTAACTGAATTTGATTTCCTCTTAATTTAGCCTCTGTAATGGTAAATTCATTTTGATATAACAGATGAATCGATTCTACTTCTATTTGCTCAAATTCCTCTGGTAAAGTAATAAAAATAGTTGGGTTACAAAACAGTTCTTCTGTTTCTTGTTTGGCTTGTAAAATGACATTCATTTCCCATTCTTGCTCCTCAACTGCTGAGGAAAATTCTTGTCTACTCACTTGAAAGTCCATACTTGCTTCTGGCTCTTTTAAGGTTGTTTGTGTAGTTAATGTTTGCTCTTTTTCGTTTAGTTGTAATTTTGCTTCTTGCTTCCACATTGTCCAGTTTTGCATTTGTTCTGGTTCATACCCTAAATCCCCTTGGGTTGTTTTGTCATTGGTTAGCGTTAGTGTTCCTAAGGTTTGCGGAATAGAAATGGCGAAGGTTAGTCTAGTAATTGGCTTATCGTAAGAAATGACAATTTCTCCTTCTTCATTTTCTATTGTTCCAGCGCCTATTCTAGCTAGTTCTTTTTCGTCTTGATCAAAAATTTGAATAGTTCCTTCTGGTCCTAAAATTCGTAACATTTCTGCTTTGTTTATTTTGGTTTGTCTATACGTAATTCCTGTTTTTTGCTCCTCTTGTTTTTCTTCTTCATTTTGGAAATATCCTTTACCTATCGTTAGTTTCATCTCGCTTAAGTCTTGAACATTAGAAATTCCTAAATGAATGGTTTCCGGAATCGTAATTGTTTTTTCTGATTTAGCATACCAATATCCTTTGCTTAACTCTGGTTTTGATTCTCCAATAAGGGATACAAGTTCTCCCTTTTCCTCTAGGGAATATTCATTTTGAATACTTTTTTGCCAAACATTTTCTTGCTCTTTTGCCTTTATTTTAGTTTCAACAGAAATTGTTTGTTTTTTCTGAGAAAACGTGAAATCCCCTTCATAGGTACCAATAATCTGAAAATGATGAGTAAAATCAAGGCTCACTTCTTCTGCCATACTTAGGCAAGCAATGGTTAGCATTCCCGTATCTGAACTAATTTGATATTGGCTTTTATCGATCGGTTTTCCTTCTCGCAAGACCGTTAGTTCTTTTAAGTTATGATTCTCCCACTTTGGTAAAGAAACGGTTAGCATTTCTGTTTCTAATGTCTGTTCTTTTGCTTTCATAGAAATAGTAACAGATTGTTGCCACAAAACAGTTTTTTCATCAATCGGCAGTAATTTGTCCATTTCTTGTGTTAGTTCCCCTTCTAGTTGCTCTTTGATTTCTTCATTTTGTAAATCTGGCTTATTTTCTGTAACAGCCTGAACTACACCTGAAAAAAGCACGTCAAAATGCACCATGGCTAAAACCATGATGATTAAACAAGAAATTAATTTAGTTAAACCTGAATGCTTCATCTTTTCTCCCCCTAAGTTTACTCTTACTATCATTATCGTAAATTTAAGGGGGAAAATCAAGATCCTTTTTATTTCCTGTCATTAAACGTCAGGTTTACTATTACGGAAACAGTTCTAGGGGAATTTGAGCGGTTAGATTAAATTTTGATGACAATTGTATGACATTAACTATATATCCCCCATTTCCTCATATTGGTAAACTTTGAAAGCTTACCTAGACTAGATGGCAACCCAGAAACTACCCCTGAGTTGCTATCAAACTTTTTATGCTGAAATCGTCTATTATTCTAATTTAATCACTCTCTTTTTTCACGGTCACAATAACAACTACAATTCTATCTCGATCAGAGCAACACCTTCTTACCAGAACGAAAAAAAAAGATACAGCAATAAAATAATTATCGCCGTATCTTTTCAAGACTCCTTCTGCTGAAATCGTCTATTATTCTAATTCAATCACCTTGTCCCCACATAAGGTAAATTTACCAGAATTTACCCCGTCCCCAAACTGGGAATCTGAAATTTTAGGTGACCTTCTTCTTAATAAAGTATATACCTACTCCTAAGATAACTAATGCTACCATTCCCACAGCAATTGGTAAGATGAATGATCTGTTTCCACCAGTGCTTGGTGTTACAATTACTTCTTGTGATGTTGAGTCGTCAGTTTCTTGGTTGGTTTTGTTTGGTACGTAGTTACCTGGTGTTGATGTTGGTTTGCTTCCTCCTGGTTTGTCTAGTAAGACTAACTCTGCTTGATTTTCGAAGTTAGCATCGTCTGAGGAGTTTAGTACTTTGTCTACTACCATGTATACGTCTCCACCTTCTGCTGATCTTGGCTGTTCTCCTACGTAACGGTATGGTTTTAGTTTTGCTCTGTTTAGGTAGTCTGTTGTGTAGATTTGGGTTTCGTCTAAGGTTTGTTCTTGTCCGTTTTCGTCGATGTATTTTCCGGTTTCTAGGGCTTCTGTTACGTTTCCGGCTACTAGACCTTCTGTTTTTAGTTCATCTAATGTCATTGGTCTCCATCTGTATTCTACGTTGACTTCGTCGTCTGGACGATAGATGGATTTTTCGTCTAAGTAGTCTACTATTTTGGATGGTGTTATGGTGATGATGTCGTTTTCTTTCTTTTCTTGCTGTACTACTTTTTGGTAGTAACTTTCACCATATTGGTAATAACCTAGTGGTTCGTCTACGTAGTCTGCTTGGCTGGTGTTTTCGGTTCTTAGTTTGTATTTCATTTGGACAGTTGCTCCTTGGATGATTTCGCTGTCTAGTTCTGCTTTTAAGAATCCGTTTTGTACTGTTATTCCATTTTCCTTTACAGGTTTTACGTAGGTTAAATAATTGGTTTGCCCTGTCATGTTTCCTTCGTCATCGATTTGGGCATTGATTAACACTTGACCATTGGCTAAGGTGATTCTGATTTCACTTAGTGATTTGACAAAGTTAACACGCTGAGTTGGTCTTTTAATGATTCCAAAGTCTACGTTTTTGATTTTGAAGGCTACACGATTTTCTACACGGTTTAAGTCTATGCTCATTAGGTCATTGTCGTCGTATTCGATGTTGAATTGCATAATTGGTGTTTTGGATACCATTTCTTTTGGTGTTTGATTTGCTTCTGAGGTGTAGTTGTAATGCTTTAAGTTTTCGTCAATGGTTTTTCTTAAGTTCGTATCGTCCATGGCATGAGATGTTCTTGTTTCTGATTCGTTGGCTGCACGGTAGAAGTGGTTGTCTTGTTTTTCTTTTTGTGCTGTTTCGTAGTCGATTACGGTTGCTTTGTAGTTTTCTACCATGGAGTTGTAATAGTCAGTTTGATCAGGTGTTTCTTTTCCGTCCACAATTTTGTAGGTTGTTCCATTTCCCCAAGTATACTTTAAAGCATATCTTCCTGGGATAAATCCTGAGATGTTATAGGTTCCGTCTGATCTACTTAGTGTTTCTGCATTGGCTTCTGTCCATTTTCCTAGTTCACCAGTTTCTTCATTGAAGTATTGTTCGTCAAAGATTTTGGCTACTTCATCAGTGATGTTTCCGCTACTATCTACTTTGACTAATTGTACTTTGACTCCTCCTACGACGTTTTCTCTTTCTGGATCGAAGATGGCATCACCTTGGCTGATGTTTTTCTCAGCGAATTCTTCGTTTTCACTGTCTTCAAAAACAGTTCCTGATACTTCTCTGGCATTAGCGATGGTAATGGCTAGGTTAGAAGCTTTGTCTGTGTCGTCTTCATAAGTTTTGGTGTCTCCTGCTGTACAGTTACCTGGTACTGAGTCTTTGTCTACTGCTGCATATAAGGTTGTAGCATCTGAGTCAGCAAAGGAGGTATAAGATTCAATTTCTGCTACTGTTTTTAGGTTTTGATTTGCTTCATCTAATCGATTTTCGTCATTGCTGTAAATTTTAGCTGTGTTTAACATGTTTAAGATGTTTTGTCTTGATAAATCGAATTGGATATAGATGGACTCTTCGGTTACTTTTTGTTCTCCATTTTCTTGTTTGCTAGCTGACCTAATTAACATGTTAGGATAAATGGTTACTTTCTTATAAGCTTCATTATGGTTTGATTCTTCATAAGGAATTGCTCCGGTGATTGTTCCATCTTCTTCGCTTACTCCTGTTCCTACTCCTTTTACGGTATATCTTGCATCAAAGTAGTCTACTAGTTGGTTCACTTGTGAGGTTAAGGCTTCTTGGTTCGCTACTGTAATTTTGTAGGTTAAGGCTACTTTTAATTCTTTGTCTCGATCATTTTCGTTTTCGTATTCAGCATCTGCACGGTAGATTGGTCGTTTGTATATTCCTTTGTATGGATTTTCAAAACGTACGCCTAAGTTCCAAGAGTTTTCTTCTAGGGAAGAATCGTAAGTTGGTCCATATTGATATATGTGTCCATAACCTTCAATTTCTACTTTAGCTTGATCTAGTTCATTCTTGATGGCTAAATCGGCTTGAGTTCTTTTATAGATACCTAAATTGATGTTTTTAATTTCGGTTACTCGATTGCCTCTTTTGAAGGAAAGTGTATAATTTGCACTTTTTGTATCTGCGGTGATTTCAGTTTGATGGGTTTGGCTAATTTGGGCAGTACGTCCGTTTTCTTGTTCGGTAAATGTATAGTCAACAGTTGCTTTTGTTTGACCACTTGCATCTTTGATGGCTGCTTGGTTTTCGTTTTGTCCTTTTTCTACTGAAGCATAGTTGTTATTGTAGTCTTGACGTTTTGGTTCAATGGCTTTTGATCCATTGTCAGCATCTAAGTGTGGAATAACGTTTTGATAAATTAGTCCATCATAGGTGAATTCTACGGTGTAATCGGCTAGTTTGTCAATTTCTACGTCCGTAAATTGGTATGCTCCATTACTGTCTGTTACTGCTTCTTTGATGACTTTTCCTGTTTTTACTTCTTTTAAGCGAACGGTAATTCCTGCTACTAATTGGTCAGATACATCAAAATCGTCTTTTTTGTAGTAATCATTTCTTACTGACATTTTTTCAGATTGGATATCTTCCCAAACGTAACCAGATAATTTAACGTATTTTTGTTTATTGGTAATGGTTATACTAGTTGTTCCTGATTTGATTTCTGTGCCGTCTTTTTTTAGTTCATAACCATAGTTAGGATTTTTGGTCTCGTAAGCTAAATATGTACTTACTAGTAATCCTTTTACTTGAATTTTACCATTTTTATCGGTAACAAATTCAGTAGCTTGTTTTTTATCGGTTACATACGTAATTTTTCCACTTGCGGATTTAACGTATTTTTTGGATGCTTTATCTTGTAAGATAAATCCTACGTTTGGTAAAGGAATTTTTTTATTGTCTGCATCAACTTTTACTATGGTTAAATCAACGGTTAAGGGAATGTTTACGTTCATCTCTAAGGAAATTTCTGGGTTAACTGGGCTAGTAGAATGATCTACTAATAGTAAGTTCTGTTTGTCACTTGAAGCTAAAAACCATAATCTAGCATTGATGACATCTTTTGCTCCAGAATTTCCTTTTGCTTCTACTTTTGTGATTTTCTTAAATGCACTATCTGCTCTTACGGTTAGATAAAAGTTTTGGTCTGACTGAATCGCACTTGGTTCGATCCATTTTTCTTGACTTCCTGAAAAAATACTTGCCCATAATTTTTTTCCACTTTGATTGTTGGTTAAGGTTAATGTTTTTCCACTTTCATCAGTTACTTTGATTTCACTTAATGTTCCTGAGAAATTCCAATTGAATGGACCAAAACGAACATAGGAAACTCCATCGGTATAAGTATATTGTTCTACTTTAATTTTGTCTTTTTTGGTATTATCTTTCATGGTTGGGTTTGACTGTGTGTTTCCTAAGCTCCCAGCATAGTTTACTGCCTCTTGATAAACGGTATTTTCTCCATACGCATTATTTCGATCATCGCTCCAATTAATTCCTAATTGGTTTCCTACCCCATTAAACCAACGGTTTGAGGCAAGATATAATGCCTTTTGCGCTTCAGTGTATACTCCTGAGTCACTTCCATACCCTTGATTTTGGGAAATGATATGGGCTAATATTCCATTCATTTGATTGGTTACTTTCGTTCCCGATCGATTGGTTGCCGTATTTCCTGAAATTGTGATGTAATCTTGTACTCGGTACGTAATAGTATCTCTCATATTGGCATTATGTTGTAAACAATATAGATCGGTTCTCTCGGTTAGATCCCAGAAAGATACATCAACTGTATGCCCTACACTAGATCCTGCATTATCTTTTACACTTTGTAAGGAGCCTAAACTCGCTGCTATTGACCCTTTGGTCATCAGAAGTGGAAAGATAAGAAAGGCTAAGACAAGGCTTATGATTATCATTGGTATTTGCTGTTTCATTCGTCTCATTTTTTATTCCTCCTTTCCCTTCTATATAACTTTCTTTTTTAGTACGATTCTAGCGATGACATATGCCCCTACACTAAGAATGATTATCGTTGTGATGATAAAGGTTATGGTAATCGCAATTTGTCCTGTTTTAATGCTTAAGATAACGTCTGCTGATCCCCAATCGTCTTCGCCAATAGCTTGATTTCCAGCTACTGAATCGATGTCTGGTAATCCTTGTTCATTGTAGCTTTCTACAATTTCAGCAGTGTTGTTAACTAGTCCTGTATTGTTTTCTGTCATTTTCTTGGTAACGGTTAGCGTTACTGTTTTGCTTTCTCCTGGTCTAATCTTTTCGTTAGCTAAACTACTGTTGTATAGTTTTTCACCTGATACATACCAGTCTTTGTTTAATTCTGAACTGAATTTTAGGTCTGTGGCTAAGTTGTCGACAATTTTTCTGACGTAAGCATCTACTTCACCTTCATTGGTTAATTTGATTTTGTATTCGATGATCACTGTTGTGTTATTAATTTGTTTAGCATCGATTTCTGCTTTGGCTAAAGTAGCATCTTCATATTCTTGAGTAACGGTTCCTTTGGCATTTTGTACAATGATTTTACTTACGGTTTTATCTAAGCGTAAGTCAAAGGTCTTGGCTACGATTAATCCAAGATTGATATGAGCAATGTTTTCTTCATGAATCACAATAATTTCTGTTGTTCCTACATTTTTCTCTTGTCCATCAATAGTCATCGTTTTACTGATTACTTTTGAATTATATTGACTATTTACTCCTTCTTTTTGGTAAGTTGTTAAGCTGTATTTAGAAGTATCGTATTCGAAAACAACGATGTATTCACCTTGTGGAATCTTAGATAAACTGTAAAATCCTTCTTGATTAGTTGTTGTGGTAATTTCATTTCCATCTTTATCTTTGGCTACAGTATTTGTCTTGGTATCCCAAAGCTTAACAGGAATATTTCCTAATAATTGTTCTTTATCGTCTTTTTGTCCATTTCCATTTTCATCTAGCCAAGCCACACCTGAAACAACCTTCGTTTGATTTTCTTCTGGGTCGTCAGGGTTTACCGGGTTATCTGGGTCTTCTGGATCGACTTGGTTTTCTGATTCCGGTGCTAATAAATGAGTAATTTTTTCTTGTTTCAGTTGTACATAATTAACAAAAACTTCTGCTACATTTATGATTTCCATCGCTTCTGTGTTTTGTGGAATTCGGTTAACCGTTACGGTCAATTCGTAAGTCTTACTTTCCCCTACTGCTAAAGAATCACTAACCACAACTGATTTGGTATTGTTTTCTAAGTTTGGCTCTAAGGAATAACTATCTTCTGAAAGTGGTGTTCCCTCTTTTGCTATTCCTAGAAATTCTACTAGTTGCGATAATTGATCTTGAATGGTGAATTGTTTAATCGTTTTGTTTCCCGTGTTGGTTACTTTCATTTGGTAGGTTATGGTTTCACCTGATTTAACGTATTGTCCTTGATTACTAGAGGTATGGGTTAATTCGATTTGAACGGCATCAGCTACTTGTTCTTTTTGATTAGATTCATAGGTTTCTCCATTTGCAGTAACAATAGCTTGTAAAAATACATCTTTTTTGCTTCCTTCGGTGAAAGGTAAAATCTCTGCATAAGCTGATACTGTTGCTGTTTCTCCTGCTTTTAAGGTATCAATGGTTAACTTGTTTTCGGTAGCACTTATGGATTGTCCTTTTCCATCAATGTATAGTAATTGTTGAAGTTTTACTCCTTCTGTTTTCATTTGAACATTTACATTTGTCATATCATGACCAGAATCATTTTTTATGCTAGCTGCATAACGATAAACATATCCTGCTTGAACTGGTCCTGTAGTATCTACTGATGATAGAATAACTTGAATGTCCGATTTTTCTATTGCTAATTTAATTTCGTTAGAATCTTTTTTTACTTCTCCATAAGAGGTATTGGCTTTCATGGTGATTTGCTTATTTTCCGCTGACGATAAGACCATGGTTTCAAAACTTTTGGTAATGCTTTGTCCAGGCTTCAATTCATCAATCGTATAGTTTACTTCTTTTTGTTCTGGTTTTTGGGTATATCCACCATCTGTATTAACGGTTGAGTCTACTTCTTCTACGTAGACTAATCCTTCTGGTATAACTGCTTTTATCGTAGCATTTGTTACTGGTTCTGATCCTGTATTAGTTGCGGTCATCGTAAATTTGATAATTTGACCTACTTTAGCGGTTTGACTTTCTTTTCCTCCTACTAAAGCGGTTAATTTTGTTTCCATGACTGGTCCTTTTCCCGTTTCTAAGGTCATTTCATCATAGGCTACTTGGGCTTCTACTGCTGTTTCATCATTGATGTAGGAAACTTCATATCCTTGTTTAGCCATTTGGTTGTATTCCAAATTAGCTGGAATAGTTAAGGTATAGGAAAATTTCAATTCTTCTTGTAACTCTAGTTTTTCGATAATCATTAAGTATTTTTTAACTTGTGATGGATTGGTTATGGTTTCTGACCAACCATTTTGGGCTTCGCCCAAGTCATTGGTTGCTTTAGCGTTTTCTGAATAATAAATCTTTACTCGGTTACTGTCTATCCCTTGAACAGAGATTGGTCCAACTTCGATGGCTATATTATTTTCTTCTGTTGTTTGTTTGGTAGGAAATGTTCCTAATACACGAAGGTTTGAAATTGAAAGCTTGTGGTTGTTAATCATTTCTCCGGTAAAGGTTGCTTGTTTACTGTCTGTTCCTAAAGCTAGTTTAGCTGTTTTCGTTCCTTCTTTGTTGATGGATTCTAGCCCATATTCGGTTATGGTGTTAGCGGTTACCATTCCTGCATACGAAATGATGCTTATTTTTTGTTCTCCCTCACCTATTGCTTTTTCGTCTTGGTAGTGAATGGCTTTTTGGTTGGTATAGGTATAGGTGATGGCTTCTTCTGAACTTCTTGATTTTTTATTTATGGTTAAGTCTGCATTGATGATTAATGTGGTTCCTTCGATGGCTTCCTCTTGATAGATCGTTTGGTCCCCTAGTAAAGGAATTTCTATGGTGTTTCCTTTTAGGGTTGGTGTTCCGATCTCTAAGCCATTTTTGTATAATAGATTGATGGAGTTAACTTGGATGTCTTCAATTTGCTCTGGTAAGGTTATGGTGATGACTGGGTTTTTGAACAATTCATTTTTTTCTTCTCTATTTTGTAAGATGACTCTCATTTCTACGTTTTTATTAGGTACCATGGTGGATAGGTCAGTTCTGCTGATTTCAAAACGAGCTGAAGTTTGTGTTTCAGTTAAGGCAAGAATTGATTTTGCTGGAGTCATTTGAATTTGTGTTTCTCCTAAGGAGTATGATCCCATTAATCCAAAAGTCATTTTGCTATGGCCTTTTACTTCTTGTACGGTGTGAGTATGGATGATTTTTGTTTGGCTCATTTCTATTTTTCCTGGTTTTACTGGTTCTGAAAAAATTACCGTAAGTTGTTTAATTCCTTCTGGGTAATTGACCGTAATATTTCCGTCTTGATCAGGATTTGCTAGTGTTTGATTATTGATTTCAGCTAAAACTTCTTGAGTTTCTGCATTTAGTATAGTGACTTTGCCTTGTTCTCCTAAGATACTTTTGATTTGTTCTGCCTTAAAAGTGGTTTGTTTTGTGGTAACTTGGCGTAAGCCCAATGCTGAATTATCTTCTGTTAGGGTAATTCTTGTCGCTATTTTATCAACGGTTACATTAAGTGCTATAGTTTGTTTAATTTCGCGATCTAGCCCAGCATATAATTTTCCTTTGGCTATTTCTTTTTCTTGATTGTTTACTTCTACGGTTACCATATCATTTTTTTCTTCGTTATTAATGGTCATTTCTTGGTTTGCGGTAAGTTTGGTTTTGGCCTCATCGTATAATGTGATTTCTGCATTGGCTGATAGTTTTTGTTCGGAAATTGGTGTTTGGATTTCGTCAAAGAAATAGGTAACGATATAACTGTCTTGCCCTGATTTTTCCCAGTTTACTTGGTTATCTTTTGCTTCATTTTTGGCTTCTATGGTTATTTTTCCTGTTTCTTTAGCATAGTTCCAATCTTGGTCAGTTATATTTTTTCCATTTGTTGCTAAAATGTCCATAGAGGTTACTAATACTTCTGATGGATAGGTATCTTTGATTTTAGGAGCTACCAATTCGACTTTTGTCGATTGAATAGGAAAAGCGTTTCCGTCTATGCCAACGTCTACTTTAAGTTGTATCATTCGTTTTTGTTTTCCTTCACGAGTGATCACTTGGTTGGTAAGTAGGCTTTGTGTTAATTTACTTCCTACGTTTTGATCGTTATAGGGACTAATTAACTGCATGGTGACTGTTCTTGATCCTTTGATTTCGATGTCTTTTTGCGTACTGTCTTTGTAGGTACCATGAATCGATAAAACACTTTCTCTGGTAAGTAAGCTTAAATTAAAAGGACTATCTTTTAACATCTCGATTCCTACGGTTAACTCTTTTGTTTCTCCACTATTGATTTGGTTTAACGTGATGGTGTTTCCTTCGATTTTACTGATTCCTTCGCTCATGATTTCCGGTTTTAAGCGGAAGTTTCCCGTATCTAAGGTAATTGTGCCATTAAAGTAACCTTCTTGTTTTACTCCTACTTTCATTTGTAATTTTAGATCTTGAGCATTCATGGCTGTTTTTGTGTTTGTTACTTGGTTTCCATTGCCATCTACAAAATAAGTCATAAATTCAACATTTTTATGACTAGTAGATTTGTCTAGCTGAATGGCATCTAGCGCATAAGAAACCGCATTCGCTCCTAGTAAGATAAAATTAGCCATCGTCATGGTCATGATTAAAACCACTGCTGTGATTGTTTGCAAAATTTTTTCTTTCATCGCTTTTTCCTCCTAAAATTTGATTTTTTGCTTTTCCTTCTTTATTATCATACAAAGTTAATGGGCTCATGTCAATATTTTACTTTTTGTTCCAGTTGTGTTGGAAAAAAAATCGGGATTATTGTATTACGGAAGGTATTTATTGATATCATGTTTCAATTAGATTAAGTTTTGATGACATTTTGGTGACAAAACGTAAGTTGACATGATAATGTATTGTACTCTACTTATTATTATACATGGTTTTTGTCGATTTTTCAATGGTTTTAGTGGAGTTTTTTGAAGTTTTTATGTAAAATAACTGCGGACGGTGAGGTGAATTACTGTGGGATGAATTTTGGTTGGAAGAGGTGGGTGCTGGGCAGCTAAGGGAACTGTCAGACTAAATTCGTAGAGATAAACTTAGCAAGGGGTTCTCTTTAAGGCTAGTTTGATGACTATTTTGGGTAAAAAAGTAGTAGAATTTTGCCTGTTTTAGCAAAATTCTACCATTTTTGATTCTGGTTTATTGATTGAGATATGGATATTGACCATCTTTCCATAGCCATTCTTCCCACTCTGCTAAGTGTTCTGTTCGATTAGCATTTAGTTCGTCCGCAAAGTCTTGTGTTTTCATATCGTTTTGTGGAAGTGCTGTTACTTGGTCTTGGTAGGTTTCATCAATTGGCGGGTTCTGGGATTCTTGTCTAAAATAGACATGGTCTATTTTGTTTGTTTTTATGTTAGAACAGTTTCCTATAATTTCGCCAACTGTTTCTCCTGTTAGTTCTCCTACTTGATAACAATTACTGATTTCAACTGATTTGACTTGTTGGCCTAATATACCTCCGATAGTATGAACAGTATTAATATTGGCTTGGTTATAACAATTAGCTATTTGTGTTATATCAGATGTTCTTCCTATTATTCCTCCTATACATACATTATTGTTAGGTACTAACGCTTTTATTGTGCCATAATTACTGCAATTCGTAACTTGAATTTCTCTACATTCTCCAATGATTGCTCCCATAAGATAAGTCGATATTTTTTCAGTTGTTTTTATTTCGCTGTAGTTACTACATTTATTCATTAACGCTTTATCTGAATAGCCTACTATTCCTCCTATACATTCACCTTCGATAGTTCCATAGTTTTGGGAATTTGATACCTTTCCATAAGAGAAGTTTCCTGCTATGCCTCCACAGCCACCATAGGAGTAAAATCTTTTTCTTGAGACAATTGTTCCATAATTTTTGCAATTTTCAATAGTAGCCCCTTTGTCTGCTCCATCATAGTGTGAAGTTGCTATGATTCCTCCTACCATGATTTCTCCTTCGACATTTGCATAATTATGACAATTACGTATTTGACTTCCGTTATTTAATTCTCCTACTATTCCTCCAGCAAAAGTTACTCCAATGATTTCTCCTGATAACGTTAAATTTTGCACGGTGGAAGAATTAATACTGTTAAACAATCCTGCACTTATATTTTGATTTCTTTTGATATAAATATTTTTAATTGCTTTTCCTTTACCATCAAATGTACAGTTAGTCATTTTTAAAGGATTAAACCCTTCCTCCTTGGTTAGTTCTTCCATCAGCCCTTCTGTGATTCCATCTAGATTTACATCTCCGAATTTAGTGGTTTGGTAATCTTGATAGGAGAGTGGAGAGGTGAAATTTAAGTCTCTTGTTAAGATCATGTATTTACCATTATATTTGTTTTGACCAATGGATACTAGATCTTCGATATTGTTGATTTGATAGGGTGATTGTTCGGTTCCGGCTAGTGTACCTCCTTTTGTGATGTCTCCTGCATGGTCGTCTTGTATAATTGCGATTTGATTGCTTAGTTCCCCTTTATCTGATATTTCATAGTAATAACCTTTTGACGAGAATAAAATAGCAAATTGATCAATATACTGGTGTAATTCCCAATCTGTTAACTGTTTTTGATTTTGTAATTCTTTCTGTAAGGCTTCTTGTTTAAGTTCTGAATAATTTTGGGTTAGTGCACCATTGATGGCTAGTTGGATAAGTTCTTTTTCGTTTACTTTTTCTGTTTCTTGCTTTGCCTCTTGGCTATTTTTTAGGATTCCATTTTCACCGGTTAATGTTATTATGGTTACTCCTGCTAGTATCAGTAATACAATAATGGTAATAACAAGAGAAATTAAGGTAATGGCCTGTTCACCATGATTATTTTTCCTTAATTGTTTCATTGCTAATTCCCTTTCTTTTCTTTAGTATCAACTTTTTTTGGATAATTATTCTTTTTTCTCTCCTTATATGGATAATAACGGATTCATTATAGCATACGTTTTTTTGAAAAAACAGGAAGTGTTATCCACACCAATTTCTTAATCTTACTAATTATTCCATTTTTTCCCTTTGGTTTTTGTTAGCAAATTTTTTTCTACCTTTTTGGAGTTAATTGATCACTTTTTTTTCTCCTTTGCATATCATAAAGTAGTCTACATATTTACGGGCTTTTTGAATACTATTAAAAGAAAGAGGTGATTGATAATGAATACAAATAATATGAATCTTGATGAAAATACGATGAATAATATTAAAAATATGGTGGATAATGGAAATTTGAATGATGCTATTTCACAAATTTCCCCTGAAATGATTCAGAATTTTTCTAAGATGTTCAATCAAAGTCAAGGGGGTACACCAACGGGAAATACCAATACTAGTAACACTAGTAATACTAATAGCGTACAAGAAAATAGGCAAAACGCAGAAACTTCTTCCTCTTCGAATCAAGCTACTGCTAATAACCCTTTAGGTAATTTTGATTTTAGTAAATTAGATATGAGTTCTATCATGAAAATGTCTTCTGCTTTTGGTGGAGGAGGAAATAAGAATGATCCAAGGGGTAATTTATTAAGTGCATTGAAACCTTATTTAAGAGAGGGTAAAAAAGATAAAGTGGATCAATACGTGAATTTGCTAAATATGACTAAAATTGCCGATATGATGAAAAATAATCCCATGAATCAAACGAATAATAACAAGGAGCCTAATCATGATTAACCCATTTCGCTTTTCTTATTACCGTCCTATGTCCTCACGTTATTATCCACCATCTTCGCCTTATTATGGTTATCCAAATCACTATGGTAATGTGGGTCAAGTAAATTCTTCTGCTAAGTCTTACCCTCAAACTTATCCCAATCGTTATCCGGGAAATCGAGATCCTTATTTTAATGAGCCCTCTACACAAAATGGAGAACAAGATTCTTATTCTTCACCAGAAAAAAGTCGTACTTCTAGTCATGCTAGTTGTTCTACGACTTCTTCAAGTGCTAAGGATTCTACTAATTCTGAAGAAGAGGAAAAGGAAAATCGTTCTTTTATCGATTCTTTTTTCTCTTTTCTTCCTACTTCTATTGGCCCTCTTTCGTTTCATCCAGAAGCTTTAACTGATCATAATAGACCTATTTTCGAGCTGATGGGAATTGAACTTTTTTTAGACGATATTATTATTGTCTGTTTACTGATCTTTTTGTATCAAGAAGAAGTAGAAGATCAAATGCTTTATTTAGCACTAGTTATGCTACTCTTTTCTTAGGATAGAGCAATGTTAGACTAGTTCAATTTCTATTTTTCCGTCTTGCACACTAACATATGCTCTTTTGTGCATTGGTTCTTCTTCTCTGTCTATTTCTTTAACAATATCAGCTATACGAATTTGTACAGCATCTAATAGGCCAGCAGCGATGATGGCTTGTCTATTTCCTTTGGCTCCTGCATGGGCTAGTCCACGTAATGATCCTAATACGATGATATTGTCTGATGCCATGACTTCTGCTCCTGAGTTGACATCTCCTAAAATAACGATACTTCCTTCTGTTTCTAGTTTTTGCCCTGAACGTAAAGATCCACGGTGAAATTTGGTTTCTGATATGGCAATTTCTTGGTCGAAACTTCTTTTTATACTGGAAAGACCTAAGCTTTTTGGCATATCAAATTCGACTTCTACATCAATTTTACTTTTAATCATTTCTTGTATTTGGTCTATTTCTTTGTTTTTTAGTACTTTTCCCATGACTCTAATGGGCGTTTTTTCATTTTGGTACAACTTTTTTAATTCTGGCAATTTTCGTTTTAAACTTTCAATGATTTCTACCTGCGTTCCATTTTCTGCTATTTTGATCACAATTTGATCTTTTTTTAAGTGAATATTTATGGCGTTTTTCAATTTTACATCCTACCTTGTTTTGCGTATTTAGGTTTTTATGTGGTTATACCTATAAACCTTAACAAGTTTTTTATTTCTTCTAATAACGGTTAAATTATTTTAACCCTGTCCCTAAATTGGGCAATTTTACCAAATTTTACCCCGTCCCCAATATGGATTCGGTGTATGGAATAGCTGTTACGTCTTCGGTTACGTTTTGCATGTTCATACCGAAGTATTCTGCCATGATGTCTCTTACGGCTTCTGCGGTATAGTATCCGTGCCCTCCGTTTTCTACCATGACGACTACGGCTATTTCTGGGTTGTCGAATGGGGCAAATCCAGCAAACCAGGCGTTTACTTTGTTGTTTGGTGCTTCGGCTGATCCTGTTTTTCCACCTACTTCGATGTTGAAGTTTCTGAAGATACTTCTTGCTGTTCCTCCGTCGTCTTGGGTTACTGATCGCATTCCTTCTAGGATGGCGGTTAGGTTTTCTGGTTTGATGTTGATGTCTTGGGTGGTGTCTTCTCCTAGGTTTAGTTTGGCTTTGACGAATTGATCTATATCACTTCTGGATGCTTCTGTTCCGTCTGCGTTTCGGATGGTTTTGATGATACTTACGTCGATTTTCTTTCCTCCATTGGCTACCATACTGATGTATTTGGCCATTTGCAGTGGACTGAATTCGCTGTCTCCTTGCCCTATGGCTGCATTTAGGGTGTCTCCTGGGTTCCAACCTGGACTGTCGCTATGGATTTTTGCTTTGCTTTCTTTGCTGGCTAGGACTCCTTCTGTTTCTCCTTGTAGTTCTATTCCTGTTTTGGTTCCAAATCCAAAGGATTTGGCATATTGGGATAAGGTGTCTATTCCCATACGATCTGCTGTTTCGTAGAAGAAGTAGTTACAGGATTTTTCGATGGCTCCTGATACGTTTAACCATCCATGTCCACGGTGATAGTCAGTATAATACCAACATTTTTTGGGTGAGTCAGGGTATTTATTGTATACCCCTGTATCGTTGATCTGTGTTCTGGTATCGATTACTCCAGATTCTAGTCCTGCTACTGCAGTAACCATTTTAAAGATGGATCCCGGTGAGTAGGAGTTTTGGATGGCTTTGTTGACTAGTGGTTTGGCTTCATTGTTGATATAATTGTTCCAGTTTTCTGTACTGATCCCACCAACAAAATCAGCTGGGTTATAGGTAGGAACATTAGCCATGGCAAGAACTTCTCCTGTTTTGACGTTCATGACTACACAACTTCCTGCTTTAGCATCGTAGACTTTACCAAACCCTCCTGTTCGTATTTTTTCTATGTTAGCAGCTAAAGCATCTTCGGCTACCTTTTGTAAGTTAGCGTCTATGGTAAGGACGATGTCTGATCCTGAAATTGCCTCCTTAGCTATGTATTCTGCTGTGATTGTTCCGTCTACTGCCATGTCAATTTGTTTGGTTCCATTTCTTCCTTTGAGATATTCTTCAAATACACTTTCTATTCCGGTTTTTCCAATAATGTCGTTTTGCGAATAGTTATCCTTTCTGGTCTCATATTCTTTATCACTGATTTTAGAGGCATAGCCTAAAATATGAGCAGCTAATGTTCCTTTTTCGTATTTTCTGACAGGTTCTACAGTTATATTGATTCCTGGAAATTGATCACCATTTTCTGAAAATTCAGCTACTGCTTCTCGAGGAATGTCTTCGGCAATGGTTAAAGCTTTTGTACTACTATAACCCTGACGAATAATTTCATAACGAATTACCATTATTTTTCGAGCTTCAACTGGATCTGTCTCTTGTATTTTATACTTTTCCTTTATTTTGTTAAAAGCTTCTTCTGGCGTAATATCTGATGAAAAGTTGTTAGACTTTTTCCAACTTTCTAATGTTTCCCCTTCTAATGTAAAACGATATGGATCAAGTTGTATGGGAAAATTGTCTTGGTATTTTACTTGGTACTTTTCTAATACGTGAACAATATTTAAAATAGAATGATTTAATGTTTCTGTATCGACTTTACTTTTATATAACTCTAAGGTAAACTTCATGTCAGAACTAACTAATACATTTCCTGTTTTATCTAATATAGATCCTCTAGCAGCTTCTAATACACCTTCTCGCGTAAGTCTAGTATTAGATTGTTCACGATATTCAGCTCCATGAACAATTTGTAGATTAAATAATTGCACGATTAATATGATTCCAACAATATACGTAAAAATCGTCATTACATTATAGCGAAAATTCATTTTTACGGGATGAGGTCTTGCCAAAATTTCACCTTCTTTTCTTGTTTCTTTTAATGAGAGCCAGATAGTCTAGAATGGTCCAACCCTTCCGGAGCATTCCTAAAAGTATCTGGTTAGTATTTGATTTCCTTTGCATTGATTCTCTATGTAATAGCCAAATCGTTGCATAAGTGGATAAAGGATAATGGTTAGTAATAAATTAAAAATTACTTCTAATCCTAGTATTTTTATGAATGGAAGAATTTCGATGTTGATTCCTTGTATGGCATAGTTTAATAGATAGACAATGACTTCTAGCAATATGGTACTCCCCATGACCATGAGCATCATGGTCATACGACTGTCTTTGGAGAAGTTACGATCAAATATAGTGGCTAAAAAGCCAATTAGTCCTAACGTTCCTGCATATATTCCTATTTTGCTACCAAATAAGACGTCTAATATGGCTCCCATAACAATGCCGTATACGGCCCCCATTGTTTTGCTTCCAAATAACCCGACAAATAGGATAAAGATAATAAATATATTTGGTGCTATTCCTGCAATGGTAAACCAACTGAAAAAATTGGCTTGCAGAAAATAGCAAAGATAAGCTAGTCCTATTAACATTAAATGGATTACCCCTTTTTTCACTTGATTCACCTCCTTTTGCCCTTAATAGGCTGTTTCGTTATTGATTGGTTACTACTAATACGGTGTTTAGTTTGTTAAAATCAACTGATGCTTCTACTATGGCATAGCGGTCAACGATATTTTTGGTTGATTCTACTTTTTTTACGGTGCCGATATGGATTCCTTTTGGATATATTCCTCCTAACCCTGAAGTTTCTATGCTGTCTCCTTGGATAATATTGGCATCTGTTGGAATATACATGGCTTTTAGTTCTGATGTTCCTTCTAGTGTTCCTTTACAGACAATACTGTCTTTGGTTGTACTCATCATACTGCTTACTGAACTTGCTGTGTCAATTATGGTCTGCACTTTGGCTGTGCTGTCAGTTACTGATACGACATGACCAACTAGCCCTTGGTCTGCAATTACGGTCATGTTTTCTTTGATTCCGTCTTTTTTTCCTACATTGATGATGATGGTTTTGGAATAGTTGCTGATGTCTTTACCTATGATGTAGGCTGGCATAGTTTTGTATTCTCCGTATTTTTCGGTTAAATTTAAGTATTCCTTTAAGGTTTCGTTTTCTGATTTAATATTTTCTAGTTCTCGTAGAGATTGTTCTAACTGACTGTTTTTTTCTTTGAGTTCTTTGTTTTCATTTTGTAAGTTATTAATGTCGGTAAAAAAGGTATGGTTTCCACTGACTTTATTTTTTAGGTAGGTTAACCCATTCTGAACAGGCATAACCAATTTGCTGGCTACGTTTTCAAAAAAGGAACTATTTTTTTCTCCATTGGTGAAGATGACAATGATAATTAATACGATAATAGTAATGATAATTCCTAAGATTCCTGTTTTATGGTTTCGATACATTTTTTTCCTCCTATTTTCTTTTTCGGGCATTTAGTAATACCGATTTTAGGCGTTCTAAGTCTTCTAATGTCTTTCCGGTTCCTTTTACTACACAGTCTAGTGGTTCTTCAGCAATATAAACTGGCATTCCTGTTTCTATGCTTAATAGTTTGTCTAAGTTTTTGATGAGTGCTCCCCCTCCTGCTAAAACAATTCCTTTTTCCATGATATCTGAGGCTAGTTCTGGTGGGGTTTTTTCTAAAGTAGATTTGACAATGTCTACTATTTTTTCGATGGATTCTCTGATTGCTTCTTCTACTTGTACAGAGGTAATGGTTACTGTTCGTGGTAATCCATCGGTTAGGTCTCTTCCTCTGACTTCCATTGACATTTCTGTCATAAGTGGCATAGCACATCCTATTTGCATTTTGATTTGCTCTGCCGTAGTTTCTCCTATGGCTAAATTCATTTCTCTTTTGATGTAACTGACAATGTCTTCGTCTAGTTCATCTCCTGCTATACGTAACGAATGACTGACAACGATTCCTCCTAAAGAGATAACAGCAACTTCAGTTGTTCCTCCCCCGATGTCTACGATGATGTTTCCACTTGGTTCAGCTACGTCTAAGGATGCCCCTATGGCTGCTCCCATTGGTTCTTCAATTAAATATACCTCTTTTGCTCCTGCTTGCAAGACTGATTCTTCTACTGCTCTTTCTTCTACTTCAGTGATTCCTGATGGTACACCAACTACTACTCTTGGTCTTCCAATCGTATATCGTTTTCCTACTTTTTCGATTAAATTTTTGAGCATAAGTTGTGTCGCGGTAAAGTCGGCGATAACTCCATCTTTTAATGGTCTTACCGCTTTTATTTGCTCTGGCGTTCTGCCTAACATTTCTTTAGCTTCTGTTCCTGTTGCCATGATATTTCCTGTTTTACGATCGATAGCAACTACTGATGGTTCTTTTAAGATGATACCTTTTCCTTTTAAGGTAACTAAAATATTGGCAGTTCCTAAGTCAATGCCTATGTCTTTTGATCCAAAGGTAAATATACTCATTTTCTCACTTTTCCTTTCTCTAGTTAACATCCTTCTGGTTTTTCCCGTTAACGGTTTGATGACTTGTCCATGTTTGGATTTTGGACTTTTTCGTGTTCTTCTGGGAAACTTTTTTGGGGCAAATTATTTTTTTGACTTCTTCTTGAGCCTTTAATTTTACTTTATTTTCTTCTCCTTTTTGCTGTTTGTGGTCATCTCGCAATTGTTGAATTTTAGTACGCAAATAATCGTATACACTGATATAGCTTTGCCCAGCAATGATTAAATGATCTAGCAAGTCTATATTAAGCAATTTAGCAGCATTAAATAGTTCATCTGAAAATTTAATGTCTTGCGTACTTGGTTTGGCTATCCCTGAAGGATGGTTATGAACAAGAATTAGTCTACTTGCTCTTACGCCAATGGCATGAGCCATAATTTCTTTTATACTAATGTTAACATAGCTTGTTCCTCCAATGGCCAAGTCATCTATTTCCAGAACTTGATTTTGGGAGTTTAAAAAATAAACTCTTCCTATTTCTCTTTTTTCTTTCCTGAATTCTGGTATACAAATACGTGCAATATCTTTTGGATGCTCGATTTTCCAGTTTTTATAATTAGAGGGTTTAACCATACGAAGCCCTAATTCACAGATAGCCTTTAATTGAATCGCTTTTACTGTACCAATGCCTTTAATTTCTTGTAAATCGGCTAAACTTAGTTCTTGTAAAAAACTAAGGCTATCATCTTCTGGTAAGTGATTTAAGGTTAAAATACGTTGGGCAATTTGTACAGAAGTTTCTTGTTTAGTTCCTGTTTTGATGATAATGGCTAATAATTCTGCATTTGATAGTGATTTTGCCCCATAGAGTTCTAATTTTTCATAGGGCCTTTCTGCTTTTGGTAATTCTTTCATTTTCATTGACAAATCAATCCTTTCTTGTTTTGATTTGTCTCTATCGAAGTTTTTCTATACTTTCTTATAGATGAATATGGCAAGTATCATACCTATGATACTTGATACATTGATTTTAAACATCATTCCAAAGGTAAGTTTTAGTACACTTAAATCCAAAATGATAGGTGGATCAATACCAAATTGTTGCTCATAAGAAAGCCACCATAACCATGGTACACTAGAAGCTAGTTTTCCAATTAGTCCCCCGACTACTAATCCCGCCAATATAAATAAAATAAACACCCATATATTTTTATCTCTTGTCGCCATTTTTTTCCTCCTATTTTTTCTCTTGTAACTTACGGATAGTTAATTTTTCATCACTAGACGTATTATATCTTGTAATCCCAAATTTTTCAAGTAAATTGGTGGATTTTGCTTTACTTTTTTTTGTGAATTGTGATATAGTAATAGAATTCTAAGAAAAGTGAAAATTGATTACCATATTTTGTGTCTTTCCATATAATAAGATTAGTAGTATAATTAATTTAAGAGGAATAAGGAGGATGGTACTTAATGAAAATTGAAAAATTGACGGAGAATAAAATACGTATTATTTTGAAACAAGAAGATTTGAAGGATAAAGAAATGGATTTACATACCATCATGACAAAAACAGCGGAATCTCAAGGTCTGTTTTTGGAAATACTAAAGCAAGCCCAAAAAGAGGTTGGTTTTACGACAGATGGATGCCGCTTATTAATTGAGGCTTATTCTTCACCAGATGATATTTTCGTTTTTACGATTACTAAGTTTTCTGATCGCTCTAATGATGATGTTTCTAGCAATCATTTACTTTCTAAAAAGTTGAAGGTAAAACGCAAACACGTGGATATTAACGCCCCTGTCTCTATTTATCGTTTTGAGGATTTCGAGGCTTTTTGTGGTTTTTGCCATTTTTTGAAGGCAAACCCACATATTTCTTTGCGTGGTTTGATTGGGTGTTCGCGTTTGTATCATTATCAGGAGGCTTATTATTTGGCTTTGAGTGAGATTAAGGTAGAACATAGATGTTTGGATCAGTTTTATACTTCGCTGTCTGAGTTTGGAAAATTGGTATCCAATTCAGGGAATTTTGAGTGTAAACTGATTGAACACGGGAAAATCGTGATTAAGAAAAATGCTCTTTCGACTGGGATCAGGTATTTTTCTAATTTTTGAGAGGAAGAGAGTTGTATCGGGTTTGATACAACTTTTTTGATTGTGTAACGAAAACAGCGAAGCATTAGAGGCAGCTAAAGCTTCGCCATTGATAAATAAAAACTTAAATTATAGTGAAACATTATCCATAATATGTTTTGACAAAATTATCGATAATATAGTATAGTGGTAAAAAAGAGGAGGATAACATATGTTGGCAAATAAACTGAATTATGGAGATACAATAGGTGTTGTAGGCGTATCAAATAGTTCAAAATTTCTAAATAGGTATGATGATTTTTTTAGAGCAGAGGAATTATTGAAAAATAAAGGTTTTAAAATAAAGCGAGCAAAAAATGTATTGGAAGATTATTATGGTTCTGCTGGAACTAGAGAACAAAAGGCAGAAGAATTGATGAATATGTTCAAAGATGATGAGGTAAAAGCTATCGTATGTTTAACTGGTGGTGAAACTTGTAATACATTTATTGAATTACTTGATGAGGAAGAAATTAAAAAACATCCTAAAATAGTAGTAGGATATAGCGATATAACTGTTTTACTACATGCTATATATAAAAAGACAGGATTGGTAACGTTTAGCGGACCTAATTTTGTCTGTTTTGGAACAGAGTATGGAGAAGAACAATATAAGATTTTTGAAGAGGCTTTTGTTAATAAAAATTTAGATAAATTTAATTTTGGTCATAAAGTAATCATAAGAGACGGAAAAACAGAGGGAAAAATTATAGGAACTAATTTAGGTTGTATGATGTATCTTTTAGGAACAGAATATCTAGCAGAAATGCAAGACACTATTTTGTTTATCGAAAGTTACCGAACTTCACCAAACGAGTGCCAAAGAAGATTTGCGCATTTAAAACAATTGGGGATATTTGATAAGGTTAAAGGAATCGTGGTTGGGTATAATTATGATTTACAAAAAAATGGTAATTTGTATCCACAAATGGAAGATATATTGAAAGAATATACGAAAGATTATACATTTCCTATTATTAAGTGTAATGATTTTGGGCATGAAATAGTAAATAGTATCATTCCTATAGGGGGAACGGTAAAAATAAATAGTAATGAAGTTAAAATAATAGGAGAATTTTTAAATTCAACCAAAAGTTCTTAAGGTAAATTTACGTTAAGGACTTTTGGTTTTACTTTCTTGGGAGTGGTAACAACAAACATAGCGAAAAATTGAAAGTTAGAAAATTTAGAAAATATCAAAAATAGGAAAATAACTAAAAGAAAACAATATTAGGAAATAGAAAACAAATTTTTTCCAAAAGTAAAAATGTCCAAAAAAGAAACGTCCCTAATTGGACACCATGTCCAAACAGAAACGTCCTCAATTGGACTAATTCTAATATAAATAATTTTGTGGATTATAAGCCACTCCATTTACACGAATTTCTAAGTGTAAATGTGGTCCTGTTGAATTTCCTGTTGATCCTACGGCTGCTATGGTTTGCCCTTGTGATACGGTTTGTCCTGTTGTAGCATATAATTTACTACAGTGCCCATAATAGGTTTGTACTCCATTACCATGTGAAAGGACAATTAAGTTTCCATACGATCCTTTATAGCCTGAGAAAGTGACTGTTCCCGATGCTGCTGCTGCAATTGGCGTTCCTGATGCTGTGGCAATGTCTAAACCGGTATGTGATGAACTTCTGATTCGACTTGATGCTCCGAAACGAGAAGATAGAACACCTGAAACTGGTTTTATTAAGGAAATACCTAAATTTGCTTTTCCCCCTGACATATTGAACGACGTATTGACTGATCCACTTGCTCCATATTTAGTGGTATTAGCAGATGTTTTTGGTTTAACCGATGCCGTTTTTACAACCGGTTTTGGTGGTTCGACGTATAGTTTTGCTACTGCGTCATCCCCTGATATTAATTCTTTTACTTCTGTTTCGTATTTTTCTGCTATGGTAATTCCATCAATATTATTGCTTTTCTTTTCTTTTAAAGTGTTAACTACTTTTTCTGCTTCAGCAAAATCAGATACATATGCTTTTTCTTCTTGATTATCTAAAATGGCATAATAACGATAGTAGTTTACTCCTTGGTCTTTTATTTGATTAAATATCTCATCATCATTTGGAACGATTCCCTTTTTTAATAAACATAATTGATATTCTGGTAAATTATCTACTTGGACAAAGGCAACCTGTTCTCCATCACCATTTTTGATATAATTATTTATTTTTGTTTGCAACTCACTCTTGTTTTCTGTATATCCTACTTGTTCTCCATTAAGAATAACACGATAGGTTGGCTTAAAAAAATAAGCGACTAAGCCGATGACTAAAAATGCCGCTATGATTGATAATAAGATAAACTTGACTGATCGTTTTGTATGTAACAAGACTTTTCTTAACATATTTTTTCAATCTCCTTTGTATCTTTGTTCTCATCATACGGTAATATGATAAAAAATGCAAATGGGTGCTTTTCTAAATTTCCGTAAGTTTGTACACTTTTTTTCTTGTATTCTCTTTTTTATTTCGTTTTTCTTGCATTTTCTATTTAGAATAAAATATCTTTTTAAGAAACATCCTCAATTGGAAAAAAATTGGATAAAAAAATCTACCCTCTTTATTCTATTTAGTTTTTACTAAAGAAAAAGAGAATAGATTATTTTTTATTGCATTTCAGTTTTTACGGTATTAATTTCAGTTACAGTAGCTTTTTGGGCTGGAATGTAGTATCCTTTGCTTTGCGCTATTTTGAATAATTCATATTGAAAACTTTCGTCATTGTTACGAATTTGTTGAAATGCTTGTCTTAATGCTACGTTTTCTGATTCTGATATAGCGGTTTGGTACGCTGTTAAGTCTGATTTAACTCCTGCTAGGATGTCGTTTACCATTGTTTTTTCGTCCATGATTTTTCCTCCTTAATTATTTAAAAATGTCATTAATTTTTGTTTTGTGTTTAACGCATCTTGTGCTGATTTGGTAAATAATTGCTTGATTTGTGGATCTACTGCTTGTGCTGAGTACGTGTTTAGTTTTTGGTATGCAGTTTCGTGTGCTCCTATTAAGTGTCTTAAATGTTGTAATTCCATTTGATTTAAGTCTGCCATTTTTATCCTTCCTTTCTGCTTTTTTGTTCCTATTTAGTATGGATTTTTTTTGGTTTTTTATTCACCATTTTTGATTTTACCCTTTTATTTGAAAAATGTTTTAGATACGTAAAAGAAGCAATTTTTTCTCATTGCTTCTTTTTACGTTTTTTAATTTTTAAGTAATTTTATCCTTATCCTAAACTTTCTATTTTTTATGAGCTTAGTAATAAATACTTAGCAATTTCTTCCCAATCATTAACACGAATAATTTCTTTTGTTTGTAATTCTTCTAATCCTATGTTCTTATTGTGATAAGCTGTATATAAAAACTTAAGACGTGCTTTCCCTTGTAAGTTTTTCAGACTATCGTCTATACGAATGTCTGCTTGTATTAGGCTTTTATCTTGAATAAAAATGTAATGTGAGGGATCAATAAAAGAAAATTCTTTAGCTAAAAAATTAAATTTGTCTGTTAATGTCTTTCCGGAATCTTTCGGGGAATCACGAAAAACAAAAGCAGTGACAAAATAAATTTCATATTTTTTGGTTAATTGCTGAATAATTTCTTTTGCTTTAGGCATGAGCTCTACATAATCGTATACGTTTTTTTGGCGAAAAAATTCCTTCCATTCTTCAAAACGCTCTTTAGGAATTAAGTCATTAATGTAATAGGATTTCGCATCTTCCTGCTCATAGTTGGTTTGTAAAAATTCGTTGACTAAATGGATAAATCCTTTTTCACAAATGACGTCGTCTACATCGATAAGACATTTTTCTTGGTTCATTTATTTTACCTCCACTCTGTTTCTGAATTGGACAATTTTGCCAGATTTCACCCTGTCCCCCATTAGGGCAATTTTTCCGAATTTTACCCCGTCCCCAATTGGGGAGTTAGATCAATTCTAGATTAGCAAATTTGGCCATTAGGCGTTTATGACCTACTTTGTCAAATTGAATGTCTACTTTTAGGTCGTCTCCTTCTGGTTCTACCATAGATATGGTTCCTTCTCCAAATTTTTTGTGGTATACACGGTTTCCTTGTTTATATTGGCTTAGGTCAATTTGATTTTTGGTTGGTTTTTTGGTGATATTGTTTAGGAAACTTTCTGCTGTTCGGAAGGCAAAGCCTGATTGTTTGCTTGTATTAGTTTGGTTGGTTGTGGCTGATTGTTTGATGGTTTCACTAGTATAGGTTTTTACTGCGCTTGCTATTCCTGATGTTCCTGATGTTCCTGATGTTCCTGTTTTTCCTCCTCCGTATGTCCAGCTGTAGGTTGAGTCTGCGAATGGATCTGATGGTGTATTTTGCTCTCCTAGTACGTCGTCATATCCTTCTAGTAGTTCTGGTGGTATTTCGGTTAGAAATCGTGAGAGTGGGTTGAAACTGGTGGATCCAAATATGGTTCTTTGTTTACTACAGGTTAGGTATAGGTATTCTTTGGCTCTGGTGATTCCTACGTAACATAGACGTCTTTCTTCTTCTAGTTCGGTTGGCTCAGAGATGGATTTGTAACCAGGGAAGATTCCTTCTTCCATTCCGACTAGGAAGACAACTGGGAATTCTAGCCCTTTGGCACTATGTAGGGTCATTAGGGTTACGGTGTCGTCTGTTTCTTCTAGGTTGTCGATGTCACTAGATAGGGTAATTCCTTCTAGGAATTCACTTAAGGTGTTTTCGGCTGATTCTTTTTCAAATTCGATGGCTACGGTTAGAAATTCTTCTAGGTTTTGAATTCGGTTTTCGGCTTCGATGTTGTTTTCTTGTTCTAAGGCTTTGGTGTAGCCTGATTTAGTTAGGGTTTGTGTGATTAGTTCTGATATGGATATACTGTCTTTTTTATTTCTCATTTCTTCTATGGTGTTGATGAATTCTCTGGAGTTTAAAAATACTCGGTTTAACCCATATTGGTCAGCATTTTTGATGATTTCGTACATGGATATGCCTTGCTCTCCTGCTAATTGTTCTATCTTGTCTAGGCTGGTTTTTCCAATTCCTCGTTTTGGTTCATTGATTACTCGTTTTAGGCTTAAGTTGTCTAGTGGATTTTGGATTAAACGTAAGTAGGAGATGATGTCTTTGATTTCTTTTCGTTCATAGAATTTTAGCCCTCCTATGATACGGTAGGGAATGTTTTCTCTTCTTAGGATGTCTTCAATGGCTCTGGATTGTGTGTTCATACGGTATAGGATGGCAAAGTCTGAGTTATGGTAGTATTCTTCTCGTTTTAGGTGATTGATTTGGTCGACGATGAAGGTTCCTTCGTCATATTCGTTTTTTGCTTGATGGAGATGTGGTAATTTTCCTTCTTCGTTTTGGGTCCATAGTTCTTTTTTATATTTTACTTCATTGTTTTTGATGACTGCATTGGCTGCGTTTAAGATATTTTGTGTACAACGATAGTTTTGTTCTAGCTTGATGATTTTGGTTCCAGGGAAGTCTTTTTCAAAGTTTAAGATATTGCTGATGTCTGCTCCACGAAAGGAGTAGATCCCTTGATCATTGTCGCCTACTACGGTGATGTTTCCATATTTTGAGGCAAGTAAAGTGACTAAGGTAAATTGTGATTTGTTGGTGTCTTGGTATTCATCAACTAAGACATAATGGAATTTGTCTGAGTAGTAGTCTAGTACGTCTGGATTGTCCATTAAGATTTTGATGGTATAGTTGATGATGTCGTCGAAATCGATGGCATTGTTTTCTTTTAGTCGTTTTTGGTAACGTTCGTAAACTAGTGCCATTTTTTCTTTACGGAAGTCTCCATGACTTTTGGCTGTGTATTGATCAGGTTCTAACATTTGGTTTTTGGCATTGCTGATTTCAGATAGTACACTTCGATCAGTAAATAGTTTGTCGTCTAGTCCGATTTCTTTGATACAGGTTTTGATGAGGGAGCGTTGGTCTGAGGTGTCAAAGATAATGAAGGATGAGTCGAAACCAATTCGGTCGATGAATCTTCTTAGGATTCTTACACAGATGGAGTGGAAGGTTCCCATCCAGATGTCTTTGGCTGTTTCTCCTACTAGGGAGGCTATTCTTTCTTTCATTTCGTTGGCTGCTTTGTTGGTGAAGGTGATGGCTAAGATATTCCATGGAAGTGCTTTTTTTTCTTCGATGATATAGGCAATTTTATGGGTTAGCACTTTGGTTTTTCCACTTCCTGCTCCAGCTATGACTAGGCATGGTCCTTCGGTATTGATTACGGCTTCGTATTGTTTAGGGTTTAATCCGGTTAAAAGTGCATTTTCTGGCATTTATTTTCCTCTTTTCTTGTTTTGTTTCAAATTTCTGTTTGTATTTTATCGTGAATGGGAGAAAAAAGCAAGTGGTTTGGTTGTTTTTTCTCCTATTAACTTTGTATAAGTATACTTTGTGTTTTTATCTGCTTTTTTATCAAGTATACTTTGTGTTATTGCATGATTTTTATTAAGTATATTTTTATTTTTATTGCTACTTTACTAATTAGCCTTATGGTTACTTTCCATTTTGGAGTGTCTTCATCTTTTTCATTTTTTCTAATATATGTTAGCTTTCAAAACCAAACATATTTCTCCTTTCCCCATATTAGTAAACTTTGAAAACTTACTTAAGCTGGATGCTGAAAATTTCTCCTATATTACTATTTTACAAATATCTATATGGGATAACTTTATTTTTGTCATCTAAATCAAGCATTTTATCATACATACATATAATTCCGCCTTCTCCAACAGTTCCAACTTTTTCTAATACTTTAAAATTAGCTATCATATCTTTGCTTGGATTTGCACTCTTTTTTATTTCTATTGGATGTAATTTTCCGTTCTGTTCTATAATTAAATCTATTTCCTTTTTTTCTTTGTCTCGATAGAAATAAATTGGTGGTCTTAGTTCTCCACTATTATAATAACTTTTTATGATTTCTACTACAACAAAATTTTCAAAAAAATTTCCAGCCATATTTCCTGATTCTAATACTTCTTTATTTTTCCATTTTGTCAAATAAGAAACTAGTCCTGTATCCAAAAAATAGATTTTAGGCGTCTTTACAGCCCTTTTCATGATATTGTTATAATATGGCTCTAATAAATATACAATATTAGATGATACTAAAATAGACAGCCATCTTTGTGCTGTAGGAATAGTTACTCCTACTTCATTTGCTACACTATTTAAATTTAATAGCTGCCCTATTCTACTTGCTAAAGCCTTCATGAATTTTAGAAATGACAATGTATCTCCCACTTGCGTTAAGTTTCTAACATCTCTTTCTATATAAGTGTTTACATACATTGAATAAAACATTTCAAAATCGCTTTCTTCTTGATACAAAGCCGGCATTGTTCCTTTATGAATAATATCCCAAATTTCATCATATGAAATCTCTTTATCAAATTCTCCTCTTCTTGTAAAATATTCTTTCGTTGGCATAAATGGATCGCTAAAGTTTATTTCTTTAATCTCTCTTAAGCTTAAGCCTAAAAGATTTAATATTCCGATTCTTCCCGCTAAACTTTCACTTACATTCTTCATTAAATGAAATTGTTGTGATCCAGTTAAATAGAACATTGCTTTTTTATCATTATTATCAATCTCTATCTTGATATATCTTAATAAATCAGGTGCATATTGTATTTCATCAATAATAATTGGTGGCTTATTCGATTTTAGGAATAAACTTGGATCTTCTTTGGCTGATTGATTTAATAACATATCATCTAATGTTATATAATTTATATTAGATTTCAAATTTTTAAGCATTGTCGTTTTTCCAACTTGTCTAGCTCCAGTAATTAGAATAGCTTTAAACATTCTTTCTTGTTTTTTTATAACATTTTCAGCATTTCTTTTTATATATTTCATCTTTTCGCCTCCTTGACTATTATAATATTTAATATTATTATAGTCGATATTTCATCTTTTGTCAATCACTTTACATTAACTATTTCACTTTCTAAAATTAACTATTACCATTTATTTACTATGTTAATGGTTAAACAAAAATTATATTTTACTTTTTTATCAATACTAGATTAACTACAGGCTAGTGGCAAACATACCGATTAAGAAACCAATCATGTTTCCTAAGGCCGTCATTCTTCCGTGGTATAGTTGATTGGATTCGGGAATTAATTCTCCTGATACTAAGTATAACATAGCTCCAGCAGCGAAGCTTAAGCACATGGCTATAATGGTTTCTGAGATTGATCCAACGATTGCCCCGAAAAAGGCTCCTACTCCTGTTGTAATTCCGGATAAGACTACGTAAAAGATGACTTTGGAAATTTTCATTCCTCCATTTTTCATGGGTACTGCCATGGAGATGCCTTCTGGTTGATGTCAAAATAGACAGTTTTGATTTTTTTGTTTCGACTAATCTAATATTCAATATTAGATTAGTCGTTTTGTGCATTTTTGATATTAATATCATTTAATCTCTTAAAATTAAAAATGATATCTACCTGCTTATCTTGGTGTATTTCTATTTTATTAATAATTACCTTCATTATTTCAGGTGTCGGCTTTTCTAGTTTTAAAAATTCTTTAACAATGTTTTCTATCTCTTTACTATCATCTTGCATAGCATTTTCTTTTTTGTTTTTTAACTCATTGTATTCCTTTTCTTTTTCATTTACTTCATTGATTAGTTTGTTAAATACCCTTTCATACATTTCTTCGCTAACTTTACCGTTTAATTTGTCAACATACATTTTGTCTATGTTATCTTTTATAAGGTTAATTTCTGTTTGTTTCTGTTTTAGCATTTTTCCATAATCTTGTTTTGTTTTATTGTTTTTTACGTTCAATTCTATTTTCTTACTATCGATTGCTAAAAATAAATTCTTTATGTATTGTAGTATTGTTTTTTCTAATGATTCATAGCTAAATCCATGTGATGTACAAAGTCCTAATTTTGAGTTTCTACGATAATTATTACATATCATAAACATATAGCCGTTTTTCTTTCCTCTTACTCCTATTTTGTGTTTGCATTCATAACAAAACAATAATCCATCTAATAAAAACTTATGTTTTTTTTCATTTCTATTATATTTTTGCACAATTACCATTTTTTGTACTTTGTCAAAAAGCTGCTTTTCAATGATTGGTTCGTGTGTGTTTTCCACAATGTTCCACTGTTCTTGTGGATTACTTCTTAATTTTCTGTTTTTATAACTTATTCTACTTCTTTTATTTTGGACTGTATTTCCAATATACACCTCATTTTTTAAGATGTTTTTTACTGTTTTGTTTTCCCAAAATGTTGCTTTGTTGTATCTTAATTGATTTGCTGTTGGTATTTTGTTGTCATTTAGATAATTTTTAATGGTTCCTATTTCTTCTCCGTAAACTTGCCATATTAAAAATAGTTTTTACGATTTCCGCTTCTGGCTCACATATCATCAATTTGTTTTTATCGTTTGGGTCTTTTACATATCCTAGTGCTGTTTTTCCTCCTACCCATTTTCCTTGTTTTTGCATGGTATGTAAGGCTGTCCTAATCTTTTTAGATAAATCTTTGGAATACATATCATTTAAGATAGATTTAAATGGTGCTATATCATTATTGCCATTATTAGTGGCAAAAGTGTCTATCCCATCTGTTACAGAAACATATCTTACTTCATGCTCTGGAAACCATTTTTCAATATATTCTCCTGTTTCTATGTAATCACGACCTAAACGTGATAAGTCTTTTGTTATGACCATATTTACTTTTCCGTTTTCGATATCTCTAATCATTCTTTGGAAATCTGGTCTATTAAAGTTTGTACCTGTATATCCTGGATCAATATAAGTATCTACTAATTCATATTCCCAGCCTAAATTTCCTACATATTCTGTTAATAAGGATTTTTGGTTGATAATACTTTCACTTTCGTCAAATCCCTTATCTACATCTTCTTTGGATAATCTTATATAAATTGCTACCTTGTAAATTACTGTTTTTATTGTCTCAAGCATTTCTCCTCCTTCCCATGCTTGATAAAAAACAATTTGAATTCCTATTAATTATAACTAATTTTTTAAGAAATCCAAATACTGAAATAATAAAAATTTATTATCCATTTTTCTCTAATAAATCAATTAAAAAATGAGATATTAAATTTTCGATTTCTTCACCCTTTTCATCAAAATACACATTAATTTTAAATGTTTCGTTCATATTTTCTCCTGTTAACTTATTAATATTTATTCAATTTATATGCTAAAGAAACTTTATTATTCACATATAAATCATTGATTTAAAGGGCTTATCTTAAAGGTTAAACACTATATCTTTATTGTTTTATGGTATTACAATTCCCCCTTTCTTTGATTTATAATTATCCCATATTTTATATATTGAGGTCTTTTTCAAATTTTCCTTTCCTAATTTTAAAAAAGTTTAAAAAAACTATCCCTCTATTATATATACATCCATATTTTTTCAAAAATCCAACCGTAAATTAAAAAAATTTTTATTTTTTATAAAAATTTATGTTTCAGTTATTTAGAATAACTATCAAATTAATATTTTAGAACCGTTAATTATTAAGGTTTTTCTTAATTTATATCTATCAAATTTACTACTTAAAAAATTACCCAATATTTGATATTATTTATGTAAAAAATCTTATATCTATAAAAATTTGACACAAATAATTGGAAAAAACTTGTAACATTTTATTATGTTCGCTTGTTTTGAATATAAAATTATAGTAATATATTAACAACCTTACGTTAAAGGAAAGGCTAGCCTTTTCTAAAAGGCGGAAAGGGGGTTATGATTTTGAATACTAGCGATTTAATTTTGCATTTTGCTGACAAGTACATAGCAGAAAGAGAAAAAAACATTAGATTACAACAACAATTAGAACAACAACATAAGCAAATGCAAGATGACAACAAAGTCAAGACTAATTAGCTGTATTTAGTCGTAGAGCAGATTCGTGGTCTGCTCTATTTTTTGACAAAAAAATAGCATGTGTATTCGTGGTACACACACTGTCATGATTTGAATACTAGCGATATTCAAAGTTCATTTATTTTGTAATTAAATAATAACATATTCTTTTGCATTTGTCAAATACATTTCTAGGATTTTCCAATATTTTCCGTATAATAACTTTTCGCATAAAAACTATTATTTTTTAACATTTTATCAATAGATTTGAATTTACAATCTGCAAATTCACAACATAACTTCAGTACTTCTTTTTCATTATCTTTATTTAATACATATCTTTTTATTTCGCTGTTTTCAAATTTAAAGATAAATACCTTATCTTTACCTAGATATTCATTCCAAAATCCATTTTCAAGCGTTTCACATATATATTTTTCAAACAATTCAATCTTATTGTCATCAAAGATAACTCCATAATTATTTCCAAAATATTTGATTTTAAAATTATTTTGTTTAAGTATATCAATATTATTAATTCCCATTACATAACTATAATTCATAATTAGCATCACTCCTTTTTGAATTGTAATTCCTAGTTATACCTTATTGAAAATTACTGTTTTTTCTTTCATAGATACTTTGTAGGCTTCATATCCATATTCTTTTGCTTCTTTCTTATAAGTTAAAAATGAATGATCTATTTGAAATCCTATAATGTTCTTAATTTCTTCATAAGATAATATATATTTTTCTTTATTATTATCTTTTAAATACTTCCATAATGGCTCATATTTACTCATTCTTTAACACCTTTCAAAATTGTAATTTATCTAATTAACCTTTTTATATATTCATCTGTATTTTCTCTAAAATAACAACAATGACCTAATGAATCAATTTTGATAAATTCACTATTTTTATATTTTTTAATTCTAGGTAAGCAAAGTCTTGCTATATCATTTGCACCATAAACAAAAGTTATTTTTCTCTGTGAATCATTCTCTAATTTTGGTGCTTCAATATTGTAACAACTTTCTAATAAGTTTTTCAGACTTTCTATTGTTACAATTGGTGCAACATATTGTTGTACTTTTCCCATACCATTAAAGCACTTATTTAATTCTTTAACTGTCTTTTCTGGATGATTTTTTATATTAAGTAAACATTTTTTATATCTATTATAAAAATATTTTTTAATAATGTTTGGAAATTTAAAGATAGGAGCACTATCTACTATTACTTGATTGACTTTATCTTGATTATTGCAAAAATAATGAAATGCAATATTACCACCTAAAGAAAATCCTATAATTGCTTTTAATTTATCAATGTTATTTTTTTTTAGAAATTCATCAATAGTTTTTTCTTCATCTTCCATTGATATATAGTCTGAATCTTCATAATGCCCACTATATGTTGGAATAATCAAATAATATTTATTACTTAATCTATCTATTACAAAATCAAAAAATTTGGCACTTGTAAACATAGGGTGTAATAATAATATCTTTTCATTTTCTTTCTTCCCATAAGTAACTATTTTCAATTAAAATCAACTCCTATCTAAATTGTAATTTGTTTATTTAAAAGTATAAATTTCCTCTTGTAAATTTGCTAGAAATTTACCTGCGTGAGCTCCATCCATTTGGGTATGATGATATTGAAATGAAATGGTAAGATAATA
>JAETPW010000043.1 GCA_021771025.1 Clostridiaceae bacterium
TTATGGAACTTCATGACGAATGGCTCAGTTCTACAAGAAAATATATTAAGTTTGATCAATGAGAGACCGGTAAAACATTGTATAGTATTTTACACAGGATTATGGACTTGACTCTTTTTTTTATAGTCCAACTTTTTTTTGCGATCTATTTATATCTTACTATCCAAAAAGTAGCAAAAGATAAATTATTTTTACAACAATTGGATAACTTAAAAATATATACAAAACAACTTGAAATAAATCAAAAAAATTTATGCAAGTTCAAGCATGATTATCGAAATATGTTAATAAGTTTGCAATTAAGTGCTCAAGATAGACATGATAAAGAATTGATCGCAAGATTGAAAAAGTATTCGAATTTTTATTTAGACAATAAAGGTTTATGGCAGTTTAACGATATTGATAATGTCAGAGATGACTTATTAAAGAGTTTATTGATAAGCAAGTTAAATATTATGTTTCAACAAAATATCGAAAATACTTTTGAATGTCAAACTTTGATAGAGCAATTACCAACTAAAGATATCACTTTTGATATTATCCGAATTCTAGGTATCGCTTATGATAATGCTATTGAAGCAAGTTTGATATTAAAAAATGGGGCAAAAGTTAAATCAATGGTATATCGTAAGGCTAGTGAACTAGAATTTGAAATAAAAAATCGATTTAACGATACTGGAAAGTCGATTTTAGAGCTAAAGAAATTAGGTTTTACGACCAAAAAAGGGCATAGTGGTTTGGGATTAGCTAATATTGAGGATATTAAAAAAAAGCATGATGCTATTTTAGTGGAATATCATATATTTGATGGTTGGTTTACGTTTTATATGAGTGTTAGGGTCAAATAAGGGGGATAAATTTATGGAAACTTATGGGATAGTGGTTTGTGAAAATGATCAAGTTCAGTTAAAAAATTTACATGGTTTTGTAAATAGAGCCGTTTGGTCTTTGGAAGATTCGCCGGATAGTAAGGATAAAACCTGTGAAGTAGTATTAGTGACTACTAGCTATCAAGAAGTTGTAAATTATTTGAATAATACGTATATAGATAGTGGAGTATATTTTTTGGATATCGATCTAGGCAAAGACGATGGTCAAAATGGTATAGATCTGGCTGAATTTATCAAAAGTAAAGATCTAAATGCACAGATCATCTTTATTACAGCCTATGAAAATTTTGCAGCAATGACTTATCGGCGCAGGATAGGGGCTGTGGATTTTATAACTAAGACGGAGCTTGACCAAAAACGTTTAAATGAAGCATTATTTTTAGCGATAAAACGTATTAGAGAGCTACATACTGTAAGAGAACAGACTTTTAGCTATAAAATGGGACGAAGACTTATCAATCAAAATATACGAGATATTCTCTATATTGTTACCACAGAACATTCACATAAATTAAAGATCGTCACGCTCGATAGTGCGGGGGAATTTTTGGGGAATATAAAGAAGATCGATGATGAAAATGAATTTTTAGAAAAGATCTCACAATCATGTTTAGCCAATCCAGACAACATCGTTGAGATCGATCTAAAGTTACGGACCGTAAAATTTAAAGACGGGTATATCGAGGTGTTTCCTAGAAGAAATTCAAGAAAAATTGAAAAATTGATCAATAAATATAATGTGAAAAAACGGTAGTGAAGTTGCAAAAGATCTTGATATTAGGTCAGTGAAGTAAAGCTTAGGCATTATTATATTTGGCAGATAAGAATAGAAACTGACAAAATCGGAATAAATACTCTGAAAAATATAAGCAGTGATAGAATACGGAAAAATAGAAATATATGAGGAGTATCTATGTCGAGTAAATATAAAAAGATGTATATATCACAAATTGACGAATCTGATTGTGGTGTGGCTTCATTAGCCATGATACTGCGTTATTATGGATCAGAAGTATCTTTAGCATATCTACGAAATTTAGCTAAAACAAATATTGAAGGAACTACTGCATTTGGAATTATAAATGCAGCACAGAAATTAGGCTTGGAAACACAAGCTATTAAAGCTGACATGACCTTGTTTGATATGCAAGATGTTACTTATCCATTTATTGTCCATGTAGTCAAAGAAAAAACAATATTGCATTATTATGTGGTATTAAAAGCAACATCTGATCATATAATTATTGCTGATCCTGATCCAGAAAAAGGAATAGTTAAATTAAGATATGCTGATTTTGAAGCAGAGTGGACAGGTGTAACACTTTTTATGAAACCTGGTAGTAAGTATAGCCCTATCAAAGAAACTAAGAGTAATTTGTTATCTCTTTTTCCAAGAACGTTTAAAAATATAAAATTGATCATCAATATTGTGATAGTTGCCATGTTAACAACAATAATAAGTATTTTGGGGTCATATTTTTTTCAAGTATTAATAGATAACTATATACCCAATGGCATGGAACAGATGCTAGATATTGTCGTGATGGGATTAATAGTGGCATATGTGTTCAATTCGATTTTTGTATATAGTAGAGATTTTTTATTAGCTATTTTGGGGCAAAAATTGTCGACTGATATTATTTTAGAGTACATTAAGCATATTTTTGAGCTACCATTGGAATTTTTTTCAACAAGAAAGACGGGTGAGATCGTTTCAAGATTTACAGATGCTAGTAAAATAATAGATGCTTTAGCCAGTATGGTAGTTTCCATTGGACTAGATGCTAGTATAGTTATTATTATTGGGGTGACCTTATTTTTTCAAAGTATTAGGTTATTTGTTATAACACTGACTGCTCTTCCAATATATATCATTGTTATTATGACTTTTGCTAAAAAATTTGAAAAATTAAATAAGCATCAAATGGAGAGTAATGCAATACTAAGTTCGTCAGTCATCGAAGATATACAAGGCATAGAAACGATCAAGGCATGTAATAGTGAAACCGTTCGTTTTAATATAGTAAGTGAGCAATTCTTTGATTATTTAAATAAATCACTTAGTTATATAAAGATCGATTCTTTACAACAAGCATTAAAAATCTTTATTCAGCAGAGTTTAAATGTGATCATTTTGTGGATAGGAGCTAAACTGGTTATTCAAAATCAGTTATCTGTTGGACAGTTATTGACTTTTGTTGCGTTAGTATCATATTTTATTGATCCATTACAGAATATTATAAATCTTCAACCAAAGTTGCAAAGTGCTAAAGTTGCATATACTCGAATGAATGAAGTTTATTTGGTCAAAAGTGAATTTAGGGATGAAAATTTTAACTATACTACGCAAAAATTATTAGGTGATATAACATTATCAGGGATAAATTATCAATATGGATATGGAAAAAATGTATTAAATAATGTTAGTACAACTATAAAAGTTGGCGAAAAGTTGGCTATTGTAGGTATGAGTGGTTCTGGGAAGTCTACATTAGTCAAAATGCTAGTTAAATTTTTTGATCCAACTTCAGGTGAATTAGAATTTAATGGATATCCAAGTAACAGTATAAGTAAGAGCAGTTTACGTAGTTATATAAACTATGTACCACAGATCCCATATATATTTTCTGGAACAATTGAAGAGAATCTGAAATTAGGGGGAAGAGAAGGGGTGACTCTAAAAGATATCAATAGAGCGTGTGAAGTTGCAATGATAAAAAATGATATAGAAAATATGCCTTTAGGAATAAATACTAAATTAGATGAAAATGCCAGTATTTTATCAGAGGGGCAAAAGCAAAGAATTACGATCGCAAGAGCGCTATTATCACCAGCTAAAGTCTTGATTTTTGATGAATCTACAAGCTCTTTGGATACTATTACTGAGAAAAAAATAATTGAACAGTTGATAGGGATGAAGGATAAGACAATAATTTTTGTAGTTCATAGATTATCGATCGCAAAGAAAGCTGCTAGGATCTTAGTGTTAGATAGTGGTGAAATTGTGGAAGAAGGTAGTCACAGTGAATTACTGGCAAAAAAAGGTTATTATTATAAACTTTTAAAGGCTTAGCTTTTTCTATGGAAATATATCTGGCTCATGAGAAACTAAAAATTAGTTCCAATGAATGCCTATAGAGTGACTGTAAAAAATCATTTAAACTATAAGAATTGCGAGTAGCTAATATTTTGCTGTGTCAATGTTTTAAGCATATCTTGGAGGAAAGGTATCTTTTTTAGAAGTTCATAATTGGATAATTTCATTAAGTATGAGTAATTACATAGATTGGCTAAATAAAGCTTGTGATGTTTTAGTGATATTTATAGAGATGAATAATTTTACAGTACCAGATAGGGATAGAAAAGTGCGAAATTTGAATATTTTAGTGATCCGTTTCATATTGGAGTTATCATGGGGACATAGATGAAACTTTAAGTGAATAATGTAAGGAGTGATCTACTATGAAAAAATTATGGAATTGGTGGTTAGCTGGAGGCATTAAAGGTAAGAAACGCTATGTGATCTTTCCCTTATTAGAAGCCGAAGGTGTTCCATTTGGTATTTGGCTTGTCAGTGGCCGTGAGGTTAGTTTCCTACACTTTGTGACAACGCCTAAGATGTTGCTTTTTGTTGCGCTTTGTCTAACATTTGCTGCTCCTTTGCTCTATTTTTTAGACAATGTTATGGGGATCACTAGAAAGATGCATGAATAATTAGGCTAGCACAAGGAATGTGGCTATTCTTAGTAAAGAGTAAACATTTTTTAGAGAAGCTTTGTGAAGGTGGCTCAAGCTGTTTTTACAGAGCTTCTTATATTTTTTCCAAGATATGTTTGCAGATCGTTGTATGACCGAATATGAGTAGAAAAGTGCGAGATTTGAATATTTAAGTGATCATTTTATATGAGTGTTACCATAGAGGCGTAGAAGGAACTTCAAGTGACAAGGTAGGAGTGAGCTACTATGAGAAAATTATGGAAATGGTGGCCAGCTGAAGAGAGTAAATATGATATACTAATAGACTTTGTAGTATTTCCATTTGTGTCCTGGTTTAGTAGTGATCATGACATTAGCTTACTGCATTTTATGGTAATGTATCAGCTTTTGCTTTTTGTCGTATTCTGTTTATGGTGTTCCGTTTCGCTAGTTTTTAGACATTATCATGGGAAGAAATAAAATGATGCACAGGTAATTAGGCTAGTTCAAGTAAATGGGTAAGCTAATATGGATATTTTCACAACACTTCCCGCAGAAATGTGGGGAGTATTTTTTAGGCTATTTTTTATAGACGCAGTTTGTAAAATTAAGTTAGAAAAATAAAAAGCCATTTGTGATAGACTTTTGAGTAACGACAAACAAAAGTAAAGGAAAATCACAAATGACCTATAATCATCTTACCATAAG
>JAETPW010000010.1 GCA_021771025.1 Clostridiaceae bacterium
CTAGACCAATATGAGAAAGTTCATATTTAATATAGATTGAACCGCCACTTGCGTGAACCGCTTGAGTGGTGGTGTGAGAGGGGAGAAATTCATTAAGAATTATCCTCTACTCGATTCAGAAATAAAAGTAAAATTATGATAAAAATTGTAGAAGGAAAATATATGGCTAAAAAACAATATTTTTTTTAGAATAATTTTAACCTACAAGTACAAACTAAAGAAGAGGTGATAATATGAAAAAATTAAATGATCAAATTAAGGAAAAATTAGAAAGAATACAAAATATGATAGACGAGAATAAATCAAGTGAAGAAATAGAAAAAGAAAGGCAGGAATTAGATAAATATTTACTAGAATACACACAAGAGGTAAAAGAAAAAAAGAAGAAATAAAATACAAGTGAGTACTATGACATTTCATTTAAGCAACAAACAAAATTTGATAAAATAAAAAAAAAGAAAAATGGTGATAAACATGAGAAAACGAGGTACAATTAAAATTGGAAAAAATATCCAAGAAATTAGAAAAAGTAATGGATATACACAAGAAAAATTAGCCGAGAAAATTGAAGTATCAGTAAGATACATTAGTGACGTTGAACAAGATCGTGCGAAACCATCCTATGAAATACTAGTCAAATTTTGTAATTTATTCAACATTAGTTTGGATCAAATATTTAGCCAATACATAAAAGGTAAGGAAAATAAAATTTTAAATTATTCCATTGTTGGCTATGATAATCTATCGCAAAAAGATAAACAAACAATAGATAACCTAATTATCTATTTTAATAAAAATAAAATGGACGAAAAAGATCAGGAAATAATAAAAAAATAGGGGAAAGTATTGATTTTCCCCTATTTAAAAATAAGATCAACTTTAGAACAAAGCCCTAGGTAAGCCCATATAAATTTTGATCAATTAATGATTTTGCTCTTTTTTGCGTTTTTGGATCACTCTTCAAAGCATTTTCAATGAATTCAGGGTGATTGATTAAAAATTCTTTCATTGTTTCATCTGGATGATGAAAAAAACCAGTTAACATACTTAATTGATTCGTATTAATAATTCCCAAATCAAATGCTTTTTGAAATAACTTTTCATCTACATTAACTAGTGATAGAGAAGTAACACCTTCTTTTGCTAAATTCTCTTTTCCGCCTTGCATACGATCAACAACGACACAAGACCAAGGAACATCAGCACCTAATGCACGAATGGTAGGAATCCACATTTTTACATAACTAGAAGCAATGGTAATTAAATCAGCCACATGCAATACTTTTTTACCAGTATAGTCTTCTGAGGTAAGAACTTGTGTAAAATCATAATTATGGGTAGAAGTTGACAAATCCTTAAAAATGGTAATATGTGGTTTATGGAATAAATACGCCAAAATATTGGAAAAGAACCAATCTCTTCTTTCTCCACCAGAAATATAATCAATTTCTTCTACATTAATATGAGATTCAATGTGATGTTTCATTTCATCAATAACCGCATGATAAATGGAATTGGTTTGGTATTGAGCAAGAACACGACAAAAAACTTTTTCTGGCAAAGTAGGTTTGTCAGCTAAACATTCATCAATAAACCCAAGTAAATCAGCAGCTTCCTTTTCACTACCATACACAAAATGAGTGTTAATAAAATAAGGACCAATCTTTCCAGAAGTATACCAAAAAGGTTTATTTTCTTCGCAAAAACGAATGGCATTGGTTTCAAATAAATAGGACATGATATCAGACATAATAAATTACTTCCTTTCTCTGTTTATTTAAGTAGATTTAGTAAGATAAGATTTTTCCCCTTTCCTTACTAAAGACTTCTTTTTTATTCGTATTGTAAACAAAAAAGTAAGAAAAGTCAATGAAAAAATTGATTTTTGTGTCGTTTTATGGTAAACTAAATGAGATAACATAAAGTAAACAAGTATTTCTCTGAGTTATAGGGGGAAGTACGACAACAAGGAGGTTCCACAATGAAAAGAATTATTGAAAAGAAAGAACAAAAGATTTTGAATTTAGAGAGCCAAATACGGCTCGCTAAGAAAGCAAAAGGAGAAGCATGTATTCTAGACATCTTAAAAGAGGTAAGAGATTGCCTCAAGGAAGGAGAGATGTCTGTGGAAGAGGCAATGGATAACTGCGTCGCCAGAGAGTATCTAACAAGTACCGAAGAAAATAGCAGGTATGCTGTTTTAAAAGCAGGATTGCAAGAACTTGTAGAGGGAAAAGATACAGAAACAGGAAATCTAATATTAGATCAACTAATAGTAGATTTTAGATAACTTGTGAACCGGAGAGGGAGTTGCCTCTCCGGTTTTGTCACGATGTAAAGAAGTAGCAAACATCTCACTTTGGGGGCTACTTTTGTGAAAAAGTTTTATCTGGCAACGAAAAAATTGAAAAAACTAATGATTAACTTGAAAAAAAATGTCGATCATGATAAGATAAACAAAAAAATAAAGGAGGCAAACCATGAGTTTATTACTAAAAAATGGAACAGTAGTAGATTACGCCACAAAAAAGAACGAAAAGTTAGATGTACTAATAGAAGAAGAGAAAATCATAAAAATAGAGCCAAATATACAAGAAAAAGCCGATAAAATCATAGACTGTACAAACCTAATCATCATTCCCGGAATGATTGATATGCACTGCCACTTAAGAGAACCGGGCTTTGAGCAAAAAGAAACCATAGAAACAGGAGCAAAAAGTGCAGTGGCAGGAGGATTTACTACCATTTGCCCAATGCCAAATACCAAGCCAACACCAGATTCAGTAGAAGTATTACAAAAAATAATTCAAGAAGGGAAACGCGTAAACTTATGTAATATCTTACCTTATGCTTCTGTTAGTAAGGGAGAAAAGGGGGAAGAATTAGTTGACTTTAACCAATTAAAAGAAGCGGGAGCAATTGCTTTTTCTGATGATGGGATGCCAGTAGTAAATAGTAAAATGATGAGAGAAGCCATCATAAAAGCAGACGAATTAGACACCTTTGTTGCCTCCCATTGCGAAGAAAAATCAGTTGCTAAAGGAGCCATTCAAGCAGGTCAAATAGCAGATGAACTAGGCGTAGAAGGGGTATTGCCAGAAGCGGAAGAAATAATGGCAGCCAGGGAAATCGTCATCAGTGAAACAAATGATGTCAGAGCACACATTTGTCACATTAGTACCAAGACAACTAAAAACATGGTCAGAGATGCCAAAAAAAGAGGAGTAAAAATCACCTGCGAAACTTGCCCACATTATTTTACCTTCACGGTAGAAGAAGTGAAAAAAGCAGGGGTAAATGCCAAGATGAACCCTCCTTTACGAGAAGAAAAAGATAGACAAGCCATCATAGAAGGCTTAAAAGAAGGAACCATTGATGCCATCATTACCGATCATGCCCCACATACCGAAGAAGAAAAAGCACAAGGGCTAGCTAAAGCACCAAATGGAATTATAGGTTTTGAAACAGCCTTGTCAGCGGAAATCATGAACTTAATTGAACCGGGATATCTATCTTATTTAGATCTAGTTCGTTTAACCTCCTATACTCCAGCAAAATTGCTAAACCTAGACAAAGGAACTATTTCAGAAGGAAAAATAGCCGATATTACCATCTTTGACCCTAACGAAGAATATACGTATACAAAAGAAATGATCGTATCAAAAGCTAAAAATAGTCCATTCATTGACCAAAAATTAAAAGGGAGAGTACACTATACCATCGTAGGAGGAAAAATTGTTTATGAAAAATAATCTATTCATTTGGTATCCTAAATGTTCTACTTGTCAAAAAGCAAAAAAATGGTTAATCGAAAATGGAATTCCATTTCAAGAAAGGCATATCGTAGAAGAAACACCAACGAAAGAAGAACTAAAAAAATGGATTGCCCAAAGTGGATATCCACTTAAAAAGTTTTTCAATACCAGTGGATTAGTGTATAAAGAATTAAACCTAAAAGAAAAACTACCAAGCCTAACAGAAGAGGAACAAATTAGTTTGTTAGCTTCTCACGGGATGTTAATTAAACGACCATTACTCATTACGCCAGAAAAAATCTGTATAGGATTTAAGGAAAAAGAATGGGAAGAAATAAAATAACTTACCGTAAAAAAAACTTACCCAAAAAGGAAAATCAAGCTTAACAAAAACTTAAGAATGGCTACTTTTCCTAAACTAAGTAAGTAATCAAATAAGTATTCAAATTTGATAAAATGGAGAAAGGAAGATCTGTTAACGAAAAAGCTAACAGAAAGGAAAAAGATGAAACTAATCATTGATCAATTAATCGACAAAATTAAAGAAACAGGAAATCCTACCGTAATGGGATTAGATCCAAGATACGATATGCTACCTACTTGTGTTACCCAAAAATACGATCAAACTTTATCAGGAGTAGCAAAAGCAATTATCGAATTTAACAAAGCACTCATTGACCACACCTATGACATTATCCCTGCCATCAAACCACAAATGGCATTTTACGAAATGTTTGGTATAGAAGGAATGCAAGCATTTCAAACAACCTGTAATTATGCCAAACAAAAAGGAATGATCGTTATCGCAGATAATAAAAGAGGAGACATCGGATCAACAGCTCAAGGATATTCCAATGCGTATTTAGGAAAAACACCAATAGGAGAACATCAAACAAGTGTATTTGATGTTGACTTTGTTACCCTAAACCCATACATGGGAACGGATTGTATAAAACCATTTATCCAAGATAGTGAAAAATATAACAAAGGAGCCTTTATTCTAGTCAAAACATCAAACCCTTCATCAGGAGAAATACAAGACGTCAAACTAGAAAACGGGCAAGAGTTATACACAAAAGTAGCAGAACTTGTGGAAAACTGGGGCGAAAGCTTGCGTGGGGAATACGGATATAGTTCGGTAGCAGCAGTAGTAGGAGCAACCTATCCAAAACAATTAAGAAAATTGCGAGAACTAGCACCACATACCTTTTTCCTAATACCAGGATACGGAGCACAAGGAGGAAAAGCAGAAGACATCGCCTTAGGCTTTGACCAAAATGGATTAGGAGGAATCATCAATAATTCAAGAGGATTAATGTGTGCCTATCGCTCAGAAAGATGGAAAAAAATATACAAAGAAGAACAATACGCAGAAGCCACAAGAGCAGAAGCATTACGCATGAAAGAAGAATTACAAATGGGTTAGAAAAATTTGATGGGGAACTTAAACATTTAGCTAATAATAGATTCATACTTTTTGAAATAGGTAGACCAGAACGTTTTATCTATCAAGCAAAAAAGAAGGAGGAAAAAATATGCCAACTTTACAACTAGCAGAATTAGTAGAAAAAAAGCAAATCAAACCAGACATCTATAAGTATAGCATCCAAGTACCAGAAATCGTAAAAACAGCAAAACCGGGAAATTTCATTGAAATACGTATCACAGAAGGAACGGATCCTTTTTTAAGAAGACCAATTAGTATCTACCAATTAATCCCAGAAAAAGCAATCTTAGAATTTATTTTCCAAGTCAAGGGAAAAGGAACCGAAAAGTTAAGCCAAAAACAAGTAGGAGACAAAATCGACGTATTAGGACCACTAGGTTTCGGCACCTTCAAAACAGAAGGAAAACAAAAACTAGCCATCATAGGCGGAGGAATTGGAATATTTCCTCTATACGAGTTAGCTAAAGAGGCTAAAGCAGAAGGAAAAGAAGTATACACCTATTTAGGATTCAGAAACAAAGACTTTGTTATGCTAGAAGAAGAATTCAAACAAGTATCTACCAACCTAACCATCACCACAGATGATGGAAGTTACCAAGAAAAAGGGTTTGCCATCAACTATTTAGAAAAAGAATTAACTGAAAAAGGAATAGAAGCAATATACGCTTGTGGACCATTACCCATGTTAAAAGCAGTACAAAATTTAGCAAAAGAAAAATCGATAGACTGCCAAATTTCACTAGAAGAACGCATGGGATGCGGAATAGGAGCCTGCTTAGGTTGTGCGGTAAAAACAGCCAAAAGCCCAAAAGAAGCACCAGAATATTGGCACGTATGCAAAGCAGGACCAGTATTTAAAGCACAAGATGTAGAAATTTAATTGAAATAAGGGGGCTAAGAGGGTCAGCCCCTTTCAGCGCATTTGGACCATTTCAAGTCAAAGGAGGAAATATGGCAGGATTTACTATCCATTTAGCAGTAGCAAAACAATATCATCAAAAACACCCGGAGGAAATTACCAATCTAGAGGAGTTTTTGAAAGGAACAATAGCACCAGATTTAAATAAAGAGGGAACAGGTACGGAACAAAATAAAAGTGAAAGTCATTATGGAAAATGGGGAAATGGTGAGGCAGAGGTTCACCTAGACCAATTTTTACACGATCCTAAAGTAGAGATGAAACAAGATTTTTGGAAAGGCTATTTTCTTCATTTGCTAACCGATTATTACTTTTATCGTGTATTTTTTGCTCAAGAATTTACAAAGCTAAAAGAAGCAAAAGATAATTTTTATCATGATTATGATTGTTTAAATACAGTATTATTACCTAAATATCAAATAACCCCAAGTGAGAACTTAAAAAAGTGGATGGGAACAAAAGAAGAAACACCGAAGTATTTAAAACAAGAAAAAGTAGAAACATTTATTGAAAAAATGGCCAACATATCACTGAAAGAACAAAGGGAATTAATAGAAGAAAAAGGAATGGAGGGCTTGCCAAATGAATACCAAAATTAATTTAGCCGGAATAGAAATGAAAAATCCAGTAACCGTTGCCTCTGGGACATTCGGCTATGGGAGAGAATTTGACCAATTTTTTGACCTAAGTAAGTTAGGAGGCATCATCACCAAAGGAACATCATTAAAGCCCAAAAGTGGAAATAAACCACCACGTGTATGTGAAACAGCAAGTGGAATGCTTAACAGTATAGGTTTGCAAAATCCAGGAGTAGAGTATTTTGCCCAAAACGATTTACCTTTTTTGCGTAAGTTTGATACGGCAATTATTGTTAATGCTTGTGGAAGTTCAATAGAAGAATATGTAGAATTGTGTAAAATATTAAATACCTTAGACATTGACGGAGTGGAACTAAACTTATCTTGCCCAAACGTAAAAGAAGGTTGTATGGCCTTTGGAAATAGTTATGAAGGAGTAAAAAAAGTTGCTAGTGAAGTAAGAAAAGTATTAGACAAACCACTGATTGTCAAATTAACCCCTAATGTAACCGATATTGCCTCAATTGCTAAAGCAGTGGAAGATGCAGGAGCAGATGGTGTTTCTTTGATTAATACATTACTAGGAATGAAAATTGACATTGAAAAAAGAAAACCAGTTTTAGCCAATAACACAGGAGGGTTATCTGGGCCTGCTATTAAACCAGTAGCTGTTCGCATGGTCTATCAAGTTGCACAGGCAGTGAATATCCCAATTTTAGGAATGGGAGGAATTACAAGTGGAGAAGATGCCATTGAATTTATGATGGCAGGAGCAACAGCAGTATCCATTGGAGCAGGAAACTTTATGGATCCATATACGAGTATACATACGATAGAGGGGATAGAAAATTATTTAAGTAAACATCAGATTAAAAATGTAGATGAAATTGTAGGAACAGTAGAGATGAATTAGCAAATTTGAGGAATGTGTCCGCCTTAAGCACAAGTCTATTTTAGCATAAGTTATTAACTAATAAGCACAAAAAGATGAATTGTAAAAACTAATAATACAATGTCATCTTTTTTTGAATTTATGAAGAGCCACCTATTGCTATTATATTATGTGCAACTAAAAATGATATGATGGCAGAATTACTAGAATTAGATAATAGTGGAATACACGTGGCACAATATTTAACGAAATATGTACCAAAAGAAATATTACAGAAAAAGTTTATTGATAGTATAGAAAAAGCAAAAATACAATTAGAACAGAGGAAAAATATTGAAAATGAAGAATAGTTAAATTTTGTCAACACTGTCGACAAAATTAAAAAAATAGAGCTTTAAATTTAGAAATAAGTTTAAGGCTTATTTTTATGCAGATTTTTGTCTACATTATAATTAGGTAACTTGTAGTTAGCACCCATACACTAAGAAATATAGGTAAAACAGTTGAAAAAAAGTAAAAAATATGATTAAATAAGAAAAAAGTAATAGAACTAATCTAAAAGTAGCTAAAAAGAGATGAGGTAAAAAATGAAACGAACCGAAACCAAAAAAGTCATGGTAGGAAACGTAGCCATAGGAGGGCAAAACAAAGTAGTTATCCAATCCATGTGCAATACCAAAACAAAAGACGTTAAAGAAACGGTTAAACAAATATTATCCTTAGAACAAGCAGGATGCGAAATTATTCGTGTAGCTTGCCTAGATAGTGAAGACGCAAAAGCCATTCAAGAAATCAAAAAACAAATTCACATTCCCATTGTAGCAGACATTCATTTTGACTATCGCATTGCACTAGAAGCCATACACGCGGGGGTAGACAAAGTAAGAATTAATCCGGGAAATATTGGTTCAGAAGAACACGTAAAAATGGTAGTAGATGCTTGCAAAGAAAAGAGAATCCCCATTCGTATAGGCGTTAATGCGGGATCATTAGAAAAAGACTTACTCGAAAAAGAAGGCAAACCAACCGCTAAGGCCATGGTAGAAAGCGCAAGAAGGCATATAGAAATATTAGAAAAATTAGACTTTCACGATATACTACTTTCCTTAAAGGCATCAGATCTAGATTTATGTATAGACGCTTATGAAGAAGCAGCAAAAACATTCCCATACCCTCTTCACTTAGGAATCACAGAAGCAGGTACAGAATTTAGTGGAACAGTAAAATCAAGTATTGGGCTAGGCTGGTTATTAAGACAAGGCATTGGTGACACGATGAGAGTATCACTTTCCGATGACCCAATTAAAGAAATTAAAGTAGCAAAAGAGATTTTAAAGGACTGTGGTTTATACCATAAATCGCCTACCTTAGTAGCCTGTCCAACTTGTGGAAGAACACAAATTAACTTAATCCCATTAGCCAAAGAAATGGAAGCATTTTTGCAAACCATTGAAGCAGAAATAACAGTAGCCGTTATGGGCTGTGCAGTAAATGGACCAGGAGAAGCAAGAGAAGCAGATATCGGAATAGCAGGAGGAATAGGAGAAGGTCTTCTCTTCAAAAAGGGAGAAATCATTCGTAAAGTAAAACAAGACGAAATGGTAGAAGTACTCAAAGAAGAAATCATAAACATGATCAAAACAGAAAAATAAAACATACAATACCATAAAGTGAGGAAGGGAATCATGGAAATTATTGTAGGAAAAACGGCTGGTTTTTGCCAAGGAGTAAAAAGAGCAGTAGAAGGTGCCAAACAAGAACTAGCCAAATCCCAAGAAAAAGTTCACTGCTTAGGAGAAATTGTACACAACAAACAAGTTATTCAACAATTAGAAGAAAAAGGTTTGACTATAATTAACAAATGGCAAGAAGCAAAGGGAAAAATTATCATCAGAGCACATGGAATTGCCAAAACAATTGAGCAAGAAATGAAACAAGCTAATCTAGAGATAAAAGACTTTACTTGCCCAAGAGTAATCGCTGTACATAAAACTGCTGAAAAATACAGTCAGCAAAACTATTATGTATTTCTATTAGGAGCCAAAAATCATCCAGAAAACCAAGGAACCATCAGTTATTGTGGGAATTCATACTCTATCATAGAAGATGAAACGCAAGTAGAAAAAGCAATAAATGAATTTCAAAACTCTAGGTATCATAAACTACTAATCATTTCTCAAACAACCTATCACTTAACTAAATTTGAAAAGATAAAAGAAATGATTATCCAAAAAATAGGAAACTATACAGAAGTAGTAGCGCAAAATACCATTTGTCAAGCAACTGAATTAAGGCAAAAAGAAACGGCAAAACTTGCCAAACAAGTAGATAGAATGATCATCATTGGAGGAAAAAATAGTTCTAATACGAAAAAATTATATGAAATTGCTAAAGGGCAAAATGTAGAAACCATTTGGATCGAATCACCAGAAGAACTAGAAGAAGATGGAATAGCTTATGAAAAAATCGGAATTATGGCAGGTGCATCTACACCATATGAAAGTATTCAAAGTGTAGTGAAATCATTAAAAGAAAAAGAACTGATTCAAGTATAGAAAGAAAAAAGTTTTAGTTTTAGGCTAAAACTTTTTTTTGAGTATTTATATACAGATTAATGATAAAATTTTTTATTACTCTTATGATTTCACCAAAACATCACAATAAAATCCTAATCAATATCTTCTAGTTTTGTCGAAACTTGCGACGAAAAGAGGAAAAAAAACAGGAAAAAGAATTGACAAGCTAGAAAAACGGGTCTATACTGAAATTAAGAAAACGAATTATAATTCAATTTTTTTCTATCAAAACTTTTTAAAATCGAAACATTTCCAAAACAAAGGACAATTGAAAACAAAAAGAAAGCCAAGAAAGGATGATGGCTATTTTAATGAACCCAAAATTAGTTAGTAAGCGAAATTACGTCTTACGAAAAATTTTTCATTCTCCAAACAGTTTAAGCATTATACAAGACTTGATTGAATCATTTTTAGCGATTCAAATACAAGAAATTCAGGTAAATCCGTATCTATCCAAACAAGCAAAACATTTACCTTCAGAAGAAAATTTTGGTATAGTAGATGTACGTATTCAAACCAAAGACAAACAAGAAAAAAATATAGGAATACAAATTCTAGAAGGAAAATACATTACCACAAAGCTGCTAATGTACTATGCACAAATTCATTGTTACCAATTAGAACATCCTACCAATCAAAAAATAGTAAAAACCATAACACTTAATTTTATGGACGAAAACTATGATAATGAATATCGTTATCATCAGAAACTTATATTAAGAAGAGAAAAAGAACAAGAAATACCAGAAGAAGAAATGGAATTTCATGTTATCGAACTTCCTAAGTTTCAATCTATAGGATTAGAAAGAATGACACGAAAAGAAGAATGGATGACTTATCTAAAAGGTGAAAATGAAGAAGAAATAAAACGTGTGAAAAAAACTAACGACAAAATCCGCCAATTAGATCAATTAGTTGATGAATATTGGCGAAAAGAAAAAATGAAATAAAAGTGTGATGTAAAACAAGAAAGAACAAAAAATAGAAAGAAAGAAAACAAGAAAGAACAAAAAAATAAGAAAGAAACAAAACCAAGACAAAAATAAAAAACTAAAGGGCGGTTAACCTGCCCTTTAGTTAAATCATCAATGAAGACCTTATTTTATTCATTACCATTTTACTCTGGATTATTTACACCCACAACTAAATGATTAATGGGTATCTTTAGACCCCTTCTTTAACGTTACCTTAATAACTGTACCCTCTTCCACTTTAGAATCCTTTGCTGGTTCTTGAGAAACAACATTTCCAGTTCCTTCAATGGATACGTTTAAGTTTAATGCTTTAAGTGCATTAGTTGCTTGTGCAGAAGTCTTTCCGTTTAGATCAGGAACAGTTACCGAAGTTCTCGTTGAAGATTCAGAATCATAAAGCAAAAGAATAGAATTTTTTGTTAAGGCAATACCTGGTTTTGGCATTTGATCAGTAACTAAAGTATCATTTTTATCTGCTTTTGTAGAAGATTTTACTAAAAATCCTGCGGATTTTAAGATTTTTTCTGCCTCAGCAAAAGTCTTATTTCGTACATCAGGAACAGTAATCAAATTGTTAGAGGAAGATGTCGTTTGATTAGAAGGAACTCCTAAATAAGGCAAAATTTCAGTAAGCATTTGTGATACTACTGGACCTGCAATTTGTCCACCTTGGTAGTTATTCGTAGAACGGTCAGGAGCATATAAACAAAGTAGAATAACCACTTGGGTATCTTCAACAGGAGAAATAGCCACATAAGAAGCTACATAACCTTCTTCTTTATTAGCCTCTGTCGGTTCAGAAGTACCCGTCTTTCCTCCAACGGTATAACCAGTAACAGCACCACGGTAGCCAGTACCATCTTCAACAACCGATTTCATCATATCTTTAACCTGAGTTGCCGTTTCTTTAGAAATAACTTGTCTAACGGTAGTCGTATCATAAGAAGTAACAGCTCCAGTATCAGTGTTAGTAACTTGTTTTACCATACGAGGCTGAACTAAAATTCCATCATTAGCAACAGAAGAAATAGCCGTAATCATTTGCAAAGGAGTGATATTTAACCTTTGCCCAAAAGACATGGTAGCAAGTTCTACAGGTCCTACAGTTTCTTGTTTAGTAAATAAGGAATTAGCTTCTCCGGGAAGACCAATATTCGTTTGATCAAATAAACCAAAAGCATGGTAATATTGATATAAAGTAGATGTTCCAATACGTTTACCTAACTGCATTAAAGCTGGGTTACAAGAATTTTCTAATGCACCACGTAAATTCAATGAACCATGAGGTTCTGCACGCCAACATTTAATTTTTTGCCCTGAAACATCTTCATATCCTTTACAATAAAAATCACCAGCAACATCAGTTCCTGTAATATGCTCTTCTAAAGCAACGGAAGCAGTAATAACTTTAAAAACTGAACCAGGTTCATATAAATCAGAAACGCACTTATTTTTCCACATTGAATTTAAAGCATCACTTTTTTCCTGGGTAGACATTTTATCATAACTAACAGCCAAAGTTTCATTAGGAGTAAAAGGAGTATTCAAATTAAAATCAGGGTAATTAGCCATAGATAAAATATCACCTGTTTTTGGATTCATGACAATACAAGTACCGCCTCTTTCGCACTTATTATCAATACAAGCTTGTTTCAAATATTTTTCTACAATAGTTTGAATATTAAGGTCAACAGTAAGCATAAGATCACTACCATCTTCTGCTGGAATATAAGATTCTTCTGCATTAGGAATTTCACGTTGACTACCATCTTTAGAACTAACGATTTTGCCAGGAGTTCCCGTTAAAACAGAATCCCATTTATATTCAATTCCCGTTAAACCTTGATTATCACTTCCGCAGAAACCTAAAACTTGTGACAAAACATTATCATAAGGATAGTAACGCTTAGAATCTTCGTCAATATTAATACCGGCAGTTATCTTATTTTCTTTCATCCAAGACCTTAACGTATCTACTTTATCTTTTTCTACTTTTTTGGCAATGGTTTGAACCTGAGAATTGCTATTTACTTTTTCTAAAGTTTCCTGATAATCTAAACTAAAGATTTCTGCTAATTTTTGTGCCACCTTTTCTTTGAGCAATTTTGTTTTTTCGGCATCGTCTTTTTCGTCTTTAATTTTAGTAGGATTAATGGTAATCGTATCAACCTGCGCACTAATCGCTAATGCTTTTCCAGTACTATCATAAATGTTACCTCGTTTTGGACTAATAATTTGATTAATCGCTTGTTGTTGATACGCTTTTTCCTTTAAAAAGCTACCATCAACAAAATCCAAAAAGCCAATACGAATAACTAATAAAACAAAAATAACAATGACCACAATAAAAATACGTTTTAATTTTTTCATATGAATAAAATTTTGAGACGTAAATTCAGAGTTCATTGAGACAACAGAAGAATCAGAACGTTCAGAATTCTTCTTGCTTACTTTTTTGTTTGAAGTACGAGAATTACTAGAGTCCATTTTACGAGATTTATCTTTATCATTTTTATGATTTTTATTCATTTGTTTCACCACTTTTTGTTAAAATTTTTCATTTTATGCAGAATAGAAATTTGTGTTTTATTCATTTTACCTTAAATACAAAGAGAATTCAAGAAAAATAGTATATTTAAAGAAAAAAATGTTGCTGCTTAATGGTTTTGAGAAATGAGTCCGCTATGCCCCAAGTCATCTGTGTATTTTTTAGATAAATTTAGTCCTCCATAGCAGGGTCATTTTAAAACCCTTAAGTCCCTCTACACCGAAGCCAGTGATCGGGTTTTAAGCCTAACGCGGGTCTTCGGGAACTGTCAGACGTAAATTTATCTAAAAAATACACAGATGACTTGGGGCATAGCTACTTTAGAGTAAAAACATTAATCAGTAATAAAAAACAAATTAAAAAACAAACTAAAAAAGTAGAGTAGTTTAGAGTAAGTGGTGTCATTTTAGGGAAAAAATATACCGACAGTTCCCTAAGACCCGCGTTAGGCTTAAAACCCGATTACCAGCTTCTTTGTGAGGGACCTAAGGGTTTTAAAACGACCCTGCTATGGAGCGTTATTTTTTCCCTAAAATGACACCACTTACTCTAAACGGCTCTCCCAAAAAAGGAGGAAAAAAACCAATGCTATCCACCACAACCACCATAATTCTGACTGGTCTCCAAGGCCAAAAAGGAGAAATCCAAACCGACATGACAGGAGGAATTCCCGGAATCGAAATCATAGGTCTACCAGACGCCTCTGTCAAAGAAGCCAAAGAACGAATCAAATCATCCATCCGAAACTCCGGAATCGAATTTCCCAGTCGCAAATTCATCATCAACCTAGCCCCAGCAGACACCAAAAAAGAAGGAGCAAGCTACGACCTTCCTATGGCAATCGGAATCTTAGTCTCCATGGGAGAACTAAACTCACAGCAAATTACCAACAAAGTATTTATTGGAGAACTATCCTTAGAAGGAAAAATACGAAAAGTAATCGGAATCTTACCAATCTGTATAGAAGCCAGAAAACTAGGAATCCAAACCATCATTGTCCCCAAAGAAAATCAAAAAGAGGCCTCCATAGTACCCGGAATAGAAGTCATTGGGGTAGAAAACCTAAACGAATTAATCTACCTACTAAATCATCCAGAAGAAGCCAAAAGCCTAAGCACAAAATGGGAACAAATACAAAATCAAACCAAGCCAAGTGAATTAGACTTTTCAGAAATAAAAGGGCAAGAATACGTAAAGCGTGCATTAGAAATAGCGGCAGCAGGAGGACATAACTGTTTATTACTAGGAAGCCCCGGGTCAGGAAAAACCATGTTAGCCAGAAGACTTCCCAGCATTTTGCCAGAATTAACCTTTGAAGAGGCATTAGAAATTACCAAAATACATAGTGTAGCCGGAAAATTATCACCAGAAGAAGCAATCATAACTAGTCGTCCATTCCGTAGCCCTCATCATACCATTACTCCAGCATCTCTTCTAGGAGGAGGAAAAAATCCAAAACCCGGTGAAATTAGCTTAGCACACTTTGGGGTTCTCTTTTTAGATGAACTTCCCGAATTTTCAAAATCCACACTAGAGACATTAAGAACGCCAATAGAAGATGGGTTTATTACCATATCTCGAGTGTATTCGTCCTATACCTATCCTTGCCAATGTATGTTAATTGCCAGCATGAATCCATGTCCTTGCGGATACTATGGAAGTTCAGAAGGAAAATGTCATTGCACAAAACTAGCCATTCAAAATTATTTAGGCAAAATCAGTGGACCATTATTAGACAGAATTGATCTACATATTGAGGTAAAACCAGTAACTTACGAAAAATTAGATAACAAAGAAAAACCAGAAAGTTCAGAGGAAATAAGAAAACGTGTAAATAAGGCAAGAGAGATCCAGCGAAAGCGTTATCAAAATTCTTCTATACACTGTAATGCAGAATTGTATCCAAAGGAAATAGAAAAGTATTGTTACCTTGACAAAACAAGTAGAGAATTATTACGTCAAGCCTTTGAACGATTAGGGCTTAGTGCAAGAGCCTATAGTAGAATTTTAAAAGTGGCAAGAACCATAGCCGATTTAGCTGAAAAGGAAAACATTGAGATAGAACATATTGCAGAAGCCATTGGATACCGAAATTTAGATAAAAAATATGAGCTAGAACAGGGAGGAAAATAGTATGCAAGTTCAAATGCTTACTTGGGAAAATTCAGAATTTCCGAAGCAATTAAAAAAGATTCCAAAGCCTCCCAAACAGATTTATGTTCTCGGAAATACAAAATTACTAAATACTCCTTGCCTAGCCATGATAGGATCAAGAAATGGCACTAATTATGGAGAAAAAATGGCAAAACAATTTGCACAAGAATTGTGCCATTATGGAATAACCATAGTAAGCGGATTAGCACTAGGAATTGACTCCTATTCTCATGAAGGGGCATTAACAGGGGAAGGAAAAACCATAGCTGTTCTACCAAGTGGGATAAATCATATTTATCCTTCTCAGAATAAATTGTTAGCTAATAAAATAGTTAAGCAAAATGGACTAGTAATTAGCGAATATCCACCCAATGAGAAAGCTAAACAAAATTACTTTTTAGATAGAAATAGAATTGTATGTGGTCTAAGCTTAGGAACATTTGTGATAGAAGGAGCAAAAAGAAGCGGAACAAGTGTAACGGCAAAATTAACAAAAGAGCAAGGAAAACCCGTTTTTTGCCTTCCTTCTTCCTTAGAAAATGGAAAAGGGTATACCCCAAATCATTTAATTCAACAAGGAGCGCATCTTGTCATGAAGGTAGAAGACATTATCCAAGCATTTCCTGAATATGAGTTTAGGAAAAATAACAGAAAAAGAAAAAGAAAAGTTTCACAGCAGGAAGAAGATCCTTTTCTAAACTATTTTTCAGATGTACCAATTCATATTAATGAATTGGCAGAAAAGACAGGAAAAAGAGTAGAAAATTTAAGTTTTTCTTTAATGAAATTGCAATTAGAAGGGAAAATTCAAGAACTGCCGGGAAAGAATTTTGTTCGTACTGATGAATTTTTTTAGAATGATAGTAAGAAAAATGATAAACCATTTCTAAAAATGAGTCAGTTTCCAAGTAAGTAGATTACTCACTTGGAAACTACTTAGGATAAAGAAATTATTAGAAGAAAAGGAAGGAATAAAATGGAAGGAAAACAAGATTTTGGCAAAAGAGGAGAAAAATTAGCAAAAGACTATTTAAAAAAACAAGGCTACAAAATTATTGCCCAAAACTTTCGCTGCTTACAAGGCGAAATTGATATTATTGCAGAAGAAAACGATGAATTAGTGTTTGTTGAAGTAAAAACTAGAAGCACATTATGGTATGGAACCCCAGCAGAGGCAGTAGATAAACCAAAACAAAAACACATGATAAAAGCAGCAAAATACTATTTGTACCGCACCAATCAAGAAACGAGATATACTCGTTTTGATGTGATAGAGATTGTAGGTAAGCAAGAAAAATTAAAGCTCAATCACATTAAACAAATTCTATAGTTACGGATTCAGAACTACTTTAGTGTAAACTATTAACCAACATTCCATAAAGAAAGGAAACAAAATCCTTGTCAAGAAGGAAAAAAATTGATATAATAAAGGAGAATTAATCATGAAAAAAGAAGAACAAGTAAAAGAAAATGGTAATCCATTACCAGAACGAAATAAAAGGCATCATTATGATTTAAAAAATGATATTATTTTCAAAGCATTTTTTACCAGAAAGGGAAATGAACAATACCTAATTGATTTTTTAGAATCGGTTTTGAAAATTGAAATCAAACATATTCAAACAAGAGAAGAAGTAAATTTAGAACAACTTTCACCAGAAGAAAAAGGAGGAAGATTAGACTTACAAGCAGAACTGAATGATGGAATTATCATTAACATAGAACTACAAATGGAAAATGAACACAATATGGAAGAAAGAACAACATATTATAGTTCAAAAGTGATCGCACGAGAAACAAAACGAGGAACCGAATACCAAGATATCAAACAGGTGATAATGATCAATATTCTAAACTACGAAATGTTAGGATTTGAAGAATATATTTCCAAGACGGCAATTGTATTAGAAAATCACCGTGAGTATGAAGTATTAAAGGGAATAAGATGGTATTTTATTGAATTACCAAAATTCAGAAAGATACATCCAGACATGAATGAAAAACTAAACCAATGGATTGCGTTTATCGATAATTATGATAGGGGGTTGGTAAAAATGGCAGAAGAAAAAAATCAGACACTTAAACAAGCAAGGTTAGAAATGAACTACTTAACAGGAGACGAAGAGATACGTAGATTAGCTGAATTACGTGAAAAATGGGAAATGGATTATAAAAGTGCACAAAGAGCAGAAAGAGAATTTGGACTAAAAGAAGGAGAAAAAAAAGGAAGTAAAAAAGAAAAACAAGAAATTGCACGAAAAATGTTGATGAAAAAGCTACCACTTGATTTAATCGAAGAAATAACGCAATTAACCCAAGAAGAAATACAACAATTGATAAAAGACAAAAAATAAGAAAGGAAAGTTAATATTTTAATTAACAAAAAAGATGGATAAATTAGAAGAAACCAAACAATTATTAAAAAAATATAAAATTAGAGCCAATAAAAGTCTAGGTCAAAATTTTTTAATTGACGGAAATGTGATAGAACAAATTATTACAGGAAGCGATATTTCCAAAGAAGATTTAGTAATAGAAATTGGACCAGGGCTTGGAACATTAACAAATGAATTAATTCAAAGAGCTAAAAAAGTAATTGCTATTGAATTAGATCCCAAAATGATCACCATTTTGCAAGATCGTTTTAGCAAAGAAGAAAATTTTGAAATTATTTTCCAAGATGTTTTAACTTGTGATTTACAACAGATATTAAAACAAGAACAAGAAAAAACAAACTATTCATCCATAAAAGTAGTAGCCAACTTACCTTACTACATCACTACGCCTATTATGATGAAACTATTAGAAGAAAAGTTGCCACTAGCAAGTATCACTGTTATGATCCAAAAAGAAGTCGCAGAACGTTTAATTGCTATACCCGGAACAAAAAATGCAGGGGCTATTACGTATTCAATCTACTATTATGCGAAATCTGGCAAAATTTTAGAAGTACCAAACTCTTGCTTTATCCCAGAACCGGAGGTCACTTCCGAAGTAATTCAATTACAAATTAGAGAAAAGCCAGCAGTAAAAACCAAAGATCCAAAAGTCATGTTTTCTATCATAAAAAGTGCATTTATGCAAAGAAGAAAAACACTAGTAAACGCATTAGTCAATACTAAGGTGTTTATCAATAAAGAAGAAGCAATGAAAATATTTAATCAACTTGGTATTGAAGAAAAAGCAAGAGCAGAAGAAATCCCAATGGAAACCTATGCCAAAATGGCAGATTTGATTTTATCTTAGTTGCACTTAACTAATTGATATGGTATAATAAAAAAGAAGGTTAAGCGTAATCTAGGTTATATAAAGCTAAGCAAAATTCGCTAGTTCTTAGCATTAGAAAACAGAAAAGACCTACTTAAAAATGAACATAAGTTAGGAAAAATAAGATAAAGGAGGAGAAAATGAATCAAATTTTAGTCACGAAAAAATTATACATTACCCCTGAACTAAAAAAGAAAAAAAAGATTTATAAATTCGATTTTATTTTATCGCTATTTTTAGTCTGTATTCTAGTCTCCTTCTATATATACGCTGAATACGATAGAACGAAAAGTGAAGAAGTATCTCAAACCATATTAGCCAATATGAATACACAAGAAGACAATGAGGATACTACAGTAGCTCAAAATAATGTATTGGTAGTGGTTTTTAATGATCAAGAAGAACAAAAACAAGACGTTACTAAACAGCCAGCAATGACAAGCAAAGAAAACGATAAAAAACAAAAAGAGGTATATACTACGGCAAATGGATATCGTTATACTTCAATAGCAAGTATTAGTATACCAAAAATAAACGTAAATTATCCTATTTTAGAAGGAGAGACTTCTACATTAGAAGAAACAGAAGCATTGCTAAAAAACTCTCCCACTAAATTTTGGGGACCAGACCCAAATGAAGTAGGCAATTTTTGCATAGTAGGGCATAATTATCGAAATTCACGTTTTTTTAGTAAAGTACCAACCTTACAAATAGGAGACCAAATTCAGCTTACGACAGACAAAACCTTAACTTATGAAGTGTATGAAAAATATACCGTAGATCCTAGTGATGTATCTTGTACCAGCCAAAAGACAAATGGAAAACGTGAAGTAACGTTAATTACTTGCACAGATGATAGTAAATTAAGGGTTATTGTCAAATGTAGAGAGGTATAAATACGATTAGTTGTAGATAAATAAACCAAAAGAGAAATGTACGAGAAACAAAAACAAAACAAAGTCAGATAATCTACTTAATGCAAAAAGAATCTTCTAAAAAGTAAAAATAAAATTACTTTTTGGCTGATTCTTTTTTCGTTACTTAATCAATCGTTGTACTCGTTCTTCCTGTTCCTACTACATTTTCTTGCAAAGAACGCCATGTGTTACAACCAACAATACCATCAGAGCTTAACCCTCTAGAACGTTGATAGGCAGTGACTGCATTTTGAGTAGCTGAACCAAAAATTCCATCTAAACCACCAGTGCGAAAACCTAATGTATTTAAGTCATCTTGAGCAATTAAAACATAGTTACTTAAACTACCACGGCGGAGAGTAGGAAATCCTCCTGTAGAACAAGCTGGTTTACCAAAACGTTTATCAAAATGCACCCAAGTAGGAGTAAGAGAAATAGGTTCTACGTAATACCATACACCAGAAGAATTAGCACTATTCCATAAAGCTACTCTTCTACTAGGAGTTAATGTTTGCCCCACATCAAAAGCAACCCCGGCATAATGTTGACTCATATTTCCATGGCCACCTTCATAGGGCCTTTTAAAAGCAAACCCAACCGAAATAGGGCTACCAAAAATATAACGCTGACTATTCCAGCTTTGCATCGTTCTTTTTGTTGTCCATAACGTATTTGATTGGCTCGATCCACGAAATTCACGAACTCTTAAAGTACCATTTGTATTATATGGCATTGGTTCGCTTTCTCCACGATAATATGTTTCCATACGATCAGTATCATTATTAAAAACAATAATTTTAGCCAAATCGATCACCCCAAATCATCTGTTTTTTTATATGATATGAGAGTAAAGAGGAAATGTTACTAGACTTAAATTTTATACCAAAGTAGCGCAAACTCCACCCCGTTAGCGCTGCTTTGGTATAAAATTTAGTAACAAAAAATAGAGAGGTGATTAACATCTCTCTATTTTCTTTTTTGCCTTAAGAAAATTTTTTCTTTTCTTCTTTGGTTTGTAATTTGACTAGTTCATTAGCTAAACTACGAATAACACATTTATTATAGTCGTCTAATTGAATATAATCTTGCATAAATTTTTGATCAAAAAGACTCGTGACCTGAGGAGAATCACACTCGATCAAATCATGAAATAAAAAATCTGAGTTAATTTTTAGTGCTTTACACAAATTTACAATGGTGGTAGCACTACCAAAAGCAATACCACGTTCTAATTGACTAATATAACGAGTAGAAAGTTGTAATTCCTCAGCTAATTTTTCTTGCGTGTAATTGGTTTTGGATCTAGCTAATTTAATCTTTCGACCAATTGTTTTTCGCAGATATTTTTCGTTCTCGTCCATAATGTCCTCCTTAGAATATTCCTACTTGAAAGTATAGCAAGCGGTGGGACAAAAGAAAATGAACTATAAATGAGATTATTTTGAAGAATCATACGATTAGTTCGTGAAAAAATAAAAAAAATTTGTAAAAGTACTTGCAAAATTAAAAAAGTTATATTACAATCTAATTGAAGTGGAGAAAAGTGGAACAAAGTGGTAGAAAGTGAAAAAGGGGTGAAGATCAATTGCTAATGGGAGAATATGAGCATTCTCTAGATGTGAAGGGAAGACTCATCATGCCAGCAAAATTAAGACAAGACATTGGAGATAAATTCATCTTAACCAAAGGATTAGATGGATGCTTATTTGCGTTTTCTTCCCCAGAGTGGCTCAACTTTGAAGAAAAATTAAAAGCCTTACCGCTTTCCGACAAAAACGCCAGAAACTTTGTGAGATTTTTTCTATCAGGAGCAACAGAATGTGAAATTGACAAACAAGGAAGATTTTTAATTCCTAACAATTTAAGAGAAGCAGCAAAATTAGAAAAAGAAGTAGTTATCATTGGAGTAGGAACACGATTAGAAATATGGAATAAACAAACATGGCAAACCTGTGATGAAGCAATATCAGCTGATGAAATTGCGGAAAACATGACAATGCTTGGTATATAACTTTTAAAAAAGTTTATATAGCTACTAAAGATAAAAAAACAAAGGACAAGCTTACGAAAGAAAACAAGAAAAACGCAAAAGATAATTTTACGAAAGAAAAATAAACAAAAGAATCCAAAACACTAAAGATAAAAAGCGAAAGATAAAAACGCTAAAGAAAAATAAGTTACCAAAGAAAAATGTACCAAAGAAAAAAGTACAAAAGAAACAAACCAAAGAAAAAAATGCCAAAGGAAATGGCACAAAAGAAACAAACCAAAGAAAAAATAACCAAAGAAAATGGAACAAAAGAAATATGCTAAAGAAAAAATAGCCAAAGAAAATGGCACAAAAGAAGCTAACCCAAGAAAATAATACAAAAGTACTACCAAAAAACCAAAAGAAGAATAAACAAAACGATAAATCAGCTGGTAAAATCTTTGTACCAGCTGAAATTGATGATTAGACAGAAGGTGAAAACTTGGAATTTAAACACAAACCAGTGATGCTAAAAGAATGTCTAGATGGGCTAAACATCAAATCAGAAGGAATATACGTAGATGGAACTTTGGGTGGAGCAGGGCATAGCAAAGAAATAGCAAAACAATTACATCAAACAGGAAAATTAATTGGCATAGATCGTGATGAAGAAGCACTTTGTGCTGCTAAACGAAACTTAGCCGAGTATACTAACATCATTTACATTCACGGAAATCACGATGAAATAAAATCGATCCTAAAAGAACAAAATATCCAGCAAGTAGATGGAATCCTATTAGATCTTGGAGTATCATCCTATCAACTAGACGAAAGAAACCGAGGGTTTAGCTATTTAGGAGAAAATGAATTAGACATGAGGATGGACAAAACACAAAACCTAACCGCTAAACAAGTGATTAATGAGTATCCAGAAGAAACGCTAGCAAATATTATTTTCCGCTATGGAGAAGAACGATTTTCTAGGCAAATAGCCAAAACAATTTGCCTTGCTAGAAAAAATCAAGAAATTAGAACGACAAAAGAACTTGTTCAAATCATAGAAAAATCAATTCCTAAAGCAAAACAAAAAGATGGGCATCCAGCCAAAAGAACATTTCAAGCCATACGCATTGAAGTCAACAATGAAATTGAACCATTAACCAAAACTATTTTAGACAGCATAGATTGCCTAGCCCCAGAGGGAAGATTGTGTGTTATCACATTTCACTCCTTAGAAGATAGGGCAGTAAAACAAGCAATGATAGAAGCAAAAGGGAATTGTACTTGCCCAAGTGACCTTCCCTACTGCATATGCAAGGCAAAATCATTAGGGACGATCATAACCAAAAAACCAATCGTAGCTAGCCAGAAAGAACAAGAAGAAAATGCAAGAAGCAAAAGTGCAAAACTACGTATATTTGAGAAAAAAGAAATAAACGAATAAAGAAAGATAAAATAGAGATAGAAAAATAAAATAGCTAAAGAAAATAAGAAAAACAAGAGAAAAAGGAGGTGATAACAATGGCAAAAACAGGGTATCAATATGGAACCAGCCCCAGAAAAATAGAGCCAGAAGTAAGAAGAAATCCCAAAACACAAAAGGCAAAGCAAAAGAAAAAAATTCATATTGTGGAAGACAAACCAAGACAAGAAGTAAAACTATCTAAAGAACAAAGAAAAAGACAAAAAAAATTAACACTGGCAGCAATAGGTATTTTTGCTATCTTACTAGCCATTAGTTATCAAAACTCCCAGATCAACGTAAAGTTTAACGAAATGCAAACCCAAAAAAAACAATTAGCATCATTACAAAAAGAAAATGAGCAATTAAAAGTAAATATAGAAAATAGTTTAAATTTAAACAATATAGAAAAAGAAGCCAAAGAACAACTTGGGATGCAAAAATTAACGAACAAACAAACCGTTTACGTTAGTCTTCCCAAAAAAGACTACGTAGAATCAGCCTCTGAAAAAGTCATACTAGAAGAAAAGAAAAACTGGTTCGAGCAATTATGGGAAAAGATGATGAAATAAGAATAATCCAAAAACACCTCTAATAAATATCATTAGAGGTGTTTTTTTATGATGACTACTAAATTATCGACAAAAAAGAGAATGAGAACGATTTTACTCATCAGTTTTTGCATTTTTACTTTACTCATTGGCAGAATTGGTTTTATTCAATTAGCACAAGGAAGTGAACTAGCCAGTATGGCTTATGAGCAACAGACATTAGATAGAACCATTAACCCAAAAAGAGGGACAATTTATGATGCAACTGGTAAAAATATTTTAGCCATCAGTAGTACAGTAGAAACAGTAACCGTTAACCCAGGAAATATTGCTAAAGAAGATAAAGAAAAAGTAGCCAGAAAACTGACCGAATTATTTGAATTAGATTACGAAAAAACACTAAAAAAAGTAACAAAACGCAGTTCTATCGAAACAATAGCCAAAAAAGTAGAAAAAGAGAAAACAGATCAATTACGCATTTGGATGCAAGAAAATAACATCTCTTCTGGAATCAATATAGATGAAGATACCAAACGATATTACCCAAACAACAATCTAGCTGCTCAAATTATCGGATTTTGTGGGAGTGATAATCAAGGGTTAGACGGAATTGAAGCTAAATACGAAAAACAATTAGCAGGAACTAAAGGAGCCATCAAAAGACACACAGACGCTAAAGGAGGAGAAATTGGAGAAGAAGGAGAAAGCTACGTAGCAGCAGTAGATGGAAACGATTTAATTTTATCGATTGATATGAATGTACAATCTATGGTAGAAAAATACTTAAAAGAAGCCTGCATTGATAATCAATGTACAGATGGAGGAAACATTGTGATCATGAACCCAAAAACAGGAGACATTTTAGCTATGGCAACCTACCCAGATTACAATTTAAACGATCCTTATAGTGCCTATACAGAGGAATTAAAAGGAATTTGGGATACCGTAGATCAAGCAGAAAAAAATAAAAGTCTACAGGCGGTATGGAGAAATAAAGCAATTAGTGATACCTATGAACCAGGGTCAACATTCAAAACCATAACAGCTTCAGCCTCACTAGAAGAGGGAATTGTTACCGATATTGATAAACAAGGAGAATTCTGTTGTACAGGAGGAATTGAAGTAGCAGGAGTACGTATTAAATGTTGGCGTTACTATAGACCACATGGACCAGAAAGCCTAAGGCAAGCACTCATGAATTCTTGCAATCCAATTTTTATCGGATTAGGACAAAAAATGGGAGTTCATACCTATTACAGTTACTTACAAAAATTTGGTCTATTAGAAAAAACAGGAGTTGATTTACCAGGAGAAGCAGGAAGTATTTTTCTAGCTGAAAATAAAGCAGGCCCAGTAGAACTTGCCACCATTAGTTTTGGGCAAAGATTTGAAATTACTCCGCTTCAATTAGTAACAGCAGTATCTGCTATAGCTAATGGAGGAAATTTAATTCAGCCACGAGTGGTAAAAGCCACAGTAGATAGTAAAACAGGAGAAAAGACAGAAGTTCCCGTAAAAACAAAAAGTACAGTGATCTCTAAAGAAACGTCAGAAAAAGTATTAAGCATGATGGAATCAGTAGTAGCCGAAGGAACTGGAAAAAATGCCAAAGTAGCTGGATACAGAATAGGGGGAAAAACAGGAACATCAGAAGATGGAGTAAATACCAATAAATACGTAACTTCCTTTTTAGGAGTAGCACCAATAGAAGATCCACAAGTCGTTATGCTAATAACGCTATACAATCCAACAGGAGAAGGAGGGCACCAAGGAGGAGGGGTTGCAGCACCAGTAGGAGGTGAAGTGTTTAGCGAGATTTTACCCTATTTAGAAATAAATCAAGGAAATCAAGATGAAATAGAGCAGGTAGAAGAAATAGAAGTACCAGACCTAATGGAAAAAAGTATTCAAGAAGCAGAAAAAATAACCAAAGAAAATGGCTTAACATTAGTCATTGAAAATGAACCAGAAGAATTAGACAAAGAAAATCAAATAGTAATTCAGCAAACTCCACAGGCTGGGATAAAAATTAAGAAGGGAAATAAAGTATATATTAAGTTTCAGGAATAAAGAAGGGCGCCCCATATAGGATGTGAAAAACATCATAGGCTACAACATACCCAATAATTAACTTTAATAAGAAAAAACATTAGAATAGTTAATATTCTAATGTTTTTTCTTTTTCTATCACTTGGCTAATTGTTCACGAACTTAATATCCATCTTATCACTACCCATAAAGATGAAATCATGAAAGACTTAGAAGAATTATTTAAAATCATAAAAAATGCCAGAAGGAAAAGAGGAAAAATATTTTATTCATTGTTTAACAGAAGTGAGAGATAAATATGCAGAAATGGGAGAAAAGAATTTAGCTTAGTAAAAACGATAAGAAAAAGGATAAAAATTTGAAAGTTGAAAAAAATAAAAAAATATGTTAAACTAATACTTAACCAATTAATTGCAACAGAAAAAAGTCGAAAAATAATTTTCACTTAACTCTTTAAACAAACCTTAACAGTTAATTGATATAGTAAAAGGAGGAATATAAATAGTGATGACAAAGACAAGATTTACCATAGCGATTATATCCTATAATATTGAAAAATACGTTGGAAGAGCGATAGAAAGCGTATTAAATCAAAGCTTTCAAAATTATGAAATCCTAGTAGTAGATGATTGTTCAAGTGACAATACAAAACAAGAGATTAGCAAATACAAAAATCATCAAATACAAGTATTAACAACAAAAGCCAATACAGGAACAGCAGGTGGACCTAGAAATGTAGCGATAGAAAAGGCAAAAGGTGAATATATTTTATTCTTAGACGGTGATGATACATTATATGACAATCATACGCTAGAGAAAATTGATAAAGCAATAGGAGAAGAAAAACCAGATATTGTTTATTTAGGTTTTGAAGACATTGGACAAGGAAACAAAGAAAGAATCTCTGATGAAAAAAACTCAAGCAAAAAACAAAGAATACTATGTGATTTAACCTTTTCCGTATCTAGTAGGTGTTGGAAAAGAGACTTTTTAATGGAAAAAGAGATAAAATTTGTTGAAGGAATGTATTATGAAGATGAAGTATATTGCTTAAAAGCAACCATATTAGCAGAAAACACCAAATACGCTACCATAAAGGTATTTAAATACTACAGAAATAGAGAAGGAAGCGTCATGTCTAAACCAACCATAAAAAAATGCTCAGACTGGTATAGAATGTTAGCCGAAGTAGTAGATCTATATCAAATAACACCTGACGAATATAAACCATACTTATTAAGTTTCATCAAAAACGAAAATGAAACAATTCCTGCTAGAATTGGAGCAATATTAAAGGCTCTTGAAAATGATGAAGAAATAAAATTATTACCCAAAAGGAATTATCCGTTTAGGAGGTTTTTTGATGAAAACGAAAATTTTTCTAGTTAGACATACAGAAACAGTAGGAAATAGTGAAGGTAGACTAACTGGTAGAAAAGACTATGAATTAACGCATAAAGGACAAGCACTAGTTGCACAATTAACAGAAAAGTTAAAAGATATTCACTTTAGTAAAATGTATGCCAGTACATCAGGTAGAACAGTAAAAACAATAGAACCTCTAGCTAAATTGAATAACTTAACAATAGAACAGTTAGAAAGTCTATCTGAAATGTATTTTGGAATTTATGATGGATGGAAATGGGAAGAGGTTAATCAAATACAACCAGAGATTAAAAATACCCAAAATGAAATTAATGAAATAGTAGGAATACCAAAACAAGAAACAATGGAAGAAGTAGCAAACAGAATGATGAAAACAATGACAAGAATCGCTAAAGAAAACGAAGGAAAAACAATTTTAATTTGTTCACATGGAGTAGCCATAGAAGCTTTCTTAAGAAAAATTGAAGGAATTCCTTTTAAAGATAAAAGACAAGAATTCTGCCAACATCATGTGGCTATAAATGAATTGGATTTCGAAGATGAACGATTCAAAATCAATCAATTAGCCAACATAAACTGGCTAAAAGAGGAGTAATAAACATGGAAAACAAGAAATTAATTTCTGTTATTGTACCCATCTATAAAGTAGAACAATATTTAGACAAGTGCATACAGAGCATCATAAATCAAACGTATCAAAATTTACAAATTATCCTTGTTGATGATGGATCTCCAGATAACTGTGGAAAAATAGCTGATCAATACGCAAAAATGGATCAACGAATAGAAGTTATCCATCAAACCAATAAAGGGCTTTCAGAAGCAAGAAATAACGGGATCAAAAAAGCAAAGGGAGAGTATATCGGTTTTGTCGATAGTGATGATTATATTGATGAAAACATGTATGAAAATATGTTAAAGCTAATAGAAAAGAAAACCGCAGATGTATGTATCTGTAATTTTTATGAAGTAAGCAATGGCAACATAAAAATCAAAAACAAAGACAATGGAATAGTGGAATACGATAAAATACAAATACTCAAAGAGGTATTATTAGACAAAAATATACAAAGTTATGCTTGGAATAAGCTTTACAAAAGAAAGCTATTTGATGGTATTCAATATCCAGCAGGGAAAAAATATGAAGACATAGGGACCACTTTTTATGTGCTAGAAAAATGCGACAAAATTATCGTGACAGGAGAACCAGAATACTATTATGTAACGAGAAAAGATAGTATTGTAAGCCAAGTGAATGAACAAACCATAATGGATTATATTGAAATAATAGACAAAAGGTATGATTACGTCGAAAAAAATTATCCTGAATTGCAAAAATATAACCGTTACTATCTGGCCAAAACGCTAATTACAGCATATCAGGATATACAAAAAATAGGACAATTGAAAGAAAAAAATAAGGATAGAGTAAATCAGTTAGTAGAAAAAGTGAAAAGAATAATAAAAGAAAAAGAAACGCAAAATCCTATTGTGCAACCATTTTTTCTCGAAACACCAGATGATGAACATTTGGAGTTAGCGATATATGGATTGAAACGAGTAAGACATATAGACAAATCTAAGGATAATTAGATTAACAATACCCTACTAGAGACAAGAAAGTTCTTTCTCTAGTAGGGTATTTATTTTATTGTTTACCCACCAAATAGAATAAATCAAAAAATCTCCTAATAAGATAAATTAGGGGATTTCTATTTTACAAAATTTATAAAAAAACCGACAAAAAACCTATACAAAAAATCAAAATAGTTATATAATGTAGGAAAAATGGGAAACAAGACTTTGTTTCTTAATGCAAATACCAAAAATGAAGGGATGATTCTCAAATGGAATTAAAAAAATGTTTAGTAGGGTTAGAAGGCCTAAAAGTAAGAGGAGATTTAAACTTAGAAATAACAGGCATCGAAAAAAATTCAAAAGAAGTAAAAAAGGGATATTTATTTGTTGCCATCAAAGGATTTTCGGTAGATGGTCATAAATACATAGAAAATGCCATAGAAAATGGAGCAAATAGCATCATGGTAGAAGAAGGATGTGATTTAAAATCCATCTCTATACCAGAAGATGTTACCATTATCATGGCAAAAGATACAAGAGAAGGATTAGCCATTGCCTCTAGTAATTTTTATGGAAATCCATCCGCTAAATTCAAACTAATCGGTGTAACAGGAACAAAAGGAAAAACCACCACCACCTTTATGATTAAAGAAATTTTAGAAAAAGCAGGAAAAAAAGTAGGATTAATTGGTACAATAGCAACGTATATAAACGGAAAGAAAATTCAAGATAGTGACCGTACAACTCCAGAAAGCCTTGAATTACAACAATTGTTTAGCAAAATGGTAGACGAAGGAGTAGAAGTAGTAGTCATGGAAGTATCTTCCCAGAGTCTAAAATTGCACCGTGTAGACGGGTGTTATTTTGATTACGTCTTATTTACTAATTTTTCAGAAGATCATATTAGTGAAAAAGAACATCCAGATATGCAAGACTATTTCCAATCCAAATTAAAATTATTCCAAATGTGTAAAACAGGTATAGTTAATACCGATGATTTACATGGAGCCAAAATTCCAGGACTATTTCCAGATAGTAACATTACTACCTATGGAATTGACAACTTCGCCAACGTTTTAGCCAAAGATATCACAATTACCAATTCATATGTAGACTTTAAAGTAAAAATAACTGACCGCAATGAACGAGTAAAAACCTGTATTCCAGGAAGATTTAGTGTTTACAATTCATTAGCAGCTATTTGTGTAGCTCAAAAATTTGGCATTGATCCAGAAGTCATCAAAGAAGCACTTTTAGAAGTAAGAGTTCCAGGAAGATCAGAATTAGTAAGCAATAAAAAAGAACTAACCATCATGATAGACTATGCTCATTCACCAGAAAGTCTAGAAAACATTTTGCAAGCAGTAAAAAGCTATACCAGAGGAAATGTGATTTCTGTTTTCGGCTGTGGAGGAGATAGAGATAGTGGAAAAAGGCCAATAATGGGAGAAATTTCAGGAAGAATTGCCGATTATACCATCATTACTTCAGACAATCCAAGAACAGAAGATAAGCAAAAAATCGTGGACCAAATTGAAGAAGGAATGAAAAAAACAAAAGGAAAATATGAAGTAATTGTTGACCGTACAGAAGCCATCAAAAAAGCCATCAAAATAGCCACAAAAAGGGATATTATTGTATTAGCTGGAAAAGGGCATGAACCGTATCAAGAAATTGATGGGGTAAAATATCCTTTTGATGAGAGAATTATCGTAAATGATATCATTAGCCAGTTAGAGGATGAAGAAAAGAAGAAAGGCAAAAAGAAGGCAAAAGTATAGTAATGGTTCGAATTTGTAGCTAGACCGCTTTCGAGGGGATATAGTTATGGATTTTTCCGCTATCCCCATTTAAGAAAATGTAATTCACATACGTTCATAACATTTTCTAAAACGGTCCCCACAATTCCGCTACAAAATCCATAACTATATCCCCTCTACGCTACTCTACTATTTGGTAAGTAAAATAAGAAGAATATTGATTTTGAGTAGATGTCTTTGTTATGTTATTCAATATGTTAGAGGAAAAATAGTAAAATACTATAGTTAGCCAATAGAAAAAAATAGAATAGTAACTAAAAATAGAGAAATAGATTAATTACTAAAGAATATACTTAAAAGAAGAAAACGAGAGAAAGGTTGGAGAAAAGGTGAGTTTAGAAATCAAAATATTAATGATCACATTCGTCCTGTCTATTATATTAGGTTTTATGATCATTCCTATATTAAGGAAGATGAAAGTAGGGCAAATCGAAAGGGATGATGGACCAGCATCTCACTTAAAAAAGCAGGGAACACCTACCATGGGAGGAATTATCATCATCATTAGTATGGCAATCGCGGTGGTAGGAACATTTGCTTACCTATGGGTAACCGGAAAACCAGAAATAGGAAAAAAATTATTACCTATGTTACTATTAACGGTTGGGTTTGGTGCCATCGGATTTATCGATGATTATAAAAAATTGGTACTCAAAAATACAGATGGATTAAAACCAAGCTACAAAATGCTAGGATTACTCGTTATTTCTGTTGCTTATGTACTATTTTTATTAGAAGGATTAAATTTAGGAACAGATACCTATATTCCTATCCTAAAAACAAGTATTACTTTACCTACTTATCTATACGTTCCAGCAGCTATATTTATCATTCTAGCCACCACAAATGCCATCAACTTAACCGACGGAATTGATGGACTATCTTCTAGTGTATCAGCCATCATCATTACCTGTTTAACCGTTATTGGAATTCAACTAGGAAATCCAGAAGTTTCCTTATTTGGTAGTATTGTTATTGGAGCAGTACTTGGATTTTTGATGTTCAATCTTCATCCAGCTAAAGTGTTCATGGGAGACACAGGGTCACTTTTATTAGGTGGAGTAATTTCAGGGTTAGCGCTCTATTTAAAAATGCCATTATTATTGCTCATTATTGCGTTAATCCCAGTATTAGAAACATTATCCGTTATCATACAAGTAGCTTATTTTAAAAAGACAGGAAAAAGATTCTTCAAAATGGCACCTTTACACCATCATTTTGAATTATCTGGCTGGAAAGAGAATAAAGTAGTAATAGTCTTTAGTATGATTACTTTAATCTTTTGCCTAATCGGATTAAAAACCATCTAAAACAAAAGACAGAAAAAGGGAGGTTTATACTTCATGGCAAAAAAGAAAAAAGAAAAATTTTCAAGCTTCTTAAATAATCCAATTGATTTTACTTTGCTCATAACCATTATCCTACTACTAGGAATTGGGTTAGTTATGGTATTATCAGCAAGTTCTCCATCAGCTTTAGCAGAAACAGGAGACAGCTATAAATTTTTTAGTAAGCAATTAATTTTTGCCGTTTTAGGGTTTATTGCCATGATGGCTATCTCTAAAATTGACTATCGATTTTATCAAAAATTTTATAAGCATGCTTGGTGGATTTCTTGTCTATTATTAGTTGCCGTAAAAATCATAGGAAGAACAGTTAATGGAGCACAAAGATGGATCTATGTTACTGATACCTTATCCGTTCAACCATCAGAAATCGTAAAATTCCTCATCATTATCTTTTACGCTGCTGTATTAATGAAAAACCGAGATGAATTACCTAAATTCGGAAAAGGGTTTATCAAACACATGTGTATGTTAGCTCCACTAATTGTACTATTATTATTAGAGCCACACTTTAGTGCTTCAGTAGTTATTCTCGGAATTGTCAGTATCATGATGATTGTAGCAGGTTGCAAATTCACCCACTTTTTAGCAGCAGGAGGATGTGTAGGAATACCAGCCATCATCTTTTTGATCGTCAAAGAGCCCTATCGTCTGCAACGTGTTGTCACCTTTTTGGATCCATGGAAAGACGCCACAGACACAGGTTGGCAAGTTATTCAAAGTTTATATGCTATAGGGTCTGGAGGCTTATTTGGAGTAGGTCTAGGAGAAAGCAAACAAAAATACCTATACATACCAGAGCCACACAACGATTTCATCTTTTCCATCATCGGAGAAGAACTAGGATTTATCGGATGTGCTATCATTCTCATCTTATTTGCTATCTTCGTCTGGCGCGGAATACTAATTGCCATGAGAGCACCAGACATGTTTGGCAGTTTAGTAGCAGTAGGAGTTACAGCCTTAGTTGCCATTCAAGTCATTGTCAATGTAGCCGTAGTAACTTCTTCTATGCCAGCAACTGGAATGCCATTACCATTTTTCAGCTACCGGTGGCACAGCACTATTTATCCTACTCTGTGAAATGGGAGTACTACTCAACATCTCCAGAGCAAGTGCAAAAGCAAGTTCATAGTAAGAAACAGCAAGCTAGGGAAGTAAAGGGGACGCCCTTTTTTTCCCTAGCCAAAATTTCCCTATAAGAAACAACCAGCCCCAGATGGTAATAAGTGAAATAGGGAAAAAATAGATAGGGAAAAAAAGGGCGTCCCCTTTACTTCCCTAGTTTGGAGGAAACCATGAAAGTAATTATCGCAGCAGCAGGAACAGGAGGACATATTAACCCAGGAATAGCCATAGCCAATAAAATCAAACAAGAACAAAAACAAGCAGAGATCCTTTTTATTGGTACAACCAGAGGATTAGAAAATGATTTAGTTCCTAGAGCAGGTTATCCATTAAAAACAATTGAAGCCTATGGGTTAAGTAAACAAATCTCTTGGCAAAATATAAAACGATTCATCAAAACCATGAAAGGATATAGCGAAGCCAAAAAAATCATTCAAGAATTTAAGCCAGATATCGTTATTGGTACAGGCGGATATATTTGTGGTGCTACGATTACTGCTGCTCATCATTTACATATACCAACCATGCTACACGAAAGTAATGCTTTTCCCGGAAAGGCAGTAAAATTATTAGCCAAGAAAACAAATACCATATTGGTTTCTTTTCAAGATGCCATCGCAAGAATTCCTAAGGCAAACCACATCGTTTATACCGGAACACCAACCAAAATCCGAAAACGAGAGTATCCTTTAGCAAAGCAAAGTGAAATCGTGAAACAAATAGGGCTCACACAACTAAAACCAATTGTACTTATCTTTGGGGGAAGTCAAGGAGCACAAAAAATTAACGAAGCAATCCTTGGCATCATTGAAAACAAATTAAACAAAGATTATCAAATCATTTGGGCAACAGGGCCAAAACAATATGATGTCGTAAAAGAGAAATTAGAAGATCGAAACATCAACATCAATTACGTAGAAAATACGAAAATTGTCCCTTATATCTACCAAATGGAAGAAGTCATGAATGTAGCAGATGTGATTGTATCCAGAAGTGGGGCAATGACCATCACAGAAATTTCTAATTTAGGGAAACCATCTGTGCTCATTCCTTTACCTAATGTTAGTGGAAATCATCAATACTATAACGCTAAAGTGCTTGAAGATCTAGGAGCTGCTAAAATTATCTTAAATGATGAATTACAAGCAGTAACCTTAAATGAAACCATTAAAGATATTATTTTGCACCCTAAACAAAAAGAAGAGATGGGAAGAAAAGCAAACACAATTGCCACTTACGAAGTAGAGAAAAAAATATATCAAGAGGTTGTACACTTAGTAAAATAATATGAGTTGTTACCAATAAGAGAAAGGAATATAGGCTAGAAAAAATGAAGAAAACAAGTATGTTTAAAAGTACACAAATAAAGATTATTTTTATGATATTCATGCTAGGAATTATTTTAATTGGTGGATTAGGAATGTTTTTTTACCATTCATTAGATACCATTAATATATCGGCACAAAACAATGGCCTAATAGGGAGCACTGAGATAAGTAGTCAGATAGAAACACAAGTAAAAGAAATACAAACACAAACCAAATGGGCATTAGGAATAGTAGCAGGTATATTTACGATCATGGCTATCCTGATTTCTCTCTTTTTATCTAAATTTGTTATTTACCCCATTAACCGCCTAATCAAAAGTGCAGAAAAGATAACCACAGAAGAAACCAAAAAGAAAAAAATAGCAAGCAAAAAGAAAGATGATGTAGGAAACTTAGAAAATGTATTTGATGCCATGACCGTTGAATTAAAAGACAAGCTAAGTGAAGTATCAACACAAAAAAATCAAATAGAAACCATTTTACTCCATATGACAGATGGAATCATTGCCTTTAACCGAGCAGGAGAAATCATCTTGATCAACCCAGCAGCCAAGAAATTTTTAAGCATTGGGCCAGAAGACAATACCTTTGAAGATATTTTCCAGAAATTTAATGTAGACATTAATATAGAAAAAATTATTTATCTAGAAAACTGGACCTCTACAGAACAAAGAATACAAGTAGAAGACAGCTATGTCAATGTATTTTTTGCTCCCTTTAAAGACGACAATGAAAGACCAGATGGGGTAATAGCTGTTATTCAAGACATTACCGAACACGTCAAACTAGACAACATGCAAAAAGAACTAGTAGCTGATGTATCTCATGAATTAAAAACACCAATTACCTCAATCATGGGATATGCAGACACCCTATTAGAAGGGGATTACGACAAAGAAACTCAAGAAAAGTTTTTAACCGTAATAGCTTCAGAATCAAGACGAATGGCAAGACTAGTAACAGACCTTTTAACATTATCTCGTTATGACAGTAACAAAAATAAAACCAAAAAAGAGAATTTTGACTTAGGTGAACTAGTCAAAAAATGCCAAGAAAAACTAGCCATTGAAATCAAAAAGAAAAACCACGAAGTAAGATGTTTTGTCACAGCAGACGTACCACCCGTTTATGCCGACAAAGACGATATCGAGCGAGTAGTCTTAAATATACTTTCCAATAGTATAAAATACACCAAAGACAAGGGAAATATAAAAATATATGTAGGATTTGTCTACAACGATGCCTACATCAAAATATTTGACAATGGAATAGGAATTCCAGAAGAAGACCTAAGCCGAATATTCGAGCGCTTTTACCGAGTAGACAAAGCGCGTACACGAGAAATGGGAGGAACAGGACTTGGCCTTTCCATTGCTAAAGAAATATTGGATAAAAATGGAGGAAGCATAGATATTAAAAGTGTTGTAGGAGAAGGAACAGAGGTTGTTATTCGTATACCAACTAAACAATAAAGAAAAGGGAAAGAGGAAAAAGGAAAAAGGAAAAAGGAAAGAGGGAAAAAAAGGGGACGCCCTTTTTTTCCCTATCAAAATTTTCCCTTTTTTCACTACTCTAGAATTGATACGGCTGTGAATAATAACTATCTATTGTTACCATTCATGGCTTGCTAAAAAGGATAACCGTGTAAAAAAGGAAGTCTAGCCAATGGTAATCCTATTAATTTAACCTTCCATAGCTGGGTCGTTTTAAAACCCTTCAGTCCCTAACAAAGAAGCCTGTTATCGGGTTTTAAGCTTGGGCGCTGGTCTTCGGGAACTGTCAGGTATAAATTAATAGGATTACCATTGGCTAGACTTCCTTTTTTACACTACTCTACAATTTATACGACTGTAAATAGCAACTATCTGTTAACTAAACTGTAAAAGATATTTCTAAATTCATTGCTAAATTGATAAAATTGATGTATAATAGAAAAGTAAAAAATGACAACAAAGGAGAGAAAAAAATTGAAATTAAATCCAAAAGTAAAAGAAGGTTTAGAATGGTTTTATTGTATCATCATTGCAGTGGTATTAGCATTGCTATTTAGATTTTATATCGGAACACCAACTATTGTTCAACAAATATCGATGAAACCAACCTTAGAACAAGACCAAAGATTATGGCTTAATCGATGGGGGAGAACAACAAAAACTTTACCAGAAAGAGGAGACATTATCACTTTTGAAGCACCAAGCAAAACAAAATATACCATGAATGAACTAGAAATAGATCATCCAGTGGCTAAATATGAAAATGAACCTAAGAACTTATTTGGAAAATTTACTCATTATGTTTTGGAATTTGGAAAAGATAGTTATATCAAAAGAGTAATTGCTTTACCAGGAGAACACGTAGAAATTAAAGAAGGAAAAGTATACATAAATGGCGAAGAATTAGTAGAAGCCTATTTGCCAGAAGGACTAGTAACAGATGTAAAAACGAATGAATATAGTGATTTTACCGTTCCTGAAAATTGTGTATTTGCCATGGGAGATAACCGAGGGCATAGTACAGATTGCAGAGCATTTGGTTGTATTCCATTAGAAAAAATAGAAAGTAAAGTAGCTATCCGCATTTGGCCATTAAATTTGTGGGGAAAAGTAGAATAATGAGAAAGAATAACAGCAAAAGGAGAAATAGATGTTTGACACCATAATAGGAAACAAAGAAATAAAAATAAATTTAGAAAAAAGCATTAAGAATGGTAATCTATCTCATAGTTATTTATTTTTAGGCAGAGAAGGAATTGGCAAAAAGAAAATAGCAAGAGAATTTGCCAAATCTATTCTGTGCCTAGGAGATAAAGAAAAAGAAGGAACAGAGTGCAAATCATGTCTTGAATTCGACACAGATAATCATCCTGATTTTAGTATCATACAGCCAGAAGGAAACAGCCTAAAGATCGATCAAATTAGAGAATTACAAACCAGAGTAAGTGAAAAGCCAATCATATCTGCCAAAAAGGTATATTTGATTGATGATAGCGACAAAATGACAACTGAAGCACAAAATGCTTTACTAAAAACATTAGAAGAACCACCAGAATTTGTCATCATAATACTGATTGGATCAAATGAAAGTGCATTTCTTACTACCATTCGATCAAGATGTATGATTCTCCATTTTCAGCCGATACCAGATGAAGAAATAAAGAATTTCTTAGCTAAGCAATATCAAATGGAAAACATTAGTAATACTTGGTTAAAAACATGCCAAGGGAGTATTGGAAAAGCCATCGAACTAAATGGAAAAATAGAAATTTATCAAAAAGTAGAAGAGTTCGTTCAACATATAGCCCAAGCAAATCTATTAGAACTATGGAAAAAAGCAGAATTCTTAAAAGAGGACAAAGACCAAATCGGAGGGCTATTAGATTACATGAATGTACTTTTCTTATCCTTAGCAAAAGAAGATTATCGCTACACAAAAGGGATTGAAATCATAGAAAATACGAAAAAAAGGTTGAAATCTAACGGAAATTATGATATGAGTATAGATAACCTCATCCTACAAATGAAAGAACAAATCAGATAAAGAAGGCAGGTGTCATGTTGAAAAATATAATTGGGGTAAGATTTAAAAAATTAGGTAAAATCTATTTCTTTAATCCAAAAGGTTTAAGAATTAGAAAAGGAGATAAAGTCATCGTAGAAACAGCACAAGGGGAAGAATATGGTGAAGTACTCATTCCCAATCGCTACGTAGAAGATGACAAAATCATAGCACCACTAAAAAAGGTACTAAGAATAGCAAATTACAAAGACCATAAACGTGCGCAAGAATGTAAAAAAATAGAAAAAGAAGCATTTGAAGTATGTCAAAAGAAAATAAAAGAACACAAATTACCAATGAACTTAACTGACGTAGAATGCAAATTCGATAACAGCAAAATACTATTTTACTTCACCGCAGACGGAAGAATCGACTTCAGAGAATTAGTAAAAGACCTAGCAGCCATCTACAAAACCAGAATAGAACTAAGACAAATCGGGGTAAGAGATGAAGTAAAACGAATTGGCGGTAATGGAGTTTGTGGACGAGAACTTTGTTGTTGTACATTTTTAAGTGACTTTGAAGCCGTATCCATCAAAATGGCAAAAGAGCAAAACATTTCGCTGAACCCATCAAAAATATCCGGAAATTGCGGAAGACTCATGTGTTGCCTAAAATACGAAAATGAAGTATACGAAGAAAAACTCAAAAAACTACCTAACATAGGAGCAATCGTCAAAACCGAAGACGGAGAAGGCGAAGTAGAAGCAATAGAAACACTAAAAGAAAGAGTAAAAGTAAAATTCAAAACCGAAGAAGGGTACAGTTACAAACGCTATGATGCAAAAGGCATCAAAATCATCAAAGACGCCATGCAAGAACAACTAGACCAAGAAGAAATCGAACACCAAAAAGAACTACAAGAACTAGAAAAACTAGAGCAATTAGACGTAAAAGCAGAAAAAGAAGAATAAGATAAAAATAAGCAGTTTAAGGAGGTGAAACAAATGGCATATAAAATTACAGACAAATGTATATCTTGTGGAGCATGTGCAGCAGAATGTCCAGTAGGATGTATCTCACAAGGAGAAGATAAATTTGTAATCGACCAATCAGCATGTATTAGCTGTGGAACCTGTGCAGGCGTTTGCCCTGTATCAGCACCAGAAGAGGAATAGGGAAATAAAGGGGACGCCCTTTTCTTCCCTATCTATTTTTTCCCTAGTTATCCATTCTATTTTTTAATTCATGAATTTTATTCATTATCAGTTAGGTATCATTTTATTCAATCATGGAAAAAGTAAATTTTTTCAAAAAAATCCCAAAAAATAATAAATGGAAAAGAGAGGAGGATTCATGCCAAGACTTAGTCGAGAATCCATTATTTCATCTTTTCTTCATGTTATGGTACAAGGAATCAACAAAGAAAAAATATTTGAAGATAATAGGTTTAAACAATACTATTTATCGCTATTAAAAAAACAAAATCAATTTGATATTGAGTTACTCGTTTATGCCATTATGAATAATCACGCGCATTTCCTCATTCATTATCAGGAAATTGATGAAGTATCTAAATGGATGAACCAAGTGAATGCTAGATTTGCCAAATTTTATAATAATCAAATGCAGAGAGTAGGATATGTTTTTCGTGACAGATATAGAAGTAAACCTATTGCAGATCTAAATCATCTTTATTCTACGATTTCTTACATCCACCATAATCCAGTAAAAGATGGAATAACTAAAACATTAGAAGAATACAAATTTTCATCGTATTGCGATTTCATTCAACATCGCAAAGATTCAAAGGAAATTAATTTACTATTTGGAACAGAAAAATACGACGAATTATTTCAAACCATTCATCAGATGACCAGTGAAAAAAATATGCTTAAAAAAATAGGAGAAGAAGAAGCACAAAAAGTCATCCATGAGTTTATGAAAAACAATCAATTAGAAACCATCGAAAAAATTCGCAAAAACAATCAGTACTTAATTCCATTAGTTAAAGAATTAAGAGAAAAAGCAAATTATCCTGATAGCAAAATAGCCTCACTGCTGGAAATTGGAAAAAATAGAATTTATTTAATCATGAATCAAAAAAATCGATAGAAAAAGATAGGGAAAAAATAGATAGGGAAGAAAAGGGCGTCCCCTTTATTTCCCTACTTGCTTTTTTCGTGAAGGAATTAAAAAGAATGCCCCAACGATAATGGGTAAGTAAAAGGTATACATTCTCCAAAACAAAATGGACATATTAATGGTTCCATGTTTGAAAATAGAACCAAATAAAAGTAAAAATCCACCCTCAGCGCCTAACCCTGATCCCGGAGTAGGAATAAAGGTCATGATCAGTAGTAAGAAAGCCTGCACAGGGATGATTTGCCAAAAACTGATTCCACTGTTACCAAATGCACGATATACCATATAGGTAATAGAATAGTAAGCTAAACTTTGTATCGTAGCAGAGATAAACATCATAAGTACCATTTTCTTTTGGGATTTCATGTAACGAAATTGATTGCCAAAATTATCAATACTTTTATCTAATTTTTCGATGGTGTGATCTGGATGTTTGAAAAGATGAATTTTTCCTAAGAAACGGATAACTGGGGTAGTAATCATGGTTATGGCTCTTTTTTTAATTCCTGCAATGATAACGACAATGATAGCTAAAATATTAATCGCAAAACCAACAACCGCAAGCCAAACAAAGTCTTGCATTAAACCGGCAAAAAAATCAAATTCAAAACAAACAACTACTAAAGTAGTAATGACTAGAGCAGATTGGGTGACAATAAATTTGATGGCAGTAGCTGATAGTGAGTCACTTACACGTTTTCCTGTTTTGGTTAATTCATAGGCTTGCATAGGTTGTCCACCAGAAGAAAATGGAGTGACATTATTAAATAATTGACCGATCATCGATACCTTAAAGGAATTGCTATAACGCTGATTAGGGTACATACTTTTAATTGGCAAATGTAGGCAAAAACTTTCACATAACCAAACCAGAAGTAAACAGCCAACTCCACCTAATACCCAACGATAATCGACTTCCTGCAAAACACGAACGATATTGTCTATTCCATCAACAGTTACCATATAGACAAATAAACCAACAAAGATAACAACAATTAAAGCAAAATTAAAATACGTTAATTTTTTATTGGATGGTTTTGCTTCTTCTTCTATTTCTTGAATATCTGGTTCAACAAAAGAATTGGTTACTTTATTATTATTATTTCCTGACTTTTCAAATTCATTTTGATTATCCAAATTAGATCCTCCTATCATGTTAATGTATGTATTTCTTTTAATGTTATACCTTAAATAGGACAAAAAGTCAATTCTATGATGATAATCATTTACGAACTACCACATTAAAATGGTGTATTGTCATTTTTGCTAGCAGATGTTAGATTCCAAAGCTAATAATATATTTCTATTTTCCTTATATTCGTAGACTTTGAATTACATAGACAAAAACAAACAATTGACATAATGATAAAAACGAAGTATACTAAGATTAATGGCAAAAGCAAAGTAGAAAAACGGAGGAAACAAAATGGAAAAAAATTATATTTCAACAGAAGAAGTAAAAGAAAGAATAGAAAACATTGCTAAAGAACATGGAATTGAACGAGAACGGTTTATGTATTTTAACATCAGGGCAGATAAAGATGCGGAAAAAAGAAAGTTAGTAGCCCTGCAGGGAATGGATAATTGGGAAAAAGAATTTCGTAAGTATATGGATGAGATACTCACAAAAGATATTGATCCAATTTATTTCGAAACTACCAGTGAGTCATTAGAGCATTTATTGCTTATCTATTACTTACAGGAAAAAAACAAAAAAAAGAAAAAAGTCTATAGAAAAGACTCAAAATTAAGTCCTTTGATAAAGGAATTAATTGAATAACCTCAACACACAATCAGGGAAGAAGTTAACTAACTTTCTTCCCTGATTGTATGTTAATTCAAAATATATATCATTTGGTCTTATTTGTAAATCAAATATCTAAAATGTACCCGTCCCCAATTGGACTTCCCAATTGGACTTTACTCTGCTTTATTGGTCATTTCTTCCAAATCCAAAAGTTCTTGCCACCTGCTATCCACTTCTTTTTGGAATTCCTCAATCATCCATTCATTTCCCGGTTTAAACATATGTCTAAAACGTTTTTGTGGACGTAAAAATTCTTCTACTGGCAATTTCTTAGCCGGTTTATAAGTAACATGATAAACTCCATCAACCACCTCGTAAAGTGGCCAATAACAAGTTTCTACTGCTAATTTATTGATTGGCATCAAATCTTCTGTTGGATATCCCCAACCTCTTGGGCAAGGGGATAATACATTTAAGAAAGTAGGACCATCAGTATAAATTGCTTTTTCGGATTTTTCATATAAATCTTTAAAATTATTAATGGCAATGGTTTGGGCAACATAAGGTAAATGATGACCTACCATAATTTTAGCTAAATCTTTTCTTGGCTGCATTTTTCCCGGAATTACTTTTCCCGCAGGGGAAGTTGTGGTATCAGCAAATCTTGGAGTAGCTGATGAACGTTGAATACCAGTATTCATGTAAGCTCCATTGTCATAACATACATAAGTCATGTCATGACCTCTTTCCATGGCACCAGATAAAGATTGTAGACCAATATCATAAGTTCCACCATCTCCACCAAAAGCAATAAACTTAGTGGTCTTATCTTTTGGTAATTTTCCTTGTCTTTTCATAGCTTGATAAGCAGCCTCTGCCCCAGAAAGAGTAGCAGCTGCACACTCAAAAGCAGTATGGATATAGGAATCGGTCCAAGCGGTATAAGGATAAATAAAACTAGATACCTCTAAACATCCAGTAGCATTAGCGATAACAGCATGATCTTCCTCTTTTAATGCTCTTAAAATCATACGAGTAACAGGAGGAGCTCCACAACCTGCACACATTCTGTGACCTTCTGTGAAACGAGATGGTTTATTCGCAACAACTTCTTTTAAATTGTATGGCATTTATTTTTCCTCCCTTCTTAATCCTAAATAACGATAAGGATTTTCTACTTTTCCTGTTTTTACAATCTCGGTTAAATCCGTATAAACTGATTCAATATCTTTTTCCGTGGTATCACGACCACCAATTCCATAAACGTAATTTACCATAGGAACGTGTTTATTTTCTACGTATAAAGAAGAAGTAACATCTTCAAACAAAGCACCACCAATGGCATTTAACGAATCAGCACGATCCAAAACAGCAATTGCTTTTAAATGACTTAAGGCATTTGCCACTTCTTCTGCTGGGAATGGACGATAGACACGAATTTTTAGTAATCCGGCTTTTATTCCATTTTCACGTAAACGATCAACTACTGCTTTGGTTGTACCAGCAGTTGAATTCATACAAACAATAGCCATTTCAGCATCAGCTAAGCGATATTCTTCAAATAAACCATAATGTCTGCCTGTCCAAGCTTCAAAATCTTTACTTACTTCTAAAATAACTTGTTTAGCTGCTTTCATGGCTTCTCCTTGTTGTGCTTTATGCTCAAATAAAAAGGCTTGTAAATCTAAAGGACCAACAGCAATTGGATTTTGATCATCTAATAAATAATGTTCTGGATGATATTCTCCCACAAATTTTTTCACTTCATCATCAGATTCTAACTCAATATTTTCAATCGAATGAGAAGTAATAAACCCATCTTGGCAAATCATAAGAGGAAGTCTTACGTTTTCATCCTCAGCAATACGATGAGCCATTAACGTATTATCATAAGCTTCTTGGTTATTTTCAGAAAATAGCATAATCCATCCACTATCACGAACACCCATAGCATCTGAATGATCACAATGAATATTTAATGGACCAGATACAGCACGGTTTACTAAAGATAAAACAATAGGTAAACGTAAGCTAGAAGCAATATAGATCATTTCCCACATAAGTGACAAACCATTAGCAGAAGTAGCCGTCATGGCTCTTGATCCAGCCGATTCTGCCCCTATACAAGCACTCATCGCACTATGTTCACTTTCCACGGCAACAAACTCAGTATCTACTGAACCATTAGCCACAAAAGTAGAAAAATATTGAGGAATTTCTGTTGAAGGGGTAATCGGGAAAGCAGCAACAACATCTGGATTAATTTGTTTCATCGCAGTAGCAGCAGCTTCATTTCCACTTAATCTTTCACGAATACTCATTGATCTACACCTTCTTCCTTCATGGTAATTGCCCCGAAGGGACATACTTTGCTACATACACCGCAGCCTTTACAATAATCATAATTAAAATCAGTACGTTTCAAATCTTCTTTTTTTACAGGAATAGCATTTTCTGGGCAAACGGGAAAACATAATCCACACTGTTTACACTTATCTCCATGAAAAACAGGTCTCATACTTCTCCAATCGCCAGTCTTAAAATCTCTAGCATTTCCAGCTTCATAAATATCTCCACCAGTAGTTAAATTTTCCATTGGTGTAGACTTATCAATTTTTGTCATGGTAAAACTCCTTTCATTTATTATTGTTCAATTAGGAACGTTTCTTTTGGGACATTATTGCACTTGATGAACCTCTTGAAGAGCCATCTCTAAGGCTTTCATATTCCCCTCAATAACTTCAGGTTTTTTCGCAAATTTATGTTTAAATGAACCCTTCATGTCTTCTAATAAAGCCTCATCAGTCATAATTTTACTTACTTTAACAATGGCAGCAAGCATTGGTGTATTCGGAAAATACTTTCCTAACGTTTCCATAGAAACTTTTCTTGCATCAATCGTATACACTCCGCCAGAATACCCTTTTAGCACTTTCTTTAAATAGTCTGGTGATTTAGTGGTATTAATGACAATAGCACCAGAAGACTTAAGACCAGCAGTTACATCAACAGACTCCAAAAGAGTATCATCAACGACAACAACATAATCAGGTTCATAAATATTACTATGAATGGTAATCGGATCACCACTAATACGATTATAAGCCGTAATAGGAGCACCCATTCGTTCAGGACCATATTCAGGAAAACCTTGAATATACTTACCTGTGTTAAAAGCAGCATCAGCAAGAAGTAAAGAAGCAGTTTTAGCCCCTTGGCCACCTCTACCATGCCACCTAATCTCAATTAAGTCACTCATAAAAATTGCCTCCTTTTTCAAATTTTTACAGCTTAAGTATATGACGAAAAAAGCGAGGTGTCAAGTAAAAATTAAGAAATTGAAAGAGCGGTCAAAATGCGACAAAATCCGAAGTAAAGTTACCTTTTTGGGGACGGGGTAAAAAAAGGTAAAATTACCTTTTTAGGGACAGGGTGAAAGAAAATAAAAAAAGCCCGCCATTCATAGCAAATCCCAATTTAGGTGGTACGAATAGCAAGGCATTTATTCATTTATCTTAATCTTCTTCGCTTTCAAAAGTATCTTCTGTATCTTCCTCTTCTTCTGCCGTTTCCTCTTCTTCTGACTCTTCGGCAAAATCATCAATATCGTATTTTTTCTCTGGTTTAGCATGAACTTGAGGAATTACTATATTTTTAGGTTTATCATCTTCGCACTTTGGTTTTCCTGCATTTAGGTGATCATAGACGGGAGAAATCGTTAAGTTAGAACCATCACCTGAAACAACTTCTAATTCTTTTTTTTCTTCATCATTCATAAAGGTTTCCTCCTTTGAAAATCTAGTTTCATTGTAACATAAATCAAAAAAAAGTGCAAGATCTTGACACCAAGGTAAATCCATGGGATAATAAGGCTATTAAAAACAAAGGAAAGTGAAACCATGGAACGAGATAAAATAAAAGGAATCATAGAAGCAATTTTATTTGCCGCAGGAAGAGAAGTTTCTATTTCAGAATTACGATTAATCGTAGAATTATCAAAAGAGGAAATTGAAACTATCATTCATCAAATGCAGCAAGAACGAAAAGATCAGCAAAGTGGGGTACAAATCATCAAAATTAATGATAGTTATCAGTTAACCAGCAATAAAGATTATTATGAATACATACTACCTATTATGGACAAAAGAAGTAAACCAAATTTATCCAATGCAGCCTTAGAAACATTAGCCATTATTGCCTATAACCCCAAAATGACTAGGGCAGAAATAGAAGCCATAAGAGGAGTAAGTGCAGATGCCTGCATTTACAAATTATTGGAGTATGGACTCATTGAAGAAGCAGGAAAGTCAGATTTACCGGGAAAACCAATGACCTATAAAACCACAAATCAGTTTTTAAAAATGTTTGGCTATTCCTCATTAAGTGACTTGCCTGAATTACCAAAATACAAACTAGATGAAAATCAACAAATTGTAATCGACGACTTAATCGAAGAAAAAAATGAGACTGAGGTACCAGAGTCCGAAAGGGAAGAAGAGGAAAGAAAGCAAGAAAACGAAGAAAAAGCATAAAATGTCCTTTTGGGACCTGTCCCCAAAAGGACAAAAGAACCCGAAAAGAAAGGAAGGAACTAAAATGAAATTATCACAAACAGGAATGGGAACCACAAAATTAAATCACCTAGATGAAATGTATCCAGGGCAAAGTATTTTATTACAAACTGGGCAACTAGTACAATATGGAGCAGGATTATTCGCCTATGGAACAGTCCCTCTATTAGTCAGAAGAAACATAGAAAAAATCATCATCGATACTCTAAATCAACATGGCTGTATAGAAGTATTACTACCAACATTGCAACCAGATACCATCTGGAAAAATTCTGGACGTTATGACCATTACGTAGAAGATGGAACAATGCTAATTACAGAATCCAATAAAGGAACATTTTGCTTAGCACCAACAGGGGAAGAGGCTATGTTGGAATTTGCCAGAGAAAAATTAAAATCGTACAAAAATTTACCCGCAACCTATTATCAAATTGGGGAAAAGTATCGTAACGAAATACGTACAAGAGGCTATTTACTAAGAGGAAAAGCCTTTCCTATGTTAGATGCTTATAGCTTTGATTTAAACGAAGAAACCATGGGAATATCTTATGAAAACGTAAGAAATGCTTTCTTAAGTATTTTTAAGCAAATAGGATTACCAGTCATTCCTATTGTAGCAGATAATGGCGCAATGGGAGGAAAGAAATCAGAAGAATTTATGATGATTTCTAGTCAAGGGGAAGACAAGATTCTTTACGATGAAAAAAGTAAAATTGGACTAAATACAGAGATTTTAGAGAAAGAAAATTACCAAGAATACCTAAAAGAAGAATATGGAATTACCGATATTTCAACCTTTAACGAAATCCGTACCATGGAACTTGGCCATATTTTCCAATTAGGAACCCGTTATTCGGAAATGATGAATGGAAAATACATTAACCAAGAAGGAAAAGAAACTTACTACTATATGGGATGTTATGGAATTGGCGTAAGTAGAACAGTAGCAGCACTATATGAACACTGCGTAATGAATGACACCAAATGGGGACCATGTGGATTTGTTTTGCCAGAATCAGTAGCACCATTTAAAGTACAAATTGTTCCTAAAATGGAAAACGAAGAAAAAGTAAAATTAGCCAATGAATTGTATGAAAGTTTGCAAAAAGAAAACATAGGAGCAATTTTAGATGATCGCGAAAGCGTTACTTTAGGAGTAAAAATGAAAGATGCCAAAGTGTTAGGAACTCCTTATTTAGTAGTAATGGGAGATAAGCAAGAAGGAGAAATGCTTGAGGTAGAAAGCATGGCTACTGGGGAGAGAAAAATGATGACAAAAGAAGAATTAATTCAGTCATTTTTAAGATAGGAAAAAAGGAAAGAAAATACACAAATGACTTGGGTTCAGAGCTAATTTAGTGTAAAAGTCTTAACCAGTAACCTTAATAGTAGTCGAGCAAAAAAATGCTACCTAATGACAAAAAAAATAGAGAATCGTTCACCAATCAAGTGAAGCGATTCTCTATTTTTTCATAAAATTTGAAGTAATTTGAAGTGCTTAAAAAAAAGTGGAACTTATTTTTTACCTAAATTTGGTAAAAGAAGCCACTCTTTCTTTTTTAAAATGCACAATTATTTGGAGTTCTTGGGAAAGGAATCACATCACGAATATTTTGCATACCAGTTAAATACATGATGGCACGTTCAAACCCTAATCCAAATCCAGAATGTACACAACTTCCATATTTACGTAAATCCAAATACCAGTCATACGTTTCAAGAGGCATAGCTAATTCTTTCATACGAGAAACTAATTTTTCATAATCTTCTTCTCTTTGGCTACCTCCAATAATCTCACCAATTCCTGGAACTAATAAGTCAGCCGCTGCTACGGTTTTACCATCTGGATTTTGTTTCATATAAAAAGCTTTAATCTCCTTTGGATAATCAGTAACAAATACAGGTTTTTGATAAATTTTCTCACATAAATAACGTTCATGCTCAGTTTGTAAATCAACTCCCCAAGAAACGGGATATTCAAATTGATCATTCACTTTTTCTAATTCCTTAACAGCATCAGTATAAGTAACACGAGCAAAATCAGAATGAATCACATGGTTTAAACGATCCAAAAGACCTTGATCAATGAATTGATTAAAAAATGTCATTTCTTCTGGGCAATTATCCAAAACATATTGGAAAATAAATTTAATCATATCTTCTGCTAAATCCATATCATCTGCTAAATCAGCAAAACAAATTTCAGGTTCTACCATCCAAAATTCAGCGGCGTGTTTAACGGTATTAGAATCTTCTGCACGAAAAGTTGGCCCAAAGGTATAAATATTACGAAAAGCTTCTGCAAAAGTTTCCCCATTTAATTGACCACTAACCGTTAGATGAGCAGGTTTTCCAAAAAAGTCTTGCGAAAAATCAATTTTGCCATCTTCTGTTTTCGGTAGATTTTCTAAATCAAAAGAATTGACATTAAACATTTCGCCTGCTCCTTCTGCATCACTACCTGTGATAAGAGGAGTATTCACATACACAAATCCTCTTTCTTCAAAAAAACGGTGAATAGCATACGCTAATACACTTCGTACACGGAAAACGGCTTGAAAAGTATTGGCTCTCGGGCGAAGATGAGCAATGGTTCTCATGTATTCAAAAGAGTGCTTTTTCTTTTGAAGAGGATAAGAACGATCAGAAATACTTTCAATGACGATTTCCTCTGCTTGAATTTCAAAAGGTTGTTTAGCATTTTCTGTTTTCACTAAAGTACCAGTTACTTTAACAGCAGAACTAATAGTAAGTTTACAAAGCTCATTAAAGTTAGCTAGCTTATCAGTAAACACTACTTGAACTGTTTTAAAAAAAGAACCATCATTAATTTCCATAAATCCAAACGTTTTCGAATCACGAACAGTACGAACCCAAGCTTCAATCGTTACTGTTTGATTAAGGTATTTTTCCGTATCACGATATAAAGATTTTATTACTAATTTTTCCATCATCTGCCTCCTAAGTTTATTATGAACCAAATTATACCCTATGATACAGAAAAAATCAAGTGTGGGAAAAAAGGAGGGAAAAAAGGGGACGCCCTTTTTTTCCCTATACTTTTTTTCCCTACTAGACACTTTGGTGTTACTGGCTAGTGGTTTTGAGGAATGAGTCCGCTCTGAACCCAAGTCATCTGCTCTATTTTTTAGATAAATTTAGTCTTCCATAGCAGGGTCATTTTAAAACCCTTGAGTCCCTCTACACCGAAGCCAGTGATCGGGTTTTAAGCCTAACGCTGGTCTTAGGGAACTGTCAGACGTAAATTTATCTAAAAAATGCTACAGATACCTTGATTCAGAGCTATTTTAGTATAAAAGTATTGACTAGTATGGTTTATCTTCTATTTTTGATAATCTCTTGAAAAACGAAAGACAAAACGTTATAATAAAACAAAAATGGTGATGTTATGGAAGAATTAGAAAAAAGTGAAGAGAAAACGGAGTTAGCTAAATTAGAAGAAAGACAACAGGAATTGAAACGAAAATTGGAGAAAATGAAAAAAATAAATCACGAAGGGGAGGAAAAGCAAGGCGATTAAATGAAAAATAGGAATGAAGAAACAGGTTTAATGATCAGAAAAGATACCTTTTGGGCAAAAATTAAGAGAAATGTTTTGTGCCTGTTTTTTTATCGTGAAAGAAAGATGCTAAAGTTGTTTCATCAATTAGAGAGACCTAAAGATAGACCAAAGAAAGAGATTATTGTTCCTCAAGATAAGGAAAGAGAAAAACTATTAAGATTACAAGAGAAATATCGTAAGGGAATACTAAAAGAAAATGAGTTAGGAAAAGAAATCGTAGATAAATTGATTTTATTGTATAAAAGTCAGAATATTTTGTTAAAAAATGAAATAAGGCAAGTAAAACAGCAAATGCTGCAAAGAGAACAAATAAATAATCAAATTGTTCAAGGAAAAAGCAAATAAAGAATAGAAAAAGGGAGCCATTTTAGCTCTCTTTTTTAAAACAATAATTCTTGAATCTCTAATAAAAATGAAGGGTCTAGCAAAAGGTAAACTTTTCATTTTTTTCTACTATTTCCATAATTCACTTTTTACGTAAAGAAAACATAACATATAACAAAAACGTAAAAAGGAGGAAAATCATGTCAAGTTACATAATTAAAGGAGGGACCAAACTAGAAGGAAAAGTCACCATATCAGGTTCAAAAAATTCAGCCTTACCCATCCTAGCAGCTACCATCTTAAACGCTGGAAAAACAACACTCTATAATGTACCCAATATCCAAGACACGCAAAAAATGCTAGAAATCCTAACCGCTTTAGGGGGAAAGGTAGAAAAAAAGAAACAAAAAATCATCATAGACACCAGTACCATAAACAAACAAGAAATTCCTGACCATCTAATGCACCAAATGCGTTCATCGGTAATTCTAGCGGGAGCATTAATAGGGAGATTTCATCAAGCGACATTCACTTATCCAGGAGGATGTGACATCGGCTCAAGACCAATTGATTTACATCTAAAAGCATTTGAAAAATTAGGCATTGGGGTAGTACAAAGCTATGGAGAAATGCAATGCCAAGCAGAACAAATCATAGGAGAAAAAATTGACCTAGACTTCCCAAGTGTAGGAGCAACAGAAAATGCCATTCTAGCCAGCGTCTTAGCAGAAGGAAAAACACTCATCACCAATAGTGCTAGAGAGCCAGAAATCATCGACCTTCAAAACTTTTTAAACAAAATGGGAGCTAAAGTAAAAGGAGCAGGGAACAATGAAATTGAAGTAGAAGGGGTAAAACGATTAAAAGAAGTAAGTTATAACATCATGCCAGATCGAATCGAATCAGGAACATTTCTTTGTTTAGCAGCTATTACGGGAGGAAATATTAGGTTACAAAATGCAAACCCAATTCATGTTACACCAATTATCAATAAACTAGAAGAAGCAGGGTGTGAAATTCAAACCAAAAGCAATGAAATTATGATTAAGGCTCCTAAAAAATTAAAAGCAGTGGATATCAAAACCATGCCATATCCAGGATTTCCTACTGATATGCAATCTATTTTTGCGACAACTTTTTGTACTGCAAAGGGAACATCAATTATCGTAGAAAACATCTTTGAAAACCGATTCAAATATGTGCAAGAACTAAATAAAATGGGAGCAAAAATTACAGTAGAAGGAAAAAGTGCAATCATTCGTGGAGTAAGAAGATTGTATGGAGCAAGTGTAAAGGCGACTGATTTACGAGGAGGAGCAGCGTTAGTGGTAGCAGGAGTAGCGGCTAAAGGAATGACTGTTGTGGGAAACATAGAATATATTTTAAGGGGATATGAAAAATTTGACCAAAAATTAAGAGGGTTAGGAGCAGATATTGAAATTAGTGAAGTGATATGATAATATAAATAAAAATAATTAGTCATAGGAGGAAATATGAAAAATATAGAAAAAGCAAATATAACAGCTGTATTTGACAATATATTAACAAAAGATTTACCCGTTTTTACTATACAATTAACCTATAAACAAGATCACTCTTTCCAAAATGTAGGAGGATTTACTGGTGAAGCAGCCATTAGTTTTAGAGAAAGTTTAATAAAATTAGTAAATATAAAAGACAAGAGTGAACTAAAAGGCCAAATGGTATCAGCTTGTACAGAATTTAGTCAACCAATAGCAATAGGAAATGAATCTGAAACTCAATGGATTGATTTACGCGATATAGATAAAATTATTAATGGTAGCCTTATTGAAGGAAATATTATCCAATACCTTGAAGAAAAAAGCAAAAAAATAAAAAATGATTTTGAACGATAAATTACAAGAAAAAGAGCAAATGATAAGTAAAAAATCATTTGCTCTTTATACGATAGTAACATTCAAAATAAGCAATAGAAAAGTAAACTCCTGACTTAGAAACCAATTTTGCCAAAAAGTTTTAGAAAAGTATGGAAATTTGCAAGGGTTTTATGATAGAATAAAAAAGGCAAAAAGAGAGCAAAAATAATAGGCATAAGTGAGGTGAAATAAATGGATAAAAATCAAAAAGAAAAAATTGACCATATGTTTTATGTACCAGTTGCTGAAAAAGAAGATAAAGAAGAAAAAAAGAAACGAAAAGAACGAGAAAAACGAATCAAAGAAAGACAAGCCAGGGAAACTGACCCCAAATTTGATTTAGACACAGAAATCGTCATTGGCATGACCAATCGAAATAACCAGAAAAAGCAACAAGCCAAAAAACAAGTCATCAACAAAAATCAAAGAAGAATAGAAAAGCGTAAAAAAAGAATAAAAAGAATAGTAAAATGGACAAGCTTAATCTTAATCATAGCTGGTGGAATTACTTTTGCTTTAGTTTCTCCTATATTTGATATTAAAGAAATACGAGTAGAAGGAAATGAACAAGTAAGTAGTGAAACCATTGTCAGTTTATCAGGGCTAGCTAAAGGAAAAAATATTTTTCAGTACATGAGTTCAAACGTAGAAAAACAAATCAAAGAAAATCCATATGTTGAACAAGTAAAAATCAACCGCATTATCCCCAATGAAGTAAAAATTACGATTGAAGAAAGACAAAAAAGATTTAGTTTAGCTTTTCTTGATGGATATGTATACCTGAATAGTCAAGGATATCTATTAGAAATTACCAATGATCCATTAGACTATCCTATATTACAAGGAGCAAGTACACCGGAAGAACAAATTGTAGTGGGGAACCGATTAGACACAAGCGACCTAGAAAAATTAGGAACCGTTATCCAAATTATGGATGCTGCTAAATCTTGTGAGTTAGACACTAAGGTCACAAGCCTTGACATGAGTGATAAAAACGAATATAGTATGGTTATGGAAAGTGAGAAAAAAACCATACATCTAGGTGATGGAACAAATTTAAGCAACAAAATGCTATGGGTAAAATCCATATTAGAGGACAATCAAGGAATAGAAGGAGATATATTTGTCAATGGAGACTTGAACAATAAATTCAAACCACGTTTTCGTGCTAAAGTATGAAAAAGAATACTGGTAATAACAATAGGTTTATAGGTAAAACCTAGCGAAAAAAACCTAAATCTAGACAAGGAGAATATGTTGGTTTTGATGGCTAACATAGCGAAAAATGATGACGAATAAAAAAATCATTAGTTTAGTACTAGGAATTATGTGCTTTGCCTTGACAGTAGGAATTTGTATTCAAATCAGAACCGTAGAAAACACAAATTCAGCCGTAAGCCAAAGCTACACCGAAAATAATTTACGAGGAGAAGTATTAAAATACAAAGAAAGGTATGACAACAAAGTAAAAGATATCGAAAAGTTAGACCAAGAATTAGAAGCAAAAAGAGAGCAAGTAACAGCAAACAATTCAGAACTAGAAGAAGCAGAAAACCAAATCAAACAAGGAAATAAACTAAACGGGCTAACCGATGTAACAGGACCGGGAGTTATCATAACCCTATCAGATAGCAAAGCAGAGGCAAGTTCTGTGATGGATAGTAGTTTGTTAGTTGTGCATGACTTAGATGTACTTAGCGTAATCAATGAATTAAAAAATGCAGGAGCAGAAGCCATATCCATCAATGATCAACGAATTATTCCTACAACAGCTATTGTATGTGGTGGTAATATCATCAACATTAATGGAGAAAAAATCGGAGCACCATTTGTCATTAAAGCAATAGGACTTCCAGAAACACTAGCTAATTTAGCTAGACCAGAGGGATATTTAAGTATATTAAAAGAATATCAAATTGGGGTAGAACTAAAAAAATCCAATAACATTACCATAAATAAATATTCAGGTGTCATTAATTACAAATATGCGACTACCATACAAGAAAAATAACCCTATACCAAAGGAGGGAACAAAGTGAAGAAAAAAGGAAAATTGACCGTAACCATTACGATGGGAATAGCTTGTTTTGCTTTAGTCATGGTTATGTTTATGCAATTTAAAATTGTCAGTGAAACAGACATTACCTCAATTGAAACCATGAGAGAAGAAGAACTACGAACAGAACTAGCCAATTGGAAAGATAAATACCAAGAAGCTAACAATCAATATGAAGAAAAAAATCAGAAATTACAAGAATATAAAGACAAAGAAGCATCCAATGCAGAATCATCAGAATTGATTCAAAAAGAACTAGATCAAGTCAATGTCGTATTAGGAAAAACAGATGTAGAAGGAGAAGGAATTACCATTACGTTAAAAGACAGCGACGATGTAGAGGTAGGAAAAATTACATCAGATAATTTATTATCCATCGTAAATGCACTAAAATTAGCAGGAGCAGAGGCGATTTCTATTAATGAAGAAAGAATCATTAACATGAGTGATATTGTTACGGTAAACTTAACCGTAATCAAAGTAAATCAACAAAGAATATTATCTCCTTATATTATCAAAGCTATAGGAAATCAAACTTATTTAGAAAGCTCCTTATTAGGAAATGGTGGATACATTGACCAATTGAAAAAAATAGGACATGATGTTTCCATAGAAAAAAGTACAAAAAATAATAAAATTAAAATTCCTAAGTACAACAAAGAAATAACCACTAAATACATGAAATAAAAAGATTTTAGGAAATGAAAAAAAGGTTTATAGGTACACCCTTAATCAAAAACCTAAATATGGTATACAAGGAGAAATATGTTGGCTTTCGAAGCTAACATAGATGAGAAAAATGGTTTTATTTGCAATTATTTTAGGCTGCTTATTAGGCGCTATTATTGGGATTAATGCACCAATGATATCATATACGTATTCAAGTTATTTAGCTATTGCTATTATTGCTGCACTAGATTCTGTTTTTGGAGGAATCGCATCTGTCATTAATAAGAAATTTGATATGAAAATATTTATTTCTGGATTTTTTGGCAATGCCATTTTGGCGATTTTATTAACCGTATTAGGACAAAAATTAAATGTGGATATTTATTTAGCTGCTATCGTTGTTTTTGTGTGGAGAATGTTCATGAATTTGGGAACAATTCGTCGTTATTATGTGGAAAAGTGGACAGATCAGCTAGTAAAGAAAAAGGAAAATAAAGAAGAAAGTAGCCAAAAACAAAAGGAAAACTAAATTTCATTGAAGTGCTGTTTGTAGATTGGACTTTTCCTTTTGGCAATAGCATTTAAAAGATGTATTTTATCATTAGTTGATAAAAGAGATGTTTAAGATAAAAAATAGAGGACATTTTGCTAGAAAAGTGAAATGTATTCTCTATTTTTTTGATTTATTTTGGGGGTTTGAGGAATCAATCCTTCCTTTTTTCACTACTCTACAATTTATATGGCTGTGAATAATAACCAACAGTAACCTTGAAGTTACTGGTTAATGGTTTTGAGGAATAAATCCGCTCTGAATCCAAGTTATCTGTGTATTGTCCGGATAAATTTAATCCTCCATAGCAGGGTCATTTTAAAACCCTTAAGTCCCTCACAAAGAAGCCAGCAATCGGGTTTTAAGTCTAACGCGGGTCTTCGGGAACTGTCGGACATAAATTTATCCGGACAATACACAGATAACTTGGATTCAGAGCTACTTTAGTGTAAAAGTGTTAACCAGTAACACCTTGAATAAAAAAATTGCAAAAAACTCTTGATTTTTTTTCTAGAAAAGTTTATCATATGTAGTAAATTGCAAAAAATGTCGCATTTAATCGAAAAAAGAACAAACCAAAAACAGATGAGTTGAATTTGATAAAATAAAGCAAATCGGCTAGCACAAAATGATAGAGAATTGTATTACAATCATATTACGAAAATATTACAAAAATATAACAAATTCTATTGACAATTGTCCAAAAATGTAATATAAATACTCTAGAAAATTTATTACTAAAAAATGGAGGAATTAACTTGGCAATCGGTGATATTATAGTCGGTGTAGATATAGGAACAACAAAAGTAGCAACCGTTGTAGGGGAAGTCAATAACTTTGGCCAAATTGAGACCATTAGTAGTACATCCTATAAATGCAGTGGACTCAAAAAAGGAAAAATAATTAATGAAGATGAAATTACAGCAAGTCTAGCAAAAGCAATTCAATATGCCGAAGAAGAAACCAACCTAAAAATCAATTCAGCCTATGTTACTATTCCAGGAAAACACGTGACCATCGTTCAAAATAGTATTACCAAAGAAGTAAAAGATAAATATTCAGGAATTTCAGTAAGAGACGTCCAAAGTGCAATCATGCAAGTAAAAGACATAGAAATCCCAGAAGGAAAAACATTAATTGATATTGTACCGGATAAAATTACGTTAGACAATGGAACAGTAGTTACTGATCCAGTCGGAAATTTAAGTGCTAATTTTACCATAAGTGCACAAGTTATTTTAGCCGAAAAAGACTATGTCAGACAATTAAATGGAATATTCAAACGAGCAGGCTTAGAAATTGATGGAATCGTTCCTGTAACCTTAGCAGAAAGAAACCTAATCTTAGATAGTAATGAATTACACGACAATATCATGTTACTTGACATCGGGGCAGGAAATACAGACATAGGAGTATTCGAAGGATCAAGTTTTGTCTATACCAATTCCCTTCCTTTAGGAGGAGATAACATCACCCATGATATTGCCTTGGTACTCAATATTTCAGAAGAAGAAGCCGATAAATTAAAAAGACAATATGGACTAGCCTTAAAATCTTTTATTGATAATGATAATGATATCATATTAAATACCTGTAAAGAAGAAAAGAAAAACAAAATCATCAAAAGTTCAGAACTAATCGAAATCATCGAAGCCAGAATTGAAGAAATCTTTTCTATCATCAATAAAGATATTACTAGCCAAGGAATCAAGTCAAAAATTAATAATGTTGTTTTAACAGGGCAAGGAATTATTAACATCAATAAAAGTGATGTAGCAGGAAAAATCAATCTAAATATCCCTGTTAAAATATCAACAGGAAGAGCCATTAGCACAGTTAAGCCAACCTATCGTACAAGCTATGCACTAGTTCGTTACATCGCAGCAAGACCATTTGCCAAAACGGTATCTAGTAGCATAGACACCAAATCAGATGATAGTTTTTGGAAAAACATCATTGAACGAATTAAAGAATTCTTTTATAGCTAGAAAACAAATCATAAGCGAATTAAGCGAATCAAAATAAAGATAAGCTGCAACAAAAAAATATCTTAGACAAAACTTACACAAGATTACTAGTTATTGAATAGAAAAATAGTTATTTAGTAAACACGAAAGCAAAAAACAAAAATAGATCATCAAAGTAAAACACAAAGATAAAGCATACAGTAAAATCATAAAAGACCAGCACAGAATAAGCCAAGGGGAATAAATTAAGTTATTAATTTTAAAAAAAATAGGGGTAGAAAGTAAAAGCTAGAGACACATTTACTTTCTAAATATAAGGAGGAAAATCTAAATGATGGAATATGATGATAACAATGTAGCCATGATGGATGGAACAGCAACCATTAAAGTAATTGGAGTAGGGGGAGCAGGAAACAATGCTGTTAACCGAATGATTGAAACAGGAATCAAAGGAGTAGACTTCATTGCTGTCAACACAGATAGACAAGCTTTACAACAATCAAAAGCAAGTACTAAAATCCAAATCGGAGAAAAAATAACCAGAGGATTAGGAGCGGGTGCAAACCCTGACATTGGAGCACAATCAGCAGAAGAAAGCAAAGCAGAAGTAGCAGAAGTATTAAGAGGAGCTGACATGGTATTCGTAACCGCTGGTATGGGTGGTGGAACAGGAACAGGAGCAGCACCAATCGTAGCAACAACAGCAAAAGAAATGGGAATCCTAACCATCGGTGTAGTCACAAAACCATTCACTTTTGAAGGAAAGAAAAGACTTTCCCAAGCAGAAAGAGGAATTGAAAGCCTAAAAGGAAAAGTAGACACCTTAGTGGTTATTCCAAACGATAAACTATTACAAATCATTGATCGCAAAACATCAATCATAGAAGCCTTCAAAATGGCAGATGATGTATTAAGACAAGGTGTACAAGGTATATCAGACCTAATTGCAGTACCAGGACTTGTTAACTTAGACTTCGCAGACGTAAAAACCATCATGTTAAATCAAGGAATGGCACATATGGGAGTAGGACGCGCTGGAGGAGAAAACAGAGCAGAAGATGCAGCAAAAGAAGCCATCCAAAGTCCATTACTAGAAACCTCAATCGAAGGAGCAAAAGGAGTCATCATCAACATCACAGGAGGAGAAGACTTAGGATTACACGAAGTAAACACAGCAGCAGAATTAGTACAACGTAGCGTAGACCCAGAAGCAAACATCATCTTTGGTACCGTAACTGATCCAAACATGGAAGACGAAATTCAAATCACCGTAATTGCAACAGGATTCGAAAAAAACGAACCAATCTCTAGCATTGGAGTAGACAACATCGTATCCAAAACTTGGGAAAAGAAAATTAACTCAATTCCATCAAGTTCAGAAGTAAATTCATCTCAAAATGATTTAGACATTCCATCTTTCTTAAGAAAAAACAAAAACAAAAATATGTAACGGTAACTCTCCCAATTTGGGGACGGGGTAAAATAAGGTAAAAACGCCCAAAAAGGGGACAGGGTCAAGAGATAAAAAACATAGCCAATGGTTTACCATTTGGCTATGTTTTTTGCCTTTTGACCCTGTCCCCTTTTTGGGCGTTTTTACCTTATTTTACCCCGTCCCTAAATTCGATTCTTGTCTAGGAAAAAGAAAAGTAATCGAAATCTCCCGATTATTTCATTTTTTCTACATTAAGAAAAGACAACCTTTTCAAAAGAAAGGGTGTAGAATAATCATGCAGGTGATGTAAATGACCATTTATTTAGATGTGGTAGTACTAGAAAACTTAATCATGAATGGCATTATTTTATATGCTACAGCAATTGTCAGCAAAACATCAATTCATCACATTCGCATTTTCTTAGCAAGTTTATTAGGAGCAATTTATTCTGTCATTTCTTATCTTTCTCAATTAGCTATCTATTCTAATTTGCTACTAAAAATCTTGTTATCCATTCTTATGGTATATCTGGCTTTTAATCCACAAAGCAAGAAGAAATTGTGGAAAGAACTGCTATTATTTTATTTGACATCATTTGTATTTGGAGGAGTAGCTTTTGCTCTTATTTATATCATAAAACCACAAGACATTCTAATGAAAAACGGATTATTTTTAGGAACTTATCCACTAAAAACCGTTTTCTTAGGAGCAATCATTGGGTTTATTTTATGGATTACTGCCTCTAAAATGTTAAAAAGCAAATTTTCCAAAAAAGATATGCTCTGCCCAGTTACGATTTGGTTAAACAACAAGGAAATCAGTATACAAACGATGTTAGATACTGGAAATATGCTAAAAGAACCCATTTCAGGAGCACCAGTCATCGTGGTAGAACATACAGCACTATATGATTTATTACCAAAAGAAATACTAGACCACTTAGATGACATATTAGCAGGAGACTTTGAACAATTACCAGAAGAGGTAAAAAGGATTTATCAGCCAAAACTAAAACTAATTCCCTATTCTTCTCTAGGAAAGCAAAATGGAATGTTACTTCGGCGTTAAAGCACAAAAAGTAGAATTAGAGAAAGAAGACGGAGAAAAACAAACAAGAGAAAATGTGATGATTGGCATCTACAACAAATCATTAACCAAAAGAGGAGAGTACAGAGGACTAATGGGAATGGAGTTAATGGAATGAAACCGGCACCAGAAGGGAGTGAAAAAAATGAAAATGCTCGACTTTGTCAAAAATAGTATTAGCACAATATGCGCCAAATACTTAAATGAGGATAATGAAATTGAATATTTACCCATATTTTACATTGCAGGAAGCCAAACACTTCCCCCACCATTACCACCAGAGGAAGAAGAAGAATGGATCCGCAAATTGTCAGAAGAAAATCAGTTAGAAGCAAGACAAATTTTAGTAGAACGAAACTTAAGGCTAGTGGTTTATATCGCTAAAAAATTTGAAAACACAGGAATAGGTATTGAAGACCTAATCTCTATTCGGTACAATTGGTCTAATGAAAGGAGTCAACACCTTTAATTCAGGAAAAAACATAAAATTAGCCACCTACGCATCGCGCTGCATAGAAAACGAAATCCTAATGTTCCTACGAAAAAGCAATAAAATAAAAGGAGAAGTATCCATCGATGAACCACTCAACAAAGATGGAGACGGAAACGAACTACTACTCTCGGATATTTTAGGAACAGATCCAGACATCACCTCACGCAATTTAGAAGACGAAGTAGACAAAACTCTACTTAGAGCCTCCATTTTAAAATTAAACGAAAGAGAAAAAGACATCATGGAAATGCGCTTTGGCTTTAAAACGGGAAAAGAAAAAACCCAAAAAGAAGTAGCCGACGAACTTCGGCATATCGCAAAGTTACATATCGCGTTTAGAAAAAAAGATAATTGGCAAGATGAAAAAAGACATCATGAGCAAAACAGGCTAGTTAGACAGGGCTAGGGATAGGGTTAGGGAAGAAAAAGGGACGCCCTTTTCTTCCCTAGTGAAAATTTCCCTATCTAAAAATTCCCTATTTAAAATGATAGAGTAAAAAAAGAGCTAGATTCTAAATAAAACAACTGAACAACCAAAAATCATAATGGTAGATTAATAGTATAAAAAACCTTCTTTGGGAAATACTTAAAGTAAGTATTAGCCAAAGGAGGTTTTCTTTTTGATCAACAAAGTAGAGATATGTGGAGTTAACACATCGAAATTACCCATTTTGTCCAGAGAAGAAAAAGAAGAACTCTTTCAAAAAATAAAAGCAGGAGATGAAGAAGCAAGGAATACCTTTATTAATGGAAACTTAAGATTAGTACTAAGTGTTATACAACGATTTTATGGAAGAGGGGAACAAGCAGATGATTTGTTCCAAGTAGGTTGCGTAGGATTAATTAAAGCAATTGACAATTTCGATTTAGAACAGAACGTACAATTTTCCACTTATGCAGTACCTATGATTATACGGTGAAGTTAAACGTTACCTAAGGGACAATAATAGTATCCGCGTTAGCCGATCAGTAAGAGATTTAGCTTATAAAGCGCTTCAATTTAAAGAAAGATACGTAAAAGAAAAAGGAAAAGAACCAACCATTGAAGAAATTGCCAAAGAATTAGGGGTGGAAAAAGAAGAAGTAGCCATCAGTTTTGATGCGATTCAAGATCCTGTTTCCTTGCAAGAGCCAGTCTATAATGATGGAGCAGAAAATATTTATATTATGGACCAAGTAAAAGACAGTAAAAATACAGATGAATTATGGGCAGAAAAAATGACCATAGCCCAAGCAATGAAAAAATTGACTGATAAAGAAAAAATGATTGTCAATAAACGCTTTTTTGATGGAAGAACACAAATGGAAGTAGCCGAAGAAATTGGAATATCACAAGCTCAAGTATCTCGATTAGAGAAAAGTGCTATCGAACACATAAAAAGAATTTACAAATAGAAATCAAAACGTTAAACAGAAAATCCATGTTAAGAAAAAACTTAACATGGATTTTTGCAAGAAAGAAGCAGAATTGTTGACGAATGAAGAAAATATAATTATAATAGAAATAACTTTTCATATAATAGGTTTAAAACGTTAGTCTAAAGATTTAAATATTACTAATAGAAGGAACAAGAACTCAATGAGGTACATATGTACAATCGCTTTTATCAATCGATCAATACCTGATCAGTTTTACGAGAAAGGAGGAGATGTTGGCGATAAAAAAGCTAACACATACGTAATCTATGGGAAAAATAATACAAATCAGAAAAATAGGAGACCCTCTTTTAAATCAAAAAAGTAGAACAGTAGAAAATATAGGAAAAGAAGAAAGAGAAATAATTGAAGATTTAATAGAAACATTAAACTATTCCGGAGGATATGGAATAGCAGCACCACAAATAGGAATTAGTCAAAGAATAATTGTCATTCAAGTTAAACAAGAAAAATGTCATTATAAAGATTGCGAAGAAATACCAACTACTATTTTAATCAATCCACATTGGAGTAATATAGGTGAAGAACAGACAGTAGAATATGAAGGTTGTTTAAGTGTGCCAGAAATCAGAGGAAAAGTGAAACGATACAAAACCATTCAAGTAACCTATCAAAACGAAAAGGGAGAGAAGATCCAAAAAATAAAATCAGGTTTTTCTGCAAGATTGATCCAACATGAAATAGACCATTTAGAAGGAATTACTTTTTTAGAAAAGGTAGAATCACCTCATGGTTTTGCTACAAGAGACATGCTAGAAAAATATGAGTTAAGAAAAAAGGCTAAAAGTGAATTTATTGTTAACATTCATAGTTTGCTGAAAAGGGTTTCTTTTTTATGCGACTCTACAAGAATAAAGTTTGAATGGTAACAATTTATTTTTAAAATTTAGGAAAACTTTATTATGTATTGAATATAATAAATCATAGTAGAAAGAAGAAATAAAGATGGATTTCTATTCTACTAAATTTATAGCAAACCAGAAGGGAGTATATGTTAGTAGAAAACTAGCATAGGGAAGAACGATGGGTGATAAAGGTTTGGATTTTAAACATAAAGAAGTAGTGAATATAAAAGATGGAAAACGATTAGGATATGTTCAAGATGTATGTGCGGATTTAGAAACAGGAATGATAACAGCAATTATTGTCCCCGGAGATAAAAAACTTCTTAATCTATTTTCTGGAAGTAATGATATTGAAATACCTTGGAAGAACATCAAATGTATAGGGGAAGATTTAATATTAGTAGAGATTTGATAAATTTATTACCTCTAAGCTAGTTGATAGGAAGACCATCTGAGTAGTTGTTACTATTCATAGCTTACTGAAAATGATAACCGTGAAAAAAGGGAGACTTAGCTAATGATAATCCTATTAATTTAACCTTCCATAGCAGGGGTCATTTTAAAACCCTTAGGTCCCTCACAAGGAGCCTGTTATCGGGTTTTAAGCCTAACGAGGGTCTTAGGGAACTGTCAGGTATAAATTAATAGGATTATCATTAGCTAAGTCTCCCTTTTTTCACTACTCTACAATTTATAGGCTGTGAATTGTAGAGTAGTTACAAAAAAAGTATAAAAAATTAAAAAAATGTATTGACATAACGAATAGAATATGTTATTCTAAATAAGCGTTAAGTTCTGGAATGAAAAATGTTATGATAAAAAAGTACCGAGCAACAGACAAAAAATTAAAAATAAACATAAGAATTAGTAATAAAACTAATACACGATGAATAAGATAAAAACAGCGATTACTAGTTTTTTATTTTGCCCTTTTAAGAGCAAAAAAATATTTTTGAAAAAGTTGTCGAAAAGTATTGACAAACAAAAAAAGGTATAGTATAATTCAAAACGTTCCACACACAAATGGAACAAAGTACATTGAAAAGTAAACAATAAAATCCTTTAGAGAATAAACCGAAGCGGTAAATTTTCTTAAGCTCAGAAATGAGAAAAGGGAAAGTACCGAATAAGTATTTTTTTAAAAGTTTTTTCGAATAAAAAAAGTAAGAAGTTTAGAGCTTGATAAAACACTTAAGTTTGATTTATAGATCTCGAAAGAGAAAGATAAATACCAAAAACATGAGAGTTTGATCCTGGCTCA
>JAETPW010000011.1 GCA_021771025.1 Clostridiaceae bacterium
TTCCATATTTTTCTCTGATATTTCTTTCATAAGATGAGAAACTAGTATGGGAGGGTATGATGAATCAAATTTTAATTACTAAAAATAAAACTAAACCAACTAATCTTAATGAAAAAGTAGAATTTGCTAAAGAACTATCTGTCACTTTAGAAAATGACAAAATTAACCAAAATATCCATGTGCACGAAGAGACTCCCATACATCCTGAAAAAAAACGTAAGGATTTTCAAATTATCTTATTCGTTTCTCTTGCCATTATTTTGTCCCTAATTGGATTTTTTATGTATTTATTTTTTGATCATCATCACAAAGATAAATTAGCAAAAACTTTATCACAAAATTATGAAATTTTACGTTTATATTCTACCTCTTCTGCATTAGAGGATACTTTTACCAGTCAGGAAAATCCTGCGGAAAATACGTTAATTGGAAAGTTAGATATTCCTGCTATCTCATTAAGTTATTCCTTTTTTTCGCATTTAGATGAAAGTTCTCTTGCTATTTCTCCTTGTCGTCTTTATGGTGAACTTCCTACGGCTAAAGGAAACTTGTGTATAGCTGGTCATAATTATGATAATGGTAAATTTTTTAGTTCTTTACCACATCTCAACGAAAATGATGAAATTATTATTTCGGATAATCAACATCGTAGCTTTTTTTATCGCGTAGTATATACGTATGAAGTAAAAGCTGATGATCTCTCTCCTATTTATGATTATGATGGTAATCGCTCTGAACTTACTTTAATTACTTGTAATAATATTAATCAAAATCGATTTGTCGTAAAGGCTTTACTTTCGTCTGAATAAAGGAATAAATGCTAAACATAAAGGAAAATATAGATTTGTATTTGCATAAAATCAGATTAAAAACAAGGGGCTTAAAAAGTCTCTAAAAAAATAACCATAAATCTAGTTTAAAACTTATGGTTATTTTTCTCAGAGACTTTTTTACAGTCCAAATAATTACTAGTTAACCTAATTTGAGACACTATACTTTTTGGTTTAAATATTTTTCCAAAACCAAGCTAAACTGTTATCAACACTTTTTAATCCTTTTTGTTTAGCTTCGATATCGTCTACCCATAAATAGCCAAAAAAACTGATACCAATAAATACCATGTCAATGGCTATACACCATAGTAGTGTTCCGGCTAAATTTTTAAATTCTTCTTGCAAAGTTAATAATTGTGCTCCATGAATGCAGATCATGATTAAATAAAAAACCAATGGAATCGCAGAAATATAACTTTTCTTGGTTTCTTGTGCAAGAAAAATAAGTAAAATGGTTGCCGCTAATAATAGTAGTAAAGTGACTATATTCGTCATATTTAAGATATACATTCCCCTTCCTCCTTTTCTTTTGTTTTATGTTTTTCCTATTAAAAACGAATTAACATTTCAATAGGGAAATTTTGGCTAGGGAAGAAAAGGGCGTCCCCTTAATTTCCCTGCTTTGTTTCGATGAAGTTTACCATTTCTTTTGCTTTTTGGGTAATGTCTTGTTGGTCTTCTCCTTCTATCATAACTCTTACTAATGGTTCTGTGCCTGATGGTCTGATTAATACTCTACCATTTCCGGCAAATTCTTTTTCTAGTTTGGCAATGGCCTGCTTTATTTCTTCGTCTTTTTCATAATCGTATTTTTTGTCGTTATCTACTTTGGCATTGAGTAGTATTTGCGGATATAAATGGATAATGTCTGCTACTTCTGAGGCTTTTTTCTTTTCTTCTAGAATGGACTGGATTAACATAAGTGAGGTAAGAATTCCGTCTCCTGTTGGGTTATAGTCTAATAAGATGACATGACCTGATTGTTCTCCGCCTAGATTATAGCCATTTTTTAGCATTTCTTCTAATACATAGCGATCCCCTACTTTTGTTTCGACAAAGGATAGTTGATTGTTTTGCGTGTATTTTTTTAGTCCTAAGTTACTCATTACTGTGGCTACTATGGTATCTTTGGCTAATTTTCCTTTTTTCTTTAAGGATTGTGAAATGATGGCCATGAGTTTGTCTCCATCTATTTCTTCTCCTTTTTCGTCTACGGCTAAACATCTGTCTCCATCACCATCGTAGGCTACTCCTAAGCTTAATTTGTTTTCTACAACAAACTGTTTTAAGCTTTCTAGATGAGTAGATCCACAGTTTTCATTGATGTTAATACCGTCTGGCTTGTTACCAATCATACGATAAGGAATTTTTAATGCCTGAAATACTTTTTCTGCTATTTGGTAAGTAGCTCCATTGGCAGCATCTATTCCTACAACAAAATCAGGAGTAATTAATTCTTCTAACGTATCATCAAATTGTTTACGGAAAAAATAAAGGTATTCTTCTGCTAATTTTGTGGCATCTTCTGAAATTCCTATTTTGTCACGAATTGCTGTTAGTTCTTCTATTTTTCCTGATTCCATGACTTCTTCTATTTCTTCTTCTAGCGTATCTGGTATTTTCATGCCTTTGTTACTAAAATATTTAATTCCATTGAATTCATAGGTATTGTGTGAGGCAGAAATGACTACTCCTGCATCTGCTTTTAATTTTCTAGTTAAATAGGCTACTGCTGGTGTTGGAATGACTCCTAACAATTTTACGTTAGCACCAAAACTTAAAAATCCTGCTACCATAGCACTTTCAATTAATGTTCCTGAAATACGTGTATCTCTACCAATTAAAATGGTGGGTGCATGATCTGTGTGTTTAGCTAATACATAGGCTCCTGCTTTTGCAACTTTATAAACTAATTCAGGAGTTAACTCTGTATTGGCTATTCTTCTAATTCCATCTGTTCCAAAATATCTTCTCAAATTGATTCTTCCTTCCTTTTCTGTCATTTTAGCCTCTTTCTCTTACGGTTGCCTATTTCTTTAGAATACTACTCAGGTAGATTCAAATGATTAATCTTTCTTAAATAAATCACCCAAAGACAAAGCAATTTTTTCTTTAAAGGTTAAACGAAATTCAATTGGTTCATGAATGTCAATTTTTTTGTTTGCCAATGCTAATTCTGGATTGATTGTACTTAATTCTTCAAATTTTTGACTACCAATGGTTTCTTTAATTAAGTCTATGGCTTGCGGAATTTTAGGATATATCGAATTTTGCCTATGGACATCACTTCCTAAAAAATGAATCATATTATTGGCTAAAAATTGACGTACCAAAAATTGTGCTTTTTTGCCATATTGACCTAAAATGCTTCCATAATTGGCTTGCATATAACAGCCTTTTTGGATTAGGTCATAAATTAATTCTGGCTCTTTTTGAACAAAGGCATAACGTTCTGGATGGGCTAATACTGGTATAAGTTTATTCTCTTGTAAAGAATATATGACATCATACAAGTTCATTGGCTCCTCATTTAATGGCATTTCAAAAAGAACATAACAACTATTATTGATGGTTGATGCTTTTCCCTCTTCTAATAAATTCATCATATTTTCTGATAAATATATTTCATTGGCTAAGTATAAATCACTTTCGATTCCTTTGGCTTTTAAATTTTCTTCTATTGCTTTTACCCATACTTCACGTTCAGGTGTATCGGTTTCATAATAATTTTCAATGTAGTGGGAAGTTAATACTATCCCACTAAAACCTGCCTCTTTTGCTTCTTTGATTAGATTAAATGTTTCTTCTATACTTCTAGATCCATCATCTATGTTTGGTAATATGTGTGAATGAAAGTCTATCATTTTTTTCTAGTATATGTTAGCCTAAAACTAACATTTTTCTCCTTTCGTAATTTTAGTAAAGATGTAAAGATTTTCTAGACTAGATGGATGAAATTTTTTTCACTCTTTGTCCTTCTTCTACTTTATTTAATGGTTTACTTCTGCATTTTTTAACTGTCTATTTTTAGTTTTGTGTTTACCGTTCTTTTACTTTTGATCTTAAGTTTTGTTCTGCTTTTGCTTGGCGGATTTCTTGCTCAACTATTTTTAGCTTATTTTTTCTTTTAGTTTAAGTTTTTCTTTTCTTGCTCTAAATAGGAATTGATTTGATCTAAAATGTCATTGGTTTTATCAATGGATATTCCAGATTGATCATCCAATTTAGGTTTGTCGGCTATTTCCTTTGGCTTTATTTCTTCTTTTTTCTCTAAGAAACTTGGTAATGGGTTGGTTTCTAAATAGCTGGCTTCTTTTCGTTCTGGTTTTTCTGGTTTTGGCATGTTCTGACTGATACTAGAAGATGCTCTTCTTTTTAATTCTTCTGCATTTTTGGGAGTACGAGTTACTTTCGCGTTTTTCTTTGGCATTAAGGCAGTTGAACCATAATAATACGTTTCTTGGTATTTTCTAGCTGAAATTTCTACTTTGTTTAATACAACACCAGCAATTTTTCCTCCTACATTTTGTATGTTTTTGACTACTCTTTCTAAACTATCTTTTTTGGTTTCTTTGGATGCTGCAACAATAATCGTAGAATCTACGATTCTAGATAAGATGATTGAATCTGATACTAATTCTGATGGTGTTCCATCAATGATGACAATGTCACAAACTTCTTTAAGCTCTTCTAACAATTGAATCATTTGTGGAGAAACCAATAGTTCTGATGGGTTTGGTGGTATATTTCCTGCTGGAATAATCAATAGATTATCGACTTCTGTAGGCTGAATAAAACGTGTGATGTCTGGTTCTTCTTCTCCATTTTCATTGACTCCTGATAGGTAATTGGAAAGCCCTGGTCTAGGTGATACATCAAAAATATTGTATTGCCTTCCTTTTCTCATATCAGCATCGATTAAAATAACTTTCTTCCCTGCTTGAGCAAAAGTAACCGATAAATTTGCTGCTACATAACTTTTTCCTTCTCCTGGTGTAGTAGAAGTAACTAACAAAGTTTTTAATTTCTTATTGGTGTTCATAAATTGTATATTGGTTCTTAATGTTTTAAATATTTCTGAAATCGGAGATTTGGGATCCTTTTGTACAATAACTTCTTTTTTCATTATCTCTTTCCTCCTTTTTCTGGTGTATTATAAGGAATATTAGCTAGTACTGGTATTTTTAACATTCTTTCAATGTCTTCTTGTGTTTTTACGGTTGTGTCTAACATATTAACAATTAGTACATACATGACAGCTACTACGATTCCGACAAAAGCAAAGATGACAACGTCTTTAGCATGGTTTACGTTAGATGGTGATGAACTTACTTCTGCTTCGTCTACCACGTGAACGTTATTGATATTATATATTTCAGCTACCTTTTGGGTAAATACTTTTGCTATTTCGTTAGCAATTTTTGCAGCATATGCTGGATCTTCTTGAGTTATGGTAATTTCAATAATTTCTGTGTCTTTTACTGAAGTGACCGTTATGTTTTTACGCATTTCTTGTTCGTTAAAATCACTATTTAAGTTTGATTTTACTTGCCTTAATACGTTTTTGCTTTTGACTAATTCACTGTAGGTAGATACTAATTTTGAGTTTAGTGTTACGTCGGTTGTGGTGATGGAGTTGGTATCACTGTTTGATGAATTGCTTGAGGTAGCTAGTACTAAAGTTGTTGATGATGTATATACTGGGGTAACAAATCCCATGGTATAGATAATACCAATAACCATAAAGATGGCTACAATTAAAATAATTTGTGTTTTTTTGTTCCAAAAAATGGTGAATAGTTCTTTTAAATCTAGTTCTTCCATGTTTCTCTCCTTTTATTTTTGTTTTGTCTTTTGATACTGTTATAGTATATCTTTAAGTTGGATTTTTTTCAAGTGGTTTGGGGAAATTTTTTTTCAAATGGTTACTAATTAAGACTTTCACACTAAATTAGCTCTGAACCCAAGTTATTTGTGTATTTTCCGGATAAATTTACATCTGACAGTTCCCGAAGACCCTCGTTAGGCTTAAAACCCGATAACAAGCTTCTTTGTTAGGGACTTAAGGGTTTTAAAATGACCCTGCTATGGAGGATAAAATTTATCCGGAAAATACACAAATAACTTGGGTTCAGAGCGGACTTATTCCCCAAAACTTTTAACTAGTAACTTCAAATGAAATTAATCAAAAAAATAAAGAATGTATACTACTTTAATCGTAAACTATTCTCTATTTTCCTCAAAATTCATTATCATTGTTTGCAAATCAACTGCAGATATTCTTTTTTATCTTTTTTTCTACTATTTACCCTCAATTTCTTGAATCAATTTTTTTAAAAATATACCAATTGTCATAGAAGGATTGTCATAATAAAATACATCTTTAGAAATGAATTTTTTATCTGTTTCTAACTTGTGATCCATTATTTGTTCGGCTCGTTTAATAGCCTGTTTTACTTCTGACCATTCTATGGATTGAATGATTTGAGTTCTGACTTTCTCTTGCTTAATATTTTTCTTTTTTTGATTTCCCTTTTCTTTAGTCTCTAAACCATACTCTATTTTTAATTGTTCTATATAATCATCATTATTTGTAACAGGTTTAGCATAATTTTTTTTATGTAACAACAACCATAAATCAAAATTTAAGTTAGCATAATAGCATTTAACACCTTTGGTAGACATTCTTTTTTCAAATTCTTTTGGATTTTTATCGTAATCAAAAAAAGCTAATTTAGGTACTTGAGTAGCTTTTCTTACTACTCGATTACTCATGCCTATCCTCCTCCTGTGATTGGATAGCACTTGCAAAATCAATAAATGGTAATGCTCCATATTTGCCTTCAAAATATTGCTTCATATAGTTAGTTCCTTTACGAATATCAAATTCTGAAAGTTTATATGCCTGACTAATATAATTTTTATCATTTTTTTCAATAAACATAACTTGATCTCTTCTAAAAAACTGTTTTTGTAAAAACAAAGGATTATGCGTATTAAAAATCAACTGAGCATGAGCCGTATTAATTTGGGGATCGTGAAATAGACTAATAATTCCAGCAATTAGCTCTGGGTGAATTGAACAATCAAATTCATCTAAAAAGAATACTCCTCCTTGAGAAAAATAAGCTATAAATCTTGTCCAAAAATCTATTAATTTTATGGTACCTCTTGATTCAATAACTGAAGAATTAATGACCATTCCTTCATCAATACCATTTACATGATAAAAAGAAGATAAAACATATTTACCACTTTCACTATCTTTTAAATATCCTATTTTTTGTGGTCCAAAATCGGCTAAATTATTTAAACGGTCTAGGATTGTACTAAAATAAGCTACCTCACTTTCTCCCTCAAAATTAATTATAGTTCCCTTTTTCGTAAAATCTACTATTACAACTAGTTTATTTTCAAACCAATCTAAAATATCATTGGCAATTTTTATACTTACACTACCTTTATAAGAATTTGTCAAAAATAATGTCTCAAAATCTAAATTGTCATTAAAATTTTTCTCTATATTAATAATATCTTTTAAAAATTCATTTCCTTTGTCATAAATTGCTAATATCTCCTCATTTTTATTTAACGAAATCTGTCTCTCATCTCTTTGAAATAAATTAATTTTCTTTTCCTTTAATGATGTTCCTATATCCTGATATTGAACAATATTAAGTTCTTCTCGAATTATTTTTCTTTCATTACCAATTAATGGCGAATCAACTTTTAGTCCTATAATATATTCATAAATATGTAGAGAAGATTGAAAAGTAATCGAAAATTCTATCGGCTCTTTTATTTTTTGAGCATCGTGAATAAATGAATCTATTTCCAGTTTGTTAATAGCACTATTATTTATATTTTTCTTTATGGTACCATTCATGATGATTTCCTTTAATGTTCCCATAGCTGATATCATTGAAGTTTTTCCACTAGCATTTCCTCCATAAATAACCATAGCTGGCAATACATATTTTTTATTTTTCCCTTTTTTATTAAGCAAAATTAATCTTTGTTTATCATCTTGTTTCGTATTATCTGCTACCAATGATATATCAGTTAAATGGTAAAAGGATTTATAATTTTTTATTTTAAAATCAATTAACATGATTTCCCTCCTCTATTAATAATAGTATATACTATTATAACCATATTATACCACATTTTCATTATTTGTAAATATGTATTTGCACTTTTTTTGCATTTATATATACTAATTGAAGATCATAGAATTTAATGTCTACCTGAACATATAGTTATCTATCAACATAAATAACAAAAAATAATCATTAAAAAAGAGAAAATTTATATTTCATTTTCCCTTTTCTCTTTTATTAATTTTTCTTTTTTCGTTCTTTCTGATAAACAAAGAAGTTTCCTATAGTAATAAAAACAATTCCTGCAATTAAAAGTAAATAACCATATTGATTAATTGTATTCATTAAGTGGTTCATCACCGCTTTGATTACATCAGATATTGCTTCCGTTTGTACTACGATATTGTCTATTTTTATTTTACTGGTAATATACATTCCTAGTACAGTAAAAAAACCTCCTGATGTAGCTAAAGCGATTCCTATATAATTGATTGATTTTAACATTTGTTTTGCATTAAGGACTAAAATAAGGATAACACTTATACCTAAAACAATCAATATTACTTTTTGAAGGATGGCTATTCCTTGATTTACTTTGCTTATTACTTGATGAATCTGTGTTTCGTATTTTGTGTGAGTTAACGTTTGTTTATATTCAGTCGTAATTTTGTTAATGTATTCATCTACTGCTTTTTGCTGAGTGATGGTTAACTTTCTATTTTCTAATGATTCGTTTATATTTTTTCTTAAGTTGGTTTCTAGTTCAGTAGCATCTACTGTTTTATTTTCACCAAAGTAGATATTGTCTAGAATGGTTTTTGTATCTTGTTTTACTTTTTCTACTGATATGATATTATGAATAACTGTTTCATCAAGACCTGATTGACCAATATAATTTTCAAAGCTGTCTTCGATTTCCTGTTTTAGTTTTTCATAGTAATTTGTTTCTTCTAGTTTGCTGACTACATATTGTTCTTTGAGTAAGGTAGAAGAAATAAGATTTACCATAACTATCCCTATAATAGACACAGCCAAAAGAAATATCATAATATATTTAATTACATTTGCTACATTTTTCATGTTAAGTGCATTCCTTTCTTGTCTTGCTTCTCTCTAAAGGTACCTATAGTGGTGAAAGAATTTTACGTTTCTTTCAAACTATTCGTTCCCTTTTATTTTTCTAATTCGGCATAAACCACATATCGTTGTGTGGCATATCCTATATTGTTAAATGGATAACAAGTATAGATCATTAAGATCTCTTTTTCTTTTTGAATAGGAAGTTTATCCGTTTGTGTTTCGTTTATTAATTGCATATCATAGATTTTGTATTTAAATTCCCCATAGTCGGTCTTTACGGTAATTTCGTTTCCCTTTTGCAATTCGGAGAAACGACGAAAGACTTTTTTCGAGTTGTGTCCCATGTAAATAATGGATCCACCTTCTCCTGGGAAATAACTGCCACTAGAATGTCCTACTCCTTTTTTTAGTAGTTCTAAGGTGTCACCATAATAGACTGGTAAGTCTACATCTATTTTAGGAATTTGAATGGTAGCGTATTTTGCCCCATATTCCGGATAATTTTGTAATCTGTTTTCTTCTGCATTTAGTTCGGTTGGTTTTTGTTCAAAGGTACTATCTACTCGTATTGCTACCTGATTGACTAACAATACCGCATCTTCTATCTCTTGCCCAAAAGATAGGTTAATTGTTCCTAAGATGATGCTTAAAAAAAGGAAAGCAACTATTATGTTTATAATAGTTGCTTTGATTGCTTTTTTCATGAATTAAGCTCCCACTTTAGCCATTCTTTTTTTCGCTACGATAGCTACAGCTAGGGCAATAACTGCTACTGAAGAAACAACTAAAATCATATTGGTATCGTTTCCTGTGTAAGCTAATTTTCCACTGTTAGATAAAGTAACTGTTTCAATTAGTTTTCCTTCTTTGTTGTAAACTTCAACCATACCTTTTTTGAAGGTTAATGTTAGTCCAATTGAATTAGCAGCTGATTGAGCAATTGATTTTACTTTGTTTTTACCATCTACTGATAATTTTTTGTAATCAGTTACTCCTTCTGCTTTCATCACAGCAATAGCTTCATCAGCTTTTGCTAAGATAGCATTTGCTTGGGTCTCAGTTACAGGGTTATCTGCTAAGTATCTTTCTACTTTTACTTTATCAGCACTTGTTGCTCCATAAGCAGATAATTTAGCATATAATTCATCAGCTAATGTTGAATTAGTTGCAGCATTTACTCCTGTTAATGTTAACATAACTAACATTACCATTAAAATTGCAATTGTTAATGTCTTTTTCATCTTACATCTTCCTTTCTTGTTTTAACTATTCGTATTATACCATTTGTGCTTTCGTTTGGCAATAGTTTTCCTGGATTTTGTCCAGTTATTTTAATAGCAAATGATAAACACCATTAAACTTCTCGCTTTTGGGCTTTTTGACATTTTTGTGACAATTATTTTTGAAGTTCTATTTTAATTTGATGCTTTTAGAACGGATCATAAATCCTATTCCTAGTAAGCCAATGATTACAATAGCTATGACAATGACATTAGAAATTCCTGCTTTTGGCAATGTAGGTGTTTTGGCTATTGTTGAATCTGTTGTATTTTGTGTAGCTATTGTATTTGTCGTTGAATTAATGGTTTCGTTTGTATCATTAGTTGTATTATTTTCTGTTCCGCTATTACTATCGGTAATCGTTGCTTGCTGTATCAAACTAAATGTTTGGTCCAATGTATCATCATTAGCAACATTAATTTGATTAAATTTTATCTCTAATTTTGTCCCTACTGGAATATTACCTGCTAAAGTAAAAGTAATTTCAGCAATTTTTTGATTCGGTGTTGCTTGACTTGTATCACCTAATAGTCTTTTCGTTGAATCATTATAACTAGCATTCCAGTTGTTTAACCCTTTTACTTCTACTCCAGTAATGAATTCTGCATTATAATCTAATACCATTTCATAGGCCATTGGTTGATTTTCCGTTACTCCTTCAAATGTTCCTAATGCTACTGTTGCTGTTAATGTTTTGGTATTTTTGATGACTGAATCCATGGTAATCGTCATATTGACATCACCTGTTTTTTCTGTTGGTTCTGCTTTTACTATTGTTGTTAATGATACCATCATGGCAAGAATGATGATCATAATTCCTAATTTCGTTATTTTTTTCATCTGTTACCCTTCCTTCCTGTTTTTTCGTTATTTTCTTACAAGTTTATTGTAACATAAGTAGGATAGGGTAACAAGCGAATTTGTATTAAAATTTCTTTACAGTTTCATGTCATTTATGTAACAGATAAATCTTTCTTGTTAATTATCTTTGCTTAAAATAAGAATACGTAATCGAACTAAATCTTGTATACCTACTGCTTTTCCATCTACATTGGCATCTGCTGCTAATTTTTCTATGTCATTTAGTTCAATTGCTCCTAGTAAATATTTTCTCATTTTTACTAAATCGATTGTTCCTACTTCTCCATCTCCATCAATGTCTCCAGCAACAATCAGAGCATAAGTTTGCCCACCTGACGTTTCTAGGATATCTCCTGTTGCTATTTTGTCAGCGTTTGTTAAGACTTTATTTTGACGTTTGATTTGATAGGATGTGTTTATTCGGATAGTTTGGTCAAAGATAGATTTGGTTGTATTATTTTTGATGTTGAGAATTTTATCTTCTTTGATTTGATAGTTTAGATCTGGCGTTTCGATGATTTCAAAAGAGACTTTTGTTTGATTTCCTGCTTTGTCTGTGGCTATTAGTTGATAGATTCCTTCTACTTTGATGGTGGTGTTTGTTTCATAGCTTTCAAATACTTGATCATTTACAATCAGTTTTACCTCTTGCAAGTTTTCGTCTTGCACGATTGGTTTCGCTTCATCAAAGTAGAGTTTGCCTTCTTCTACTCCGGTTATGGTTGGTGGGGTTTTGTCTATGTTGGTTACAGTAGCTGTAATTTCTTTTGCTTGTCCCCTTATTGAGTAGTGGAAGGTGAAACTTCCGTTTTGGGTGAAGGTGTAAGTTTTGGCTTGGTGGTTGTTGGTGACTTGGAAGTCGTAGGGTGCTGATAATGTGGCTGTTACATTTTGGTTGATTAAGTCTGAGTTAGAATAACTTAGCATAATTGGATTAGATTCAATGTATTCGTCAAGGTATAGGTTAGCAAATTGATTAGCCCAAGTTGCTAATAGTTTAGCATGTAAATTTTTGCTGACTGCTAAACCTATTTTCATGTTGTTTTCTTCTTCTAAATGATAAAGATAATGTGCTTTTTCAAAACATAGTTGACTACTTTCTATGATCTCGTTTGCATAGATCATCTCAAGATCTTTATTATTATTGATCAATACCAAAACTTGATGAATGGATTCCTCTGTTTGATTACTAGTAAAATCTTCTTCATCGACTAATGAAATACTAACAAGATCCTCATACCATCCCCCTATTTCATTTAATTGTTCTAACATAGTATTGGCTAATGTTTGCTTGGCTGGTATAGCTTTCAATATGGTTAATCCCAACTCATAATGTTTTTCCATTAATTCAGTTGACTTATTTACTTGTATTTGAGAACTATTTTCTAATTGATTGAGCAAACTCTTTAGGTTTTCTATCTCTTCTGCTAATCCATTTACTTGACTTATCTCTTCCTGAAAAGCGTGTTCAAAATGTTTATAACCATCTAATAGTTTTGCCCTAATTTCATTGATATTACGAATGAAATGACATACATATATTTCTTTTTTTTCTGTTTTTTGTATTTGGTTATCTTTTTTTATCTGTATTTCATAACTATTTTTACCTTCTATAAAATCCATGGTAAGCTTTTGATTTACCTTTTCTTGTGTACTATCTATAGGAATAGTCTTTACCCATTCTTGGTTTATGTATAGATCAATAACATAGCTTGAATCTTTTTTTAAATGGGAAAGTTGAATATTAGATTCATAGTTATCATATCCGTTAATTAAAAAATGATCATCTGAATTTTTAATACTATACTCTTCTTGTGGGCTTTCTAGTTTTACCTTTCCAAAAACATACCAATTATCTTCTGTCTTATTTGAATTACCAAGCAAATAGGTTGGCTTTTCATCATTTTCGTTTAAGAAAAATCCCAAAGCAAGAATATAATCTCCTTCTTTCATTGCTTCTACGGATAAAGATAAGTGTTCTTGTACTCTTTCATTTGGTTTCCAAGTGTGTGGATCTATTTCTGTTTTAACTTTTTTTGCCAATTGATAATTTTGATCCATTAATCCTATATATACTGTGCATGGTTCATATAATGGCGCTACTCCCTCATTGATAAAATCCAAGGTAATTTCTTGTTTCTCATTGCCAATTATTTTATCAGAAAAGGTAACTTCTTTCCATTTAAAATAATAACCCATTTTATTGCCTATTTCATGGCAAAACTCCTTATTGTTAGCATACAAAGAAGCATCAAATTGGATATACGATGGTTTACCATTATCCATGTATTGTAACAAGTTTTCTTGACTCCACAAATTATTTTCTACCATCCATTTATAGTTTGAAGTAAATTCAAAAATAGAAGGAAGTTTACCATAGGCCATTTTACATTCCGTTCCATCTGAATACTTAAAAATGCCATCTCTTCTAATACTAATTCCATTATCGATAGACCATTGATAAGCTGTATTGTATCTCTTATCCCCCCACGGATTGACTAAAAGAGTTTTCTTGAAAGCTTCTTTATAAGGAGTAATATAAAGCTGTTCTAACTGGTCTGAAGTTAAATATTCTCCGCCAATTAATCCTAAATGTTGTTCTCCCCAATTGCCATATGAACGTATATCAATATAAGCAATGGATTCATTTCCATCGTATCTTTCTGCAAGAGCTTGAACGAAATTAGTTAATTTTTGTAAAAATATTTCATCTGTCCAAATCGGAATCACCTGCTCTTTTGTTCCCGTCCATGTATCAGTAGCTTGAATAACTCTTCCCTTTGCTCCTGCCGCAAAAACCCATTCAGGTGTTACGTATTTACGTTTACTTGTTGTACTTGCACTAAGAATACCAAATCCGTACCTTTTTTCCTTTATTTACATATTTTTGTATTTTCTTATCTAAAATATCCCAGTCATATACACCTTCTTCTGGTTCTAAGGCAGCCCAATCGATTCTAAAGTATCCGAATATTGATTATTTCCTCATAATTGTCAAGAACACTTTCATCATACGATACCCAGCCTTTTCCCGGATTGAGAAGTAGTTCTTCATTTTCTTGTAAAATACTAGTTTGTTGATCTCCATTTTGATAAGTTTGCACATAAGTTAAAGGGTTCACCGAATTAGTTTTTGATTCAATTGAATCTATGTATAGTTTTATTCCCATAAAAAATGCTAGCAAGCATATGATTAGTATACTTAACCAAATCTTTATTTTCTTACTCCCTTTTCTTATTTTCATCTTTCACTATCCTTCTTTTTTTATTCTATTTAACAAATCTTTAAATTCCCTTCGAGGATAAAATTCTATGAGAAACAATATTCCATTGATTAGGCAGCACAACACTGCTTTTACCACAAAATTTCCTATACTAGTTACCATCATTTTGTTAATCAATAGATACGTGATACCATAATTTACGATTGTGCATAAAACATAATAAAAATTGCTTTTCCAATAAGTTAATATATTTACCTTAAAATAATCCTTATATAAAACTAATGGTTCATACCATCGATTGGTAATTATTCTTGCTATAGCAGTAGCTATAATAATGCCAAATAACCCTATTAATTTACCTAGTATAACAGATAAAATAATATTAATCACTGCCGTAATCATGAAAATATATCTTGTTTTTCTAAACATTCCCAAAGTATCTCTATAGGTGCTAATTGGATTTAGCCTTCCTACTAGATAAAAATTTAAAACAATAGCAGCAATAATTGGCATACCCATAATGAATTCTTTTCCAATCCATACTTGGATAAAGTCATTAAATAAAATCATTAAACATATAGAAATAAATCCAAAAACAGCAGCAGAACAGAAATTGATAATCGTAAATACTTCATATTTTTTTCCTTCATTACTACTTGCATTTAAATTTCCTATGCTAGCTGTAATAGAAGTAAAGATAAGTGTGGTAAAAGTAGTTATGGCATTAATAACCATATAATAATTAGAATAATACCCCACATACACCGTTCCAATGATGATAGAAATCAAAATATTATCTGTATTATTTAATACCACACCACCTATTCTATACATAAATATAGATTTAATATTACTAAAAATTTCTTTTTTTTCAGTTTTAGCCAACTTATCTTTTCCCTTGAGGTATGGATACATCTTATGTGCTTTGATTGCACCATATAAGTTAGTCGAAAAAGTAAAAATAATTTGAACTGTCAAATATAAAATAAAATTATGAGTAATATACAATAAAACAATCTGGACAATTTGTTGCAATACAGTAAAAATCATGGTATATGTTTTTACAATATACATTTTCTGGTCTGCATTTAAAATCGATGTTCTGCTGGCAAACAAATAGGAAACAACAGAATTCAGTAAAAATAACAAATAATAGATTATAATTTTATCTATTTCCATATCTGTATTGACTAAATACTTAAGAAAAGGAACAAGTAATAATCCTATCGTTAAAATAATAGCAGCAATGATGTTATACAACTTTTTATACATATTCATCAAAGCCACGATTTTGCCAGTATCCCCATTAGCTAATGGTTTATACATGCTATAAATAATAGCATTTCCAATTCCTAATTCTGCCAAAGATAATACGGTTAGTATGTTAGAAAATAAGCCATTAACCCCTAAATATTCTGTCCCTAATGTTTTGATAAATACCGTTCTAGAGATAAAATTTAAAATAAGGATAATCACTTGGCTTCCTAAGCCGAAAAATAAATTTTTAATTGAATTGTAAGTTCTGGAGTTATTCTGCATTTCTTATTTCCTTCCTAATAAAAGTCTTTTGCATTTTCCTATCTTTTTTCTTATTTTCCTCCAATTACTATTTATGTCATCAAAATTGACTTTAGTTATCCACTGATATTGTGAATTACTTTCCGTTTCCGATAAGTTTTGCCTAATTCTTTTTTGTATATCTTTCCAAAATGGCTTTTGTCCGTCTGTTAACGTGAGTTTATACAATAATTCATATCTGATTTTTTGATTTAATCTAGGTGTATACGTAAAACCAAACTGATTAGGATCTCCGCCAGCAGCGATGATACCAAATATGGTTCGATAACATTTTTCACAATGACAACAGTTTTTTCCGCCTTTCTCTTTCCAACAAACTCTTAAAAATGGATATTGTCGACTTTTTTCTGCATATTGTACAATTTTATCTAGTTTCTCTTGCCTAGTCAAATTATATTGGTCGTGGACAATTCTTGTATTAGCAAAACGTAAAGTATTATCTATGGTTGGATCTGAAGCACACTTTATTCCCACATCTTGTTTATTATAAGAAGAGGCAATATAAATCAGTTCAATGTTCTTTTTAGATGCAATAACAGAGGTTAATCCCAATAATCCTATTCCATGTTGAAACCCATGCCACCAGTCATCTCCGAGATTGTTTTACTGCTTCATTTAATTCTTGTTGATGTATAAAACTTCTGAAATTAGTTTTTACTTGATTAATACCTAAATCATATTGCTTTCCAACCTGCTCAATATGTTTAGTTACATTTTCCCAACCAATTTTATCGGTTAATAACACATCAGCTCCCCAAACCGTAATTAACTCTGGTTTTTCTTCAATATGTTCCATCAATGTAGAAAAAGAATCTACACCACCACTAAATAACATGGCTCTTTTAGCTGGCTCATGATTTATATTTTCTTCCTTTTGCTTGGCAATTAAGTTAAAATCCATGCTTAAGTTAGGATACATCTTTTGATACATGGCAATTAGTTCTTTTGTACATTGTTCAAAATGTAAGTCTATGCTTTGCACTTGTATCTCTGCCTGACTAATCCATGCAATGGGTAATACATTACATAAAAAAGGGATGATTTTTATGGAATCTGGTACATCTTTAATCTCTTGATCGTATTCAACAAAAAACTCCTCTTCTCCAAAAAACTTTTTCCATTCTCCTGAAATTTGATAATGAAAAATTAGTTTATTTCCACCTTGTAATTCTATATTTGTTACGACCATTTTATTCTTCATTGCTATTTTCCCTCTTTTCCTCTTTTAGAAAATCATTCATTATTTTCTGCATTTTTTCAAATTGTTCAATCAATACCTTATTTTCTGAATACTGTGATTTTTGATTCGTTAACCTTTCTATCTGCTTATATTGTTGCCTAATCTCTTCCTTTTTTTCCTTATCAATCAATTGGATATAGTCTAGATCCTTAATCCAACGATCATACACTGATTTTACTTTTCCATTTGTGTTATTAAAAACAATACAAGGCGTTTTGGTAATAACACAAAATATCATACCATGTAATCGATCAGTCACCACAAATTCAGCTTGTGAAAATTTTTCCCAAATTTCCTCTAATCGCTTTTCTCTTTCCTCTACTTTTACTTCTCCAATATGTGTATTTTGATAGTCAAGGGAATAACCTTTTTCTACAATAAGATCTTTTATTTCCTTAACCATTTTGCTATCTACTGCTTTTTCTTTATCATCTCTCATACATAAGATGACTTGATTTTCTCTTTTGGTTTCTTTTGAAAATTTATTTAAATAAAAAACAATATCTGGCATTTCTTCTACTTGACAATGATGAAATAGGTTTATCATTTCGTCATAGGTTTTCTTTTCTCGTGCAAATAATAAAAGTTTAGGATGTTGATGATAAATTTTTTGCGTAGCTTCCTTTGCTTTTTCCCCTATTAGATCAGAAGAAAAATCCATGGTTTGCGGAAAAGAAATAATAGGATTATGCTTAAAATTTTGGATAACGAATTTTCGCCTATCTTCAAATTCTTGGTATAGATTTCCTAAATTTCCTCCGCCTACAATCGTAATGATATCATCTTTTGATATCTTCTTTTTTAGCGACTTCATTTCTTTTACTGTATCTTCATAAAAAAATTCCACTATTTCATATTCTTTAAAATGATCGGTCAAAAACTTTTTTTGTGCATACGTAATAGCTACATCTCCTAAGTTGCCATAATCTGCGGCTAAAGCGATAATGATTTTTTTTCTATCTTTGTCTAAAGAAGAAAATTGATTTGATTTACTCATTAAACTTTTTATTTTCATTCTAGTGAGTTTAGGTAATAATTTTTTTAATCTCTGTTTCATGGTTATCCTTTCATTTCATAAATCTTCATATATAATGGTAAATGGAAATAAAATAATTCGTTTAAGATTTTTTCTCTTAATTTTTTATGGTTCATTTTCTTTCGGTAATTAGGGTAATTTTTTCTAAAAAATTGATATTCTTGTATAAACTCTTCTGTTTTGGCTAATTCATTTTGTTTTATTTTAGCCATATGCATAAAGTAGTATTTAATAAATGTTAATCGATTCATATCGGCTTGCTCTTTTAACCCTAAATTACTTCTTATAATATCATTATATCTTACCTTAATCATTTCTCTGAAATCGTTGATGAATTGTACATCTACTGATTTTAAGATACTGTCTGACCTTTGAAAATAGTAATATCCTATGTAATTGGTATAGGCTAACTGATTTGCTTTCATGAATAAGCGATAAGTGGTTCCTATGTCTTCCATTTTTTTCCCATAGGGATATTGTACTCCGTCAAAAAGAGTTCTTTTGTATAATTTATTCCAAGCATAATTACTTATTTCATTATCAGAAAATAATAAATTTATGGCTTGTCTAGCATCAAACAGTTCTATTGTTTCTTTGCCTTCTTTGTGTTCCTTAATTCCCTGTTCATTTACTTTTTGATAATTACAAATGGCTATGTCTACCTGATTTTGTTGCATAATAGCTAATAAAACTTCATACATTTTAGGATGAATATAATCATCACTATCGACAAACCCAATGTATTTTCCTGTGGCTAGTTTTATTCCTGCATTTCTAGCATCTGATAGTCCTCCATTTTGTTTATGTATTACCTGAATTCTATCATCTTTTTTTTGATATTGATCACAAATTTTACCTGAGTGATCACTACTTCCGTCATCTACTAAAATGATTTCCAAATACGGATACGTTTGTTGTAAAATACTTTCAATACATCTAACAAGATATTGTTCTACATTATAAATTGGTACGACTATACTAATTTTTTCTTGCACGTTTTGTTCTCCTTTTATTCTATTTTAATATTAATTCATAACAGTGAATCTGATAAACAAATAAAAAAGCTTGTATCTTTTTCTTTCTAGAAATATATGGATTTTGCCTAATGTCTTTTAAGTATTTTTTTACTTCTTTTCTAAACTCATCTTTTAACTGTTGTGGAATAGATATCTTATTTTTTAGGTATCTATTATAGGTAGCGATATAGGAAAAAGCATAAGCTGTATTGCCAACAAATTCTATGTCTGGATAATTTTTTTTGAAAAATTCTTGTTGTGCTTTTGCCCCCTCTATATAATCGTGAGTAATATTTTTTCCCCTTGAAATGCTATTTGGTCTTTGAAAGTAATGATACTTTGCCTCTGGTAAAACTACTATTTTATTTGCACGATGAAAATACTGAAACATAACAAAATAGTCTTCGCTTTTTTTCCCTACAGGGAACAATATTCCTTTTACTATTTCCTTTTTGAAAATTTTGTTGCATACTGACATATCAAATGAAGAAAAACTGTTTAATTTGATCAATGCTTCTTTCGTAGACAAGATTTCTTTATTCTGGTTTGTCTTTATTTTCGTTGTTCCGTCTTCAAAATCTATTTTTGTTCCACAAACTACTATATCAGCCTCTTCTTTTTCGAGTTCTTTTAGACAATAGTCAAACATATCTAAATCTATATAATCATCACTATCGATACAGAAAATGTAATCCCCTGTAGCCATTTCAATGCCAACATTTCTAGCATCTGAAAGCCCTCCATTTTCTTTGTGAATTACTTTTATTCTAGAATCTTTTTTTTGAAATTCATCACATATTTTTCCACAACCATCTGTACTTCCATCATTAACTAAAATCATTTCTAATTCAGAATACGTTTGATGAATAATGCTTTCTATACATTTAGACAAGTATTTTTCAACATTATATATTGGTACAATTACACTAATTTTTTTCATTCTGATCAACTCCTTTGAAAAATAGTCATATAAGGTAACACACTATTAGCATTATTAACCCCTATCGTATAAATACTGTATGCTGAATACAATAACACAATTAAAAAAATATATAATAACCTTAATTTAGGATTTCTTTCTCGTTTTATGATAAGGGGAATTAAAATAATGATAGAAATTCCCGTTCCCCATCTAACTCTATTTAAAAGAGGTATAGCATTATTATACCACGCAATAATAGTAGATAGTAGTTGAAGAATACAATAAAATGAATAATTTTTCAACTCTTTTTCATCTTCAACATTTTTAGCCCTTTTATAATAGATCAATGCAAAAACAATAATACATATATTTATCGCTAAAACAATATATCCCATTTCGTTAGTATCAAACCTAGAATCTACATAATAACTGTATTTGGTAAAATTTAATAGGATTAATACTAATTTTGTAACTAATGGTTTTATTCCTAAAGCTATTGCTGTAATGATTACTGCTTTTAGAGGCCTTAATGTTAACCCATATAAAAAATATAATGGGATTAAAATTAGAGCACTTGTATGAATTGTACTAGCGATTAACATATACATAAGAAATTTTTTTAAATTTCTTGTTTTGATAAATTTTATAGAATAGAAAAAAATAGCTACTACTAACATTTGTCTCATGGCATTTAGAAATACAAAGTAGTAAGTAGTGGAAACCAACAAGAATATACTTAATGTTGGCATTGGTGATTGTTCTCTAATTGCTTTATATACATAATGAAAAAAGATAACAGAACACAAAATAAAAATTCCCGCATAATCTTGTGTGAATAATTGAACTAGTTTATTTAACAAGAAAAAGCCAAATTCTATATTTTCATTTGGACTCCCCCATAAAACTCCATTAAAATAAGGAACATAAGTATACATATAATCTTGTCCAACATCATAGCGAATTGATGCTACCAAAATTAAAATGAGTTCAGAAACATACCAAGCTACTAATTTTAAATCAACCGTATATTTCTTATCTTTTTTTCGATGTTCTTTTATGTTGGCTAATGCTGAAAATAAAACAGCAAAAACAGTCATTCCTATATATACATTCATATACTACTCCTCTTCTATTCCTCTTTCGTAATAGTGTTGATATAATGTTTGCATTTTTTGAGCTAACCTCTTACTGTCAAACTCTTCATTTGTTATTTTAACGTTTTCTCTTTTCTCTCCACTATGACTAATAATACATTCTGCCCATTCTTCTGCCTTTGCTGTTAACGGAAGAAATTGTACATTATCTGAAATAACTACTTCTTTCGTTATGGTATCTGAAAAATAACAAGTTAATCTACTAGCTTGTGCCTCTATTCCTGTTAATGGTAATCCCTCAAATAAAGAAGGCATTAAAAACACATCCATCGCTTGATACAATCGATCAACGTCTTTTCGTAAGCCTAAAAATTTTACTTTATTTTCTAACTTTAATGATTTGACTTTTTCTTTTATCTCATCCTCTAATTCTCCTTTTCCCACTAAAAGTAAAGTTGAATTGCTTCTTTTCTTTACTATTTCATGAAAAATTTCTAACAAGAATGTATGATTTTTTTGCAAATTAAATCTTCCAATATTGCCAATAACCAGCTGATCGTCATCTAACATTAATTCGTTTCTTACTTCATTTCTTACTTTTTCATTATAGTCAAACCTTTTCATATCAATAGCATTTGGTATAATGGTAAATTTCCTTTTTTGACCAAATAAATATTTCCCTGCCTCTGTTGAACAAGCCAAGTATACATTTGCCTGATATTTAATTAATTTAAAGGTTAAAAATTTTATATATCCCTTTACTGTTTTTAAATATGATGTTCCATGGCTATGAGCAATTCTTACCGGAACCCCATGTTTCTTTCCTATTTTTAAATAAACAAAACCAAGACTTGCCATATGGGCATGAACCACTTTATATTCCTGATGTGTACTAAAAAATTGATTTAATTCTTTCCTGTACTGAAAAAAACGATGATCTTCTCGAAAAGAAAAACGATAAATTTTTCCTCCTAATTTTTCAATTTCATCATCAAAAAAACCTCTCTCCTGATAATGAACTAAAAAATCAAACTGTACTTTTGATCGGTCTATATTTCGATAAATATTCATGATTAAGTTTTCTAATCCTCCCGAATTCATATTCGGTACTACATGTAAAATCCTGATCGGCTCCATCACTTTACTCCATTAAATCCATTTTTTTACTATTTTTTTCATTTTTTTGGGAATGATCCTTTTTATTATCTGTTTGGGGCTCATTTGTACTTTTAGTTTTTTCTTGATGTATTCTTGTGATGATAATTCATCTATTCCTTCATAAATGGTATCTCTGATCTTTTCTCTCTTAGTTGGTCTCACCAAATTAGCATTTTTTCTGACTGCTTGTGCCTCTTCAAATACCTTAACTAAAGTATCTTCCTCAAGTTCTTGAATCATTTTTTTGCCTTTTTCGCTGTTACAAATTACTAAAGACACTCCCTGTGGGGAATAAAAATGAGAATCATATTGTTCTATTCCCCAAAAATCTCCTAAAGTAATATCTCCTACTCGATTCATACTAGCATACTGACATTCATAACAACAATCGCGATAAGTTGTTCCTGTTAAAAAGTGACTATAATATGGGTCATTATCTGCTTTTCTATAATTAACTTTACCATTTGCTAACACTATTTTAGCGCAAAATTCTCCCCATTCTGCTTTGTCTTTATTTCGAAATTGATAATCTATAATTTTTTCTTTATATTTGTTTTCTAAATCATCAATATAGTTCAAAAACAATTTTGAACTTGGTACGCCATGACAAACGATATCTACTGTATACAATAAAGGAGAAGGTTTACCCAAAAAAGCATATAGTCCTCCTATTTGACAAGGGGTTCCTAGGTAAAGTACTTCCCTATTTTCTGCTAAATCTTGTTTTACTTCTTGATAAGTATCTTTTGTATCACTAAATACATACTTAGATCCTCTTAATTTTTCAATTTCTTCTATAGAATCTACTCGTATTTGCCCTGGTATCAATTTTTCAAGATAAGCACAACCTACTACTACACCTTTATTCTTTATCACCTGTCTAGAAAGCAAATAAGCTATTCCAGCCGAAGTACTTTTTTGGGAAACGGATATTTCCTTTGATTTCATCCCATAAATAGTAAATTCTTGATTGGCTTTTCTTTCCTTTCGCTCTGGACATCTATCTCGGCAAATTCCACAATGAATACATTTTTCCTCATCAATTTCAGGAAAAATAAATCCTTCTTTATCTTCCACCATTTTTATACAATTGACAGAGCATAATTTTTCACATGCCCTGCAGCCAGTACAATCTGATTTATTTTTAATTTCTAACCTTTTTCTTTCCATAAACAAACCTTTCTAATTTTCTAAGGCCATTTTTAAATACTGAATGGATTTTTCGCGTTCTTCATCTAAAATTTTACTAGCATATTGATAATCTATCTTTCTTTCACAAATAGATAAATCTTCGTAATCATCAATAACTCGATTAGTTAAACCAGTAAGTTCTACAATGCTAACTAATCTAGTACTAAATTTTTCAGGATAAGCTACTAACAAATCTTTATTAAAGTTAATTGCATAAGCCGTACAATGAAAAGAATCTGTTAAAATATACTTTGCATGAGCAATCAAGGATAAAAAATCCTCGACCCTTATATTTCCTTTTAAATGACCATATTTGAAACAATCATGATAATTATAACTGATATAGATTAACGGTAAATTTTTCTGTTTAGCTAATCTCTTCGCATACTCATCTAACTTTTTGTTATGATTTATATTATACATAAGAATATACTCTTTAGTAGCATATTTATCTGAAATTAAACTTTTCCATTCCTCTTTCGTTAATAATAGCGTTGGATCTAATACTTGTACGGCATCTTTTATTCCTAATTGATTGACTATTTCTACCCCCGATTTTTCTCTCATGGCAATAAAATTATATTTTTCTAAGCATGCTTTTGTCTCATTTTTTTCCCAATCTTCTAATTTAGCTTTTCCAAAACTTGCTGAGTAAGCAATACGTTTCTTGCCATCAGGAACAAATTTTAAATAAAAGGGGGAATCGAATTTTTCATTCCATCCTACATTCCATACTTGATCACTTCCTGTACAATAAATATCTGCCAAAGGTATATTCTCTTCTATCTGTTCTTCTGTTTGATAAGTTATGTGAGTCATTTTTAATTGCTTCTTGATAAATTGTTGAAAGACAAAAAATCGTTTAAGATAAGAAGGAAAAATAACAATTCGTGCTATCATTCTTAACAATAAACTCTTTTTAAGCCTCTCACTTTTATTTTTTATTCGTTTTAACATACCTAGCATATGCAATCGTTCTGGATAATAATCGATAAACTCTACTTGATATCCTAATTTCTCTAATACATACTGCGTCGCATAGGCTTGTAAAACTGATCCATAATTAACCGTTCTATGCAAAGTAATTACTTCTACCTTTTTCTTATCCATTCTCACTCTTCCTTAATATTTTTTTGTAAAATAAATCTCGACATTTATTGGGTAGTAAACAAATAACGATATGTGCTCCTGAACTAATAACATAATCTCTTAGCGTGTAAAAGCCTTTATGATATTGTTCTGTTTTAAATTTTAGTATGGATGTTAAATATTTGATTCCTCCCCTTCGTTGATAAAAATCTTCCCCAATTCGCATATACACTAAAGGTTCCTGAATATTATAACAAATTGCATCATGTTCTATCATCCTAATCCATAAATCATAATCTTCACATAGGTAATAGGAACGATAATTTCCTGCTGCTAAGACTTCACTTTTTTTTAACATAACGGAAGGATGGCCAAAAGGATTTCTCTTTTTGGCATATAATTTAATTTCTTCCTGCGTTTCTGGTAATAAGCGATACGCTTGTATATTGTCAATTGTATCAATAAATTCTCCAATATGAGAACCCACAATAGATAAGGCTGTATTTTCTCTGAATTTTAATAATTGTTTTTCAATTCTATTTTTTTGGGCTATATCATCTGAATCCATTCTAGCGATTAGTTCATTTTGGCAATGATTTATTCCTTCTCTTAAAGCTAAACCTAGCCCCACATTTTCTGGCAGAGAAATAACATGAAATATATCTGGATACTTCATTTCGTATTCAGATATAATTTCCTCTAATTTTTCAGTTAATTTTCCGTCTTTTACTATAACAAAATCATTTGTTTTGATTGTTTGATTTAGCATACTATCTATACTTTGTTTAAACCACTCAGCGTTTTCTTTTGCATAAACACTCATCAAAACACTATAATTCTCAAAATCCATAGCCACTTATACTGCTCCTTCTCTTTTTACCACTGAAATAATCGTTTTTAAAAATGTTTTAACATCTAATAAAAAAGAAACATTGTCTACGTAATATAGTTCCATGCTCATCCTTTGTTCATACGTTGTAGCACTTCTCCCATTAGCGGCCCAATAGCCTGTTAGACCTGGTGTTATACTTAAAAATTTATTTTTGTTTGTTCCATATTTTTCTAATTCTTCTCCAATGACTGGTCTTGGTCCAATAATGGATAAATCACCCTTTAAAATATTTAATAATTGTGGTAATTCATCTAAACTGGTTTTTCTTAAAAATTTACCTATTTTGGTAATTCTAGGATCGTTTTCTAATTTAAAATTTTCCTTGAATTCTTTCATTTGTTCTGGTGTGAAACTTTGGATTAGTTCTTCTGCATTTGATACCATTGATCTAAATTTATATAATCCAATTGTTTTACCATTTTTACCGATTCTCTTATGAACAAAAAATGCTGGTCCTTCTGATTCAATTCTTATAGCTACCGCTATGATCAAGAATATTGGTGATAGAAGAATAAGAGCAATTGATGAAAGGATAATATCACAGGCTCTTTTCACAAAAGAATAAACATTTAATTTAGTAAAGGTTCTGCTTTTCCTCTTTTGAGGTATTAGCATTAGTTCATCTGCAAATTCATTAGTTGTTGCATAACTTAACTCCATAGCACGAATATCCACAAGATTTCCCCCTTTTTTATCTTGTTTATATTTATTAAAATTTCCTTAATTTGCTCTGCCCATTATATCGTTTCCGCAAACAAATTTCAAGTATTTTCGTCATTTTTTCCGTAAAAGGAAACAATATTTTGTCATCGTCTTTATTTTATCATGAAAAGTTCAAACTTGTCTATGTTATTTGCTATTTTGCCAAAATGTTCTAGCTTACTTTTCCTTCAATTTCATGTTCACCTACTTTTGTTTTGTTTTTTGCTTTGAAAACTACCCATAAAACAAAATTAACAATTCCTATTCCAAATAACACTCCTAAACTATCTACCCCAACATCAAAAATTCTTGCTGTTCTGCCTGCTGAAAACAATTGATGAAGTTCATCAGTTATGGCATAGATCACTCCACATCCAAACGCCAAACCTACTCTTTGTATTTTTCTAAGATTTCGAAAAGTCGCCCAAAATCCCATTAAATTAATTCCTGCTAATGTATAAACACCAAAATGAGCTAATTTTCGGATAATGGGTTGAGCATCTTCTACTATTTTTTCTTTTTGTTCTTCATCTAAATGTTTCGTTTGTGGATAATGATCGATAATTGTCCTCATTACCCCTCTACTAGTATTTCCTGATTTTTTTCCATTTTCACTAGAAAAACAAAAAATTACGGCAAAGATTACCATAACTAACAGAAAAAAAATCACTCTCACTACTTTTATGTTTTTCATTTTTTTCTCATTCCTTCCTTTTAACTGGTATTTCATTTTTTAAGGTTAACGTTCTAAAAGTTCTATCTTATAACTAAGCCTTTTCTTCCCTATCATTTCGATAGGGAAGAAAAGGGCGTCCCCTTTATTTCCCTACTTACTTTTTTCAGCAAAATAGGGATGTAAATTTTGGTTTACACCCCCTACTACTTTATGAATTAGAAACCCATCTGATCATTTTTAAGTCATTATATTTAGTTAATACCTTACGGTATTTATCGTATTCTTCTTCCCATAATTCAGGTGGAACTTTATCAAATGCGGTAAAGATTTTTTCTGCTTCGGATAAATAAATAATTTGTTCTTGTGATGACATACTTTGGTATTGCATAGCAAATCGATATAATTTGTCTAGCATTTGGTTTGCTTCAATAAAACTCCAAAAATCTTTTACTTTCATTCCTGCCAACTTAATTTGGAATATGGCAAATCCGATTAAAGCAAATATGGCAAAAATTAATAAATACATAATCACTAATATGGCTGACATATTTTCCACCTCTTTTGATTCGTTTCCGTATACAATTAAAATTATACCATATTTGTCATTTTTTTGCAAATTTTGGAGAATTTTCATTTTCAACATTGTGTTTAAACTAACAAGTTAAAAAAAGTAAAACATTATTTTTGGGTTCCTAATCTTTTTTCATTTTCAATAATAGCCATAATAATCTGTACGGTTTTTTCTAAATCATCGTTTTTGATCATATAATCGTATAAATTGATTTTTGATTCTTCATATTCTAGTCTTCCTAAGCGTAATTGCATTTCTTCTTCGGTTAGGTTATCCCCTCTATTTTCTAGTCTTTTTCTTAATTCGTCTTTATCTACTCGTAAAAAAATAGTAATTAACTGTGTTTCATCTTTTAATAATTTAATTAAGTTTTCTGTTCCATTTACTTCAATGTCTTTTACAATAATTTTTCCACTTTGGATTTTTTCGTTCATTAATTTACGTGAAGTACCATAATAATTTTCATGGTGCAAATCATATTCGTAAAACTCATTATTTTGAATTTTTTCCTCGAATTCTTCTTTACTAATAAAATGATATTGAACGCCTTCTTGTTCCCCTTCTCGAGGATTTCTAGAAGTAAAGGATGGTAATGATATTACATCATCCATCCTTTTGATTAATTCTTGTTTAATCGTATCTTTTCCTGATCCTGAAACACCTGATAATATGACTAACATACAATTTTCACCTTTCCTTCAGCAATTTCATCAGCAGCTAAACTAACTACTGATTCTTCCTCTTTGTCGGTTAAGGGTTCTGCTCCTAAGGCTAATTGTCTTGCTCTTCTGGATGTTGCAATCACTAGTGCATAGCGATTTTCTGCTCTTTTTAATAATCTAGTTACACTTGGTTTTACAATCATTTTTTGTTCCTCCTTATTTATTTTTTATTCATGATTATTTTTGTACCTTTCGATACTTGGTTTTGTCATGGATAATTTGCAAAATATCCAAAACAGAAATGTCCTTAATTGGACAAATCTTCATCTGGTAGGGCTACTGTTGCTGTGATGTCCTTATCTACTCTTCCGGCTACTGTTTCAGGCTGAACTGCTGATAAGATGATGTGGCCTGAGTCCATGATTAATACAGCTCTTGTTCTTCTACCATAGGTCGCATCGACCGCTGTTTTATTGTCTTTGGCTTCTTGCACCATTCGTTTGATGGGAGCTGATTCTGGGCTTACGATAGCTACGATTCTTGAAGCTGATACGATGTTTCCGAAGCCTATATTGACTAATTGCATAAAATCAAATCCTTCCTATTCTATATTTTGAACTTGTTCCCTTATGTTTTCTAATTCTGTTTTGATGTCAATTACTCCATTCGTAATGGCTAAACAGTTAGCTTTTGATCCGATTGTGTTGGTTTCTCGATTCATTTCTTGTATGATAAAGTCTAATTTTTTCCCCACTGGCTCATTTGCCTGCAATAGACTTTTGAATTGAGAAACATGACTTTTTAGTCTGGTAATTTCTTCTTCAATAGAACTTTTATCAGCATAGATGACTACTTCTTGTGCTAATCTTGCTTGATCGATTTCATCTGTTTGTAGTATTTCTTTGATTCTTTCCTTTAATTTTACTACATAATTGTCAATAAGTCCAGTAGATTGGGAAGAAATTTTCTGAACTTCATCTTCTACCGCTTCAATTCTCGTGATTAAATCTTGAGCCATCTTTTGCCCTTCTATGGTTCTCATTTCTACTAACCCACTAATTGCTTGATTTACTGTTTGAATCACTTCTTGCTTAATGACTTCGTCTTCTTGCTCCATTTTGATGTTTAGTACATCAGGGAATTTGGAAATTTCAGTTACTTCTATATTAGCTTGTAAGTTTTCTTTTCTAGCTAAATTACGCAATTGTTCAATATACATTTGAGCTAATTCTTGATTAATGGATATGCTTTTACCTTCTCCACTACGATTATCAAAGGTAACAAACACGTCTATTTTTCCACGCTTGATTTGGCTTGCTATTTGCTTTTTCATTTCTTCTTCTAAAAAACTAAGTTGCTTAGGAAGTTTTACCGATATATCTAAATAACGGTGATTTACACTTTTCATCTCTATTTGGTATTCTCTAGCATTTTGGGATAAACTACTTTTGCCAAAACCTGTCATACTTTTAATCATTTTTCTCTTCCTTCTTTTCTTCTTTTTTCTGTTTGACCACTTTTGCTTTCTTGTTTTTTTCTACAGTTTCTGATTTTTTTGGATATTTTGGTTTTTCTCTATTTTTTTCTTTTTCTTCTTGTACTTTTACTGGTTCTGTTTTTTTGATTTCGTCAGTTATTTTGTTTGATTTTATTTTTTTCGTTGCTACGTTTTTGGTTGTTTTTGTGGTTTCTTTTTTTGCTTTGGTATCAGCTACCTTTTCTTTTTCTATTTTATTTTTGCTATTTTCTTGATTTTTTTGATTCTTCTTATTTTCTTGGTTCTCGTCAGTTTTCTTACTTTCTTGACCAGCTGTTTCTTCTTTTACTTTTTGTTGTTGGTTTTTTAGCTTACCCTTTGACTCATTTTTTTGTTTATTCTTTTGCTTATTTGATCTTTCTTTTGGTTTTTCTTGATCTACGTTAATATCTTCTGTTTCTTTTATGGTTTCTTCACTTAATTTATTGATTTTCTCAATCGTTTGCTTTTCCATTTTAGCAGTATCTTCTTGTATCATTCCTTCTGTTTCTTGTTGCTTTCCTTTATTGGTATGTTTCTTTTTCGCCTCTTTAATGGTTGGTTCTTCCTTTTTTGTAATTTCTGAAATATCGCTTAAACTATGTAAGTATTTTCTTTTTTCTTGGGTATAAATAAAAATACATTTTAAAACATAGTAAATGCCAAAAATATAGGAAGAAGTTAATAAATATAATTGAAATTGAAAATCAAATTGCCCAATAATATGAGAAATAGAAAGTGTATGACCTGCTAATACAAATAATTCAATCGCATAAATAGCAGACCTTGTTTCTTCTTTTCGATATGCTTTTTCTAAAAATAGTATTCCTGTTATTAAAAAAGCCATGGAAAAAACTTTAACATCATTTAATAATCTAGCTAATTCCATGTGTGTATATGCCATATTTAAAATAAAAAAGTAAAACATTACCATTATAGCAATAACTAAATTGTGTTGTATTTTTTTGATCATTTTATTCTCTACTTGATTCATTTTTTCTCTCCTTCGCATTAACCTTAAAACAAGGTAGGAGGGAAAAAGGGGGACGCCCTTTTCTTCCCTATTGATTTTTTCCCTATTTATTTTTTCTATTTTTACTTACTCTAATTCATACATGATTATGCTTAGCATCATGAAAGCTACTGTTTCTGTTCGTAAAATTCGCTTTCCTAGGGTAATACTTTTAGCTCCATGGTGTGTTAAGTTTTCTACTTCTTCTGGGGCAAAACCACCTTCTGGTCCAATTACGATAGCTAGGTTTACGTTTTTGCCGTTTTGCTTTTCCCATTGTTTTAATTTTTCGATTTCTTGTCTTAAGGTATGGCTATCTTCTTTTTCATAGGCAATTAGTACAACATGATAATTTTCCATTTCTTGAATGATGGTTTGAGCATTTTGAATTGGACGTATAAGTGGAATTCTATCTCTACCACATTGTTTGGCAGCAACTTCTGCTATTTTTTGCCATCTTTCTTGTTTTTTTCGTTTATCTTTTTCGGTTAGTTTTACTATGCTTCGTTTCATTTCTACGGGAACAATATCGTATACACCTAGTTCTACTGATTTTTGAATGATTAGTTCCATTTTGTCTGCTTTAGGCAAACCTTGAAAGACGGTTACTTTTATTTCTGGTTCGGTTTGTTTTTTTATGTTTTCTTTGATACTACATACTATTTCGTCTTTTTGAAAGTTTTCAATTTCACATCTATAGTTTTCTTCTGTATCTGTATTTCCTATTTCTAATGTGTCACCGATTTTAGCTCGTAATACTTTTTGAATATGATTTACATCAGACCCTGTTATATGTATTTTTTCTTGTTTAATTTGTTGATTTGTGATAAAAAACTTGGGCATCATGCACTCCTTTTTCTTTTTTGCCATTATATCATATTGAAAAAAAAACTGCAAATCGTACAAGGAAATTATTAATTTCATTGCTTAAATAAACACAAAAAAGGCTAGAACTTCCAGCCTTTTTCGTGTTTATTTACAATGGTACAAATGGATAAATAATTCCTTCTGGCATAACCTGTGCATCCCCAATTTTCATTTTTTCCTGAAAAGTATTTACAAATTCAAACTGTAAATGCTGTTCCTCCTCAACAAACTTCATTTGGTAAATTTGCCAAAAGCAAGAACCTCTCTCATTTAAATTTTTTACTTGGACAACTACTTGATCCCACTCAGCAATAATTTCAAAAGAATACCCTTTAATCTCTTGATAATTCCATTGTAGAGCTTTTCTAAAAGTCATATATCCATATGGTGCGCATGGGTACAGATGAATGTTTCCTTTTGTATAAGCCACATAACCAATTCCTTCAATGCCTTGGAAACTTTCTATCCGCTCATACAGACCAAATTCATAAAACCCACCACTAGACAATAAACCAGCCAACAGATTAAAATCCCTTCCTCCTTTTGAAACGGGAAATACATTGATGTTTTCGGTTAATTCTTGCGGTTCCTTTACAGGACTAGACAAAACTTTAAAAAAATATCTGTCATTAAAAACCTGATAAACCTCATATCCGGTCTCTTCCTTTTGTTTCAAAAACAGATAAACATGATTATCATCAACTACTTTGGTTTCTATGTCTATTGCTTCGAAAAGATTAATTCTTATTCCTTGTTCATAAGTGAAAAGAATTTTTTTCTTTTCTTCAGTTTCTAGTGTTTCCACAAAAAGCCAACAGTATTTCAACTTTTGGATCCTTCCTGTTCCGGTAGGAATTGGAGTCAATTTTTCTCCTTTTTCTTTATAAAAGAGATTAACTGATGTTTCTTCCTCATCTATCATATACAAGCCATTTTCCAATCCTTCAACTTTTTCAAAGTAAAGACTTATAGGAAAATGATAAAGATATACTTCTATGTCTTTATCTTGTAAATCCAGAAGTGCGAAATTTTCTTTCAAATATACCATTTTTATTCTATAGTCATTCAAAAGTTTCTCGCTGTTTTCGGTTAATACATCGTGGTAAAAAGTACCTGTCTTCTCTCTTACCCGCATCTGCCAATTGAAGTAGCTAAAAATTCCCATATGTTTTTCTCCTTTCAATTCGAGCAATAATACTCACTTTTGCCCTTAATTACACATTTTTACTTTCCTATTTTAACATAATTCTCTTCATTTAACAAGAGCCCAAATTCTCAAACTTTTTTGTTTGAAAATTTGGGCTTACTCTATATTCTAAAATTTGTATTGCTATTAATAGTTTTCTGCTTTAATTTCAAAATAAGCTTTAGGGTGTGCACATACTGGGCAAACTTCTGGAGCTGATTTTCCGATAACGATGTGTCCACAGTTTCTACATTTCCAAATTTTGTCTCCGTCTCTGGTAAATACTAATCCGTTTTCTACGTTTTCGATTAGTTTTTTGTATCTTTCTTCGTGTTCTTTTTCAATTTTGGCTACTTCTGAGAATAGATAAGCAATATGGTTGAACCCTTCTTCTTTTGCTTCTTTTGCCATTCTGTCATACATATCTGTCCATTCGTAGTTTTCTCCTTCTGCTGCTGCTTGTAGGTTTTCGATGGTAGATTTGATTTCTCCTCCTTGAAGTAGTTTGAACCACATTTTTGCGTGTTCTTTTTCGTTGTTTGCTGTTTCTTCAAAAATGGCAGCTATTTGCTCATACCCATCTTTTCTTGCTTTGCTAGCAAAGTAAGAGTATTTGTTTCTTGCTTGTGATTCCCCTGCAAAGGCCTCCATTAAATTTTTTTCTGTTTTTGTTCCTGCTAGTGCTAATTCCATTTTCCATACCTCCTATAAATTTTTTATTGTTTTGATATACATTGTGTACATATTCCATGAATGGTTATGCCATCTTGATTAACAATAACCCCCGTTTGCTCCTGAATGGTTTTGGTTAATTTTTTCATAGGAAAGGAATATTCAAAGTCGAATACTTTTCCGCACTCCTCACATATCGCATGATGATGTGGCTGATGAAGATAATCAAAGCGATCAGGACCTTCTGGTACAGTTATTTTAATTATGGCTTTTTGTTCTACTAGAATGTTAATGTTTCGATACACCGTACTTTTACTAATTTTAGGGTCTTTCTGGTTTACTTTTTGATAAATTTCCTCTGCTGTTGGATGTGTACGTGTATGACGTATTTCTTCTAGAATTAACTCCCTTTGTCTGGAATAATTGTTCATCAATCTTCTCCTTAAAATTAGGAATCATTCCTAATTTATGTTGTTATTTTATCCCAATTTTTGTTGTTTGTCAAGGGTTTTTTCTATTTTTTTAAGGAATTGTTACTGATTAATGTTTTTATCCTACAATTGCCTTAAAGTTCTTCCTCAAAATCATTAATTAATAACAGAATCTGTTTTCGTTTCAGCAACTGCATTGTATCAATAATTTTTTAGGTTGTCAAATACAGATTTTTTCCTTCATTTTAAATTTCATTTCCTTCTCACTTTGTTCAAAAGGCACACATAGTAATAAAAAAAAATTCCTTTTGTTTCAACCTATAGTATTTCATAAAAAATGAAAAAAGCACAAAATAAGAGAACTCCTCAAGTGATGAAAGCTCTCTTATTTACTATTTCTTTTCTATTTTTTCTTGACTGGGATCCAAATTTCGCTATAATATTTTTCATCTTGAATTCCCTTTGGATAATTAACTACATCTGTATACATTTCAATGTTATATCCTTCTGCTATCTCATAGTCGTTATTATTGGGTAACCATTCTGAGAAAATTTTCTGATTAATTTCCGGCATCATTTTAGCAGAAGGTCCGATACAAGAAAAAACTGCCCAAGTGTGTTTAGGAATCACTTGTGTGATAAATCCTTCTGGAATTTCTTTGGTTGGATCATAATCGTCTGCAATCATATATTGGAACTCATTCCCTCCCATTTCTAGGTCCATATTGATTCCATACATTCCACATATGGTTTTGTTTCCTCCTGTTTTAAAAAATTCTTGCCAGAATTTAGGAACCTCTATTGCTGCATTTTCATAAGCAAATGTCTTCGCTTTTCCCACAACGGTAAAAGCCTCTTTCTCCATGATTTTGTAATCCATAGTATAACCACCTTTCAACATAAAATTAATTGTTAAGGGAGCATACGATTTTATCATCGCCCCTTGTCGACGAACAGCAGTAGGTGTGACACCATGAAAACGAAAAAATGCTTTTGTAAAACTGTCTGGGGAATCGTAACCATAGTCTAGCGCTATTTCTATGATTTTTCGATTCGTTTGAATTAACTCATTTCCGGCAAGTGAAAGTCTTCTCTTTCGAATGTATTCACTTACGGAAAAACCACAAAGCATGGCAAACCCTTTTTGAAAATAAAAGGGAGAAATACCAGCGTGTTTTGCGATATCGTCTATTGTTATTTTTTCAGTTAGGTTTTCTTCTATATAGTTAATCGCTTCTGTGATACTTTCTATCCATCCCATGGCATCACCTCTTTTCTTGTTCGTTATGGTTATATCTTACTCTTTTTGGGATAGATTTACCCGCTTTTTTGTGCTAAGTTTTGTCTGGAATATTTACTTTGTTTTCTTTCACTATTTTATCTCTTTCTAATTATTGGAAAGATGTATAATTTAAGTAATCCCAAATTTTATTATTAATTTTTTTAATTATTTCCAGTTCTATTAGTTTTATAGATACTTCTTGTAATTTTATTATTCCTGATGGTGTAGTTTTTTATGTTAGCTTTCAAAACCAACATATTCCTCCTTCCTTTATATTGTAAACTTTGAAGTTTACCTAGACTTGATGGATGAAAATTATTTTTCAACCTTATCATCAAAGTTCTTAATTTCAATCATAAAATTCCTTCACCATAGTCTTATTCTTCATTTAGCTTTTGTCCTAACTTAGGTAATATCACATAAACTTACTTTTTTCAAGTAGTTTTTAAAAATCTGTATAATTACTTGAATTCCCTACTAAATTAGTAGTATAATAAGTTTATGGAGGAAAAGAAAATGAAAATATCTACAAAGGGAAGATATGCACTGCGAGTAATGATAGATTTAGCAATAAATAGTAATGGAAAATATATATCTTTAAAAGATATAGCAGAAAGGCAGGAAATTTCAAATAAATATTTAGAGCAGATAATAGCATTATTAAATAAAGCAGAATATTTAGAAACTGCAAGAGGTAATACAGGTGGTTATAAATTATCTAAACAACCAAAAGAATACAAAGTAGGAGATATATTAAGAGCAACCGAAGGAGATTTAACACCAATATATTGTTTAACAGAAGATGGAAAGTGTAATAGGCAAAAAGATTGTAAAACATATTCATTTTGGAAAGGTTTAGATAATGTAATAAATGAATATGTTGATAGTAAAACATTAGAAGATTTAATAAAGTAGAAGTCAAAAATACATGACTTCTATTATTTTATTCTTAATTCCTATTGACATACTAGGAAAACAGTTGTATAATTCCTACTATCTTAGTATGAAAAGGAGAGAAATATGAAAAGTATATATTTTGATAATGCAGCAACAACAAAATTAGATGATGAAGTATTGAAAGAAATGATACCATATCTGAAAGAAAATTATGGAAATGCCTCATCAATATATAAATTAGGTAGAGAATCAAGAAAAGCAGTTGAAGATTCGAGAGAAAAAATTGCTAAAGTATTAAATTGTAAACTTGATGAAATTTATTTTACAGTTGGTGGTAGTGAAAGTGATAATACAGCAATAAAAGGAATAGCAAGAGCAAATAAGAAAAAAGGTAATCATATAATAACTTCTAAAATAGAACATCCTGCTGTTTTAGAAACTTGCAAACAATTAGAAAAAGAAGGTTTTGAAATAACATATATTTCGGTGGATGAAAACGGAAGAGTAGATTTAGAAGAACTAAAAAAATCTATAAAACCAACAACAATTTTAATAACAATAATGTTCGCAAATAATGAAATTGGTACAATTCAGCCAATAGAAGAAATAGGAAAAGTTGCCAAAGAAAATAATATATATTTTCACACGGATGCTGTACAAGCTATTGGAAGTATAAAAATTGATGTTCAAAAATTAAATATAGATAGTTTGTCTTTATCAGGACATAAATTTTACGGACCAAAAGGAATTGGTGCTTTATATGTAAAAACAGGAGTGAAATTTGCAAAATTTATAGATGGTGGACATCAAGAAAGAAATAAAAGGGCAGGAACGGAAAATGTTGCAGGAATTGTTGGAATAGGAAAAGCTATTGAACTTGCTTATGAGAATTTAGATGAGCACAATAAAAAAATAAAAGAATTAAGAGATTATTATGTAGAACAAGTACAAGAAAAAATACGATATATAAAAATAAATGGAGATATGGAAAAAAGACTTCTAGGAAATAGCAATATTTCATTTAGATTTATAGAAGGTGAAGGACTACTTTTAAATTTAGATTTAAAAGGAATATGTGCATCAAGTGGTAGTGCTTGTACATCAGGTTCACTTGATCCATCACATGTTTTACTAGCAATAGGTTTATCACACGAAATAGCACATGGTTCTTTAAGAATAACAATAGGAAAATACAATACAAAAGAAGAAATAGATTATTTAGTAGAGAATTTAGTAGAAATAGTAAATAGATTAAGGAAAATGTCGCCATTATGGGAAAAATTTATAGAGGAGGAAAATAAATAATGGATTATACAGATAAAGTTATAGAACATTATACAAATCCAAGAAATGTTGGAAAAATAGAAAATGCTTCAGGAATTGGAGAAGTTGGAAATCCAGTTTGTGGAGATATTATGAAAATGTTTATAAAAGTTAAAAATAATATTATAACAGATGTAAAATTTAAAACTTTTGGTTGTGGTGCTGCAATAGCGACAAGTAGTATTACAACAGAAATGATAAAAGGCAAAACATTAGAAGAGGCACTAGCACTAAAAAATGGAGATGTAGTAAAAGCACTAGATGGATTGCCACCTGTAAAACTTCATTGTTCAGTTTTAGCAGAAGAAGCAATACACGAAGCTATTGCTGATTATTATAGAAAAGAAGGAAAATTAACAGAAGAAGAAATTAAGACTAAATGCAATTTAAAAGAACATCATTGCGAAAGTTGTGGTATCTAATATGAGACAAAGAGTTTTACTAGGAATGAGTGGAGGAGTTGATAGTAGTGTTTCAGCGATTCTCTTAAAAAAACAGGGATATGATGTAATAGGAATAACAATGAAACTATTTGAAGGAGAAATTGAAGGAACTTGTTGTAATATTTCTTCTACTATGGATGCAAAAAGGGTTTGCGATTATTTGCAAATACCACATTATACTTTAAATTTTAAAGATGAGTTTAAAAAATATGTCATTGAAGATTTTATACATTGCTATGCAAATTGTAAAACTCCAAATCCTTGTATAGAATGTAATAAATATTTAAAATTCGGTGCAATGTATGAAAAAGCACAAGAGTTACAATGTGATTATATTGCAACAGGACATTATACTAAAATAGAATATTCAGAAAGATATAAACAAAATGTATTAAAAAAAGCAAATGCAATAGCAAAAGACCAAAGTTATGTTTTATATAATATACCAAGAGAATTATTAGATAAATTAAAATTGCCATTAGGAATATTTAACAGTAAAGAAGAAATAAGAGAAATTGCAAAGAAACACAGTTTACCAGTAGCAAACAAGCCTGATAGTGAAGATATTTGTTTTATTCCAAATGGAAATTATAAAACATTTTTAGAAAATAACGCAGATATAAAAAGCATAAAAGGGAACATTGTAAATTCAGAAGGTAAAGTTCTTGGAACTCATACAGGATTATATAAATATACAATAGGACAGCGAAAAGGGTTAGGAATATCTAACAATACTCCATTATATGTTATAGGATTTAATAAACAAAAAAATGAGTTGATAGTTGGAGATGAAAAAGATTTATATAAGAAAGAATTTTTCGTTTCAGACGTTAATTGGTTACTATCAGATAAATTAGATAAAGAATTAATAGTTTATGCAAAAGCAAGATATTCTTCAAAAGCCTATAAAGCTAAAATTAGTCCTTATGGAAATAATATTAAAGTAATATATGATGAACCACAAAAATCAATAACAGCAGGGCAATCGGCAGTATTTTATATTGATGATATTGTAATTGGTGGTGGAAAAATAAAAGAGATGATTAAAACAGATGATGCTTACCACAATGAGAATTAAATCCTCATAAGCATCATCGCATGAATGTACTCCTTTTCTTCGACCTTAGACATGGCTTCCCCTCTAGAAAGCAGAGCCACAATGACGTCCTTTGTCAAATTTGATTTCCTTGCCAGTATTCAATTATATCTGTCCATACTAAAATATATTTCTTGGCTGTTTTGCCCCCTCATCATTTTGCTTAATTTCTTCGATTACTTCAAATTCAAACATAAAAAATGTCCTCCTTTCTGGAAAGAGAAGATTTTAGTTTTATCAAGAAAAACAACCTACAAACTTTTAAGTTCGTAAGTTGTTTTAATATGGTGTCGACGGTGGGAATCGAACCCACATGGATGTTATCCGCAGGTTTTTGAGACCTGTGCGTCTACCTATTCCGCCACATCGACATGTTTTTAAAAATTAGGTGGTTTTACAATTATGTTAGATATTTGTTAGATATTAAAACTAATTTCGGCATTAGCAAATATCTAAACATTAATATTTTCAATACATTTAGGATTTACATATTAAAAAATCCATTTAGATTTTGAGTCTGCCCCGTCTACCAATTCCAGCACACCAGCATTAACTATGTGCTTTTATAGAATACCACATATCCCAAAAAATGTCCATATTTTTTTAAAATTTTTTTCTTTTTGGGGACGGTTCCGAAAACGAAGATTTTTTCGTTTCTGGAACCGTCCCCAAAAAGAAGTTTTTTTCGTTTTCGGAACCGTCCCCAAAACGAAGTTTAGATACGAATGATTTGTCCCGGATAAATTAAATTAGGATTTTGAACATTATTTTTTTCTACTAAATATCTCACTGTTACTCCATATCTTCTGCTAATTGACCAAAGGGTGTCTCCTCTTCTTACAACATAGGTGATGCCTGTAATTGGTGGTGAAATGGTTTGATTTTGATTACAATTTGGTGAAGATAGAGAGGTAATTCTGATTTTTTCTCCTGGGTAAATGAGGTTTGGATTTGAAATTTGGTTGATACTAACCAACTGACTAACGGTAATTCCATAGCGATTTGCAATTCCCCATAATGTGTCACCTCGTTTTACGGTGTAAATAATTTTTCCTGTACATCTTGTTTCATTTCCTAGAATACTCGAATCTGTTGGAATGGTAATGATTTGTCCTGGGTAGATAAGGTTTGGGTCAGCTATTTGGTTGATCCCTGCTAATTCAGCTACTGTTGTTCCATAACGATTGGCAATTTGGCTTAATGTGTCTCCCCTTTTTATGGTATAACGAATCGTTTCTCCTCCACTTGCATTTTCTGATCCTGAGTTTCCTTGGTCTGGAATCTCTCCTGCTTCAGATAAGAAGATGCCAGCCGTAAAGTTGTCTCTATCCACATAGCCATTTATTCCTGGGATGATTCCTTTATCGTCGTATTGTATGCCTATCCATTCATTCCAATTGCTCGTAGTAGAGGTTAAATTTTGATCGTTTCCATAGTAAGCAAGCCATAATTGATATTGATTGGCTAAGTTTTTGTTAAAAATATGTTGGCTATCGTATAAGTTACTGTAAACAATGGTCTGTTTTCCCGTAAGTTGTTGTACTTTTTGTAGGAATGTTTCTGCAATCTGATTAATTGTGGTTACTCCTACCCCTTGAAATGTTTCATAGTCCATAACTAATTTGCAGTCTGGCTCTTTCCCTGCAATAACGGAGGCAAAAAAGTTTGCTTCTTGCTCTGCTTCTCTTACATTTGTTGCTGTTAAAAAATGATAAAAACCTACTTTTAATCCATTTGCTTTAGCATTTTGGTAGTTTATTTCTACATAAGGATCTCGATAAGTTCTTCCTTGGCTAGCCTTTATGTATACTACTTGAATTCCTGCTTGCCTCACTCTACTATAGTCGATGTATCCTTGCCAATTACTAACATCTATCCCTGCATAGCTTGCTTCTCCTGCTGAAGTAATAGCGTAACAAACATTGGCTTGAATGACAAAACTAATGGTAAATAGCAATGCCATTGCCAAAAGTTTCGATCCTAATTTTTTCATACACTCCTCCTTTTGGTGATAGAAGGGTTTAAGTAAAAGGATGTATTTTTGTTCTTGGTAGTGCTGACCCTCCTACGCTTCTTTGTACACTATATGTGGTATTGGCTTGTTTGTTTCTCGTTTCCTATCAAAATAGCCAAAGATGGTCAAGATAAGCAAAGAGTTAGACTCATAAGCCTAATTTTACGTTAAAAATGGTTCAAAAAGATTTGATCCTTTTGAGCCATTTTAGGTAGGTTGTTCTATTGGCAAACAGAAAAAAGGACATCCCCTTTTTCCTATTTGCTTTATTATTTATTTTTCGTATACAGTTACTGTTTTGTCTACTAATGGTGAATAATCGTCTTTTTCGTTTTCAAAGGCTAACATTCGGAAAGTTCTTACTTTACGCCATGGCTTTTTGATTTTTGTGGTGTCGACTATCATTTGGTTGGATAGGTCCATTCCTAGTGGTAAGGTTTTGTTGGTGTTTTCATAAAATATGCTATTGGTAAATCCTATAGCTGGTGATCCTTCTTTTAGGTTTAATTTGTATAAGTTAATCTGATTTGATTCTTTTTTCATGGCTTGTTTTATTTCTTCTTCTGGGTCCATATTGAATACATTGATTTTGTTTTTTTCTAGTTTGATTTCTGGAATAGCTTTGTAGACTACTACATCTTCTGGTACTGTGATTTTGTTCATGGCTGTTTTTATGGTTTTAGCTACTTTTTCTAGGCCTAGTTTATAGCCTAATGTTTTGGTTTTTGGTGTAATGTCTAGAATGGTAAATTTGTCCTTTGGTAGTTCACGATGCCTTTGATTACCAATCTTTTTGGTTTTGGTACTGTCTTCTATCATTCCACCAAAAATATCAAATTCTTCTGGCTCTGTGAATGATTTTTCTTGAGCTTCTTCTACTTTTACTTCTTTTAAGTTGCTTTCAAGCTCTTTGGGTAAAATCGTGTTTGTTTTTACACGATTAAGTATTTCTAATAAATTAGTTGTGGCAATAAAAATGCTATCTGTTTCTTCTTTAGTTAGTGTTTTTCGTTGAATCTGATCTAATTTTTTGCCTAACCTTTCTTTGTCTTCTAAGTAGTCAAATACCCTTTCTATTTTTTTGATGATTCCTACTTCTTCTTCCTCTCCTTCTGGAAGGGTAGCTACTTCGTCTTTGTTACTGTATTTCCAAAATTCGAAGATACTTTTTTTGTGACTATCGATTTCTTCGATAAAAGCTGTGGCATTTTCTATTTTCTTGGCCATGTTTTTGGTTTTTAGTTTTAGGGCGTTGATATCCATAATGATATTTCTTAACTCATCTTCGCTTTCTTTTGCTTCTTTTCCTTTATTTACTAATTCTTCTAAGGTATAATTTTCTTTTAGACGTTTTGAAGATGATTTAGCCATTCTTTTTTTAATTTTGACTTTTTCAGAAGATGATTCATGATCAATTTCTGCTATTTCCTCGTTTTCTCCTCGCTTTTCCTCTCTTAGTTTGGTTTTGTTGTTCTTTTTACTGTATTTAAAAAAGTATTTTACTTTTCCAAAGAAAGATTTTTTGCAGGCAAGAAATGTAGATATTTGTTTTTCTTTTTCTAAATAAATTAATTCTTGGTCACTTGCTAACTCTTTTAGGTTATTTAGTCTAATCTCTGCTTTTGCTTTTTTTTCTATCGTTTCTCGCTGTTTTTCTTCCATTAAGGCATATTCTGCTTTAATAAAGGTAGATAATTTTTCATAACTTATTTTTTCTTGTCGGATAATGAATTCTAATTCCCCCGTTTTACTAACCGTAGTTAAAAATTCGTAATCATGAGGAAGTTCTGTTTGCAAAATGAACATGGCTTTTAAACATTGGTAAAATTGCCTTGCTTGTTTTTTGTTTTCTAAGTTTATTTTATAGGGACTTTTAATTTTTTCAAATACATTGGTTTCCCCTATAATTTGTACGCTCATTACTTCTTGTTTGTCAAACACTTCATAAATTAATGGCCAATCTTTAGTAAATAGCCATAAATAATTTTCAATGTCTTCAAATTCAGATTTTTTGAAAAATTCTTTGGAATACGATATTCCACTGATAGGAACAAAGATAGTTTCGGTTTTCTTTCCTTCTAATTGTTTTTTAAGCAAATAGAAAAAAGTTGAATAATCTGTATCTTCTGTTGGTACTAACATAAAATATGTTTCTGTTGCCTCTGAATAATAGATTTGCCATAAATAATTTCCTTCAAATTTTACTTTAAAGGGTAAGTTTTTGGCTAATTTTTCTTGCTCCTCTCCTACTTTTTCGATATCTTCTATTTTTACTTGCTGTAACATTTCTAGAAAACGAACATGTTTTAAGGTGTTTTCCTCTGTTTGGTTATCTAAATAATCCGATAAAGGGCTTGCTTTTCTATATTTTTCGGTTAACTCATCCATACGGTTAGTTGGTGTTAATAAAATTTGAATATCTCGTATTGGTACAAATCGGTATTGTCTATATTGATTTTCATCGTAAGTTTTAGGAATTCGGTAACTTAATGGTCTTCTCTTTTGAATGAAATCAGGAATATCTTCTAACGTTAATCCTAGATAATTTAGCTTTTGTGTAATACTTTCATTTTCAGTTTGGTTAACTATCTTCTTTCTAGCCAATTTGATTCTCCTTATCGTTCATTTAGGTTTTCCTACGGCTGTACCTATAAACCTTACTTTGAAAGAAATGCAAAATCCTTTCGCTACTATGTATGTCTTTCGAGCAGACACAAAAATATAGATTTGCTATGTTAGGACATCAAAAAATGTTTGGAATTCATAACCTTCCCCTATTAAGTAATCGATAACTTGTGGTAAAGTTTCTACAGTAATCTGTTTTGCTTGTGCATCGTGCATAAGAATAACGATACTGTTTTTTCCCTGTGAGGTTCTCTTTAATCCTTCTACTACTTGGTCAGGAGTAGGATTTTGCCTTTCGGCATCTCCAGTTAGTGAATTCCAGTCCACATTTAGGATATCGTTTTGTTCTAATAACTGTTTTGCTTGTTGTTTGATTTCAGCATATTTTCCTCCCACTAGTCCTCCGGGGAAACGGAAAAGATGAGAATTAAAATCTGGTTCTCCAATTGCTTTTTGGATAGCCGTATTTGTACGATTATACTCGTCTAACACATTTTCAGGGCAAGCATAAATTTGTGAATAGACATGAGAATAACCATGATTAGCAATGAAATGACCTTGGTCAAACACTTTCTTTACGGTATCAGGCATTGCTTCTACGCGAGACCCCAGCATAAAAAAAGTAGCTTTTATGTTTCGTTCTTGTAAAATAGATAAAATTGGGGATGTATTACTAGATGGTCCATCATCAAACGTTAAAAAAGCACGTTTTTTATCTGAACCATAAATATGTTTTAACTTTTCTTTCCCTGTTTCTGTTAATTTTGGCATTCTTTCTTGTTTTTTCTTTTCTTCTTCTAACCTTTTTTGCTGTTCCTGTTTTTCTAATTCTTGCTGATAACTAATTACTTGAGCCTCATAAGCTTTAGCTTGTTTTAAACGTTTTAGGGTATCAGTTGTATAAATAGCAATAATGGTTAACATGACTAAAAAGGCTACTAAAATGGCGACCGTAACGATAATTCGTTTACGATTTATACTTTTGTTTGTACTTTGATGAAGAGAATAAATATTATAGTTTTCAATTGGTTCTTTTAAAGATTCTTTTTTCATTGCCACTTTTTCTCCTTTTTAGACTTTTTTCGCTTGTTTTATTATACACTATTTTTTTATTTTTTAGTAGGTATTTTGGAAAAATTATTAAAATATATTTTTTGTCCAATTGGGGACGGGTACATTTTGGACATGGTAAAATCAAAATGTACACGTCCCTCATTGGACAAAACAAACTGTCTTAAAAAGACATAATAGTTAAAATTCAATGTTGTAAATTTTAGCTACTGGGCAATGATTATAGGATCAAAAAATAAAGCCAGAATTAAATCTGACTTTATTTTAACTGTCCAAAACGTACCCGTCCCTAATTGGACAAGACAAAATGTCCCAAAAGGACACTACTGTTTCATTACCTTTTGTAAATAGTCTATTTCCTCTTCCACCTTTAATCTCATAAAGATTGGTTCTCCTTTTTCAATAACTTTTGCTCCTTTTATTTGATCATATTTGCTTAAACTGTCCCACATTTTTAATGCTTCTTCTTTGATCCCAATCTGATGAAATATATTTTCTGCTGTTTCATTCATCAATGGCTTGATTAAAATAGCTATTTTGCGTAAATTTTCAATTAAATGATACATCGAAGAAGCTAGCTTTTCAGTTTGTTCTTCTTTGGCTAATACCCATGGCATTGTTTCGTCAATGTATTTATTGGTACGAGATACTAAGTTCCAAATTTCTTGAATACTATTCGCTATTTCAAAATTGTTGATTAATTTTTCCACTTTTTGAATTTGCTCTACACTTGATTTTTCTAGTTCTTCATCTACTTCATTTGGTGTTCCGTTATAATGAGAAACATTTCCACCGAAATATTTATTGACCATGGAAACTGTACGATTGACTAGATTACTTAGATCGTTACATAGGTCAAAATTATAACGTTCCACAAATGCCTCTGGTGAAAAAATTCCATCTTGGGCTACTGGCATTTCGCGTAATAGAAAATAACGCGTTGCATCTAATCCATAACGTTCCATTAAGGTTTCTGGGTAAATGACATTTCCTTTTGATTTTGACATTTTTCCATCTTTCATCATGATCCAGTTATGCACCATAATGGTTTTGGGTAATGGTAAATCTAGTGCCATTAAGAAGATTGGCCAATAAATTAAATGAAAACGAGCAATATCTTTTCCCACTATTTGAACATTGGCTGGCCAATATTTTTGAAAAAGTGAATCGTCTTCTGATTCATACCCAAGTGCTGTAATATAATTGGTTAGTGCATCAAGCCATACATAAATAACGTGTTTAGGATCACTTGGCACTTTGATTCCCCAATCAAAACTGGTTCTTGTTACACATAAATCTTCTAACCCTGGTTTGATAAAATTGTTGATCATCTCATTTTTGCGAAAATCAGGTTTAATGAAGTCAGGATGTTCTTCATAGTAACGTAATAAACGGTCAACGTATTTTTTCATGTTAAAAAAATACGCTTCTTCTTTCATTGGTTTTACATCTCTGCCACAGTCAGGACATTTGCCATCAATTAATTGTGTTTCGGTAAAATAGGTCTCACAAGGTACACAATAAAGCCCTTCATATTCTCCTTTATAGATATCTCCTTGTTCTATGAAACGCTCGAAGATTTTTTGCACGATGACTTCATGTCTTTTTTCGGTAGTTTGAATAAAATCATCATAATGAATATCCATCTTATCCCACAATTCTTTTGCTTGCTCTGCCATTTGGTCTACGTATTCTTTTGGCGTTTGTCCATTTTTTTCTGCTACTTCTTGGATCTTTTGCCCATGCTCATCTGTTCCGGTTAATAAATAGCCTTCTTCTCCTTTTAATTCATGATAGCGTTTTAAGGTATCGGCTAAAACGGTAGTATATGCTGTTCCTATATGAAATTTCCCACTTGGATAATAAATGGGTGTAGTGATGTAAAATGTATTTTTCATGATTTCAACTCCTCTTTTGGTTAGGTTACCCTGTTTTTTATGATATATTACCACTTTTTAGTTAATTTGTCTAGTTTACTACGAAGTTTTCCAAACTAGAAGTCTTACAGGTTAATACTTTTACACTAAAGTAGCTCTGAACCCAAGTCATCTGCTCTATTTTTTAGGTAAATTTACGTCTGACAGTTCCCGAAGACCCGCGTTAGGCTTAAAACCCGATTACTGGCTCCTTGTGAGGGACCTAAGGGTTTTAAATTGACCCTGCTATGGAAGACTAAATTTATCTAAAAAATAGAGCAGATGACTTGGGTTCAGAGCGGACTCATTCCTCAAAGCCATTAATGGTAACACTAGAAATAACTTTGTTATATAAATTATAAATTGCTGAAAATGGCATTTGTGTGAGTCCGTGTAAAAAGGGAAGAATGGTTCATGTGGTAATCCTATGAATTTAACCTTCCATAGCAGGGTCTTTTTAAAACCCTTAGGTCCCTCACAAGGAGCCAGTAATCGGGTTTTAAGCCTAACGCGGGTCTTAGGGAACTGTCAGGTATAAATTCATAGGATTACCACATGAACCATTCTTCCCTTTTTACACTACTCTATAATTGATAAGATTGTATAGTATCAACTACTATCAAAGTAAGCATCTGAATATATTGCTCTTTTTTGTCCATACTATTATCGGGTGGTGAATCATGAAAAAAATTTTTATTACAGGTTCTGGATCTGGCTTAGGAAAAGAGGCTGCTATCACATTAGCTAGACGTGGTCATACGGTTTATGCTAGTGTGCATTACGAAGAACAAATTGCTTCTTTAATGCAAATTGCTGAAAAAGAAAATTTGGATTTACGTGTATTTTTACTGGATATTTTAGATCCTGAACAAAGAAAAAAAATTTTATTCTATGATATAGATGTTTTTATTGCTAACAGTGCTATTGGTAATTCTGGCTCTGTAGCTGATGTTCCTATTGACTTTATTCGTTCCGTTTTTGAAACTAATGTATTTTGTAATTTATCCATGATTCAATTAGCCATTAAAAGAATGTTAGAAAAACAAAAACAAGGAAGAATCATCATTCTTTCTTCTTTGGTTGGTCGTATTCCTATGCCTTTTCTTTCTCCCTATTGTGCCTCTAAATTTGCTTTAGAGGGTTTTGCTACTTGTTTACGTCAAGAAATGAAATTACTTAAAAAATTGTCGGGCAAGCAGATTCAGGTTTGTTTAATTGAACCTGGGGCTTATGCTACTGGATTTAACAAAGAAAACAACGAGAAAAAATATGAATGGATGGGAACAGATTCTTACTTTGCCCCATACGTAAATTGGATACAAGAAAAAGAAGTAAAGGTTTGGAACTTTTTAGAACAAAAACCTTATACTTCTATTGTTCAACGCTATGTGAAAGCTGTAGAAAGCAATCACCCTCGTTTCCGCTATTTTGCTCCTTGGTGGCAAGCCATGTTTGTTCAACTAGGACGTATGCTAGGAATGTAATGTTTGCTGAATAATTCCTCTCATATTCTCTTTGGTTAAGGCACCAGTAATATAACCATATATTTCCCCTTCTTTGTTGATCATAAACGTAGTTGGAAATGCCTGTATTCCATACTGAGCAAATATTTCTCCCGTTTCATCAAATAAAGTAGGATAAGTTAATCCATTTTCTTCTACAAATTGTTTAATTTCTTCTTTAGTTTTTTGATCTTGTGAATAAGGGTATTGGTTAGAAGTTGGATTGGTGATTCCTAAAATAATAACATCTTTTTCATTTTTCCCATATTCTTGATATAGCTCTTCAATATGTGGCAATTCTTCTTTACAGGGTGGACACCAAGTTGCCCAAAAGTTCAAGAACACTACTTTTCCTTGATAATCTGATAATGTATGGGTTTGTCCTTTTTGATCGACTACTGTAAAGTTAGGCGCTAATGATACATTTTTTGTGCTTTGACTATTACTACCTGTGTAGTAAAAAAGCCAACCAATAAAAATGGGATGGAAAATCCTAACGAATAAAGTAAAACCAATAAATTTCCCATAAGCATATTACTACTGCTAGAGGCCAAGGCTAACACAGAAGCTAATGCAGGACCAATACAAGGTGTCCAAGCAAAACTAAAAGTAAAGCCCATGACTAAAGCCAAAAGAGGAGTCATTTTTCGTTTTTTTCCTTGTGTATTTTGATTGGTTAATTTATGTTCTTGTTGTAAAAAGGGAATCTTAATCCAACCCAATTGTATACACCCCATGAACAAAATGAAAATTCCAGCTATTTTGCTAATCACACTTTGGTATTCTTTAAAAAAACTTCCTATAGCAGAAAATGACATTCCTAAAATAAAGAACGTGAACGAAATTCCTAGAACAAAACACGCGGTATGCCAAAATACCGTTTTTCTTTGATACACTATCGTACCATCTTCTTTTATCTCTTTTCCTTCTCCTGCTAGATAGCCTATATATAACGGAATTAAGGGTAATACACAAGGTGAGAGAAAAGAAAGAATCCCTTCTAAAAATACAAATAAAAAATTAACTTGGTCTACTACTAACATATTTTCCATAAATCCACTGCCTTTCTCTACTCTTTATCATTTGTTATTTTGAGTTAATGCAGTATCCTTTAATTTCTGATTAATTTTACGGTAAAGCATTGTTTTTACCCATGGTTCTGTACTTTTTTCTTCCACTTCATCTATGTTTACCCAACATACACCACTGTTTTCATCTTCTTTGATTTGTAAGTTTTCATTTTCTTCTACTTCGATCAAATACGTCAAATTTAAGTGTAAATGAGAGGAAACATACTTTCCCCTTTTTACATGACCATTTACGGTAATGATCTCCAAAGAAAAAGGAGTAGGATCTAACACCTTAGTATGAGTTATTCCTGTTTCTTCTTTTACTTCTCTTTGGGCTACCTGTTTTAAATCAGGGTCTCCATCTGCATGCCCACCAGTCCATGCCCATGATTGGTAGATATTGTGGTATATCATTAACACTTTCGTTTTTTCTGGGTTAACTACCCAAGCAGAAGCAGTAAAATGAGCAAATTCATTTTTTCTGGTTAATACATCATCAAATGTATTGATATACTTTAACATAACCTCCTTATCTTTTGCTTCCTGCTCATTATAGGGTTGATATTTTTCAATTATTTCTTTTAATTCCATATTTACTACCATAAGTTTCCTTTTCAGCAAACTTATTTTCCTTCCTAATTATATTTTTAGATCAAATAGATAAAATTAGTTTTCAGGCTTTCCTATTGAAAATAATTTGGTTTTTCATTTTCTACGATTCCATAATGCTCAATCATCTGATCAATCTTTTCTTCGGAAATGATATAGGCATCATACCCGTTTTGTTTAAGATAAAAATAACTTTCTAATGCCTCTCTAGATACTGGCTGATGGATTTGCCAACCAAATTGTGGATACACCATCATTCGTTGGATATCTCCTACCATCACCGAAATAATACTATGAACTTCTGCTGTTGTTCGCTTTTCTAGTTTTTGCACAAAATCATTAAACGTAATCTTAGCAGATGTAATATATATTTTTTGATGAGGAAGAATTGCCTTAGCTGCACTTAACGTTCTTCTTTCAGATAAACGATTATGAACAATCAAAATAGAGGCAGCAGGTATTTTATTTTGGTTTAATAGCGGAATCGATAAACGAAAATTATCCCCTGTATTAGTTGACTCTTTTTCTAAAAAAATACGATTTGGAGGCACTCCTTGTTCAATGGCTATTTTTTGATAAACTTCCGCTTCTGACTGGGCAAAAATTTCTTTGGTCAGTTTTCCTAAGCCTCCTGCAAACAAAATATTTTTTCCCATGCCTTGTTTGAACAATTCACTACACGTTACAGGAATCGTCAAATTAGCACATCCGCACCCCATAATTAAGTCACAAGGAGGATATGGTTCGTTTAATACCATATAATTCCATATTTTTTCTAAATACTGCTTTTCTTGTGTTAATAGCATACTAATTTACTCCTCTGTCTTTTAAGAAAATTGTTGACTTTTGATGAAAACTTTCTCTTCACCCTGTCCCCAATTTGGGCAAAATTACCGTATTTTACCCCGTCCCCAATTTGGATTTTTTCTTCTCGATTATATCACAAATTAGCTAAAAGGCAAACCAAACTTTATCACATAATCACATTGTTATTCAAAATCAAATATTCTGTATAAACTATTTTGTATAAAATATTCTCAACTGTTTAAACTAAAAGAAAAAAGGAAAGGAGCTAGAAAAGAGTTATCTTTTCTAAAAAAAATAATGAAAGCAATTGTATATGATGGATTACAAAAAGTGGATTGTCGTAAGGTAGATGATCCTAAATTAGAAAAAACGGATGATATTATTGTAAAAGTGACCTCAACTGCGATCTGTGGGTCTGATTTGCATTTAGTTCATGGCATGGTGAAAGGAATGTATGATGGATTTGTTATGGGGCATGAGACTATGGGTATCGTAGAAGAAATAGGAAAAGACGTAACGAAGGTTAAAAAAGGTGATCGAGTGATTATTCCTTTTCCCGTAGCCTGTGGTCATTGCTGTTTTTGTGAACATGAAGAGTATAGTCAATGTGATAATTCGAATGAAAATGGTGAAGCTGGAGGTTTATTTGGTTATAGTAAGTCTTATGGCAATTATCAAGGAGGACAAGCAGAGTATATTCGTGTGCCTTATGCTAATGTAGGGCCTATGGTTGTACCAGATGAGCTGACTGATGAACAAGTGTTGTTTTTGACGGATATTTTACCTACTTCTTATTGGGGAACGGAAATAGCAAATGTGCAAAAAGGTGATACTGTAGTTGTTTTAGGGTGTGGACCAGTAGGATTATTGACGATTAAGTGGTGTATGCTAAAAGGGGCCTCTCGCATTATTGCAGTTGATCGTGTGGGCTATCGATTGCAACATGCAAAAGATTATGGTATTGAAGTAGTTAATTTTGAAGAATATGATGAAACAGGTGCTTACTTAAAAGAACTTACTAGTGGTGGTGCTGATGTTGTTATTGATTGTGTTGGATTAGATGGAAAAATGTCTGTTGTAGAAAAAGTAGAGCTACTAAGTATACTGATCTTATTTTGGCAAAAATAAAATCGGGCGAAATAGATGCGACTGATATTATTACTCATCAATTGTCTTTAGATCAGGGAAAATACGCTTATGAAATTTTTGATAAGAAAGAAGATGATTGTATTAAAGTTATTTTAAAGCCTTAAGAAAAGTAAAGTTTTTGCAGTAAAATACAATAACTCTGTAAAAATGACATTTTTCTGCAAACTAGTAAGTAAAATAGATTGGTCATCTCCTACATTCTTATTTTAATTCATACAATATAAAACAAAATGTATGAATTAAAAAATAATGAATATAATAGAGTAATTACTACAAAAAATTGACAATTGCAACAAAATAATGTAAAATGTAGTAGATGGAGGACGATGATGAGAATTTATGATTTAAATAAAGAATGTAAACAAATAGTAAATCCAAATACGATGAACTTAATCTCATTAATACACGAATATAAAGGAAAACAAACATTATACATTGAAACAAAAAGAGATATATTAACAAGTTTATTAACTATAGCAAAAGTTCAAAGTACAGATTATTCTAATAAAATTGAAGGAATACGCACTACGGATAAAAGAATTAATGAAATTGTAAATGATAAAGTAAAACCTAAAAATAGAAATGAAGAAGAAATTGCAGGATATCGAGATGTTTTAGAGCTAATTCATGATAATTACGAAAATATGGATATAACTCCAAATGTTATTTTACAAATGCACAAATATTTATATCAATATAGCCCTAAAAGTTATGGTGGAAAATTTAAAGATACTGAAAATGCAATTGAAGAAATTGATGAATTAGGAAATAAAAAAATAAGATTTAAACCAGTATCTGCTTTTGAAACACCACAAGCAATGCAGAGACTATGTGATTCCTATAATGCACAAATAGTAAAAGGGGAAATTGACCCATTATTGTTAGTTCCTATTTTCATTATGGACTTTTTATCCATTCATCCATTTAATGATGGAAATGGAAGAATGAGCAGATTATTAACTTTACTATTACTATACAAAAATGGATATATAGTTGGTAAATATATTAGTATTGAAAAAATAGTCGAAAACACAAAGGAATCTTATTATGAAACGTTAAAAAATAGTTCTATTCGTTGGCATGAAAATAAAAATAACTATGAATTTTTTGTAGAATATTATTTAGGGATTATCTTATCTGCTTACAAAGAATTTTCTAATCGAGTAGAATATATAACGAATAAAAAGTTATCTGTAAAAGATAGGACAGAAACCATTATCAAAAATAGATTAGGAAAGATTACCAAAAAAGAAATTGTAGAGATGTGTCCTGATATTCATAAAGGAAGTATTGAAAGAGCATTAGGGGAATTAGTAAAAGAAAATAAAATAGTAAAAATAACAGGAGGAAGATATACTTCCTATATCTATAATCATCATTAAATAAGGGTCATCACTCTATTCCAAAATAGTCAATCCATTGCCGCCATTTTAGTCTATAAATGGCGACAATGGATTTTATGATGCTGTATTTAAATAAAAACCATTTCATTAAAAGCCAATCAGATGATAAATTAAGTTAGTTCCCATACAGATGACTATTCCTAGAACGGTTGGAATGGCAAATGATAGTAATGTCCATTTCAGGCTGCCTGTTTCTTTTTTGATGGTTAGTAAGGTTGTGGCACAAGGGAAATGTAAAATGGTGAAAATCATGACATTAATTGCCGTTAATATCGTCCAACCATTTTGGATTAAGATTTGCCCAATAGCAAAGGTGTCTTCCATATCCATTAAAGCTGTTCCTCTTAAATAGCACATGAGAATTATCGGCAATACGATTTCATTGGCGGGTATCCCTAAAATAAATGCTGTTAAAATGTAGCCATCAAGCCCCATAAGTTGAGCGAATGGATTTAAGAAGTTAGCTATCCAGGTTAATAAGCTTTCTCCCCCTATTCCTACATTGGCTAATAACCAGATAACTAACCCAGCAGGGGCTGCTACTGCTATTGCCCTTCCTAATACAAATAGAGCACGATCAAAAATAGAACGAACCAAAATTTTACCTACTTGTGGTTTTCGATAAGGAGGTAATTCTAAGACAAAAGATGATGGCATTCCTTTTAATATGGTTTTGGATAAGATTCTTGAGATCATAAGGCTTAAAAATATTCCAAAAATAACTACCCCAATAACTGCTAAGGTAGCAATAAAGGTAGATTGTAGCCCTCCATATAATCCCGCTACAAATATGGTAGCAATCGATATTAGAAAGGGAAATCTTCCATTACAGGGAACTAAATTATTGGTTAGTATGGCAATTAGTCTTTCTCTTGGTGAATCGATGATACGACATCCTACTACCCCTGCTGCATTACAACCAAATCCCATGCACATGGTTATCATTTGTTTTCCTGAACAACAGGCTTTTTTGAAAAATCCATCCATATTGAAGGCAATTCTTGGTAGATACCCTAGGTCTTCTAAAAAGGTAAATAACGGGAAGAAAATGGCCATAGGAGGGAGCATTACGGCAATTACCCATGTTAGTGTTTGGTATACTCCTAAAATGAGTAAGTTAGATAGCCATAATGGTGAATGAACCCAAGTAGCAAATTCGATTAGTCTTTCTTGGAACCAACCAAACATGGCAAATAATGCTTGTGATGGATAGTTTGCTCCTACAATCGTGATCCAAAAAATTAGCCCTAAAAAAAGTATCATGATGGGAATTCCCCATCGTTTGGATGTTAAAATTTGGTCAATCTTTCGGTCTCTTTCTTGATAATTTTGGTTTTCAAATACACATACTTCTTGGCTTATTTTTTCTGCTTGTTCCATGATTCCTGATACAATTTTATCTTTAAAATTTTCTTGTGTAATTTGCTTTTTTTGTAAATTTTCACGTGCTTGTTTTACTGATTCTACCACTTCTTTTCTTTCTAAGGAGAGTAAAAAGTTTTCTTGTATGGAGGCAATTATTTTTTCTTCGCCGTCTAATAGTTTTAGTGCGATCCAACGATACCACTTGTCTGGTAAGGATAAGACATTTTCCCCTTCTGCTTTTCTACTTTCTTGTTCTTCTTTTTTTATAGTATTTTCTACTAGCGCTATACTGTCTTCTATTTCTTTTGCATAGTTCATTGTCTTGGGTTTGGGTTTGATTTCGCCTGAACAAACTTGGTATATAACTTTCTGTAAATGGTCTAGCGTACTTTTTTTCTTGGCTATGGTTCCTACAACGGGTACTCCTAGTTCTTCAGATAATTTTTTTAGGTCTATTTTGATTTTCTTTTTCTTTGCTTCGTCTAGTAGGTTTACACAAATGATCACTTGTGGAGTTATTTCCATGATTTGTAGTGCTAAGTTTAGATTTCTTTCTAAGCAGGTGGCGTCTACTACGACAACGGTGGCATCTGGATGTCCGAAACAGATGTAGTCTCTTGCTATTTCTTCTTCTTCTGAATTTGACATGATGGAGTATGTTCCTGGTATATCGACAAATAGAAAACTTTTTTCTTGTATGATGGCTTCTCCTGTGGCGTTGGCTACTGTTTTTCCTGGCCAGTTTCCTGTGTGCTGGTGCATTCCTGTTAGACTGTTGAATATGGTTGATTTTCCTACATTAGGGTTTCCGGCTAAGGCTACTGTGTATCCGTTAGGATTTTGAATGGTGGAATAATCAGCTTCTAATAGGTTTGTTCCTGTTGAGGATTTTGTAAGTCCCATGTTTCCTTCTCCTCTCTTTTGGGTTGTTTTTATCATTGTATGTGAGAGTGGGGATTTTATGCCTGGGCTAGCGCCTGAACCAGAAATGAAATGGTAAGCTGCCAAGGGGAGGCTATGTGGGAAAAAAGCAAATATACCTCTTTTTATTTTTGTGTTGTTATTTTTATTTTATTGGCATCTTCTTGGCGTATGGCTATGATAGTTCCTCGTACTGAAAATGCTCTCGGGTCTTTGGATGGGCTTACTAGTACGGGCGTAATTGATGTTCCTTTGACTAGCCCTAAGTCTAGTAACCTTCTCTTACTGTTTCCTTGACAGGTTATTTCTTCAATTTGTCCTTCTTGATGTAAGGGTAGTTTGCTTAAATTAATCATTTGTTTTTGCATTTTTTCTAGTATATGTTAGTTTTTAAGTAACATATTTCCTCCTTTTCTTATTTGTAAAATGGATCAGTTTGACTAGATTGAATGGGTGAAAACTATTTTTCATCCTTCCTCTTTCTGTATACTTTTTGTTTTTCTGTCTACTTTATTATATTAAATTAAGCTTTGTTCTGTTACCAAAGAAAAAAATAAAAATAGTATTTACTCATTGATCTAATGAATAAAATACTATACTTTTGCTACTATTATTTTTTTCTTGCTTGATCTTTTTTGGTTTGGTCATATTTATTTAGTCCATCTCGAATGGAAATATTGATTAGTTTGGAAATGGATATGCCATATTTAACTCTCATTTCTTCTAGTTTCTTGTATATGGATTCTCTTACAATGATTGATCTTGCTACATCGATTTCTCCCTTTTCTTTTTTGTAAATAATTACTTTATCTCCCATTTCAAATTCATCAATACAGGCATCAATAAGTTTGTTAACTGAAGCATCTAATTCATAGCTAGCGATTTCCTTCAGGCGATCATACAAATTTCCTTCTATTTCTGCTGACTTTTTTACCCACTTTTCTTTTGTATAAAACCTTTCAAACCATTTCATTTACACTTCCTCCTATAATTTCCCTCCTAGTTCTTCAAACTGATACTAATTGTTCTAGTTTTTATCTTTTATGGCATAATTATACCACAACTATGTCATAGTTTTAACAACTATTATCTCTTATTTTATAACCCAAAAGGGTTGATTTTGTTGTCTTTTTGTTTTATAATAGGGATAAATTTAGTTTCCAGTCAGGAAATAGAGAAAGGATGAACCAAAATTATGAGTAAATTATTAACGAAATTTCAAGAATTAAAACGACAAGATCCAAGTAAATTGTATGTATTCAAAAGTGGAATTTTTTATTTGTTTTTGCAAGAGGATGCTAAAACTGTATCCCCCATTCTTAATTTAAAAATAACCAACTTAAATGAAACAACAGTCAAATGTGGATTTCCTGTTGCTAATTTAGATAAATATTTATCCTTATTGAAAATGACACCTTATGAAGTCGAATTTATTGAAAATAGTGAGAGCAAACCTACTTCTTCCAAAAAATATTTATCTTTACAAAGCCTAGAGGGCATTTTAACTAAAATTGCTGACTTGAAAATTGACGATTTATCAGTTAGTGAAGCTTTTGCCTTATTAACAGATTTACAAGAACAAATTTGGGAATCTCAAAAGGATAAGTAAAGAAGATGAAAATTAATTTTCATTATCCGGTCTAGGTAAGATTTCAACCATTTACTAATATAAGGAAAGGAGGAATACGTTAGTTTTAAAAGCTAACATATGCTAGGAAAAATGAATACAACCAATCAGGCTACTAATTTAAAAATTTACCAAAAATATCTTGAACTTATTTATTACTCTAATGACATTGTTAGAAAATTTCCTAAATGTGAAAATTTTTCGTTAGTAAAAGAAATTAAAAATTCTCTTTATGTAGGATTACGCAATTTAATGTATGCCATTAAGTGTTATAATCGCCAAGATAAACTTCGTTACTTAAATGAATTTGATATCAATCTGAATTTGCTTAAAGTACAAATTCGTCTTTCTTATAAATATAAATACATTACCATACAAAATTATCAATCTTGGAGTAAACTAATTACGGATATTTGTAATATGTTAGGAGGGTGGATTAGTTCATGCCTAAAAAAATAAAAAATGTATTTTACCAGAACTTAACCTTCGAAAAAATGTTACAAGCCCATTTCCGTGCGAGAAAACACAAAGGGTATAAAAATGAATTAATTAAGTTTGAGTTTAATCTTGAAAATAATCTGATCAATATTATCCAAAACCTCGAGCAGAAAACTTATCGTTTAGGAAAATATTTTACCTTTAAAGTATACGAACCTAAAGAACGAAATATCCAAGCATTACCTTATCGTGATAGAATTGTTCACCAATGGTATATTGAGGAATTTATTAAACCCTATATTACTCCTAAATTTATTGACACCACTTATGCTTGTTTAGTAGACAAGGGGACTCATAAAGCTGTTGAAAATGTACAACATCATATGCAAATCATGAAACGAAATCAAGGTGATTTTTGGGTCTTAAAATGTGACATCAAAAAATTCTTTTATTCGATTCATCCTTTTACCTTATTTGAAATCTTGAAACGATATATAGCTGATAAAGATCTTTTGTTTTTAACGCAAATTCTTATTTTTAATGGGCCAATTAATCGTAATTTGGTAGGAATTCCTATTGGAAATTATACTAGCCAATTTTTTGCTAATATCTACTTAAATGAATTAGATCAATACTTAAAACGTGAATTAAAGGTTAAGTATTATACTCGCTATATGGATGATTTCATCTTGATATTACCTACTAAAAATGACTGCATAGAGCTAAAACAAAAAATTGAGCTTTTTTTAGCTAATCATCTTCGCTTAGAGCTAAATGATAAATCACGTTACTATCCTGATAAAATGGGAGTTAATTTTTGCGGCTATCGTATTTTTCCTACTCATCGCTTACTGAGAACTAATAGCAAAAAGAAAATCAAGAAAAAAGTGAAAAAATGGAATAAAAAATATGAAAATCATACTTTAGATATATTTCATGCTTCACAATGTTTAACTTCTTGGTTAGGACATGCAAATCACTGTAATTCCTATCGATTACAACAAAAAATTATTCAAAATTGTCACTTTTTACTGAGTAGCAACGACTCTGAACTCATTGAACGTAAATTACTGGAAGATATTGAAGCCAATAATAATTAAATTCATCATGGTAGCTCCTATGTTTTAGCGTAATTGAATGATAACATAAATGAACCTAAAAGTTAAAAGGAAGAAAGTAACTTATCTTTAAGTAAGATAAATTACTTTCTTCTTTCATAGTTTCGGATTTTCCTATTGTACTAAAACAAAACTACTATTAATGTGTTTATGATATAAAAACATGCTTATACCAAAGGAATCAAACTTCTTTGATACAAATCCAGAAGCAATTACTTTTTTTGTCTAACTATATGTCAATATAGTCTCCTCTCGATTTTGCCCGTAAGCAAAATCCATCTGGGATAGGTTTCTTCAGAACCTTGTGTATCGAAGTGCTACAACACCACGACCGGGCGGAACCCGTTGTTGTTGTTGCCGTTACCATTAGTTATGTTCGAATTGAGCACACCGGCATTGCTACCATTGTTGCAATTGCCACCGCGTATCACGAACGGATAGGAAGCATAACAGTTTAATCCCTATTAAAATTTGTGCTAACATAAAGTAAGTTTAAATAGTAATTGTTGTGCTTAATTAATAATATAACTTTAACTAATAATTTTTAGTTTTAGGGTGCTTACGCACCCTCTTTTATTATTACCTCTTTTGAGAAATATCCTCCGTATTTCAGTACCAAAAAATTAAAAATTACTACTGAATAAAAGGAAACCAAGTTCAAGGTCACCATTCAAAGTGCTACAACACCACGACCGGGCGGAACCCGCTGTAGTGGTTGCCGTAACCATAAGTAATGTGCGAATAGAGCACACCGGCATGGCTACCATTGTTGCAATCGCCACCGCGTATCACGAACGGATAGGAAGCATGTCCGATAAGCACGTAATCATTATCCCATGCTCTTGCGTAATTTGGCGTTCCATTCGCTGCTTCTTCTGCTGTTTTAAACCATGACCATGTTTTCGTTCCTGATGAATTGATATATGGTGCATAGAATGAACAAGATGTTGATAC
>JAETPW010000044.1 GCA_021771025.1 Clostridiaceae bacterium
TTTTTACACTTGAATTATATCACTAAGTTATTGATTTGTCAGTATTTCTTAACATTTTCATACCAAAAAATCCAACTCTTATCGAGCTGGATTTTCTGGTTTTCGGGTTACTATTTTAGGACACCCTCTTTATCTTTTATTAAATCCTTCACAAGGATTTCCACCTAATATCTCTCCTGTTGTTGCATCAACATAAAATTCTTTGTTGTAATTTTCTTTTATATATTCATTATAGTCAACATATAAGTTTTCATCTTTTTTATTATTATGTTCTATAGTTATTTTCCATACATTTCTAGTAACATCTTTTATGTCTAAATAAGTTCCTCCATTATTAAGATCAGTATTATAAATTTCATTTTCTAATTGATATACAAATGTATTCATTTTTTCTATTGATAATTCAGCCTTATAGTTTGAAATTTCAACATCTGTGAATTCTTTTTCTTTATTTAAAGCTATTTCTATTGCTTCTTTTTCTTCTACTATTATAGGATTATTTATTTCTTCAGAATTATTACTTATATTGATAGTATCATATAAAACTTCACCATTAACAACCAAAAATGCTATTGAAAATTTTTTATATTTATTATATATACCATTTTCTTTTTGCTCAAATATTACTCCCCATAAAGTTCTAGTATTATTTTCAAAAATAGACTTTTCTTGCCTTACGTCAAACAATTCATATTTACCTTCTGGTAATTTCAATTTTTTATAAGTATCTTCTGCAATTCTTCTTGCCATATCTTCTGTTAAATTATCTTGAACTAATTGCTTATATTTTAAATCTAAATCATTAAAATGTATAACCTCTCCAGTTTTAGAATCAATTAGTACCATTAAACCTTCTTCATATGAATATTTAGTTTTTACCATATAATAACTAGAATTTACGCTGTTATAACTTCTTTTTAGTTCTATTCTTTCAATATTTTTTTCTTCATAACCTAATTTATTCAGAAAGTCTATTGCAATTGTTTTTGATTCTTCTTCGGAAATTAATTCTTTTTTTTCTTCATCACTTATTTGATCATTTGGTAGTGAATTTATATATTCTTCATTTGTACTATACTTTTTTGGATCTTCCCATATATACGAATAAATATTATAACCTGCATAAACAAAACCTGTGGATAACATTATAATCATACATAATGTAACAATTTTATTACACATCTTATATCTTTTATATTTTTTGCTTTTCAATGCTGAGTTAACTGACCTTTTATAGTTTTCAGGTTCAGGAATTTCACTTTCTAGTATATCTATTATTAATTTATCTAAGTGATCCATTTTTTATTCCTCCCTCATAATTTTCTTTAATTTTAATTCTTGCTCTGTAAAATTTAGATTTTACAGTGTTTTCTTTTAATTTAAGTATTTTACTAATTTCTTTTAAAGTATATTTTTCCATATAGTACAATACAATGATTAATCTTTCATCATAATCTAAATTTTTTATTAAGGAATAAAAGTTTAAATTATGCTCTACATTGTTATATGAACTAAATGTTAAACTTTTATCCAAATTATAATCTGTTATATAAACATCTTTTTTATATCTTTTTTTATAAATATGATTACATTTATTTATCAAAATTTTTATTGTCCATAGCTTAAATTTTTTTATATCTTTTAATTTTCTTATTGACTTATATGTTTCAATCATTGTTTCTTGTACAGCATCTTGTATATCTTCTTCTTCTGTTATACGAGTTTTAGCAATTTTATATAAATCATTTTTTATATAGAGTATAAGTTTAGTAAATGATTCTTCATCGCCCTTTTGTGCTTTTTTTATTAATTCTTCCATTACTTCCTCCTATCATCTATGTACATATTGATATCTATATATAAGAGTAAAATAACAACCAAAATAGTTGCAATAGTATAAATATTTTATCATATTTTTTATAACAATACATTTATATAAAAAATAACATTTTATATGAATAAAGATAATTTTTGTTTTATATATAATAATCGAGTAGAGAATAAATAATTATTTATTCCCTCTCACACCACCACATCGTGTCGTTCGGCAATGGGCGGTTCAATTTATATTTCAACATGAACTTTGGCATATTGGTCTGATAGAAATATCAGACCTCTTTTTCTTAGCCTCTCATTATTTATTGCAAATTTAACCCAATCCGTTTTTGCTACTAACTGATAACCTTTGCTTGTATGAGATAATCCGTACGCTATATTTGGCTTTACTCCTAGTTGTTTTAATGCCTTCTCTTTTCTCTCTGGTTTCTTCCACTGTTTCCAGATTATTACTCTTATTCTTGTTCTCAAATGTTCGTCTATCTCTTGTATTTCATTCTTCATATTGGCTATTCTAAAGTAGTTTACCCAACCTCTAACTAAGTAGTTGATTTGTTTTATTCTATAGTCTAGGCTTATGCTCCAATTTCTTTTGGTTAGTGCTTTTAGCTTTCTTTTTAGCTTTTGGTATGCTTTAATATGTGGTTTTGGTTTCCACTTTCCTTTTGTATCCTTCCAAAAACTAAAACTTAAATATTTCGTTTTTGTAGGTCTTGTTACTTTGCTCTTCTCTGCATTTACTTTTAAACCTAGTTTCTTTTCAATATATTTTGTTATTGAACTCAATACTCGGTTTGCTGCTTTCTCACTCTTAACCATTATGATACAGTCGTCCGCATAGCGAACGAACTGCAAGCCACGTGCTTCTAATTCTTTATCTAGTTCGTTTAACATTATATTTGATAGCAATGGACTTAAGTTTCCTCCTTGTGGTGTTCCTTTTTCTGTTGCTTTGACTATTCCTTTATCCATTACTCCTGCACTTAGATATTTTCTTATTAATGATACTACGTCTCCGCTTTTATTGTTTTCATTATGATATTGATTAGTCTATCTTGGTCTACTGTGTCGAAAAATCTCTCTAGGTCTATATCTACTATCCATTCATAACCATCATTTAAGTATTCTAACGCTCTTATTACTGCTTGTTCACCGCTTCTCCTAGGTCTAAAACCATAACTGTTATCACTGAACTTTTACGATAGTCTCATAGCTAAGCTATTCCCATATCTATTAATTTATTTATAATTGTTGTAATTACCATTTTAGGTTTAGGCTTTTCGATTATATTAAAGCCAAAATAATTATTTAAAACTTCTTGCTTACAATCAAAAAACATATTTTCAGTTGCATGTTTAATATTCATTTTAATATTTGATGGAGTTTTATTATATTTTTTAGATAAAATTGGTATTATGTCTTTCTTTAAATTAAAATCCATTGTTTTATTTTTTTCTATAATTAGATTAATCATATCTGCTATATATATTGTACCGACATATGAAATATTATAATTGATTTTTTGAAGTTCATCTATTATTTTTATTTTTAAAAGTTCATTTTCTTTTTTCTTTTGCTTAAATTTGACTAGATTTAATATATTTTCTAAAATTACATCTATTCCATATATTTTATTTACAATACTAAATATACATTTACTATTTTTTACCAAATTTATTTTATTTTCATCACAACTAACTACTATAATTGATTTTTCATATTTTTCTTCATAATTTTTTTCTAACTCTTCTAATATAGTTATTCCATTAACTTTTGGTAACCTTAAGTCTAAAAGAATTATATCAAATGAACTATTTTTAAGCTGTTCTAATGCTTCTTTTCCATTTGTTGCTAAAGTACATAATTTAAAATTATTACTATATTGTGAAATAATATTTATTAAAACTTTAGAAAAATAAAGATTATCATCCACTATTAGTAAATTTAACATTCTATGTCCCCCATTTTATATCTCTATATTACAAGAGTTTTTAAATTGACAAAAAAGTTGCATCTTTTTCTTATTTTTTACTTTTTTTACTTTTTGTTCTTTTTTTATTCTTTTTTTATATAATATAAAACAATTTCACAACATATTGTATCAAAACCAAATCTATGTTGGTTTTTGATAAGTTTAAAGGCAGATGTTATAAAGTATTTGATTAAGTAGGTAGCTTTATGAGGAAATTTATGTCAAAAAGAATCAAACCTTTTAGCGGATTATTTTTGTCCCTTATGTTGTTAGTAGGATCAGTTGTTCCTACATTTGCAGCAGGAGTGGAAACATGGGATCAGGCCTATGGTCCGTGGGAGAATATTCGGGTTGTCAATAACAATTTAACACCAGTAAAAACTATTGGTAGAAATGGCTATCTGATTATTGATAACTTTGTTGCTCCATGTAACAATACGTATTGTACTTGTTCGGATCAGGAACCTTCAAATTATTCAGCAATCACTGTTCATATGCAGATTCGTAAGGTAGGAACTGGTGAAATTTTAGCTGATCAATGGTTTGATGAACACAGGATATTTTCATATGAATTGAAAACAAATCGACCTGTGGCAGTCGGAGAAAAAGTACAGGTATTCTTTGATGTTTGCAGCAAAGGAACTCCTCCGGGACCATATAGAAAAGCACACATTGAATTTCGTTACAGATATAGTTAAGTAACTATCACGATCTGCCTTTAAACATAAAAAGAGGGTGTCCTGAAATAGTAACCCGAAAACCAGAAAATCCAGCTCGATAAGAGTTGGATTTTTTGGTATGAAAATGTTAAGAAATACTGACAAATCAATAACTTAGTGATATAATTCAAGTGTAAAAA
>JAETPW010000045.1 GCA_021771025.1 Clostridiaceae bacterium
CAGATAACAAATAAGAGCCGACAATCTATAAGTTATAATAACCTATAAATTATCGGCTCTGCGTCTTTGCGTCTGGCTCTTTGATAATAGTTACTTTTCCATGCTTTATATTGATTAAAGTTTCTGTTTTGCATTTTGGACAGAACAAAGGAAAATTTATCAGTTCCGTATCTTCTCGTATCTTTGTGCGTGTCTTGTTATTGCAAATGGGGCATAAAACCCATGATTGTTTCATTACAGAAATACCACCTTCATTTTAAGAGTTCATCATAGTATTTTACGTTTCCAGTCGAGTAATAATTATAAAAAGCAGTAACTTTCTTGTCAGAATATACATTAAGGCTCTTTAGGATATTTTTCGTCCATTCTAATGAACCTGCCGAACTTGCTGTTACTAAGTTTCTGTCTAAAACGGAATTAGAACAAACATACAAGCTCTGTCCTGCATAGTTTCTTGAAAAGAATTTTAGATATTCCAGAGAATTACTTGTGTGTTTAAATTTATCTAATATACCATAATCAGCAAGTGCGAGTGTTGCTCCACAAATAGCACCTACTAAAATGTTTTTGTTCAAACATTCTTGTGCTTTTTCCAATATTTCTTGATTTTCTTTATTTCCCCAAGTAGAAGAACCCGGTAAAAGCAGAGCTGTACTAGCGTTGAAATCAACTTCTGATATAGTATAATCTGGAATAATTGTTAATCCACCTATAGTTAAGACGGGTTCTTTATCAAAACCGACTGTCTTTACTTCAAATTCCTTAGTTCCATTTTTTAATAATTTTTCCATACTGAACGCTTGTAAAATATAACCAATTTCGCATTCCGCCATGTCGTCTAACAAATATACATATACTTTTTTCATTTTCACATCTCCTCACATTTTCGATATGAGAAAATTATATAATAGGAATAGTGACAAATGTATGTCACTATTAAGTGAGATTTTTCTTTATTTTGCTGATATGAGCTAACACCTTTTCTTTGTATTTTTGAGGGGATAATATTTTTACTTTATCGCAAAGTCCCAAAAGGATTGAGAATGTTATAAAATCATTTTCTTTAATCTCAATTTCTCTTATAAAACATTCATTAACAGTTTCAACAATTTCCCCTTTAAAATATTCATTAACTAAAGCATCTATTTCTTGTTTATAAGATAGAGTAACAGTAATATTTGTCTGGTTACGTCTTTTTTCAAAATCAGATAAAAGGTTAGCTATATTATCTTTGGTTTCAAAAAGTTCTTTTGTTAAAGAAATATTTTTCATTCTGACCACTTTGAACATATGATAGTCATTTTTAGAGGTGTCATATCCAAAAACATACCATGAGTACCACCTATAATATGTGTGTAATGGGTTTAGAAAAACTTTTTTTGTATGTCCTGCTGAATTAGTATATATAAATTTTATAGTTCTTTGTTCTTTTGTTGCTTTATTGATTAAGTCTACGCACTTCATAATTTGCGGACTTTCCGTTACAACAGAGAAATCAACATCTGGAAGTGCATTGATATTTACATCATTATAGAGATGTTTCATTTTTTCGTAAGTTTCAATAACCTTTTTATTTCCGTAAACAGTTCTTAGACTATTTAAGGCAAGCAAAATATATTCTTTATTGTTGCTGTCAATAATTTTTTCATCAACCTTAAAATCTTTATTTATTATATAGCCACCATTTACACCTAATTCAGAATAAATCGGAATACCGGCAAGAGTTAGTGTGTCAATATCTCGTAAAATCGTTCTGCGAGATACTTCAAACTTTTGTGCTAATTCATTTGTTGTTACACACTCTCTATTTATTAAATAAAAGATTATTCCTATCAGACGTTCTATTTTCATACTTTCAGCCCTTTAACTGCTTTCTTTGTAATTGTGTAAATATATTCCTCTGGCGTAGGGCGTTTATTTCCAAAATATTTTTTGAAATTTGCCTGCACCTCTGGATCGGTGCTGTTCATAGCTTCATCAATCGTTGCCTCAATATCAGCCCGTACATCAGCCAATGAAACACTGCCAGCTTTTGCACCTGCTTTCAATGCTTTTTTTATATCTCGTTTTTTTAGTCCTATCATAATAACCTTTCTGTACTTTTTTCATAACTATTATTCTGATTATTCCACGAACGCAAAAGACGAAAATTCAAATATACTGAAACACATAGTGTTAATATTTCTGCAATGGGAACAGCCAACCATACACCTGTTATCCCAATGAACTGTGGCATTATCAACAAGCCTATCATTATAAAGCCGAATGTCCTTAGAAAAGAAATTAAAGCAGATAGCTTACCATTAGATAATGCAGTAAAAATTGCTGATGAAAATATATTGAAACCCAAAAAAAGAAAACTAAATGCAAATATCATAAAACCGTTTATTGCAATTTTATATACCGCTTCATTCGTCCCAGTAAATAAATGCACCAAACTATTTCCATTTATAAAGGACAACGCAAAAATAAATATTGAACCTACAAAAATGAAAGAAATACAGATTTTATATATTTTCTTTAATCTATAATAATTGTTTGCCCCAAAATTATAGCTAATTATAGGGGCAATGCCCATTGAAAAACCAATAAATAATGTTGTAAGTAAAAATTGTGTATATATAATTATAGTAATAGAAGCCACACCATTTACACCCAATAAATTCATCATTGTACGATTGAAAAAGAATGTAGTAATTGCTGTTGAAAGCTGGCTAACCATTTCTGATGAACCATTTATACAACTTTCTCCAAGTACTTTAAAATCTATAAGAGGTTTTACAAAAGACAATGTCCCCGATTTTTTACTAAAGACAATTAACCCCGTAATAGCTGGTATCAAATAACCAATTCCAGTTCCAAATCCTGCACCAGCAATCCCCATGTCAAATATAACCATAAAGAGATAATCAAATACGATATTCATTACACCAGCACATACAGAAAGAACCAGTCCCAAAGTTGGTTTTCCTGCTGTTACAAATAAATTTTGAAATAGTACCTGCAACATACTTGCAGGTGTAAATAGTAAAATAATAGTTAAATAATCTTTACAATATGGAAATAAAACATTATCAGCTCCAAGAGCATATATAATTTCATCAATAAAGATAATTCCCAGAATGGAAAATACTGCTCCCAAAATAAACCCAAATAAAATAAGGAGTGTAAAATCCTGTTTTGCTCGTTTGGTTTCTCCTGCCCCCATTTTTCTTGCAACTATGGCACTACCACCCGTAGCTATCATTGTTCCTAAGCCTACGATTAAATTGATAATAGGACAAACAATGTTGATTGCTGATAAAGCATCTGTATTGACAAAGCGTGATATAAATATGGTATCTACAATAGTGTAAAGCCCCATAAATAACATCATGGATATTGTCGGGAAAGCAAATTTTAATAAAGAACCAGTACTAAAATCTTTTGCAAGAGGATTACTATTCATTTGTGCTTCCCCCATTTTTTGAAAATAATACTAATTTTTGTGTAGGATAACCAAATTCAAATAATAATTCTGCTTCTGCAAAGCCTAATTCTTTGTAAGCCTTACGATACCCTGTATCAGCTTTGTCGCCCTCACGGAATGTTGTTACAGAAATGTCTTTATCTATTAAAAGTTCATTCATAACCTTATCTAAAAACAATTTTGTAATACCACATTTACGATATAAAGGGTGTACTCCAAAGAAATCAATACTTCCCGTATGATAGTTAATAGACATCAAAGCAATGGCAATATCATTATCACTTAAAATCAATACTCTTTGCTCTAATATACCTCTTTCTAATTCTGATAAATATTCATTATCATTCAAATTTGGAAAGCCGTCTATTACTAAATAAGCTAGTTCTAGGCAGGCAGGTATATCAGTTGTTGTGGCAAACCTAATATTTTCTTTTATTTCTTTTTGTGATAATTTTTGTTTAATTGTTTGTATCAAATCAAATCTAAGCTGTAACGGATAAAACTCTTCGTTCACTCGATATTCATTAGGCGTTTTCTTATACATCTGCTTAAAAATATTTGTAAATGCTTGCTGACTTTCATACCCAGCAATAAGTGAGATTTCAAGAATAGATTTATCAGAAAACACTAAAAGTTTTGCAGATTCTGTTAATTGTCTGCGTTGTACATAGTCATGTATAGACAACCCCACAGTTTCGACAAACATTCTATGCAAATGATACTTTGAATACCCAACGCCCATCGCAATAGAAGATAAGTTTAGTTTTTCTGTGAGATTGTCTTCTATGTAATTTATAACAGTTATAATGTTTTCAACCTTATTGACCATTACAGCACCCTCCTTTCAGCTTAGATTATAATACTTTGTTTTCTTCAAGTTTTAATATATATTGCGGTTTTTACATGAATTATTATTTTAACTTATTCAGAACTATTTGTGAATATAATTCAATGAAAATGTAGTTTGCAAATCATATTTCTATGAAATACAAACTACTTATTTTGATTTATCCAATTATCTTCAAGTTACTATTGTTCATTTCCAAAAAATAATACATTAGCAAAGTTTCACGGTTACGCTCGGACAACTGTTTTAAGGCTTCTGCCAATTCATCATCATAGACACGAATATCATTACCGCATACATGGTCTATGCCCTCCTTTATAGACTTTTTATTTCATTTTCATTCGTGTCGGATAATTCCTATTTAGCATTTACTGTTTACACAGGAATTACCCATATTTCCATATAATTAATCTCTGCATTTCCTTTGAAATATTTTTCTGCCATGAATGGCTTTGTAACCAAATTATGATTTGGAAGCCAAGTTTCAAACAGATACTTATTTGCTTGATTTAAAGCAGTAGTAACAAGTTCTTCAAAAGATTCT
>JAETPW010000012.1 GCA_021771025.1 Clostridiaceae bacterium
ATTCCAAAACTGTAAACTCTGCTCCCATAACTTAATCTCATTTTTGGGGGTAAGGGGGAATTATGCCCTTTTTATCTATTTTGGGTTCATTTTTTTAATTTTTATTTTCAAACTATCCCTCCATTATTTTATGTAACCATTATAGCATGGGAGAATAGAAAAATCAAGGTTTTGGAGGAATGAACCTGCTAAAACCAAGTCGCCTGTTCTATTTTTTTAGACATTACAAAGTAATGAAATTATCTACATTATATTGAAAAAAGTGGAAAAAGGTAATATAATTCCAATATACTAAAAATAGAAAAGAGGAAACTTATTGAATAAAGAAGATGTTATAAAAAATAAAAATGAAGCAATTAAGATAATAACAGATTACTTAGATGGTTGTTTAGCAACAGACGGGGATACTGATATAAAGAAAGTTAATATTATTTCATATTGGCTAAAAGATTATATTAATTATATAAAAGAAGAGAATGACTTTAAACCAATTAATTTAAAAACATATGAACGTGGAGATATAATAAAAGTAAATCTAGGATTTAATATTGGTAGTGAATTAGGGGGATTACATTACTGTGTAGTAATAGACAAGAAAAATAATAGAAATTCACCAGTAGTTACCGTTGTTCCATTATCATCGCAAAAAACAGATAAAGTGAATAAAAATTCAGTGGTTTTGGGAAATGATATCTATGAGAAAATGTTAGGAAAATCTAATGAATTAATAGTAAAGAGTCAAAGTGAAATTGAAGAGAATAAAAAGCAACTAATTTTGGCAACTAAGAAATTATCAGAAACAAATGCAGATTCAGACGAAATTTATTTAAAAACTACTGAATTAAACAATAATATATCAGAGGCTTATAAGAAATTAGAACTTGCTCAAAAAATAAATAAAGAAGTACAGAAAATGAAATATGGAAGTATAGCAATAGTAAATCAGGTTAGAGTTGTTAGTAAACAAAGGATATATGATCCTAAAACAAATTTTGATGTCTTGTCAGGAATAAAATTATCAACTGAAAATTTAGATTTCATAGATGAAATGATGAAAAAATTATTTGTGAAAAGATGAATATTTTTATTGACATAAAGCATAATATATATTATAATGTATTCAGAATACATTTGCCGTACAATATATTTATATATTGTGTACCGGCACGAAAGAATACACGTTCCTCGTATTAAATACGAGGAATTTCTTAATTTATAGACTAATGCTTTAAACTAAAGTATCGGTCTATATTTTTGGCAAATAATAGCTCTCTAAATTTTAGCAAAATTTGTAGGACAGGATAAGGTAAGCAGAACATTATATATCCTTCCATTATTTTAGGTAACTAAAATAGCATGGGAGAATAGAAAAATCAAGGGTTTGGAGGAATGAACCTGCTAAAACCAAGTCGCCTGTTCTATTTTTTAGCTAGGATCTTGTTTTTTTAATTTTTATGTTATACAATAAGAAGGAAATCAAGGAAAGCAAAAGAAAAAAGGAAAAAAAGAGTATATAGAAAAGGTTTTCAAAAGGCTCAAAGAAATTCATCTATTCAGTTTAAGCAAGCTTTCAAATAATTGTTATATAAAGGTTTATAGGGAACCTTTCAAAAACCTAAATATATTATACAAGGAGAAATATGTAGCTTAGTAAGTAAGCTAACATAGATTAAAAAAATGGAAGATATCATTCAACAATTAACAAGTAAAGCGAAAGAAATTAGAAAAGGAATACTAGAAGCGGTTTATACTAATCAATCTGGGCATCCGGGAGGATCACTTTCTATTGCTGACATACTAACCGTATTATACTTTCATGAAATGAAACTAGATCCCCAGAATCCAAAATGGGAAGAAAGAGATCGTTTTGTTCTATCAAAGGGGCATTGTGCACCAGCTCTTTATTCTACTTTAGCTAATCGAGGCTATTTCCCCATAGAAGAACTAAAAACATTTCGTCACATAAACAGTCGCTTGCAAGGGCACCCAGACCAAAAACATATACCCGGGGTTGACATGACAACAGGATCATTAGGACAAGGGCTATCAAGTGCAGTAGGAATGGCATTAACAGCCAAACTAGATCAAAAAGACTACCGTGTATATGCTATATTAGGAGACGGAGAAATAGAAGAAGGGCAAATATGGGAAGCAGCCATGTCAGCCAATAAATATCAACTAGATAATTTGTGTGTCATTGTAGACAACAATAATTTACAAATTGATGGAACTATAGAGGAAGTCATGAGTTCCTATCCCATTGACGAGAAATTCCGTAGTTTTGGTTTCCAAGTTATTCGTATAGATGGGCATGATATTGAGGAAATCATCAAAGCCTTTGAAGTAGCCAAAGAAATCAAAGGAAAGCCAACTTGCATCATTGCCAAAACCATAAAAGGAAAAGGAATATCTTTTATGGAAAATCAAGTAGGCTGGCACGGAAAAGCACCAAACCAAGAACAATATGAGCAAGCAATACAAGAACTAGACTTCTAAATCGAGATTCCTAAATTGAGACTTCCAGATCAAATTTCCAGATCGAACTCCCAGATTGGGGACGGGGTAAAAAATGGTAAAATTACAATTTTTTACCCCGTCCCCAATCTGGGAGTAGTATTTATTTTTTCAAAAATGCTTGACAATCAAGCAAATTTACTATATAATTGAAAACTGTAATCCGCTTAGTCAAGGTACCCAAATAGGGAAAGTAAATTCTCTTACCTTTTTTAAGGATTAGCGAGTATACAAATAAGGGAGGTGCATTTTAGATGTACGCAATCATTGAAAGCTGTGGAAAACAATACAAAGTAGCAGAAGGAGATGTTGTATTTTTCGAAAAACTAGATGCAGAGGAAGGAAAAAAAGTAACTTTTGACCAAGTTATCCTAGTATCAGAAGAAGGAAAAGTACAAGTTGGAGCTCCATATGTGAAAGGTGTTAAAGTGGAAGGTAAAGTAGTTGCCCATGGTAAAGGAAAGAAGATTATTGTTTTCAAAATGAAAGCTAAGAAAAACTATAGAAGAAAACAAGGTCACAGACAACCATATACCAAGGTTGAAATTACTGCTATCAAAACAGCTGCTAAAAAAGCAGAAGCTGCTTCAGCAAAAGCTGAAACAACCAAAAAAGCTACTGAAAAAGTAGAAGCTTAAATTCGTTTAAGAAAAAAGAGATAAAAAGTTAAAACCGAAGGGAGTGAAAAAACATGGCTCATAAAAAAGGTCAAGGTAATGTCAAGAACGGTAGAGACAGTGAGTCAAAACGTCTTGGTGTCAAAAGAGCTGATGGTCAATTTGTATTAGCTGGAAATATTTTAGTAAGACAAAGAGGAACCAATGTACATCCTGGAGTTAATGTGGGAAAAGGTAGTGATGATACTTTATTCGCATTAGTAGATGGAACTGTTAAATTCGAACGTAAAGGTAGAGATAAAAAACAAGTTAGTGTCTATCCAGTAGAAGCACAAAGCTAAAACAAAAAAAGAATGAAGTGAAGATTTCATTCTTTTTTTGTTTGGGCAAAACGGTACAATAGGGTCAGACCTTGTTGAATCCAAAATCAAAATGAGCTAATAAGGTCTGACCCTATTAGCTCATTTTTCTTACAATAACAAATTTTCTTTTTCTAATTCTTCGCGAAAATCACTAAATAAGTCTTCCATGGGAACACGAAAAATGTGAGCCAAAGCAAAAATTTCATAATCACGTAAAACTCGTTCACCATTTTCTAATTTATGCAAAGAAGGCTTAGTGATGTCAATTCCCATTAAAGCTAATTTAGTAGATAAACCAGATAGAGATAAATTATTTTTCATACGAAGTTCTTTGATTTTTTGACCTGTTACATTTAATCTATCATTATACGTATTCGATTGATACATCGTAAAAGATTCCTTTCTCTTGTAATCTATAAGTTATATTGTAACGAATAATTTCTACGACTCGTATCCACTAACGATACGGACCAACCCTTAATGCTACCTATTGATATTTATTTTCACAAACGATATAATAAGAAAAAAAGCAAGGAAGGGATAAATATGATTAGTCAAGGAAATGAAGTTTATTTAATCGAAAATCAAGATATCCAATCGTTATTTTCTGCTCGTAAGCGAGATTGCCATAAAGGAGATTTTGGGTATGTGGGTATTATGGGAGGATCTACTGCTTATTCTGGTGCAATCAAATTAGCCAATATGAGTTTAGCTTCTTTACGTTCAGGGGCAGGTGTAGTTCGTGTTATTGTGCCCCAGTCAATTGTTTCTAGTATATCCCCTTATTTACTAGAACAAACCTTATTTCCTTTAAAAGATGAAAATTCTCATATGACCTTCTTACCAGACCAATTAAAGCAAGCATTAGCTAAACTAAAAGCATTGGCTGTAGGAATGGGATGGGGAGAGGGCAAAGAAAATACTAAGATATTAACGTATTTACTTCAAACAGTAAATTTCCCTCTTGTCATTGATGCAGATGGGCTAGGAGCATTAGCTAAAATGGATAAAACGTGTTTATTACAAACAAAGGCACGCGTAATTTTAACGCCACACCGTAAGGAATTTGAGAAAATGAGTGGGTATTCTTTGCTAGACATTAACCAAGATCCAATCCAAAAAGCCAAAACTTTTGCTAAAAAATATCATGTTATCCTATTACTAAAAGGGCCAACCACAATTGTGACTGATGGAAAAGTTGTGTACTTAATTAATAGAGGCTGTTCAGGAATGGCAACAGCAGGGAGTGGGGATGTTTTATCAGGAATATTAGTAGGTCTATTAGGCTATCAAGAAGCAAATTGTCTAACGATTTCTGCTGGTGCTTATTTGGCAGGGGTAGCGGGAGAATTGGCGCAAAAAGAGAAAACAGACATCGCCATGATTGCTTCAGACACGATTAGCCATATTCCTCAAGCCATTCAAGAAATCCGAAAAAAAATTTGAGATATTTTGGAAAAACCATTTACAAATAATCAGAATTTGTATAAAATAAATGCAATTGAGAAAAATGTCAAAAACAAAAGAAAATGCTCAAAAGAAAGGGAGTATATCAATGAAAATATTGATGTTAACTTGGGAATATCCTCCAAGAGTAGTCGGAGGGATTGCGAGAGTAGTGTATGATCTATCCAGAACACTATTAAAAGATGGTCATGATGTTACAGTAGTTACGTATCGAGAAGGTGATGCACCATATTTTGAAGATGATAAAGGGGTCAAAGTTTACCGTGTTGATAATTACATGATCAATCCGAATAACTTCATTGACTGGATTTTACAGATGAATTTTAGTATGGTGACTAAAGTAAATGAACTAATTAACGAGCAAGGAAAATTCGATGTCATCCATGCTCATGACTGGCTAGTAGCTAATGCTGCTAAAACCATAAAAAATTCTTATAACATTCCGATCGTTTCTACCATTCATGCTACAGAAGCAGGAAGAAATAGTGGAATTCATGATGAAACACAACGTTATATCAATGATACAGAATGGATGTTAACCTATGAATCATCAGAAGTAGTGGTTAATAGCAATTATATGAAAAGTGAATTACAACGTCTATTTGGATTACCTTATGAAAAAATTAATGTCATCCCTAATGGAGTTAACTTAAATTTATTTAATGGAATAGAAAGAGATTACACATTCCGTAGAAAATATGCAATGGATAACGAGAAAATTATCTTATTTATGGGGAGACTAGTTTATGAAAAAGGAATTCAACATTTAATAGCTGCTATGCCAAAAATCTTAAACGGCTATCATGATGCTAAATTAGTCATTTGTGGAAAAGGCGGAATGATAGATGAACTAAAAGCCCAAGTTAATGCCATGGGAATAGCAGAAAAAGTTTATTTTGCCGGTTACTTAAATGGAAAAGACGTGCAAAAAATGTACAAAGCAGCAGATATAGCCGTATTTCCAAGTACCTATGAGCCATTTGGCATAGTAGCCCTAGAAGCTATGCTATCTGAAAATCCAATAGTAGTTTCTGATATTGGAGGATTAAACGAAATTGTACAGCATCGAGAAAATGGAATGAAAAGTTACACTGGAAATGCGAATTCCATTGCTGATTCTATATTAGAATTATTGTATGACCATAAATTATGTGCAGACATTACTAAAAAAGCCAAAAATAAAGTAAGAAATGAATATAATTGGAGTAAAATTGCCCAAGATACTCATTTTACGTATCAAAAAGCGATTTGCCAATCGATGGCTGAAAAACAAAAACGTGAATTAGAACAAGAAAGAGCTAAGAAAACGAAAAAAGCCAAAAACACTGAAAATGAAATTACTAATTTACTTAATTTCCGTAAACGTCAGGCGTATGCTTAGAAAAAGAGAAAATGAAAAAACAGTGAAAGTAAATGAACTTACTTTTATTGTTTTTTTGTTGTTTATCCTGTAACGTTCAAGCACTTCTTTCGATAAAGCTTGATTTTTATGCTAGCCTAGTGTAAAATAGAAAAAAGAAAAAATTTCACATAACCTGTTAATTTCTACAAATTTAGCAAAAATTTTGTGTATAATAGAAGAGGAGTTAAAAGAAAGGATCAAAATAAATGGAAGAATTTAAATCAGGGTTTGTTGCTTTAATTGGAAGAACAAACGTAGGAAAATCAACGTTAGTCAATCTATTAGTAGGAGAAAAAGTAGCAGCCATAGCCAATAAAGTACAAACCACAAGAACGGCAATTAGGGGGATTGTCAATCGTCCACAATCACAAATTATCTTTGTTGACACGCCGGGAATTCATAAACCAAAACATAAACTAAACGAAACCATGGTAGAAACTTCTTTTTCTGCTATGCCTGATGCTGATTTAATCTTATTTCTTATCGAGGCAGACAGCAAAGAAATTGGTAGGGGAGATAGAAGAATCCTAGAAAAGATAAAAGAAACCAAGAAAAAGACCATACTTATCATCAATAAAATAGACCTAGTAAAACGCGAAAAACTATTAGAACTCATCGATCTTTATCGTCAGGAATACGATTTTGTTTCTGTTATTCCCTTATCAGCCAATCAAGAAAAATACCGAGAAATCGTCTTAACAGAAATTGAAAAGCACCTAAAAACTGGACCTGCATATTATGATACTGAGGAATATACAGATCAAACCTTAAGACAATTAGTGGAAGAGACAATCCGTGAAAAAGCCTTAAGAATTCTGCAAGACGAAGTGCCTCATGGAATTTTCGTAGAAGTAGAAAAAATGAAAACAAGAACGAATAAACAAGGAGAAGAAATTTACGATATAGAAGCGGTAATCTATTGTTTACGAGAATCTCACAAAGGAATTATTATTGGTAAAAATGGAGAAATGCTAAAACGAATCGGGAGAGCAGCAAGAATAGATATGGAGCAAAATTTTGGCACAAAAGTCAACTTAAAAACATGGGTAAAAGTCAAAGAAGATTGGCTAGATAACCCATCAATTGTCAATCGATTTAAATATCAATAAAAAAATCTAAATTTGCGTATAAAAAACCATAAAAATGCAAAAGATAAAAGAAAAGCTAGACCTGAAGCAAAGGAGATGAAGGCTTATGATTAAAAAAATTGCTTGGGATACCTTCAAACAAACGGGAGATATCAATACCTTTTTGGAATTCAAACAAATTGAAGAAATAGAAGCAAACCTAAATTCACAAGAAATAGGAACCATACAAAAGATAACTAATATGCAATTAGAAAATGGACTAATGAACGAACCAAAACAGAATTTATAGAAATGTCCTTTTTGTACCCGTCCCCAATTGGACACTTGCCAAATAGGACAAAACCAGAAAGAGGAACAATCATGGCAACAATCAAAGTAAAAGGAATCATATTAGCAGAAAATAATATGGGGGATTATGATAAAATGGTAACCATGTTAACCCCCAATCTAGGAAAAATATCCTGTGCTGCCAAAGGTGCCAGAAGACAAAGTAGTAGTCTTCTGGCTGGCACACAGCTTTTTTGTTTTGGCGATTATCTTCTTTATCAAGGAACCAATACATATCATATCAATTCGTGTGAAACCATTGAAATGTTTTATTCTTTACGAACCGATTTAGACAAATTAAAATATGCCATGCACATCCAAAAAATCATTAGTGAAGTAACAGAAGAAAATGAAAATTCTTATCGTATTCTACAGCTATTACTAAATACCTTATATATGATAGCAGAAACTGATCAAGACTTAGATTTCATCCTAAGTGTATTTAAACTAAGATTATTGTGTTTATTAGGCTATATTCCTAGAATCAATGGCTGCCTTAGGTGCCAAACAAAAGAAAAGTTAACTCATTTTAGTTTGCGAGATAATGGGTTCATTTGTGAGCCATGTAGCAAAACAGACAAGTCAGCGATGAATATGCTAGAAAGTACAAAATTAGCCATACAATACGTAGCAACTGCTCCACCGAAAAAACTATATTCCTTTCAACTAAAAGAAGAAGCTTCGGCAGAATTCAAATTAATTGTAAAAGTATTTTTTGATGAGAAAATGGAAAAACAATATCGAGTAGATGAATTGTTTTAAATGGTAACCGTGAAAAAGGGGAGTTTGATCAACGATTCTAACATGAATTTAACCTTCCATAGCTGGGTCATTTTAAAACCCTTAAGTCCCTAACAAAGAAGCCGGCAATCGGGTTTTAAGCCTAACGCGGGTCTTAGGGAACTGTCAGGTATAAATTCATGTTAGAATCGTTGACCAAACTCCCCTTTTTCACTACTCTACAATTTGTATGGCTGTGAACGGTAACATGATTTACAACTTGTTTTCATTTATTTTCAAAAAATGGTTGAAAAAATAGAAAATTCCATATATAATGAAAATACAACATAAAAAAAGAAAACAAGAGAAAGAGAAGGGAGCGATTTTTATGAAAATAAAAATAACAGGAAAAGAACTAAAGATAACAGAGGCAATGAATGATTATGTTGAAAAAAAATTAGAAAGAATTAATAAGTATTTTGAAAATGCTGAAGCTGATGTTACTCTAAAAACAGAAAAACAAGAACAAATTGCTGAAATTTGTATCGTGACAGAAGGAGAAAAATTCCGTGCTGTAACAGAAGATAAAGACTTATACGCATCAATTGATAAGGACATCGATATCTTAGAAGGGCAAATTCGTAAAGCAAAAACCAAAAAGGACAAAATGATGAAAGAGGGAAGTATTCGTACAATGGATATAGCTACTGACAAAGTAACAGAAATTTCCAACGAAATCATAAAAACAGCATATTATGACATTAAACCAATCACACCAGAAGATGCTGTTTTAAAATTACAAGAAAAACCATCTCACACATTTTTAACATTTATTAACGTAGAAACAGGCAAAGTAAATGTGATTCACAAATTGAAAGATGGAAAGAACTATGGGCTAATTGAACCAGAAGCATAACTAAAAAACTAAAAAAGCTAAAAAAGGCAGGAAATCAAATCCTGCCTTTATGTATTCATAAAAACAAAATTTAACTTCCCGTCTTTTAATTTGAGCTAGTTTTCTAATTTAAAACTATTTCATTTGAGATTCTACTTGTTGGATCATTTTTCTTACCATGTTTCCACCGATTCTACCAGCGTCTCTAGCAGAGATGTCACCATTGTATCCATCTTTAAGAGTTACTCCAACTTCACTAGCTACTTCATATTTGAATTTATCTAATGCGTTCATAGCTTCTGGAACTAATTTTTGGTTATTGTTGTTTGCCATTTTTTTCACCTCCTGCGAATTTTCATTTCTGGAAAAAACTTAATTGCTTTTTCTAATACTATCATCTGCAATTTTCAAAAAAATAATCAGGAAAAAAATGACAAATTAATATTTTAATGCTAAAAAATAAAGTAGTGGAAAAGGATTTTCCATTTTATCCTATTGACATCCTGTTTCCTAAAAGGATATAATAAAAAAAGTCGAAAGGAGATTTTTTATGTACAAATTTGTCGCCATTGATCTAGACGGAACTATGTTAAATCAATACGGAATAGTAACTGAAAGAACAAAACAAGCTATTCAAAAAGCAAAAGAGAAGGGAATTAATATAGTAATTGCCTCAGGAAGGCCAATCGATTCCATTAAAAGCATTGCCAAAGAAATAGGAGCAGACCACTACTTTATTGCTGGTAATGGTGCTTTAATTTATGATATGAAAAAAGATGAAATTTTATACGAAAAATATATGGATAAACAAAAAATTTTAGAAATAATACGCTTATGTGAAGAAAATAGTATATCATATAACATCTATACGCAAACCACCATCATCGCCAAAGCATTAAAATACAATGTTTTATACTACCACAAAGAAAATTTAAAAAAAGAGGAAAACAAAAGAACCAAAATTACCATTGTTGATGATGTAGAAGACTATGTTGCTCACTTAGAAAACGCACAATTTCTCAAAATGACAATTTGTGACGAAAGTAAAGTTGTATTTCAGTCCATCATTCGAAAACTAAGACAAATACAAGGAATTGAAGTTTTAGACGTACTCCATATGTCACGAAAAATGATTCGTCAAGGAACAGAAGAAGTTCCCATCGAATATCACTATACAGAAATATCTTCTAAACAAGTAGACAAATGGCATGCTATCGAGTTTCTAAAGCAACAATTATTGCTTTCACGCCAAGAAATCATAGCTATCGGAGACAATATGAACGACAAAAAAATGATTGAAGAAGCAGGTCTTGGCATAGCTATGGGCGGAAGTACGCCACAAATTACTCAAGTAGCAGATTATGTAACAGACACCAATCAAGAGGATGGAGTAGCAAAAGCATTAGAAAAATTTTGTCTAGCGTTTCCTTAATGGAGAAGAAAAAAGACTAGAAGTATAAGATAAAAAAGAATATTACAAACACATTACAAACGTGTGAACTTTCTATGACACCGATCACTTTTTGTTGATTTTGAAAGGAATTTGCGGTAAAATAAAGATAAGGTTATTGGGTGACAATCGGGCTCATTAACAAGAGAGATAAAGGAGGAATTGGAAAATGGCAACAAATCCAATGCAAAGAAAAGCAAGAAATTCATTTTTATTAGGAATGTTATTAATGTTATTGATCGCGGCACTAGTCGTAGGTCTATTATTAATGCAATTAAAAAATTATCAAGATAAAGAAAAGGCGGAAATAGCAGCTAAAGTATCTATTTACATATTAAATCAAGATGTAAAATCAGGGCAAATTATTACTTCGGATATGCTTACTCAGCAGCAAGTCAATAAAAATTTGATTCCGCAAGATGCTATCGGAGATGCGGCGACTTTGGAAAACTACGTATTAGAGGACAAAGAGGGAAATACCGTTTTTACTAAAAATTCAACTCAATACATTAGAATTGATGGAAAAGAATATGAACTAAAAACAGAAGAAGCAACTGGAAGTTATTACATCAATAAAACCAACAATGAAGACGACAAACAATACATAGAATTAAATACTGTTCCTGTTGTTGCTAAAGTAAGTATGAATAAAAATACTGTTTTAACGAGAGAATTAGTTGCAAAAGGAGACAATACTACTTCAGATGATGTGAGAAAACAAGAATACAACATGATTTCTTTACCAACCCAAATTGAATCGGGAGATTACATTGATATTCGTTTAGCTTTACCATCTGGACAAGACTATATTGTAGTGGCTAAAAAAGAAGTAACTGTTCCTGATGTAGCAGGAATGCCGTCAGAAGATACCATTTGGGTTAATTTATCAGAAGCAGAAATTATTATGATGAACAATGCTATAGTGGATGCTTATCGTATTAATGGAGCTAAACTATATGCTAATTTATATACTGAAGCTGGAATGCAAGCAGCAGCAACAACTACGTATGTACCAAACAGAGAAGTTGCTCAATTGATTCAAAGTGATCCAAACATTATTGAAAAAGCAAAACAAGGATTATTAAATAGATTTAACTCAATGGCATCTGAACGAAATAATGCGTTAAACGGAGCAATTCAAAACAGTAGTGAAGATGGGGATACTAATGTAAAAACCAAAGTAGAACAAGATATGACCAATACAAAAGATAATCGTAAAAAATGGCTAGATGGTTTATCAGGAGGAACAACAGCTGCACAATAAAAGGGGATAGGAAAACTAAGGAAGGAGAAACATTCATGAAAAAAGTAGGATTGATTGGTGCTTATGACAAAACTGATTTGATACTCAATTTGTCTAAGATACTAACCACTTTAGGAAAACGAGTACTAATGATTGACTCGACAATCGCACAAAAAGCCAAGTATGTAGTACCAGTAATCAATCCTACTGCTTCTTATGTCACTAATTTTGAAGAGATTGATGTAGCAGTAGGATTTCATAATCTAAAAGAGATTGAAAATTATTTAGGTACAACTGAATTACCCTATGATATTTTGCTTGTTGATGCTGATACCGTAGAGCGAATTCAAGAATTCGAGTTAGGCAAGGCGAATCAGAATTTTTTTGTTACTTCCTTTGATTTGTATTCCTTAAAAAAAGGACTAGAAATTTTGGCAGGTTTGCCAGAACCAATTCCACTTACTAAAGTTCTTTATTCTTTAGAAATACTTAAGGAAGACGATGATTACTTAAATTCTCTTTCTTTAGGATTAAAAGTCATTTGGGATGAAGAACGTATTTACTTTCCCTTAAGCAATGAAGATATGGCTATTTTGATGGAAAACCAAAGAGTAGCTAAAATTAAATTCAAACGTTTAAGTACTCCTTATAAAGATGGATTAATTTATATGGTCATGAAAATCTTGGATAAAACAAGCGAAGGCAACATAAGAAGGGCAATTAAAATCATTGAAAGAGGAGTGTAGACATGGCAATTATCACATTTTGGAACAGTAGGAGAGAAGAAACTGGAAAAACATTGGCATTAGCAGCAATAGCTACCTATATGTCGATTGAACATAATGTCAAAAACTTAATTGTGTCTACTACTGATCGAGAAGACAAATTAAAACGATGTTTTTGGGAAGAAAAAAAGAAATCTAAATTCAATTTAGGAATCTTTGGACCAAATGCCAATAATATTTTGGAAAAAGAAAGTGGTGTAAATGGGTTAGCTAAAATGATTCGTAGCAACAAAATTACCCCTGATATCATTACCAATTATACGAAAGTAGTTTTTAAAGAACGTTTAGAGGTATTATTAGGGTGTGAACAACCTGGAAAAGACGACATTATGCAATCCTATCCAGATATTATTTTGACTGCTGACCAAGCTTATGAATATGTTTTTGTTGATTTAGATTATAATGTCCCTACAGAAGTAAGACAAAAGATTTTAGAAAAATCAGATATTGTGATTATGAGTTTAAGCCAACGATTAAGTAGTATAGAAACATTCTTAAAAAAGAAAGAGCAAGATCCATTATTAAAATCTTCCAAAACTTTATTACTCATTGGAAGATACGATAAATTTTCCAAATACAATAGCAAAAATATTACGCGTTATTTAGGAGAAAAAAATCAAGTATTAACCATTCCTTATAATACATTGTTCTTTGAAGCAGCAGAAGAGGCAGGTGTTCCGGATTTGTTTCTTCGTTTTCGAAAATTTATTGATCCAGAAGACCGAAATGCCTTTTTTATTAGCGAAATTAAACGCGTTTCGGAAAATATTATTTATCGCTTACAAATGATACAGGCAGGTATGTAGAAAGGAGAAAAGCAAATGACGATAACCAATTTACTGTTAAGTTTGGTAGTTCTTGTTGCAGGACTTTCAGCCATCTTTTATTACATCAAAAAGAAAAGAACTGAAGAAGTAGAAAATGTCATTCAAGTGGATGACAAAACCTATACATTAGATGTCATGAAAGAATTTGTGAAAAAAAGACTAGACGAAATTACCAAAGTTAACTTATATGACATTGGACTTTCAGAAGAAGAATTAAAAAGAAGAAAGAATAAAAAGTACGAATTAAAGAAGGCCTTAAAAGGTTGTACATATGGTGACGTAAATGACAAAAAGTACGTTAAAGAATTAATCTATGACTTGCTTTCTAGTGAATATGGAGTTGATGAAACAAACATTTCTAGAGCTATTCCTTTTGATATTCCGTCTTTACTTACTCCTCAAGACAAGTTTGATATTTTACTATATGCCTATAAAAAAGATTTTGGCTATGAAGCCTTAACAGAACTAATTAAAAAATATGACTTGGCTAGTTTAAAATACGTAGAGGGGGAAGCGAAGCCATCTTATGTTATTACTACACAAGAAATTGAAGATATTTATGAACAAGAAAACATTCAATTAACCTTCTCTGATAAGTTGGCCATTGTTGTTCAACGAATTTATCAACATTACAAAGGATATAGCACCATTGATGAAGTAAGAGACATGAACATTGACGGTGTATCTGGTGGTGTATCTGGTCTTCCAGAAAGTTTTTTAAGCCAAGTTGCTCAAACAGCAGGGGGAGATTACTTAAATCAAGTAGCAGAACATAAAGTACCAAGAGCATGTGATAGTATCTGGATCTTCTTCCAAGGTAAATCTATCCGTTTAGCTTTCTTAAGTTTTGGTACAGAAGCAGAACTAAAACGTGTATGTCAAAACATCTATAAATACAATAACCCTGGGCAATTATCTGACACCAATGGCTACAAAATCAACGAAATGAAAGATGGTTCTCGTGTTGTTGTCGTAAGACCAAGCTTTTCAGAGACATGGGCATTCTTTGTTCGTAAGTTTGACGTAAAACGTGCAACCTTAGAACAATTAGTTCGTGATCCTGGAAAAGAAGAGGCTATCGAATTATTAAAATTCTTAGTCAAAGGAGCTAGAATTTTAGCCATTACCGGAGAGCAAGGTTCTGGTAAAACCACTCTTTTGATGGGGATGATTGAAAACATCTATGAAACCATGAATATCCGTGTTCAGGAAACGGCATTCGAGCTTCACTTAAGAAAAATATATCCAACCAGAAACATATTAACCTTCCGTGAAACCGATACCATTTCAGGGCAAGAAGGTCTAGACGTACAAAAGAAAACCGATGGTTCGGTAAACATCATCCGGAGAGGTTGCTACAGACCCCGTAGCATCTTGGATGATTCAAGCTGCTCAAGTTGCTTCTAAGTTTACCTTATTTACTCACCATGCGAAAACATTTCCAAACTTAGTAACAGCATTAAGAAACTCAATGCTTCGAACAGGAGTATTCACCGATGAGAAAACTGCAGAAGAGCAAGTTGTTCAAGTATTAAACTTTGACATTCATCAAGTAAAAGACTTTAGAGGAAAACGTTACATTGAAAGAATTACCGAATGTATTCCTATAGAAAATAAAAATGAATACACCTATGAACATCGAAACGAAAAAACATTAGAAGGGAAATTTGACAAATTTTTCGACAATGCTACACAATATTTCACGAAATCAACTGACAAACAACTATATACCTATCGTAACATCATGGAATATCGTGATGGAGAACTAGTGATTACTAACCCAATTACTGATCAAAACATAAAAGAGATGCGTAACAATATGGACGAAGTTGATGTAGAAGAATTCGATAAATTCATAGAAAGACACTGGAAAAAGAAACAAGAAGTATACGAAACAGTAACTGTTTCAGCAGACCCGGTAGAAGAAAAGCCAAAAAGAAGAGGTAGAAAACCAAAAAATACTTAAAATAGGCGGGAGGTGAAAAACAAGTGTCAAACCAAACTATATATATCATGATGGGAGTAATAGGAGGAGTGTTTATTCTGATTTTATTAGCCTATTTCTTAATTTCGAAAAAGATGCAAAAATCAGAGTACAAAAAGATCCAAAAATTGCAACAAGGAACTAAAGCAAAATCTTTTTCTATGGAGATTTTGTACCAAAAATTATACGTAACTTATATCCGTATTCCTTTTATTAAACGTTATATTTTAAAGCTAAGAAGACGACTAGAAATCATTAATATTGATGATGAGTACAATACCAGAAAAGATGCGTCAAAAATTCTAACCAAGGCACTTGTTATCTTAATTCCTGCTATCATTTTTAGTATTCTACTAACTCATTCAAATTATTTAATGATGTTTATTGTGTTAATTTTTGAATTATTTATGGTTGATACCTTAATTGATGGATCAGTCAACAAAATTGATGACAACTTGTTAAAACAACAAGTTGAATTCTTCTCAGAAATTAGACATGCTTATCATGAGTTTAACATGGTAGAAGAGGCTATATATCAAGTTTCACAAGATGATGAACTAGATATATCTAGGCAGGGAGAAAAGATTTATGAAATTTTAATTTCAGATGACCCAGAAACAGAGCTAGAAAAATATTATGATATTGCTCCTAATAGTTACTTAAAAGAATTTGCCGGAGTTTCGTATTTAACCAAAGAATTTGGTGATCGAAAAGTAGATGGAGCATCACTTTACTTAAAAAACGTAGATAACATTACCCAAGAAATGCAATTAGAAATTTTAAAACGTGATAAATTAAATTATGTGTTCCAAAGTTTATCATTTATCTCCATTGCTCCAATTATTTTACTAGAACCATTAAAAAATTGGGCAATTTCTAACTTCTCCTTTGTAGAGAGTTGGTATGTAGGTAAAGTAGGAACCATTGTACAAATTTTAATTTTATTGATTACTGTGGTAGCCTATGTTTTAGTTAGACGACTAAAAGACAATGGATCAACAGGAATGAATACTAAAAATACAGAAAATCCATGGCAACAAAAATTATACAGCAAAAAAATCATCAAGAAAATTGTCGATTTGTTTATTCCAAAAGAAGGAACAAAAGACTATCGTAAAACGAAAGAGTTATTAAAACAGTCAGCTTCCCATTTAAAAATGGAATGGTTATACGTTAACCGCATTGCCTTTTGTTTAATTGCTTTTGTTATTTCACTATTCTTATTTATTCAATTACATCACATTGCGATTAACTTAGTTTATACTGAACCTACTACTGATTATGATCTGGTGGGAGGCTTATCAGAAAAAGACAAGAAAAAGGCAATGCAGGTGACAGAAGAAGATAATGTTTTCTTAGATCGTTTTCGTGGTAAACTAGATACGACAAAAGATCAGTTACGTTATGCCATTGAAAATTCAAAATATTACGAAGAAGCAACAGAGGATGAAATAAAAGTGGCAACAGAACGTATTTATGAAAAATTACAAACTGTTAATTCAGAATACATGAAATGGTTTGAAATCTTGATTGCCTTTGTTATTGCGCTTTTGGGGTATATGGCTCCAATGTGGATTTTACATTTCCAAGTCATTATCAGGCAGTTAGAGATGGAAGACGAAGTTATGCAGTTCCAGACCATTATCTTAATGTTAATGAGAATTGAAAGAGTTAATGTTGAAATTATATTAGAATGGCTAGAACGTTATTCCAATATTTTTAAAGAACCAATTACTAAGTGTGTAAACAATTATGAGGCTGGAGCATGGCAGGCTTTGGAAGATATGAAAAGTGAAATTGCTTATCAGCCATTAATTCGAATTGTAGAGAGTTTGCAGGCAGCAGTAGAAAAGATTCCGATTAAAGATGCTTTCGATGAATTAGATTCAGAAAGAGACTATTATCGTGAAAAGAGAAAAGAGTCTAATGAACGTTTAATTAAGAGAAAAGCTATGATTGGAAAGGGCATTGGTTTTGCTCCAATGGTATGTATGTTTGTGGGATACTTAATTGTTCCATTAGTATTTATTGGACTTACCAGTATGTCAAGTTCATTTTCTTCTATGTCAAATATGTAAAATAAAACAAAAAGGAGTAGAGATTTATGGAAAATGCTTCAAAGGCATTATTGATAGCAGGAGGAGTGCTCATCGCTTTACTAGTATTAGGTGCTTTACTCCTTATGTTTAATCAATTGTCAGGTTATCAAAAAAGCAATGCGAATATTGAAAAAGATACCCAGTTAGCAGCTTTTAATGATCAGTTTGCTCAATATGTGAGAAATGATTTGAAAGGTAATGATTTGATTTCATTTGTTAATAAAGTAGTAGATTACAATAAGAAAACAAGTGGAGCAGGTACCATTAATTATGATATTAAAATTACTGTTTCCATAGAATTAGGACAGGCTTTTGCTCAAAAATTTGGTGTTAATGGTAGGCTTACTGCTTTTCCTAGTCCATATACTTATGTTATTGATAAAAATAGCACAAAGGGGAATAATGCTTTTCTAAAAACAATAGAAACCATGAGATCGTATGAAGAAGACTCTTCCATTGGGCGAAATACGATGAGTGAGTTGTCTTCTAATTACGAAGCGTTGAAAGCCTATTATATTGACCATGATACAACAAGGGGAAAAACAGTTAAAGATATTACAGGGAGAAGTATTCCTAGAGTAGAAAATAATATTAGTATTGTTGAACAGTATCGTGAATATTCAGAATTAAAAACAGCAACTTTTCAATGTGTAGAAGGACCTATTTATGAGGGCGATCAATTTTCAAAAGTTGGATTTAAGTTTGTTAAGTAAACAAAATAAAGGAGGGAATGGTTAAGATGGAAAATGCGTCAAAAGCGTTAATTATGGCTGCTGAAGTGTTAATCGGCGTGTTAATCATTTCCTTAGCCGTATATCTATTTACGAATTTTGGACAGACTTCCAAGGAGATTAATGAAAAAAATAGAGAACAACAAATTGTGCAGTATAATACTCGTTTTACTTCATATTTAGGGAGAACTGATTTAACTATTTATGATGTTATTACGGTAGCTAATTTGGTTATTGAAAATAATGCTACTTATGCAGGTAATAGTGAATTGCAAATTGTTACTGGGGTTCGATCAGGAAGAGGAAGTAGTTATCAAAATTTGCAAAACAAGACTCAGGCTCAGTTTGATGCATTGATTCAAAATGATCAAACGCTGATGAATGGGAATAAACTTCCTACTTATACTTGTAGTACTATTGAGTATTACCGTTCGGGGAGAATTAAAACAATTAACTTTTCTTGTCCTTAAGAATATAATTTATAGTCGTTTTGTTTTGGTTCCCTCTATGCTACTCTACAATTTATGTGGCTGTAAACGGTAACAGAACATTACAAAAAATCAAGAAAATCGAATGTAGCTATTGAAAAAAAAAACAGACAATGTTATAATGAAAAGGGTAGAACAATGAAGAAATTTGTCATATTCTTGGCTATTGTTATTTTAATGGTATGTGGAGTTTCTTATACCTATTTAATGTATCGAGTAAATTCCCAAGAAACTAAACGCCAAAATCAAGCATTTGAATCGTATGAAAATCAGGTGGTTACAGGTACAGAATTGTCTTCTGTCATTAATCGAGCAATGGATAGTAATAGCAAAAATCAGATTGAAAAACAAAAAGATGGTACGTATCTTTCTAATACAACAAATTCTATCAAGGTAGAAGTGAAAATGCTAGATAACGGAAAAACCTATTCCATGGAAAGTTTAGTTAGTCAAGGGTTAGATGAGTTTATTCAGTACTATTATAATGTTTCCTTTAAATGTACTAGAATAGATTATCACGAAACAACGAAAAAGGTGAGTTATTTGTTGTTTGAACAGATGACAACTACATTTTAAGTGTTATCAATCGAGAATTAGTCGATTTATTTTACATAATCAAGATAGAAATATCTAGTTAAAATTGTTATTGATATTACTAAAGAAATTTAGTAGAAAAATAAAAAAAGAAAAAACAAAGGAGGAAATTTTTATGGAAAACGCTTCAAAAGCTCTAATTATTGCAGGAGCTATCTTACTTGCTATCTTATTAATCTCGTTAGGGATATTAGTATTTAACCAAGCTTCAGAATCAGCAAATTCCAATGCCTTAAATGATGCACAAAAAACGTCATTTAATCAAAAATTTACTAAATATGAGGGAGATAGAGTAAAAGGGTCAATGGTAAAAACCTTGGTTCAAGAAATTTTTGCTAGCAATTCTAATCCTGACAATGTTGATAGTAAATATATAGTTAAAATTAATGGTACTGAACCAACAGCGGCAGCAGCATCTGCATATTCAACAAACTCATCTTATAAAGTAGTTGTTGAAGTTGATACAACTAGTGGTGTTGTTAATAATGTTAAAATCACAGCTGCTCCGTAATATTAGTTAGGAAAGGAGTGATGGCAAATGGAAAATGCAGCAGATGCATTAAAAATCGCAGGAGCAGTATTCTTGTTTGTCATTGCCCTTTCTGTTGCTATTGTCTCGTTTGCTCAAGCAAGAGAGGCTTCTGATACGATTATGAATTTTCGTGATCGTGAAACAGAATATATTGATGGAAACTATTATTATGAATCAAGAGGAACGGAAAGAACCGTAGGTTTAGAAACAATTATACCAACCATTTATCGTTCTTATCTAGAAGATTATAAGGTTGTTTTTTCAGGATTGAGTAAACCACTATATACGTTAATCAGAAATACTTCTACAGTAGACCGTTATGCGTTTGATGGAGATTTTGATAATAATTATATTTCTTCTTCTGATACGAATAAGGAAGTGTTTGTTCAAGCCATTTTATATGGAACAAGAGACCTATCCCCTGGTTCGCTTTGGAATAATTACTATGAAGGTAAAATTCAGTTACCAACAGTTAGTTTATATGATCAATTAAAGGGAAAGACAATTAAAGAATATTTAGGTGTTTATTATGCTGATGAGAAATTAGATGAGCCACCTCAAAATCCGTCAGTTGGTAATGTTACAAGTGATGATAATGTACCAGAAGCAAATAAAAAGGAAAGAAGAATAGTTACTTATGTTGTAAATTAAAATACTTTTATTTAACATGATAAGTATTAAAGGAGGAAAAAACATGGGAGACACTTTAATTACAATTATTGCCATTGGATTAGCGGCAGTATTAATGTTTGTATTTCCACTAATGACAATGTCTGATCGAACAGATGACGTTTCACAATTAACAGTGAAAACAGCCACCACAGAATTTGTGGATGATGTTCGTGCTACGGGAAAAATCACACCAGATAAATATGGTAAATTTGTTCAAAATATTACGGCAACAGGAAATACTTATGATGTTGAAATGGAAGTTAAAATTTTAGATGAAAATCCAGGAAAGAAAACAACACAAGTAGAAAGAGAAAAAATAGGAGAAAATGTATACTATTCAATTTATACTTCTCAAATTCAAGAGGTATTAGATCAGAACAAAACCTATAATTTAAAAGAGGGAGATATCGTTTCTGTTAGTGTAAAAAATACTAACCAAACATTATCTCAACAATTAAAGAATTTCTTCTATACCGTTGTAGGAGATAGTACTTATACCATTGCAGCACAACATGCTGGTATGGTAACTTCAACAGGAAATCATTAAAAGAAAAATACCAAAACGATAAGATAGCTTGTAATATGAAAAGTATTGCAAGCTTTTTAAAACAAATAAAGGATAGATGACGATGAAAATTCAAAGTATGGCAGTTATGTTTATTATTATCATATTACCAATTTCAATGATATTTGCTTCTTATACAGGAACAAGAGTACAAACATTAAGTTTACAGGCTTCTTATGATTCTAAATTAAATAATGCTACTTATGATGCCATAAAGGCATTTCAATTAAATACCATTAATAGTGCTACTTCTGATTTAACCAATTCTAAGATGAGAGATTTAAAAGCAGCAGTAAATACTTTTTTTACTTCAGTTGCTTCTCATTTTGGCATGAGTGGATACGATAAAAATGCTCTACAAGAGTATGTGCCAGCATTAGTGTTTACTTTGTATGATGGTTATTATATTTATTCTCCTTATGCCAATGTGTGGGACGAAGAAACCATTCAGAAAACAAATAATTATGAGCAATCAGGATCAGAAGCTACATATCATGGTAAACAGCCTAATGAGAGCGGAAAAGAGACTTTATATGGATTAAAACCATATATTTATTATAGCTGTCGTTATAAAAATTCTAGTTGTGATGTAGTAATTACCTATTCATTGGATTCTTATGTAACGATAAAAGGTTTAGTAAACAATCAGCCAATTGACGAAAAAGGGTATTTATTAACTGCTGCTAAAAATACTACAGGAAATGTAACCTATCGAGACTTTACGATTGAAAATCAAGAAATGCAAGAAATGGTAGCGATAGATGGAAACATAGAAGGACCATATTCCTATCAAAAAATTAGAGGAGTTAAACATTATTATGATCCTGCCACACGAGAGGTGTTTGAGGTATTTAATGGAAAAAAGGTGCCAACTCCTGAAATAGATGTTACTGATTTCGAAAATAACATGGGAAGTGATGCAGTAAACTATTATAATGCAGCTATCCAATTTAGGAATAAAATTTTATCTATACCAGTTCTAAAGGATTTAAGAGTTTCAGATGCTATTGATGAGAGTGGAGTACCTCTTACTGATGTATTTGGTAATTCGACAGATTTAATTTTTGGAGAACTAAACTCTTCTACTAAAAATATAGAAGACGAAGATTCTGTTTTTAATAATCATCGAATGGCTGTTATTCGTTATTCCATAGAACGCAATTTGTCTATTGCCATAGCCAATTATAATAATGCTTCAGGAGCACAATCAGAAATTAATTTTCAAATGCCAAAATTAAAAGACTATGAATGGGATAAACTATATAGTAATATTGGTATGATTAGTTTTTTACAAGGACTAAACATCGGAGGAAAAATTTATAATGGATATTCCGTTATTAGCAATAACAAAAATGAAGAGTTTATTGCAGAAGACTCATTTTATGTTCTTACAGCAGATGGAGTTTATCATCGCATAAAAGATAGTGACTTACAAGAAAATACATTAGCAGGAGCAAAAGTTATTTTAAATGTTGATTTTGAAGTCAAAAAAACAGAAACATCCTCAGGGGCCACACGTTATTATTATCTCTATGAAAATGCTTTTGGATGTTATCAAAGTGTAGTTAATCAAAATGGCATATTATCTGGAAGTATTCATGATGTAGTGAAAAGAAATAGTCGTTTAGCTAGTTTATATTATACTGCTTTAGGGCGAGAACGTTATACGATGAACCGAATAGAAGTGTGGCATTAAAAACGAAAAGAGTGTTTTATTACTTTTGGTAATAGAATACTTTTTTTATTGGGGAAAAGCTTGAAAAATCATTTTTATCTATCTAGTTTGTCAGTTTTCTAAGTTTACCAATAGAATAAACGAAGGAGAATGCCAGCTTTGAAAGCTAACATAGGCTAAGAAACAGGAATATAGAAATATATTCTTTTTTTTATTTTTTTTCAATAAATGAGTGCATACAATTTTCAAAAAAGGAAATACTAAAAAGAGAAAAATATATGATGAGGAGAGAGTTTGGTGAAAAAATTAACAAAAATAATAGTATTGATAGGGTTAATTATTTTTTATACCTATATTGTAGCCCTTGATCATATTCCTGATCATATTGTCATTTTTGAAGGGGAGAATCTAAACGTGAAAACAATGTTAGGATTAGATTTAGGAATGGCAGAAGAAAAGAAAAATGAAGAAATTATTCAGACTTCTGTAACAACAGGTAAAACCACAATTAAGCAGACTGGGACTTCCCTTTTGCAAGTTAGTTTGTTTGATCAAATTCCAGTAAAACAAGTTCAAGTAGAAGTATTGCCAAAAACAAAAGTTATTCCTGTAGGAAGTATAGCAGGAGTAAAACTGTATACTAGTGGAGTTTTAGTTGTTGGTATGTCAGAAATTGAAGGAGAAGATCATAAAAAATATAAACCCTATGAAAATTCGGGAATTCAAGAGGGAGATACTATTTTCGAAATAAATAAGTCTCCCATTCATACAACGGAAGACTTAATTCAAACAGTAAATCAGTCAAACGGACAAGAAATTACTATTGAGTATCGTAGAAATGAAGAAGTCCTAGCTTGTAGTATAAAACCCGTAAAAACAGATGAAGAGGAATATAAATTGGGATTATGGGTAAGAGACAGTGCAGCTGGTGTAGGAACAGTTACCTTTTATGAGCCATCTACTAAAACATTTGGAGCTTTAGGGCATGGAATTATGGATATTGATACTTCACAATTAATTAATATTGCTTCAGGAGAATTTGTTACTTCTAAAATATTAACCATTACTAAAGGAGAAAAAGGAAATCCCGGAAGAATTCAGGGCAGTATTGATGGGCAAAAAAACATTGGTACTATAGTCAAAAATACTCGTTTTGGTATATACGGAACAGTAAAAGAAGTGGGGAATTTGAACTTAGATCCTTCAAAAGAAATGGAAGTGGCAATGAGAGACGAAATTCAAACGGGAAAAGCTAAAATTTTATGTAGTTTAGATGGGCAAGGAGCAAAAGAATATGAAATTGAAATCGAAAAGATTTTTAAAGAGAATAATTATGATAACAAAAGTATGCAAATCAAAGTAACAGATCCTACCTTGTTAGAAAAAACAGGAGGAATTATTCAAGGGATGAGTGGATCACCAATTATTCAAAATGGTAAATTCATTGGAGCGGTAACTCATGTATTAGTAAATAATCCTCAAGAAGGATATGCTGTGTTTGGTGATATGATGTTAAAACAAGCCAGAATCAATGAATAACAGAAAAAAGACATATGACAAGAAACGACAAAAAAGTAATATATCCATCATAATAAACTAATAGATAAAACAAAAATAAAAAAGTTTAATTTTTTCATTAAAACAATTGACATTACCTAGCAATCACGGTATAATCTCATTGGAGTGGGAAAAACTGACTGAAGAAAATAAGAATCCAAAAATAAAGAAGAAAAGAAGAACAATAAAAGGGGGCAAGAAAGGAAGATGTATATGGACAATGTACTTGCTAGTATATTAGAGCAATTGCAACAAATGAACAAAAAAATTCAAGATCTTGACCAGAAAATGGATAAAAAATTTGAGGAACAAGAAAAACGATTTGATGCCAAAATGGCTGACATGGAAAAACGAATAACTGCACAATTTAATGCCGAAATGGTTGACATGGAAAAACGAATAACTGCACAATTTAATGCCAAGATGGCTGACATGGAAAAACGATTAACTAAACAATTAAAAGCTGAAACAAAACAACTAGATCAAAAATGGGAAGAAAGATTTCAAAACCATCAGGAAGATATTTCTGAAACATTACAAGATATACTAAAAGTTGTTCAGCGAAAAGAAAATGAACACTACCTTGAGTTATCCCGAAGAATAGACGAATTAACGAAAGAATTTAGGAAATTTAAGGAAGAAACACAATTAATTAACCGCGAAAATCAAATTCAATTCGCGATACATAATGAAAAATTTAATCGTTTAGAAATTCATGAAAAAGTTCAAGATATGGATCTTTATACGTTAAAACAAATAGCCGTATAATGAAAAATAGTAAAAGCAATTTCGATGAAATTAAAACAACATTTGATAAGTAACTAAAAAATAGAGAATATATACCATTTAGTGGTTATTATTCTCTATTTTTTCCAATTGCGTATTTTGTTTAGTAATTGCGTATTTACTTTAGTAATGTAATCAAAAGATAGCTCTTATATCCTACCAAAGAAAAAATGTTTTTATTATTGAACTAACATTGGTCCAATTTCAGTCACTGTACCTGCACCTAGAGTAATGATAATATCTTTTGGCTGAACTTCTTTTTTTAAATAATTGACACATTCCTCAAAATTAGGCATATAAATGGCTGTCTTTCCCTTTTGGATAATTTCATTTACTAAATCTTCAGAAGTGATTCCATATGTATTGGTTTCTCGTGCTGCATAAATATCAAGCACAAGAATATGGTCAAAATGAAGTAAAGCTTCACTAAAATCATCCAATAAATTTTTTGTTCGGCTATAGGTATGAGGTTGGAAAACTACCCAAGATTCATGGTATTTTTTATTGATTAAACAATTAGCAGTAGCTAAAATTTCCGTTGGATGGTGTCCATAATCATCATAAACACTAGCATCATTGAATTTACCTTTAAATTCAAAACGACGATGAGCACCAGTAAATTTAGCAAGAGCAGTGATGAGTGCAGCAGGTTTGATGCCATAACTATCACATAAAGCAACGCAAGCAAGTGCATTATAAATATTGTGATAACCAGGAACAGATAAAGCAATATGGCAGAAATAAGTGTGGTTATGATAGACATCAAATTCGGCAAAACCATCATCATTAAAAGTAATGGAATCAGCATAAAAGTCACAGGAAGAATCTTTTATTCCATAAGAAATAGCTTTAGCTTTTGTATATTGAGGTAAAGCTAAACAATGTTTATCATCTCCATTGATGACTAAAATTCCATCATCAGGTAATAGTTTAACATACTTGATAAAAGCTTTATTAATGTTGTCAAACGTTTTAAAATAATCTAAATGATCATTATCAATGTTTAAAATAACCTCTGCTTTTGGGCTAAATTTAAGAAAACTTTCAACGTATTCGCAAGCTTCGATAATAAAATGTTCGCTTTCACCTACTTTGTAGTTTCCATCAATTTGACGTAAGTAAGCACCTACTTGTATGCTCGGATCTTTTAATGCTTCTAAAAAACATAAAGAGATCATAGAGGTAGTAGTGGTTTTTCCGTGAGTTCCTGAAATACAGATCGTATCTTCATAACATTTAGTAATTTCTCCTAAAAAGTCAGCTCTTTCAATAGTAGGAATAGAAAGACGCTTAGCTTCTAACATTTCCGGATCATTTGACTGGATGGCTGCTGAATAAACAACAACATCAGCATTAGCTATGTTTTCCAGATGGTGACCAATAGTAACAGGAATACCCATTTGGTTTAACTTATCGGTAGTTTCTGAATGGGACCAATCTGAACCAGTTACGGTAAATCCCCAATTTTTCAAAATAGCGGCAATTCCACTCATACTTACTCCACCAATTCCAATCATATGGACATTTTTATATTTGGTTAACGTTTTAATATTTGGCATTTATTTACACACTCCTAAAGTTTTACATTCGTTTTTGAATAACAGATAAATTATATACTGTCAATGGAAAAAATACAATAGTTTTTATTAATTTTATTTAACCTTTGTGCAATCTTTTGTTGAACTTATGGCATAAGTAGTTACTATTCGTAGTTGATTGAAAAGGGGAGCCGTGTAAAAAGGGAAGCATAGCTAAGCTAAGGGTGATCATATTAATTTAACCTTCCATAGCAGGGTCATTTTAAAACCCTTCGGTCCCTCACACGGAAGCTGGTAATCGGGTTTTAAAATGACCCTGCTATGGAGGACTAAATTATGGTAAAAAGGATATAGCAGATAACTTAGGTTCGGAGCGGACTCATTCCTCAAAGCCATTAGATACAAACTATTTAAGCTTACTACCAAATAATTTAACAATGTATTTACTATAGATATAATTAGTATAGTTTATGAATAAATTATCATTTTAGAACAAAACACAAAAAACAAACTAAAAGTAAGAAAAAACTAAGAAAAAAATTCAAATTTTTTGTAAAAAAAGAAGGAAAAAACTTTTTTTTGGAGAATAGTATAATTGTACATACTATAAGACAAACATAGATGTGCAAAATATTAAAACTTAAGGAAGGCGGTGCACGCAAAATGCAAATTACTGACGTACGTTTAAGAAAAGTAAACTCAGAAAACAGAATGAAAGCAGTTGCTTCTGTAACATTCGATAATGAATTCGCTGTACACGATATCAAAGTTATCGAAAGTCAAAATGGATTATTTATTGCTATGCCAAGCAGAAAAACTCCTAACGGAGAATTTAAGGATATAGCTCATCCAATCAACGCTGAAACCAGAGAGAAAATTCAAAATGCTATTTTAGAAGCATATGAAGCTCCAGAAAACAATGAGGAATCAGTTGAAGGAAATGAAGAATAATAAAAATTCCTACAGGAATTAAGCAAAAATCCAGTTTATTGCAAACTGGATTTTTGTTGTAGAAGAGCAGATGGAGTCAGACCTTAACAGAGCAAAAATGTTCTGCTAGGATCTAACCCCATCTGCTCATTTTTAGATCCATTCACCATATTTTCGAATGTAAATTTTCTTAGCAACCAGAGCAACGAAACAATAAAGAATAGGAACACCAATAATTACACTTAGGTAAACTAGTGGAATAGAAATTAATCCAATGGCATGCCCTACAAACGTAAATGGGAAAATGATAGCTATCATACTAAGTAAAATGGATGAAAAATAAACAATTTTGCTGGCATTACTTTGGGTAAAAGGCTTTTTAGCTGTACGGATAATGTGCATACCCACTAGGTTAGAGACAACTCCATACGAAAACCAAATGGTTTGAAAAGTTGCTGCATCTCTGACCTTAAAGATGAACCATAATGAAGCAAATACAATCATATCGAAACTAGAACTTAGTGGTCCCATAAATAGCATAAAGTTTTTTAAACTTTTTATATCCCATTTTCTAGGATGATTGGTGTATTCTTGGTCAACATTGTCAAAAGGTAAGGTAAGTTGCCCAAAGTCATAAAGAAGACTTTGTACTAATAATTGAATAGGGGTAATGGGCAAGAAGGGAAGTAGGATACTTGCCACAATGACAGAGGAAACTTCACCAAAATTGAAACTGACGGCCATTTTGATGTATTTCATTAAGTTGGCAAATGTTTTTCTTCCTTCTGTTACTCCATCTAATAAAACGTGTAAATCTTTTTCTAGTAAGATAATATCTGCTGATTCTTTAGCAATATCAACTGCGGTATCCACAGAGATACCAACATCAGAATTGGTTAAGGATGGACTGTCATTTATTCCATCTCCCATGTAACCAACAATATTTCCGGCTTCTTTTAATAAACGCACGATTCTTGCTTTTTGGATAGGGGAAAGTTTAGCAAAGATGTTGACTTTACGGAGCAAACGCAAGACGGCCATATCAGGTAATTTATCAATTTGATTTCCTAAAACGATTTTGTTTGAGTTAATGTCTACTTTTTGGCAAATGGCTTTTGTTACCTCAGCATTATCACCAGTTAGTACAATTACACGAATTCCTGCATCGTTTAAACGTTTAATCGATGTTTTAGCACTCGCTTTAGGAGGATCCAAAAACCCAATAAATCCAATAAATACCATATTTTTTTCTTCAGATACGGTAAAACCACGTGTTACATCAATATCATTTTTTTGGCATACACCAATTACACGTAAGCCTTCTTGATTTAAAGAGGTACTCATGGATTTTATTTTTTCTTTCATCTCTTTGGTTAACGGATAAACTTGTCCATGATCATCAACTAATTGGCAAATAGAAAGAATTTCTTCAACAGCACCTTTGGTAATCATTTGGTTTTTTTTGCCATCACTAACAATAATCGACAATCTTCGACGACTAAAATCGAATGGGATTTCATCAATTTTTTGGTAAATTTCAGTATATGACTTCATCTCATGTTCTAGCCCTCTTTTGATGACTGCTTCATCAATATTTCCTTTTAATCCTGTTTGAAAGTAAGAATTTAAGAAAGCATGTTTAAGAACTTTTGTGTCTTCTTCTCCATGGATGTTTAAGTATTTTTCTAACACAATGTTATCTTCAGTTAAGGTTCCTGTTTTGTCTGTACATAAAATGTTCATGGCTCCAAAACTTTGGATCGAATCAAGAGATTTTACAATGGTTTTTTTCTTAGACATACGAATAGCCCCTTTAGAAAGGCTAGAAGAGAGAATTACTGGCAGTAGTAAAGGCGTAATTCCAATAGCAATGGCTACGGCAAAAGTGAAGGCTAAAATGAGATCATGTTTCCATACATTTAAGGTAAACACAATGGGAATAAGAACAAGCATAAAGCGAATCAGCAAACGACTTATTCCTTGTACCCCTTTTTGAAAAGCAGTTTGTGGCTTTCTCGTAAGATGATGAGCAATTTTACCAAAATACGTAGAGTCCGCAATTTTAATGACGACTCCTTTAGCACTACCACTAATGACATTTGTTCCCATAAAACAAATGGTATCTAAATCAGTAATTGATTCTAGTTCTGATAAGGATAATTCAGAATCTACTAATTTTTTTACAGCTTCTGATTCACCAGTTAACGAAGATTGACTAACGTATAAATCTTTGGCTTCTATGATTCGTAAATCAGCTGGTAACATACTACCAGCAGTTAGTAAAACAATATCGCCAACCGTTACTTCTTTTAAAGGAATAGCCATTTCTTTTCCTTCACGAATAACGGTGGCATTTGTGGCTACTAATTCTTTTAATTTTTCGGCTGCTTGATTTGACTTATATTCTTCAAAAAAATCCAAAAAAGTACTCACAGCGACCAAAATAAAAATAACAATTATATTAGCATAACTTGGTTCATTAGGGAGAATAATATCAGTATAGATCAAAATTAAACTGATTCCCATTAAAATACTGTTAAATGGACTAAATAAGCTTTGCAGAAAATAATGATACCATTTTTTCGGTTTAGTTTGAGAAACTTCATTAGGGCCATATAATTCTTTTTGTTTTTTGACTTGTTCTTCAGAAAGCCCATCAGAAGAAACAGAAAATTCGGCTAACAATTCGTTTTTGGGTAAAGTAGTTTCCTTTCCATACAATTTTTGGATATTTATTTCTTCTTTAGGTGTTGGCATGGTAAGTCCCCTTTCTTTCAATGTTTTGTTTTTATTAGTATACCTAAATTTTAAAATTTAAAACATCAAAAGAGAGGCTAAAAATTTTTTTTTCACCCATCTAGTCTAGGTAAGCTTTCAAAGTTTACGAATACCACAGAAAAAAGGGGAATAGGTCGGCTTTGAAAACTAACATAGGCTAGAAAAATGGTTATTTTTCTAGTTCTAAACACTTAGCTAAAATTTGGACGGCATTAGAAGCTGCTCCTTTTCGTAAATTATCGGCAACTACCCAAAGGTTTAATCCATTTGGCACACTTTCATCACGTCTTATTCGTCCAACATAAACGTCATCTGTTCCTTCGGCTTTAGTGGCAAGAGGATAGTAATTTTTATCAGGATCATCTACCACAAGAATTCCTGGTGAATTTTGCAATAGTTGTTTGATATCATAAAGGTCAAAATCTTTTTCTAACTCAACATTAATGGATTCGCCATGACAATTTTTAATAGGAACGCGAACCGCAGTAGCTGTTATGGGAAGGTTTGGTTTAGCCAAAATTTTACGTGTTTCGTTAATCATTTTCATTTCTTCTTTGGTATAACCATTAGGTAAAAATACGTCTATGTGAGGTAAACAATTGTCTACAATAGAATAAGGAAATTTTTTTGGTTCGTTTCCTTCTCGTCCGTTTTCTAAATCAAGAATACCTGCTCTTCCTGCTCCAGATACTGCTTGGTAAGTAGAGTAGACAATACGCTTAATGCCGTATGTATCCTCTAATGGCTTTAGGGGAACTACTGCTTGAATGGTGGAACAATTTGGATTAGCAATGATTCCTTTTTGGTCTTTGATTTTTTCGGGATTAACTTCAGGTACAACTAACGGAACATTAGGATCCATGCGAAATACACTACTATTATCAATAACAGTACATCCATTAGTGGCAGCAATAGGAGCATATTTTTTAGATACCGTTCCTCCTGCACAAAAAATAGCATAATCAAAGTGTTCATGAAATGAGTCTTCTGTTAATTTACAAATAACGTAGGTAGTACCCATGAAAGTAACTTTTGTTCCAGCAGATTTAGCCGAAGAAAAAAGGGTATAGGTGCAATGGGGAAGAGATGTTTCTTCTAGTACCTTTAGTACAGTTCTTCCCACTAATCCGGTACTTCCTACAATGGCAATTTTATGGTGATACATGAAAAGACCTCCTTTAAATTTGTATTAGTTAATATATATGCAAAATAGTGGTATTAGTTGACGTTTCATTTTGGAGAGTGGAGTTTTACTCTTCGCTTTGAAACTACTTCTAAGTAGAAGAGGATGATTTTACAAAATTCAACTTAATTTTTTCTTAAATTTTGGCAAAAAAGTTGCATAATTTTAACAATCATAGTATAATAAAAAAAGTAGAATAATAAATATGTAACAAATTAAAATGAAACGAGAGGGAAAAAAATGGAATATTTGTATATACTAAGAGAAGCCTTAGTTTGGGTAATTACGATATTTTGGTTATATCAATTGCTCGTAAGTGTTTGTTCCCTAGTGAAATTAAAAGATAAACCATTAAAAGTAAACAAAGACCACCGTTTTATGGCAGTCATTCCTGCTCATAATGAAGAAGCGGTTGTTGGTAACTTAATTGAAAGTTTAAAAAATCAAACGTATAACAAAGAACTTTATGATATTTATGTGATTGCGGATAACTGTACTGACCGCACTGCACAAATTGCCAGAGAAGCAGGAGCAATTGTTTATGAACGTTTTGATCCAGACAAAAAAACAAAAGGTTATGCGCTAGACTGGTTTTTGCAACAAAAAATTAAAGAAGATGCACCATATGATGCGTTCTTTGTCTTTGATGCAGATAACATTGTAGACAAAAACTTTATCAAAAATATGAATAAAAAATTATGCCAAGGAGAAGATGTTGTTCAAGGATACCGTGATATCAAAAACCCAACCGACAGTTGGATAACTTCTGGTTATGCCATATTTTATTGGACTATGCACCGCTTTTATCACTTAGCTCGTTACAATATTGGACTTTCTCCACTATTAAACGGAACAGGATTTATGGTAAGATTCGATGTGATCAAACCAGAAGGGTGGAAAACCTTAACACTAACTGAAGACATTGAATTCTCATTACAACGTATCATCAAAGGAAAACGCTTAGGCTGGGCAACAGATGCCATCGTTTATGACGAACAACCCGTAGGATTTAAACAAAGTTGGTCACAAAGAAGTAGGTGGACAGTAGGGCATATTCAATGTATTAAACAATATACCCAAAGTTTAGGAGAAGCAGTCAAAGAAAACAAAACGTTAATGAACTTTGATGGATTTTTATACATTATTGGAAGTATACCAATGTTTATCATTACTTTAGTCTTATTACTAACCAATTTCCTTATGTATGCAGGAAATGGAATTACCCAACTAGACTTAATGGTAAACCTAGTTCGTTATTTAGTGCCAACCTTTATCTTACCAATATTTACTGGAGTACTCGTAATGTGGCTAGACCGTAGACCAATCAGACCAATGATTAAAGGGTTACTATGCTATCCAATCTTTATGGGATCTTGGCTACTAATCAACTTTAAATGTCTATTCAAAAGAGACATCAAATGGGAAAAAATTAACCATGTACGAGATATCAAAATTGCGGAAGTATCTCAAACACAAGAAGTACAAGTAAAATAATGTCCTTTTGTCCTTTTGGGGACGTTTCTATTTAGGACAAAAATGATAAAAAAAGAGAAAGAGGGAAAAAAGGGGACGCCCTTTTCTTCCCTCTTTCGCACCTTTTCATATTATTTTAAGCGTTATCTTCGACTTATCAAAATGTGTGATAAACGTAAATTTGAATTCATTAAATCAGTAGAAAAAACAAAAAATAAAGAAATAAGGGGAGAAGAATGGAGAAATTAAAACAAATCAAACTAACCAAAAAACACTTACATATTGCACTTATTCTTTTAGGAATGGCTTTTATCCTTTTGCCAGCTTTTCATGCTAATATTTGGTTTGACGAAAGTTATTCAGTAGCCATTTCCAATAATCACTCATTTGCCGAAATTTGGTCAATAGGAGGGCATGATGTACATCCAGTTTTGTATTATTGGATGTTAAAAATCATTTCACTTATCTTTGGTAATCATATGATGATTTACCATTTATTTTCAGTCATAGCTGTTACTTTATTAGGAATTTTAGGATATACTCATATTCGCAAAGACTTTGGCGAAAATACAGGAATTTTATTCACCTTTTTTGCTTTTCTTTTTCCTGTTAATGTGGTATATGCTAGTGAAATCAGAATGTATGCTTGGGCAATGCTATTTGTAACCATTATGGGAATTTATGCTTATCGAATATTTAAAGGGAAATCATCGGCTAAAAATTGGATTATTTTTGCGATCTTTAGTTTATTTTCAGCCTATACCCACTATTATGGATTAATGGCAGCAGGTATTGTGAACATTTTACTTTTTGCTTATTTATTAAAACAAGCAATCACCCAGAAAAAATTCACTAAAGATATGCGAAACTTTATCATTCAAGGAGTAATCCAAATTTTATTATATATCCCTTGGATAGTTTCACTATTACTACAAGTATCACAGGTATCAAAAGGTTTTTGGATTGGCATTAAATTTCCAGATACGTTAATTGAAATGTTTTCTTTTCAATTCACCGGAAATTTAGGAGATACTTTACATATTGATAACTGGCTAGCTTGTGTGTATGGGCTTATCTTTACGGTTTATTTAATTTATCTATACATTCATAATCGTAAAACACAACTACTAAATAAAGAAGAAAGAAAACCTGCTAAATATGCCATTTTAGTTTATGGTGCGGTTATTTTAGGAGCAGCAATAGTTTCGTTAATCATTTGGAGACCAATCATTTATGCGAGATATTTCTTAGTGGTAACTGGATTATTTATCTTTTTCCTAGCCTATACCATGGCAAAGCTAGGAACCCCAAAACTAAATATGGTTATGATGACATTAACGGTTTTAGTTGCTTTAGTAGTTAACATCAATCTTATTGAAGTAAACTATGATGCAAGCAATCAAGAACCAATTCAGTATGTAGCATCACATGTACAAGAAGGTGATATCTTTGTATATGGAAATGAAGGAAGTGGATTTGTTATTTCCGCCAATTTTCCACAATATCAGCAATACTTCTATGATGGAGCACGTTGGAATGTAGAAGAAGCCTACAAAGCCTATGGACCAAATATGAAAACAGTATATAACTTAAATGAGTTAGAAAATTATACCGGTAGAATTTGGTTTATCAATTCCAACAATTATGCGTTACAAGAGGAAGCTATGCAAAAATATCCTTCGATTGAATTAATAGAACGTAAAAGTTTTAAGACTAAATATCAAAAATATCAGTATAGTTTTGCGATAACAGAGAAAAAAGAATAAGAGCATAACCACAAATTATAGTAGAAGACAAGGAGAGCATCTAAGATGTTCTCCTTTAAAAGTGCAAATGGTAGAGGTAAAAGGTTGAAAATTAACAAATTTTCAAAAAACCCTTGCATTTTCTCCAGAAAATGGGTATAATAGATCTATAGCATAAGAGACAGAAGAGTGGGAACAAATCCCACTCTTAACTTTTGTCAATCGAAGGAGGGTTATTTTGGCAAAACTAGAAGAAAAGGTAGAAAAATTAATTAGTGATAAAGTTACCAGTCTAGGCTATGAACTGTATGACGTAGAATATGCCAAAGAAGGAAAAGACCATTACATGAGAATTTTTATCGATAGACCAGAAGGCATTAATATAGAAGACTGTGAAAAAGTAAGTAATGAAATCAATCCGTTAATCGATGAAGCAAATTTAGTACAAGACCAATATTTTTTAGAAGTATCATCCACAGGGGTTGAACGAATCTTACGAAAAGACAAACACCTAAAGCAAAATATAGGATCAGAAATTTTAGTCAAACTATTTCAAAAATCCGAAAACGGAAAAAAAGAAGAACAAGGAATATTGCAAGAATTTGATGAGGAAACCATTACTTTATCCCAAGAGGAAAATACTTTGCTAATAAATCGTAAAAATATCGCTCAGATAAAAACAGTATATCATTGGGAATAACCCAATTGTTGTCCAATAGGGGACAGGTACATTTTGGATAGAAAAATGCACCAAACAGAAACGTCCCCAAAAGGATAAAGCACAAAATGAAGGAGGAATAGGAAAAAAATGAAAGCAATTGATAACCAAGAATTAATTTTAGCATTAGAAGAACTAGAAAAGGAAAAAGGAATAAAAAAGGAATATGTGATTGAATCAATGGAAACCGCTTTAGTTACTGCCTATAAACGTAATTTTGATTCACTAGAAAATGTAAAGGTAGATATTGATCATGCAACAGGAGCAACTCATGTTTTTGCCATTAAAGAAATTGTCGAAAATCCAAATGATGATGCCTTAGAAATTGGTTTACCAGAAGCACAAAAAATTGATCCAACGGTTGGGTTAGGTGATAATGTACAAGTAGAAATTGTTCCTAAAGATTTTGGCCGTATTGCTGCTCAAACGGCAAAACAAGTTATTATTCAAAAATTAAGAGAAGCAGAAAGAGACATTATTTTTTCAGAATTCAATGATCGAAAAGGGGAAATTGTTTCTGGTATGATCCAAAAAGCAGATCACAATATTGTGGTTATGGATTTAGGAAAATTAGAAGGAGTAATGCCACTCAAAGAACAAATTCCTACAGAACATTACCGTGTAAACCAAAAAATTAAAGGATATGTATTAGAAGTAGAAAGAGGGCAAAAAGGAGCACCACAAGTTATTGTTTCTCGTAGCCATCCTGATTTTGTTCGTAAATTACTAGAGTTTGAAATTCCTGAAATTTACGAAGGAGTTATTGAAATAAAAAGTGTATCTCGTGACCCAGGTTATCGTAGTAAAGTAGCTGTTTATTCTCCTGATCCTAATATTGATCCAGTAGGGTCTTGTGTAGGGCAAAGAGGAGTAAGAATTCAAAATGTCATCCAAGAACTAAATGGGGAAAAAATAGATGTGATTGAATGGGACGAAGACCCAAGCATTTTTATAGCTTCAGCTTTACTTCCTGCTCAAATCATGGCAGTAGACATTAAAGAAGAAGATCGTTTTGCCCAAGTCATTGTGCCAGATGACCAATTATCATTAGCGATTGGAAAATCAGGGCAAAACGCAAGATTAGCAGCAAAACTAACCAATTGGAAAATTGATATAAAATCAGAAACACAGTTCAGAGAAATGCTACTACAAGCACAAAATCAAGATGATGAAGAAGAACAACCAGAAGAGGCAGAACCAGAAAACTTAAATCAAGTAGTAGAAGAAAAGCCAAATGAAGAAGCATAAGAAAAGTAAGAAAAACGCGAAAAAGGGATAAATAAACTCACAAACACATACAATAAAAGGAGGACAAAACATGAAAAAAGTGCCACAAAGAACTTGTATGGGATGTAATCAAAAAAAAGAAAAAAAAGAATTGATACGTATTGTGAAAAATAAAGAAGGAGAAGTCTTTGTCGACTTAAGCGGAAAACAAGCAGGAAGAGGAGCCTATTTATGTAATGACATAGCTTGCTTAGAAAAGGTGTTAAAAACCAAACGTTTAGAAAGGGCATTAGAAACAAAGTTGTCTCCAGAAATTCAAGAAAATTTAAGAGGTGTAATACTTGGTAAATAAGAACATATTAGGGCTAATTCGGATTAGCCGCAAGAGCACGAAAGGTTTGCTTTGGAGCCGATAGTGTAGAAGAAAAAATCAAACGCAAAAAAGTCAAATTGCTATGGATTGCTAAAGATGCATCAGAACGTACAAAACTTAAATTTGTCCAATTAGGTGAGCAATATGGTATTCCATTTTTGGTCGAAGGAGAGATAGAACAGTTAAGTCAGGCAATCGGAAAAACAAATAAAGCAATCCTAGGAATTGAAGAAGAAAACATAGCCAAACAAATACTAAAAATTTATGATGGAGGTGATTCTATTGGGTAAGATAAAAATACACGAAATAGCAAAACAGTTAGACTTAACCAGTAAGGAAGTTTTGGAAATGGCAAATAAACTAAACATTGAAGCAAAAAGTCACATGAGCGGAGTTTCAGAAGAAGAGGCAGGCAAAATTAAAGCACAGCTTACTTCTCATGCTAAAGAAACGAAACAAGCCAAAAAACCAGAGAAAAAAGAAGCGAAGAAAGAAACCAAAAAAGAGGCAAAAAAAGAAGAAAAAGCACCTGTTATCATAAGAAGAGAAGTGATCATTGCGGAAGAAGAACCAGTCAAAAAAGCAGAAGTAAAAAAAGAGCAAAAACCAAATCAAGTGGGGTTTGTTGAACGTAAACAAACCAAGGATTTCAATATTGTTTATCGCAATAAACCAAACAAACCAAAAACAGTTAGTGAATTATTTGGATTAGCAAAAGAAGAGCCACAACCAAGTGAAGTTTCTATTACCAAACCAGAAGAATTACCAAAACAAGAAGAACCAAAGGTGAATAAAGAAGAAGTGGAAACAGAAGTAAAACCAATAGAAAAAACAGAAAATAAAATTCAAAAAGTGCAAGGAGAAACTATGCCACAAACACAAACAGAAAGAGTTTCAAGAACTCAAACGCAAACAGAACCAAGAAGAACTACAGATCATCGAAATGATAATCGAAATGACAATCGCCAAGGATACAGAGGTAACGACCGTTACGATAATCGTACTAACAACAATGATAATCGATCAAATAATGGGTCTTATAACCGTTCACCATATCGTAACAATAATGGAAATAATGGTAACAGTAACAACAATTCTTATCGTGGAAATAATGCGAACAATGGAAATTATGGAAATGACTCTTATCGTGGAAACCGTGATAATCGTAATTCACAAAATCGTTATGACCAAGGAAATCGTCCTCAAAATGGAGGAAATAACCGTTTCGGAAATCATACCAACAACAATGCTAACGGAAATAATTCCTACAATCGTGGAGGAAATCGTCCTTATAACAATGGTGGTGGAAATGGCCCAAGAAACAACCAAGGGCAAGGACAAAATCGCTTTGGTGGTAATCGCCCATTAGACGAACGTGGAATTGAAAAGAACATCAAAAATATTATGGCATCAGAAGGGCAAGAAAAAGAAATTGTTCGTGAATACAATAAAAATGCCGTAAAACAAAAAAACAATAATCGTTATGATGATAGCAAAAACAAAAAAACGAAAGCAAGAAAAAATGATACACAAGTTTCTTTTGATGAAGAAAAACTAAAAAGCCTAAAACAAGCTAACCGTTTATCAACGATGTTTGAAGATCAAGAAGGGGGAATGTTAGACTATTATGATCTAACCACCCAACGTGGTAGAAAAGGAAGAAGAAAGCCAGCTAGAGCAAGTGAAGAAAGAGTTAAGCAAAAAATCTTCCAATTAACGGATATCGAAATTCCTGAAACTATTACCGTCAAAGATCTAGCAACAGAAATGAAAAAAACAACAGCAGAAGTCATCAAAAAATTATTAGGATATGGAATCATGGCTACCATAAATCAAGAAGTAGATTATGATACAGCATTTTTAGTAGCAGGGGAATTTGGCATTACCGCTAAGAAAAAAGAAACCGTAACCGAAGAAGATATTCTTTTCGACGACTCAGAAGACAAAGAAGAAGAACTACAAACCAGACCACCAGTAGTAGTCGTTATGGGGCACGTAGATCATGGTAAAACTTCTTTATTAGATGCCATTCGTAAAACCAATGTCATCGAAGGAGAAGCAGGAGGAATTACTCAAGCCATTGGTGCCTACATGGTTAATGTCGGAGATCGTCAAATGACATTCTTAGATACACCTGGGCATGAAGCATTTACTGCTATGCGTGCCAGAGGAGCTCAAATTACCGATATAGCCATTTTAGTCGTAGCAGCCAACGATGGAGTCATGCCACAAACCGTAGAAGCCATCAATCATGCTAAATCAGCAGGAATACCTATCATTGTAGCCATCAACAAAATTGACTTACCAGACAGCAACATCGACCGTGTAAAACAAGAATTAATGTCCTATGAACTAGTACCAGAAGAATGGGGAGGAGACACCATCTGTGTTCCTATCTCTGCTAAAGCCAACATGAACATTGACCAATTACTAGAAATGGTACTATTAGAGGCAGATGTCTTAGAACTAAAAGCAAACCCTAAAAAACAAGCCAAAGGAGTAGTCATTGAAGCAAGACTAGACAAATCAAAAGGAACAGTAGCTACCATGTTAGTACAAAGAGGAACCTTAGACGTAGGAGACACCATTGTAGTAGGATCATCCATTGGTAGAATCAGAGTCATGACAAACGACAAAGGCAAAAAAGTAAAAAGTGCAGGACCATCTACCCCAGTAGAAATCACAGGACTAACCGAAGTACCAGAAGCAGGAGACGTATTCTACGAAGTAAAAGACGAAAAAATGGCAAAACACTTAATCGAACGAAGAAAACGTCAAGCCAGAGAAAAAGCCATCGGAGAAACCACAAAAGTAACCTTAGACAATTTATTTAGTCAAATGGAAGAAGGAAAACTAAAAGTATTAAACCTAATCGTCAAAGCAGATGTACAAGGATCAGTAGAAGCCGTAAAACAATCATTAGAAAAACTAACCAACGAAGAAGTTCGTGTAAAAGTCATCCACAGTGCAGCAGGAGCAGTAACCGAATCAGACGTCATGTTAGCCAAAGTATCCAATGCCATCATCATTGCCTTCAACGTAAGACCAATGGCAGCAGCAAAAGACATGGCAGAAAAAGACGAAGTAGAAATCAAACAATACTCAGTCATCTACCAAGCCATCGAAGACGTAGAATTAGCCATGAAAGGAATGTTAGATCCAAAATACCAAGAAAAAGTCATCGGAACAGCAGAAGTAAGACAAACATTTAGAATCTCAAACGTAGGAACCATAGCAGGAACTTACGTACTAACCGGAAAAGTAGAAAGAAATGCAGGAGTCAGAATCATCAGAGACAACGTAGTCATCCACGACGGAAAACTAGCTACACTAAAACGATTCAAAGACGATGCCAAAGAAGTAAGCAAAGGATTTGAATGTGGAATCCAAATTGAAAACTACAACGACATCAAAGAAGGAGACACCATAGAAGCCTACATCATGGAAGAAATCAAACGTTAAAAGCAAGAAAAGAAGTAGGGAAATAAAGGGGACGCCCTTTTCTTCCCTATCCAAAATTTCCCTATAAATGTGAAAGGTGGGAGCAGAATTGCCAAATCGAAATAATAATCGTCAAGGACGAATTGATGAAGAATACAAAAAAGAAATAGGGCTTATTATTGACCAAAAAGTAAAAGAGCCTAGTATTACCGGTTTAATTAGTGTAACCAAAGTAAAAGTAACCACAGATTTAAAATACGCTAAAGTTTTTGTTAGTATTTTGAATAGTAAAGACACCAAACAAACCTTAGCCGGATTAAAAAAATCATCTGGTTTTATTCGTAGTGAATTAGCCCAAAAAATCAATCTACGTAACACGCCGGAACTAATTTTTGAATTAGACGATTCCATGGAATATGGAGCCAAAATTGATCGTATTTTACAAGATATCATTCCAGAAGAAAAAATAAAAAAGGAAGAGGAATAAAGGATGACATTAGATACAATATTAAAAAAAATTCAGGAAGCACAATCAATTGCCATATTTACTCATGAATCTCCTGATGGAGATGCTATTGGCAGTGTACTTGCCATGAAATTAGCCCTAACCAAGTTAGGAAAAAAAGCAGATGTCATGGTAGTAGGATTTCCAAGAATTTTTCGCTTTTTACCAGCGGCAAATGAAGTGCAAGAAAAACTAGAAAATCAAGTCTATGATTTAGCCATTAGTTTAGACTGTGCAGACTTAAAACGTCTAGTAGGAGAAGAAATTTTTGAAAAGGCAAATTCAACTATTGTCATTGATCATCATGGAAGTAATACTATGTATGGAGACTTAAACTTTGTCAATCCAGTAGCACCAGCCTGTGCAGAAATTTTAATTGGCATGTTTGATTATTTTTCTATTCCCATAAATACCGACATTGGAAGTTGTCTTTTAGCAGGAATTATTACTGACACAGGAGGATTTCAATATTCTAGTGTGACAGCAGAAACGTTTGAATTTGCTGCGGAGTTACTTCGTAAAGGAGTTAATGTTTCTGACATATATCAAAAAACATTAAATACGAGAACAAGACCTAATTTTGAATTATTAAAAAGAACATTAAGCCGTATGGAATTTTTAGCAGAGGGAAAAGTTACCTTTACCTACATTACTAATCAAGATTTACAAGAAGTAGGAGCAGAATCAGGAGACCATGATGGATTAGTAGAGGCAGGAAGAGACATTGAAGGGGTAGAATTAGCTATCTTTATTCGTCAACGTGAAGACGATGAAAATGCGTATAAAATATCAATGCGTTCAAGTAGTTACATTAATGTTTCTGATCTTTGCTATCATTTTGGTGGAGGAGGGCATCCAAGAGCAGCAGGATGCTTAATTCAAGGTAACGTAGAACAAGTAAAAGAAAAAATTATGCAAGAAGTAAGAAAGGTTTTGAAATAGAAATGGATGGAATCATCGTTATCAATAAACCACAAGGCTGGACATCACACGATATAGTCGCTAAAGTAAAACGAATCGTAGGTGAAAAGGTAGGGCATACTGGGACATTAGATCCTATGGCAGAAGGTGTTCTGCCTTTATTAATTGGAAAAGGAACACAATGTTCAAGTTATCTGGTAAATCATGATAAAGAATACATAGCCACAGTTCAGTTAGGAAGTAAAACAGACACCGGAGATAAAGAAGGAACCATTACTGAAACAAAAGAAATTCCGGATAGCCTATGGCAGGCAGAAAAAATAAAGCAAGTGTTAGCAGAAATGCAGGGAGAAACTTGGCAAACTCCACCCATGTATTCAGCCATAAAAGTTCGCCGGAAAAAAATTATATGAATATGCAAGAAAAGGGCAAACGGTTACGGTAGAACCTAGAAAAATTAATTTATACCAGTTATCATTGCAAGAAATTAACCAGCAGGAAAATACCATTACTTTTCTTGTCTCTTGTAGCAAAGGAACCTATATCAGAACGGTTTGTGAAGAGTTAGCCACTAGACTAGGAACAGTGGGAACAATGGTCAAATTAGTTCGCACACAAGTTGGTGAATTTTCCCTACAAAACAGTGTATCCATGGAGACCATTAAGCAAGCAGAGGAAAACGCCTATTCATTAATCGAACAAAAATTAATAACCATAGAACAACTTTTTCAGAGAGAAAAAAAGATTGAATTATCAGAAAGAAAAAAAGAACAATTTGAACATGGGGTGAAACTTAAGTTTTGCTTGCCAGATGGTGTTTATCGTGTTTATCAAGGAGAATATTTCGTAGGAATAGGGAAACTTGAGAATGAATTGTTAAAGAGAGAAATTGTGCTTTAAAAATATTTTGAGGAAGCAGTTCTAATACTAAAACACATCTCATACAATCAAGTAAGTGAGGTGTGTTTTTATGTATTTTATCCAAGAAGTTGACAAGCCTAAATTTTTTCAAAAACTATTTTCAATCATCAACATTAAACAAAATCAACTACTTCTGCCCGTTACAGGAGAAAACATTTCGCCTGCGAAAGAACAAAAATTAGCACGAAAATTAATCCGTTTTTTTGACCAAGCCCATGGAAAAAAGGTAGTCATCAGTTCAACAATAAAACAATATTCCAACCTAGTCAATTACTTACAAGAAGCAAACTTACAAATCATGGACGGAAAATGGTTGTTTCGTATGTTAGCCATAGAAAGTTTAGCCTTTCTCTTACAAACCCAAAACAAAAAATGGGAAGAATGTCAAGTAACCATTTTAGCCAATGATGCTTCAGAAGTAGTTTTATATACCATACGAGAATTAGCTAAAAAAGTAAAAAGTATCAGCATTGTTACCAATCACCGAGAAAAATACGAAAAGCTAGAAGAACAAATCAGTGAAGAAGTAGGAATGTTACTCACCATTTCCAATCATAAAAGAAAAGCATTAGCCAAAGCCCAATACATCATCAACTTCGACTTTCCAGAAGAACTAATCAATCGATATCAATTAGCAGAAGAAGCCATCATTCTTAATTTACCAGGCAAACTAAACATCAGCAAAAAACGATTTAACGGTATAGTCATTCACGATTATGACATAGAAATAACCCAAAAAGAAGAATTTGATGACCACGAAAAATTATTTCGTCAAACAGAATGTTATGAAGCAGAATTTTATCAAAACCAACCAATTGCCCAAGTAAAAGAAAAGATCAAGAAAGACGGAGTAAAAATTATCGAATTATATACCCTAAAAGGAAAATGGACATCATAAACTGTAGAGTAGTGTAAAAAATGAAGCCTAGTCAATGGTGATCTTATTCATTTATACCTGACAGTTCCCTAAGACCCGCGTTAGGCTTAAAACCCGATAACAGGCTCCTTGTGAGGGACTTAAGGGGTTTAAAACGACCCCGCTATGGAAGGTTAAATGAATAAGATCACCATTGACTAGGCTTCATTTTTTACACGGCTATCCATTTCATCAATCTGCAAATGAAAACAACAAAACCCCATTTTCTTAAAATTTACCGCAAAACCTTTCTTTTTTTCTCAAAATATAATATAATGGATTTGTCAAATTTAAACTTTGGCAAGGAGGGACGAAAATGCCAACAAATAATCATAAAAAACAAACAGAAAAAGGAAAAACAAGACCCTATAAAGTAAGAAATGAAAAGACCAAAAAAGTAGCCAATAAAGAAAGCATGCAAGGTCCAACAAAACGAGTTCCCACAGCAAAAGTAAAAGAAACAAACAAAGGAGTAAAAGGCACAAAAGGACGTAAAAAAGAGAAATGGAGCAAAAGGCATCCGAAAGCGATGCTTGCCATTAAAATTTTTATCATCCTCTTCTTATTACTCTGCGTTATTGGAGCAGGAGTGATAGCTGCCATGTTCTTTGGCTTATTTGGTGATGATTTTGAAATCACCAAAGATGAATTAATTGTAGGAGCAGCCAATTCAGTAGTAGTCGACAAAGATGGTAATGAAATAGCCAATTTAAGCACAGACGAAAAGCGAAAAGTAATCACCTTAGACGAAATGTCAGACTATTTACCAAAAGCCTATGTAGCCATAGAAGATAAACGTTTTTATCAACATGGAGGTGTTGACTGGAAACGTACAGCAGGAGCCATTGCTAGTACTGTTTTAAAAGGTGGATCTTCTTATGGAGGAAGTACCATTACTCAACAATTAGTAAAAAATATCACGAATGATAAAGAATCATCTGGTATTGCGGGAATTATGAGAAAAGTAAGAGAATGGGCAAAAGCATACCAAGTAGAACGCATGATTTCTAAAAATCAGATCTTAGAATTATATTTAAATATTCTATTTATCGGTGGAGATAATATTCATGGAGTAGAATTAGGAGCACAATATTACTTTAATAAAAGTGCAAAAGATTTAGACTTAGCTGAATGTGCATTTTTAGCAGGAATTAACCACTCACCAAATGCCTATAATCCATTTAACAGTGAACATGATCCTTCGGAAAAAATCAAAGAAAGAACGTTAATTGTGTTAAATGAAATGAAAGAGCAAGGATACATCACCAATCAAGATGAGTATCAAGCAGCAGTAGATAAAGTAAAGGCAGGTTTGACCTTTAGCCAAGGAAATATTAGCAGTACAACAGGTTATTCTTATCATACTGATGCAGCCATTAAACAGGTTATCAACCAAGTCATGGAAGAAAAGAATATTTCTCGTGAATTTGCCGAAAAATACGTTTACAGTAGTGGACTTACGATTCATTCTACCGTAGATCCAACTATTCAAGCAAGAGTAGAAGAAGAATTTGCTAAGAGTAAATACATCCTAAAAGGAAGAGCTAAGAATAAAGACGGAACATTAAAAAATGAACATTCACAAGCAGGAATGGCCATCATTGATTATAAAACAGGAAATGTAGTAGCTGTTGGTGGTTCACTAGGAGAAAAAAATGCGACAGGCTGGAACCGTGCAACACAAATGTTAAAACAAACTGGTTCCTCCATTAAACCAATTGCCGATGTTGCTCCAGCTTTACAAGAAGGAGTAATTACTGCTGCTACCGTTTATGATGACGTAAAAACAGATTTTAGTGGATATTCTCCTAAAAATGATGGAAATAAATACCGCAACTTAATTAATATTCGTCAATTTATTTCTACTTCTCAAAACGTACCAGCAGTTAAGATTATGAGAGAATTAACGCCAAGTAAATCAATTGATTACTTACGAAAAATGGGAATTAGTTCACTCTATAAATCAGGAGAAAATGAAAAGAAAAATGATGAAATGTTATCTTTAGCTATAGGAGGGGTAACTGATGGAATAAGTCCATTGGAAATGGCAGCAGCCTATGGAACGATTGCTAATGATGGGGTATACATTACCCCAACGTTCTATACGAAGGTAACTGATAGCAGTGGTAATACCGTATTAACGCCAAAACAAGATACATCAAGAGCAATTTCAGAGCAAAACGCATATATTACTAGAACGATTACGGAAGAACCAGTAAAAGCAGGAGGAACAGCCACTTATTGTGCTATTCCAGGAATGGAAACTTGTGCAAAAACAGGAACTACAGATAATAACTACGACAGATGGTTATGCGGAATGACTCCTTATTATTCAGCAGCTTGTTGGTTTGGGTATGACTCTAGTGAAGAGGTATTTTATAATGGCACTAATCCAGCAGGACAAATATGGTCAGCCATCATGAAAGATATTCATAAAAATCTAGCCAATGCTAATTTCAATAAACCAAGTGGAATAGCTACAGCAACTGTGTGTAGAAAAACAGGATGTTTAGCAACATCAAGTTGTACGGATACTTATAGTGAAATCTTTACGACAGACAATATGCCAGAAAAATGTCAAGGTCATGGAGTACAAAAAATATGTACAGAATCCAATAAACTGGCAACTGAATATTGTCCAAATACAAAATCAGTAAGCTATGGGGGAACTGTGCCAAAAGAGACACTTGGTTTATGGAAACCAGTAGGAGCTGCTTCATCTACTTCAGGGGATAAAGTAACGGAAACTTGTCCAATTCATACTAAACCGATCGAGACAGAAAAGCCAATACAAAATCCAAATAATACGACAAATACCAATACTAGCACAAATACCAACAGTAGTACTAATACCAATACCAATACAAACACCAATACAAATACTGGTACGAATACCAATACAAACACAAATACAGGAGGAGAAAATACCAATAGTAATACCAATACTAACACCAATACTGGACCAGATCCTAAACCAGATGGAGAATCATAAAATAAGATAAAAGGAGTAAACTAGAAAGAAAGAGAGAAAACTATTTCTTTCTTTCTCGTTTACCTAAACAGAAAGGAGTGAGCCAATGGATATTTATTTAACCAACACGTTAACCAAAAAGAAAGAAAAATTCATTCCCATTGATCCTAAAGTAGTAACCATTTATTCTTGTGGACCAACGGTATACAAAGATGCTACCATTGGGAACATGAGAACCAACATTTTTCAAGATGTATTAAGAAGAATGTTACGTTATAATGGTTATGAACTTAAACACGTGATGAACATTACTGATGTAGGGCATTTGGTTTCTGATGGAGACGACGGGGAAGACAAAATGATCAAATCAGCAAAAGAGGAGCATAAAACACCGATGCAAATTGCTGAACATTACACGAAACTATTTTTTCAGGACTTACAAGAGTTAAAGATAGAAACCCCAGAAATCATTTGTAAAGCAACCGATCATATTCCAGAAATGTTAGCTTATGTAAAAAAATTATTGGCCAATGGATATGCCTATGAAACATCAACTGCGATATACTTTGATGTGGATCGATTAGAGGATTATGGAATATTATCAGGAATTAAAATGGATAAACAACAATCAGGAGCAAGAGTAGAAGTTGACCCAGAAAAACGAAACCCTTATGATTTTGCTTTATGGATTAAAGCACCAGAAAATCATCTCATGAAATGGGATAGTCCATGGGGCCTAAGTTATCCAGGATGGCATATTGAATGTTCTGCTATGGGGCAAAAATACTTAGGAGATGAATTTGATATTCATACAGGAGGAATTGATTTAATACCTACCCATCATGAAAATGAAATAGCACAAAGTAAAGGAAACACTGGTAAAATACCAGCTCATTATTGGTTACATGGAGAATATTTACTAATCAATGGAGGAAAGATGTCAAAAAGCTTGCACAATGTGTATCTAATCAAAGACATCAAGGATAAAGGTTATGATCCATTAGTCTATAAATTATTTTGTTATTCATGCCATTATCGCAATAAACTAAACTTTACTTGGGAAGGGATTGACGCAACAGCCAAATCTTTGCAACGTATGCGTATGGGGTATCAAATGCAAGCAAAAGGTATGGATGAGTTATCTAGTGAAGAAAAAGAAAAGTTAACTCAATTAGAACAAAAATTTCACGAGGCAATTAATGACGATATGAACATGCCATTAGCCTTGAGTTATGTATGGGAAGCCATTCGTTTTGAAAAAAAATCACCAGAAGTAGCAAAACTACTCATGAACTTTGATCAAATTTTAGCATTAAACTTAGATCAAGAAGAATTACCAAAAACCGAAACCATTCCAGAAGAGGTTTTAGCCTTGGTAGAACAAAGAAACCAAGCTAGACAAAATAAAGATTGGGCAAAAGCAGATGAATTAAGAGAACAAATTTCTGGGAAAGGGTATGACATAAAAGATACGAAAGAAGGAATAGAAGTAATAAAAAAATAAATAGAGGATGTTAAAATGAGAAGTGTAGTAATTAATGAGGAACAAACGAAACGTGAAGTATTACAGCAAAAGAAGTATAAAGTAAGAGCACTTATTTTTAATTCAGAAGGAAAGATGATTTTAACTTATTATGAGGGATTTCATTTATATATGTTACCTGGTGGTTCAATGGAAAAACAAGATAAAGGAAATCGCATTAAGAGTTTAAAACGTGAAATTACACAAGAAACGGGGATTAAAGAAAAACATATTTGGCTTAGTAGCAAACCATTTATGAAGTTGAAAGTGTATCATCAAAATTTTGCAACTAGAGATGCAAAACTTCCTGTTAATCGAGTAACAACAACGTATTTCTATGCGGGAATGACAGACCAAGAGATATGCCTTGAAAAACGAGAATTAACACCATCCGAAAAACGAGCAAATCATACTAGTTTTTTCATTTCGCCAAACGAAGTATCAGATTTATTAAAAAGTAATACGGACCAAAGTGTAAAAAGACAAGATTTTGATCGAGAAATTGAAATGTGCTTGCAGGAGTTTTTTCAAAATAAGAACAAAGAGACACAAGGGTGGGAAATAATGGATTAATTGTTAGAAGAAAAAAGAAAAACTAATTTCCCTCAACCCAGTTAAGTAAACGTTCAAAATCAACCCATTTTGAACGTTTACCGATAAAAATACACATAAAATGATAGGAGTGATTTAAGGTGGCCATATTATTACCAGGAGGAGCAGGATTCATTGGCAGTCATACAGCAGTAGAATTATTACAAGCAGGAAAGGAAATTGTTATTATTGATAATTTTTCCAACAGCAAACCAGAAGTACTAAAATCCATTAAAACCATAACGGGAAAAGATTTTCCTTTTTATGAGATGGATTATTTGGATCAAGAAGCATTAGAAAAAGTATTTAAGGAAAACAAAATAGAAGCAGTCATGAATTTTGCTGGATATAAAGCGGTAGGAGAATCCGTAAAAAAACCAATTGAATATTATACCAATAATATTTCAGGAGCATTAGTTTTATTAGATACCATGAGAAAATATGGGTGCAAAACATTTATCTTCAGTTCTTCTGCTACTGTGTATGGTGACTCAGAAACCATTCCGATTACCGAAGAGTGTAAAACAGGTGGGACAACCAATCCGTATGGAACCACAAAACTATTTATTGAACAAATTCTAAAAGATATTTATGTTTCAGATCCAACATGGGATATCTGCATTTTACGTTATTTCAATCCAATTGGAGCACATGAAAGTGGACTAATAGGAGAAGCACCTCAAGGAATTCCGAATAATTTAATGCCTTATATTGTAAGAGTGGCCAATGGAACACTACCACAATTATCTGTTTTCGGGAATGATTACGATACACCAGATGGTACTGGTGTTAGAGACTATATTCACGTAGTAGATCTAGCCAAAGGTCATGTATTAGCCCTAAATAAATTAGAAAAAGAAAAAGAGGGGTTATACACCTATAACCTAGGAACAGGAAAAGGATATAGCGTATTAGATATGGTAAAAGCATTTGAAGAAGCAACTGGTCAAAAAGTTCCTTACCAAATAGCACCACGAAGACCGGGAGATATTGCTACTTGCTACGCAGATCCTAAAAAGGCAAAAGAAGAATTAGGCTGGGAAGCAGAAAAAACTTTGGCAGATATGTGTAGAGATTCTTGGCATTTTATTGTGTCTCAAGCCACTCTCACGAAGGAAAATCAATAATGATATCTCCTTTATTTACACTACTCAAATTTAATTAGAGCTTAGTAAAAACAAGTGAAGTAGAAAGGAATGACGCGATTTCGTAGGTATGCCGTTTATGATTACAAAGAAATAGACGAGGAGATATTACAAGACGTCATAGAAAATCATTTAACAAGCTTAATTGATTTTGCTAGAGAAATGATCAATTTACCTAAAACATAAGGCAAGATAGAAAAGAAATTTATGAGGATTAGGAACAACAAAAAAATGGATAGAATAACTTTGCTTTTATTTTAAATTGCTATAGTTATGGATAAAAACGAATAAGGAGTGTCAATATGATAAAATTTAAAGAACGAATTGCCCAAATGGTAGAAGAACAAATCAAAGAAATTACTCAAATTTCTCTATTAGAATTAATGGAATATATAGAAGTACCCAAAAATCTAGCAAATGGAGACTACGCGTTTCCTTGTTTTCGTCTAGCCAAAGTATTAAAAAAATCTCCTGCTCAAATTGCACAAGACCTAGCAAATACCATGAAAATGGATGAAGAAGTCATCGAAAAAATAGAAGTAGCTGGTGGGTATATCAATTTTTTTATTAAAAAAGAAATATTAACCAAAGAAGTCATTCAAGAGTTTGTTCAAGGCAAAGAGAATTATGGGAAATCAGAACTAGGAAAAGGAAAAAAAATAGTCATTGACTATTCAGCCCCTAATATTGCTAAACCATTTCATATTGGTCATTTACGTTCAACCGTTATCGGAGGAGCTTTATATCGTATTTACCAATATTTAGGTTACCAAATAACAGGCGTTAATCATTTAGGCGATTATGGAACACAATTTGGTAAATTAATCGAAGGGTATTTACGCTGGGGAGAAGAGTATAATCTTGATCAAGATCCAATTGGTGAATTAACGAAAATCTATATTCGTATTAACGAATTATGCAAACAAGACGAAAACGTATTACAGGCATGCCGTGACAATTTCAAAAAATTAGAAGACGGTGATGAAACTTGCATAGCCCTTTGGGAACGCTTTCGAGCATTAAGTTTACAAGAATTCCAAAAAGTATATGATGTATTAGGAAGCAAGTTTGACTCATGGAATGGAGAAGCTTTTTATTCAGACAAAATGCCAGAAGTAATAACCTTACTAGAAAAATCAGGAAGACTAATCGAATCCCAAGGAGCCAAAATTATTGATTTAGAAACCGAAGGGATAAACACGCCCTGTATTATTCAAAAATCCAATGGATCATCTACCTATGCCACTCGTGATTTAGCAGCAATTCTCTACCGAGCAAGAACCTATGACTTTGACAAAGCACTATACGTCACTTCCTATGAACAAGTCTTGCACTTTAAACAAGTATTTGCCGTAGCGAAATTATTAGGAATAGACGAAAAGTACACCAAAGGATTAGAACACGTATCTTTTGGTATGGTATTACTTCCAACCGGAAAAATGTCCACTCGTGAAGGAACTTCCATTCGATTAGAAGAATTATTACAAGAAGCGGTAAACCGTGCAAAAATCATTATCGAACAAAAAAATCCTAACTTAGAAAACAAAGAAGAAGTAGCTAAAAAAGTAGGAGTAGGAGCAGTCATTTTTAACGACTTATCCAATAGTCGCATCAAAGACGAAATATTTGACTGGGATCAGATCCTTAATTTTCAAGGGGAAACTGGACCATACATTCAATACACCTATGTAAGAACCAAAAGCATACTAGAAAAAGTAGAACCACTACCAGAAGGAATAGAAATTGACGTTACCTTACTAGAAGATGAACATTCACAAATGCTCTTAAAAATAATATACGGATTCCAAGACACCTTAATCCAAGTAACCGAAAAAAATGAACCATCCATCTTATCCCGTTATTTATTAGACTTAGCCAAGGCATTTAGTAGTTTTTATCAAGAAAATCGAATAGTGGGAGAAAAGCAAAACTTGCAAGAAGCAAGAGCCTATTTAACTAACTTAGTAGGACAAGTATTAAAAATAGGTGCAGAACTATTAGGAATGGAAATGCCAGAAAAAATGTAATGTGTAATTGGGTGTCCATGGGGGACGGGTACATTTTGTCCTTTTGGGGACAGGTACAAAAAGGACATTTTTCTTTATCATCTAATTGCATTGAATAAAATATCAGGAACAGAACTATTCGAAATAAGCAAAAATTGCTTGACACAAATAAGGCAAATCAGGTAAAATAAAAATGGAAAACAAAAGAGGAGAAAAAGAAAAAATGAAACTGATTCGTGTAACCCTTGAGGCTGTACACACACAGAAGTAACTTATTAAATTTAAAAAAGCAAGACCGAGAAGATAGCAGTTAGCCTGTAAAGAACAGGTTAATTTTGCTATCTTTTTAGCATGGGAAAAATGAAAAGGAGATGATGAAAATGAAAAAAAACGAAATAATAACAGAAAGAGCAATCACGTTAATATCTTTAGTGATTACGATCATTGTATTATTAATCTTGGCAGGAGTAACCATTTCCACTCTAACAGGGCAAAATGGTATATTAACACAAGCAACTAAAGCACAATTAGAAAACAGAGCAGGGAAAGTAGAAGAAGAAGTGAATTTATGGAAGACACAAGTTAATTCTCAACAATATGTAACTGCTGATGTTGAAGATGAAAATTCATTGTTAGCAAGATTAAAGAAAGATAATTCGGTTTTTGAAGATGAGATAGATTTAGCTAACAAGACGATTACTATAGGAGATAGAGTAATCAGTTATGATATAGAATATCCAGAAGGAAAATTAAGATTAGAATATGAAATAGAAGATAATATATTATATTTAATTCCTAAAATTGGTGGATATACTAGTTATAAAGAATATGCAAAAAACATATTGAAAGGAAAAAGTAATGAAGAAAAAATCACTATTTTTTTAGAAGGGGAATCAAAAAAGGCTGGAATAGATTTTGAGAATTTAACTAATTGGATAGAAAAGTTTAATGCTGAATCTAGCAGCAATATTACAGAAGAAAATTTTGAAAGTGATATTATTCGTAAGGCAAATGAATGGGGAGGCTCATGCAGTAATTTTGATGATGTATTAATTTACTGGGAAGATGTTAAATATGATGAGTACACCGATAAAAATAGTAAGTATGAAAATTATCATGTGACTATAAAAGAGAATAATATTTCAATTGGAAGTTATATTCAAATAGAAGGAACTTGTCCAACTGTTGTTAAATCTGGTACTCATACATATACTGCTTATATGGAAGAAGATGATCAAGAAGCAAGTGTAACAGTAACATTTAATAAAAAAGATTTACCAAGGTATGTGATAGAATTGAACACTGCTTATAAGTTTTGTGTATATGATAACCAAGAGGAAAAATATATGACGTTTACTATTGCACAATTATCGTTAAAACAAAATGGAGTTGAGGTTTTTAATGAAGATGTTACCAGTAATGTAAATAGGTATGGGCAGGATATAAATTATTCTAAAATTTATATGAGACCGGAATTAGAATATAAAGAAGACCTTAATCTCTATCAAAAAGCAGAAGCAAAATTGATTTTTGATGGAATAGAAGTACAGAATATGGTATGTATGTCGCATTGGATCGAAGATATTTAAATAGGCAGAAACAAACTTAGATAATGGACTAACCTTAGTAGGGCTGACAATGTTTTTACATTTCCTTGAAGGTGACAGAAAATGAAAATAGTTAAGAGAAAAACCAGAGAAGAAAAAGTTGTCTTTTTCTTTTCTGGTTTTTCTCTCAATTTGTGAATTGAAAAGGTAAAAATGTCCATTTTGTACCTGTCCCCAAAAGGATACTATTTTTTATCAGTAACCACTTCTTTGATTGCTCCCAATGCTCCTAATGCACCAGTTGCCTCAAAAGGAATAAATACTTTGTTAGCATCGCCTTTAGCTACTTCTTCTAAAGCTTCTAACGATTTTAATTGCACTAATTTATCGTTTGGATCTGCTTTTTTCATCGCATCATATACCATTTGAATTTCTTGTGCTTTAGCTTCTGCTACTTCTTTGATAGCTTGTGCCTCACCGGCTGCTCTACGAATTTGTGATTCACGATCAGCTTCTGCTTCTAAGATAGCTGCTTGTTTTTTACCTTCGGCAATGGTGATGGCTGATTGTCTTTGAGCTTCTGATTCTAGAATTAAAGCTCTTTTATTACGTTCTGCGTTCATTTCTTTTTCCATCGCGTCTCTGATATCTGCTGGTGGGGTAATGTCTTTAATTTCTACACGGTCGATTTTACAGCCCCAATGATCAGTAGCTTCGTCTAATACTACACGAAGTTGAGTATTAATTCCATCACGAGAACTAAATGTTTCGTCTAAGTCCATTTTACCAATAATATCACGAATGGTAGTAATGGCTAGGTATTCAATACCTTTCTTTAAACTTTGAATTTCATAAACTGCTTTAGCTGGATCAGTAATTTGATAGAATACTACAGTATCTATGGTAATGGTAACATTATCTTTAGTAATAACACCTTGAGGTGGAATATCCATTGTTTGTTGTTTTAAACTAACAACACTTCTTACATGATCGAAGAAAGGAACAATAATGGTAAGACCTGCGTCTGCTACTTTATAAAATTTTCCTAAACGTTCAATGATGTAAACCTCGGCTTGTTTAACGATTTTGATTGAACTAAATGCGATAATTAAAATAATCACAAGTAATACTAATAAAAACCACATAATATCCTCCTTTTGGAAAGTTTTCTACTTTCCGATTTTCTATAACATTAAAATAATAATAACAAATTAAACATGAGAGACAGTTTTAGGGAGAGGTTTAACCAATGTTTTTACTCCTACAATTTGAGTGATTTCTACCTCTGTTCCTTTGGTGATACCATCCTCATTTTCACTTTCTGCTGACCAAATTTCTCCGTTTACTTTAATTTGCCCAGTTCCTTGAGTAGAATTAATATCTTGTATAACAATTCCTTTTTTTCCTACTAAAGAAAACGCATTTGTAGTAACTGTTTTTTGGTTCAAAAATTTTTTTACTAAAGGTTTTGTAGCAAAAATTAAGATAACAGATGAGATGATAAATACAGTTGTTTGTATGATTATATTAGTAGTAAAAAAGCTAACAATCATAGCGATAATAGCTCCAATACCAAACCAGAAAAGTAGAAAACCTACTGTCATAATTTCACCAATCATAAAAGCACCTGCAATAATTAACCAATATTGCCACATAAAAACTCCTCCTCTCATCATTACAGTATTATTATACTACAAAAGAGAAAAAAAAGAAAGGGGTTTGGGAAAATTTACATAATTCTAAACTGTAAAATCATAATTTGCACGTAATTAATTCTGAAACGAAGTCATCTGCTTTATTTTTTAAATTTCTATTGGAATTCAATTATATTTATTATATAGTATTAAGAAAAATTTAGGAAGGGAGAAAATTAGTATGGAGAAATTAAACCAGAAGGAAGAACCTAAAATACTTGTTTCAAAAGTGCAACATATTTTAGAATGGACTAAAACAAAAATATATTTAGATACTAATTCAGACAAAGCTAAAAATAGAATTGTACGAAGGGTAGTGTAAAGTAATCTATGAAAAAATGGTGGACATAAGTTAATAAAGACTTATCCTCCAACTCAATTATAATATGCTTTATAAAATTTTGTAAAGGCTGAAATGAATAGGCTTCGCCTAGCCTTGACAAAATTTTAAAAGCACATATATTTCAGTTAAGAGGATACATAATTAATTTAGTCTAAGGGGGGTAAAGCTAATTTTATAAAAAATGCTTTAATATCAATACTTTAAGCAATTTTTTATATATAAACTTTACACTACCTCTTGTATTCAGGAGAGTTCTTTAGTTTTTGCCTTTCTAATCTTTCTTTTTCTCTAGCTTCTTCACGAGCTTTTCTTTCAGCTTCTATTTTTTCTTGTTCAATTCTTTGTCTTTCTAATTCATCTTGTTTTTCTTTATCGAATAAACCTTTAAAGAAATCTGCAACTCTTTGTGGTGCAAGTTTTATAGCATGAAAGTAGTCTTTTGTTTTTTCTACTAAACCATCATATTTTTCTATCCACCTATTTAAGGTGTTTCTTAAATTTTCAATTCTAGTATCTCGTTCATAAATTTCTTTATCTGCTACAATTCCTTTTTTAGCATATTGGGTTAATGTTTCATAATCTTTTGGTTCTAATTCAATTTTCTTTGAGAACTTCTTTTGCTTGCCTAAATTAGAGATATCATCTATTTGTTTATCATATTGCATATAACTATCAAAATTAGATTGTTTTTCATCAACACTATTTGTTATTTTTTCTAGTTTTTCAGTTTCTTTCTTAATTTTAAATTCTAAATCTGTTAAATGTTCTTTAGTACTACCTTTTATACCACGAATAAATCCTCTATAACCACTATCAGACATATATTGAAAAAATCTATCTTGTGATAAGCTATATGATTTTATTAGTTTAGCTTTTCCATTTTCATCATATACAGGATTACCAAAGTTATCAGTTAATTGTTCTGATTTCCATTTCTTACTATGACTTACTTGATTGATTATTTCTTTTGTAGTTCCTATTAGAGATTTATCTTTACATCTTTTAGACCATTTTATTTCTTTTTGTACAACAGGTATTGCTATAACATGCAAATGATAGTGATACACAGGCTTTCCATATTCTTCTGATAGGGAAGTGTTTAGTTCATCCGCATGCATAACAGCTGATATTATATTATCTGCACCCATTTCTCTTTCAGCAAAGTGGAATGCTTTTTCATAAAAGTTCTTTGCAAATTCATAACCACCATTTTGTTCAAAATAGTCGGAATTAATATCAAATATAATTTCATCAAATACTTTTGCATTATCTTTTAGACCTCTAAGTGATATTTCTCCATCATCGATCATTTCTTTTAATCTTTCGTTATAAGTGTTTTTGCATTTTTTGTAATGCACATTGTTTGGTGTTTGAGTTAAGTCAACATTCATATTAGAGTAAGATTCGTTTTTTCTTTCATTATGTCTTTCTGCTTTTACAAGACTTACTCTAGTATAAATTTCTACTCTAGCTACCGAATAGTTTGTTTTGTCCATTTATAAATCCTTTCTTGCAGGTGCTAAGCAAGCGACCAAAGGGAGCTGTTACATAACTTTCTTATGAAAGTATGTAACCCACTATGACACTTTCAAACTTCGTTTGCAAAGATGTCGTGGGCTCCTAGCGGAGTGCTCATAAATTATCTAATCTTGCGATAGATAATTTATGTTTGGCTTCGCCAAATCAAAATAATATTTTTCATCTCCATTCAAATATTATTTTGACTACTGAAAAATTTTTTTGCATACCTGCATAAAATTTTTTCAGTATCTTCTTGCTATGCTTTGTAAGAAAATAGGGCAATACATATTTAGCTATTTTCGTAAGCATAACAAAAAGACCCATTAGGCACAACAAATAAAACTACTAATATTGCAATTTTTTTGCAAAGTAGTGAATTTTACTTGAAACATGCTAATCGGTCTTAACCACTGCTGGACATTTTACAAACTATTCTTCTAAACCAGCCAAAATATTTTTCACCGCATTGGGTTAATAAGTTTCCTACAAATCTTAATTTTCATTTTGGGAGAAAGATAGAAAATAGTTTATTGTATCCCTTACTAACCAGTGTTTCGTGTCTATTAATTTTTCAGTGTACTATAAAATACAATTATTATATATCACCTTTTTATGTAAATGTCAATAAAAATTT
>JAETPW010000046.1 GCA_021771025.1 Clostridiaceae bacterium
ATAGTGACCTCCTATTGTCATAGGGTAATGACCCATTAATGTTTTGTTTTTCTAACGTTATTATGAGTCTAAATCCCAGAATTGACAATTTAGGAGGTCACTTCATATTATCTCCTGAAGCGGTGTAACTAATTTAGGACACTTGATGGCACCTAGATAACTTTTAGCTGCCTGCGCGGTCTTTCCTTGCAATGCACCTGCTAAAGACTCAGGCAAAACTTGTGTTGTTTGATGATCCATCGCACTTGCTAATTCAGCTAGCTCCGCGGTCGAATTTTGTTTTAACGTTTTTATTTTGGTAACTTTAGTCGTGATCAAGGCTTGGATCGCTAAGCGTTCTAAAATTTTTTGTTGTTCTTTTAAGATCGCCTCGAATTGCTCAGCTTGACTACTTTTCATTAGTTCTCCCCTCAGTTCAATATTTAAACAGTTCCTTACTTGCTTTAGTGTCATCTTCTTGGATATTTTTAGCTACTTTCAATAAATTCTTGCTAAAATCGGCTGTTTTATGCTGATATTGTTGAATCTGCTTGAGATTTTGGGTAGCTTGTTCGCTGTTCCAGAGCCGTTCTTTAGTATATGGCGCGATCATTTCTTCGATCTCGGCATCTGATAAATGCTTTCTGAGCGCATAAGCACCTTGCGCGATCTCTTGGGCGATACTTGTGATCTCATCTTCAAGCTCTTGTTGGGTATTCTTAGTCGTCAGCCTTTGTTGTAAACTAGTTATTTTACCTTGCCATTGACTAGCAAGTTTGGCTTCATTTACGATCGCTCGATATTCCTGTTGAAATTTGGCATACAAAGCCCCATCACTTACCAAAAGTGACAATAGTTTTCCCGAAGAAATATTGGCCCCCGTACTTTTGAGGATCAGATCTAAATATTTATCGATCAGGTGCGAAACTTTGATCCCAGCTGCAAAAATATAGCTGTGCTCGTTTAAATTAGCTTCTTTTAGCGTCCCGTCAGCATTGATCTGATACTGTCCAAAATCATGACTCGAACCATACTTGTCATCAAAATCAAAGGTCGTCGTAAATGATTTTGGCAGCAAGTAATGAACTTTACCGATCTCATCGATACCTTTTTTGTTCCGATTCAACATCGAAACGATATCAAACGCATTGACGTAATAGTCGATTTTGCCTTGCTCTTCTAATGTTTGAATGTTTGCTTGGGCTTGTTTAGACATTTTATCGATACTTTCTCTGGCATCAGGGCCTTGAAACAACACGATCTTATCCAATTTAGCGATATCTTCTTTGGGCAAATTAGCTACAGCTTGGATCGAGACCATCGTCCCTAAAGAGTGACCAGTGACTGCTAGCGTAGCATTAGGAGCTTTTTTACGCAATTCACTTACCTTAGTATGCATGGCCTTATTGGCAAGCTTTGCCTGAGGGATATAAGCGTTGAATAAGGTAAATGAGCCGTTGTTGCTGGCCCAATCATTCAAAGTATTCAAGCTCAGCCCGTCACTGCCCCGAGTCGCAAAATATGTATGCTTAGTCTCACTATTTAACTTTGGGGTGTCCGTCACGTAGTAAGAGTTATATCCAGCCTTTTCATCGGTCAGCAGACCTTTTTGATACGTTTTTTCTTCACCAAACAAACTTTTTTCTTTTATTGTCTCAAGTTTGTCGGGTTGGAGATAGACCTTACTTGCATCATTGCCATAGGCGTCTTTAGCATGAGGGAATGTAAATGGAACGGAATATCCTCTGTCTAACCTATTACGCGCACTTTGTGGTAGTAGTTCGTAGACAAACGGTCTTGGTTTCCTTCGATATGTGCTTTTTGCTAAGTTCACGTATAGATTATAAATACTTTCTAGATTACTCATTGATCTTCACCTTGAATATTCGAATATATTGGATCATTCAATACCATCAATGCATCGATTTTATTTAACTTATTTATATCAGTGTCTACTCTAAGGACATAGCCTTGATCATTATATTTTTTTTCTGAACTATCACTGATATTAAACTTTACGATCAACGTAGGTTTTGTAAATGCCATTCCTTTTCCAGCCTCTACTGTCTCCCAATCAAATTCCACTGTTTCTTCTTGTGAACTGTATTTTTTGATAAAATCTACTAGTTCTTTTTCATGTGCCTTCAAAAAAGCTATCTGGCGTTCTTTTTGTGCTGCTTGTCTCATTTCGACCACTTTCTTTGTTCCTCCTATTCCAGCTAGTACTAGAAAAATCGCGATAAGTACTAGAATTATTCTTTTTTTCTGCATGCTTTTTCTCCTATACAATTTCTTGAGATATTTTTTCGTTACCAAAGCAGTCTTTTTCTGTTACTGTCTCAAGTTTGTCGGGTTGAAGATAATATAGACCTAGGTTACTTTCAAAACTGTACGTTGCATATCCTTTATCACTGAGTTCTCTTTGTTGATCATAAGTTTTATCAACAAACGATTTACCTCTAGGTTTATCCCCATATGCTCCACTCGATAAATCAACATATATATTTGCATAGTTATCTAGCTTTGACATTACACACACCTCTCATTTAAAAGCTACATCTACAACACTGTCTAGCCTTTCAACATCAGTTTTAATAATCAATATATCAGCATATTTTTTACTATCAGATAACCGTGTACTTGTTACCTTAATACTTAATCCATAAGGTTTTGATTTTATTATTCCTGAATACTCTACTTGTACTGTATCCCAATAAAAATCTATATCCTTAACATCTAATTTCCCGTCAACCGTAAATGCTTTGTTAATTATAATGTCCTTATTTCTTTTAAGAAATTTTATCTGGCGTTCTTTTTGTGCTTCTTGTCTCATTTCGACCACTTTCTTTGTTCCTCCTATTCCGGCTAGTACTAAAAAAATCGCTATGAGTACTAGAACTATTCTTTTTTTCTGCATGGTTTTTCTCCTATAAAATTTTTTGATACGTTTTTTCTTTACCAAACCAGTCTTTTTCTGTTACTGTCTCAAGTTTGTCGGGTTGAAGATAGACCTTGCTTGCATCGTTGCCATAGGCGTCTTTGGCATGGGGGAATATTATTTGCGTAGGAGTATGTCTCTTTTCTATAATCAATTCCTGTGAAAAGGACGCATCGCCTCTTGGATACGCAACTTGCGCTAAATTTGCATATATATTGTAGTTATTTTCTAAATCGGGCATTCTTTTCCTCCCTTATCTTTAACCCTATTTCTCCGTTCAATACTGTTAACCCCTCAATTTTGTCTAATTTATCCACATCAGTTTCTACCCTAAGTACATACCCCCGATTATTATAGCTTTTTACTGGACTGTTACTAACATCAAAATTCACAGTCAAGGTAGGCTTTGTAAATGCCCTTCCTTTTCCGGCCTCTACTGTCTCCCAATCAAATTCCACTGTTTCTTCTTGTGAACTGTATTTTTTGATAAAATCTACTAGTTCTTTTTCATGTGCCTTCAAAAAAGCTATTTGGCGCTCTTTTTGCGCTTCTTGTCGTATTCCGATCACTTTCTTTGTTCTCCCGATTCCAGCTAGTACTAGAAAAATCGCGATAAGTACTAGAATTATTCTTTTTTTCTGCATGCTTTTTCTCCTATACAATTTTTTGAGATATTTTTTCGTTACCAAAGCAGTCTTTTTCTGTTACTGTCTCAAGTTTGTCGGGTTGAAGATAAACTTTGCTTGCATCGTTGCCATAGGCGTCTTTGGCATGGGGGAATGTGAATGGAACGGAATTGCTTTGCCTATAGTATTCTAGCTGATTATTCTCCCATTTTTGAGGATCGTAAGCAAATTGTAGTTTTCTACCATCGTATGTCGCCTGTGATAAGGAAGCATATACATTATCATATTTTTCTATGTCACTCATAAGTCATTCCAAATTTATTCCTAAGTTCCCTACGAATTATAACTACATAAAAATAACTTTCTAACTTAATTCTTAAAATAATTATAATTGGCATTGATCGTATACATTTCTTTTATTTTTGTGGAGTTACTAATATCATCAGGTTTCAAAGCAAAACCAAAAGCATTTATTTCTATACCTTTGTTGTCAAAAATTTTTATTCTCATCGTTAAAATTTTTCCAACACCTTGTGGAAGACCATTTCCAATTTTTTCTTGTTTAACAGTATTCCAAATGAATGCAACTCTGCTAATTTTTTCATCTTGCTTCTTCACATATTCTGTCGTTTCTTTTTCATGTGCCTTCAAAAAAGCTATCTGGCGTTCTTTTTGTGCTTCTTGTCTCATTTCGCTCACTTTCTTTGTTCCCCCGATTCCAGCTAGTACTAGAAAGATCGCTATGAGTACTAGAACTACTCTTTTTTTCTGCATGACTCCCCTCCAGTAAAGTATTTACATAAATAAAAATCTAAATAGCTAAGATACAAGCTAAATGCTAACACTTTTTCTAATCTATTTCAATTCATTTTTTAATTTAAGTAATAAAAACATTTTTATACTATAAGCAACACTTCTCCAAAAAAAGATACACCACCTTAAAAATCCATAGTTTTCTTCTAAATTGATAATTTTGGTTCCTTGAGAAAAACTAATTTCTCAGATTAAATTTCGATACAGATAATGCTTGGATCGCTCTAAGCACGCTAAATGCTTTTTTCAAATTCAAGATCATTCTGATCACAAAATAATGTAACGCTACTTGATGGATCATTGGCGATCGCCTCTTTGACATCCAATACGCGTGAACTAGCCAGTAAATATTATGCAAAATTTGCTCTAAAACGATGATTGCGACTAAACTTTCTGCAGCCCCTTCTGTCATGCCTGTAGTTGGCTCTATACTTTTTACGAGGCTGTGACATAAGTCTCTATCTTTAAAGAAGACCATTCGAATTTTTTGAAAATTTTGAAAAATTCGGATGGTGAAGTGAACCCCCTAAGTTGGACAAAGGAATCTAACTTAGGGGGTTTTACTATGACTAAATTTTCTTTTGAGGATAAGTTGCGGGCTGTAAATATGTATCTAAGAGGCTATGGA
>JAETPW010000047.1 GCA_021771025.1 Clostridiaceae bacterium
AAATAATAGTTTTCTTGGAAACGATATCCGTAGATCGGCTTTCCGTTAAGAAAAGTCATAGAATCTTTGTATTGAAGGCTTTCCTGTTGTTCCCATTCGATCAGTTTTTTATATAACCGGAAGTTTGTACGATCTAAAGTAATGGAATCGCCTTTTGCCGGTATATAGAGCGGTCCGAAATCTTTGATGTTCCAACCGATGATGCTGTCGAATGGGAAACTCTGGAATATGCCGTCTTGAAATTTCTCAGTTGCAGCTATTCCTTTTTGTGAATCCATATTGCCGAGAGGCGTTTGTACGCCTTCCACATGAAAGAATCCGTTTCGGATGGATAGGGTATCTCCCGGTATTCCGACACACCGTTTGATATAATATTTGAGTATATGCATTTCAATTTTATCCCAACTGTTTGGATGCGGAAAATTGAAAACCAGAATATCATTGCGTTTTATCTTATTGAAACCTGGAATGCGATAAATATCTGTCTGTTCGTTTCTCATGGAGGCAAACAGGTTGAATAAGCGAGGTCCAACGGTCGGTTTCCAGACAAGTATATTGTCTCCTGTAATTAATCCCGGTTCCATCGAGTCGCTAGGGATTTTGAAAGAGGCAAAGATAAATACCTGTAAAACAAACCATAGAGTAACTGTCATACATAGCCAGAAGACAATATTGATGGCTTTGTTGATCAGGTTGTGTATTTTTCTATTCTCTTTCATCGAATTAATAGCTTTTTATACTGTCGTTTTCAATAAAAAATATCCGTTGGTTAACGATCCTTTCCGGAATAGTGAACCATAATAATGCACTAGCGGGTATTTGATCGTATGTTTGTGTTGTATCAGTTGAACTTGCATATTCTAACGGGATAAAACGTTCTTTCTCTGTATCCCAAAAGTGTAGTGTATGTTCCTGATCCAGTTTTTTCTTACGCTTATTCAATGTGAATGTTTGTTTATGTTCTTTTTGAGGGATAAATTTACGAATATTTCCATCTTTATCCGTATAAAAAGGGGCAGTAATATTTCGTAATTTATTCCCATCCGGTGAATCGGCAACCATAAATATATTATCTCCAACAACGTTTTCGAAATAACAAACGGTATCTTTTCTATGTCCGATCGCTATCGGGCACCATTCATAATAGTTATAAGTACATAAATAGACTTGATTTGATTTTCCTTTTTTTCTGTTATTTTTGTCGACAGAAACCTTTATCAATGTCGTTTTATCCAGATATTCATTAGTAACATCATAGATTAGAGGACTTTTTAGAGTCGTAACATATCCGTCGTCTTTTTTATCCATTATAGAAAAGTCAGGATCAAAACGTGAACGATAGACTTTAGCCGGTCGTCTATGTCTGACTTCTGAGAAAGAGCGGGCATGTGTGTCGGGTTGATCTTCTCCCGGTCCGAAGCTGTAGAATTTTCTATTGTCTAAAACTACGCACCAGCTATGGCCCAAGTCCATTTTAGTCCAGGTCGTTTGTTCTACTGTAACCGGAATGCCGCAAGCTCTCATTATAAAAGTACCCAGATTGCATAATCCTTCGCATTGGCTGATTCCGGAACGGTAGGTTTCGTCAATGGTCGGATAGAGTGGAAGACCAGTCTGTCCATATTTCATAATGCCTTTCAGATGCTCATTAAGTACGAAGCATGCCTCTAAGGGAGTTTTTACTTTCGCTGAATCCAGTATGGGAACGAAACGTTCCATAATTTCTCTTCTCAAATGAGAAACCTCTTCACATTGTGCGCGGTAGGGGAGGATGTATTTGCAGAAATCATTGAATGAAACATTTTTTGCCCATGGCTTTTGCCAGACAGTAAAAGCCAGTTCTATGTTATCAATAAGAAAGTGACTGTCAAGTGTCGATATATCGTATTTGTTATGTGTTTTGATTTTGTATCCTCTTCTTGTTAATGAGTCACAGTGACTTTTTACGGATTGAAATCCGTCGAAATTTACAACGTCCGGTCGATATCGTTCTTTTTCGGAAGAAGTATAATATTGTTCCTGTGTGAAATGATAGGACATATTCTCAATCAGGAAACGAGCAGCAGCGAGTTTTGTTGAATCCTTTTCATAATGGCTAAATACTTTTTCAAGTTCTTGCCGGTTTTCTTGGGCATTCTCGAGAGCTTGTTCCATTTTTTTATCATGCTGCGTATTACAAGCTATTAGAAAAACAGCTAATAAGATGTTTATACCTTTTGTAAAAAGATTTTTCATCAACAATCCCCTATTTACTTTATTTCTCAGATTGTGCATATGTGTTTGTTTATTTATACATTATTCTAAGTCATATATTTTTGATTTATAGTTTTATACTGTATTTAATAATGTAATGATTATTTTTTTAATCATAATTCTGTTAATTTGAAATGTTGAAAGCTTAAGATGTCATCACTGAATTTAGGGTTAAGATAGTGACTGTCTGATATATATAAGCCATCTTTCAAGATTATCATTATGCGAGAATTATATGTGAAGTCTGGAAATAATGTTTCTCCTATTTTATTGAAATTTTTATCTAAAATGATGATTGAAAAATTTTTACGACCATAACTTAATAATTCTCCTGGTCGAATATTTTTATCTATACTTTCCTTTGGATAAGATATTCGATAGTAGATGTTACGATATTTGTCATATAACAAATTACCATACCATGGATTTTCACAAAAATCTTGTGGGGTTGCGGTTAATTCTCCAGGTAATATTACTTTGTCAAAATATTTGCTTTTTACTGGTATTTTTTTTATGGAATCATGCTCTATAGATGCTATATATATGTTTTCATCATAATAGAAAGAGTAAATAAAATGTTTTCCATCAAAACAACGACTAAAAGCAGTTTCTAATCCGAATTTTTTTAATTTGTTATCTGAACCTGGATATTCTGGATAATCAAAAGGTAAGGCAGAAATATCGTATGAGTCCATGTTAAATTTAATAGAAACTGGATCATGGTCATTAAAACGATTGGGGCCTGAATATAGATACATTGTTCGTCCGATAACTTCTGCCTGTTTTTGATAAGACGCAGAAATACTGAATATAGATAAATTTTCGGGTGCGACATCTTTATCATAGGAATATTTAGTTATTAAAGTACCATTTTTGTTAACGAGTGAGATTTCCTTAATATCTCTGTTTGGCACGTAAATGCTATCTAAATTATGAATATAATATCCATTAGCAAATCCTATACCATTATTACCATCTATAGGAAAATTTACTTTAAATTCTAAATTTTGTTTTTGAAGGTTATAAAATAGAATTGTATTGGTGTTTGGATTTTGAAATGTAAAATACTCTTTCCCTTCTTTTTCTTTATATATAGAATAGACACGTAGTTCATTTTTGGTATCAGAATCTAAAACAAATGAAAGTTTTTTTTCAGTTTTTTTTAAAGTGTATTTTTTTATTTGGCTTTTTTCTGAGCATGAAATAGATGTCAGTATAAGACACGAAAGTATTATTTTAATGATTTTCATATTATAAATATTAAGAATTTTATATCGTTGAAAAATTATTGTTTATATATTAATTTGTTAAAATACGATTTTTTTTACTCGTTAAATTTCATATATAAATTTGTTTAAGAGATGTGTTAGAAGTGGTTTAGTGTATATTGATATTCATTTTGTATAAAAAAGGAATAAATGAATTATAATAAAACAAACTTTTAACACATCTCTATGAACGGTTTTAATCACAAGGTTTACAACCAAACCATCCTCCTTCACAACATTTTGTATAGCTTTCATCTGTCCACCAACAAGAACCTCCAACAGATGGTGTACATTCTTGTTCTGCTAATGCATTTATATTAGCTAGTGCCAAGTCTGACAGTTCCATCTTGTTCTGACTTTGGCTGAAATTCCAACCTGCTGCAGCTGCTATCGCAGCTAGAGCCATGATGCCGAATAACTTTTTCATATCCGTATATGTTTAATTATTTATTAAAATCATTATTTAATCAGGCTATTTTCTATCTTTGCCTACTATTCTTCGGATTAGATAGTCGAATGACACCTGTATCATTCTATTTTGTCGGTTATGTTACCATGATATACCTCCTTTCTGTATTGCAAGGGGACTTCGGGAGTTTGCTTGTACATTCTTGCCAGAGATGCAGCAAACTCCCATTCGTTCGATCACCGAACATTCCCCTTTATCTTTAGTTTAACATGTTGATTATTCAAGCTGTTATACTTGATCGTAACGACTTCATCGAAGAAACCTGTGTCTTTCGGTGTCATCTTAATTCCTACCCGAAGGGTTTCTCCGGGTTTTGCAGGTCGTTTGTCATAGGTGGCTGCTGTGCAGCCACAGGTGGTACTTACGTCCACTATCACAAGGGGATTGTCCCCGGTGTTTTTTATTTC
>JAETPW010000048.1 GCA_021771025.1 Clostridiaceae bacterium
AGTACTACCGCCCGTGCATACGAGCCCCATAAAATTTTAATTTATATGAATGTTGATTCTGGTTCAACATTCTAAAACCTCGAGAGACGTTTCTTACGAAACGTTCACAATACAAATATAGCATATATACTTTTAAGTGTCAAGCATTTATCTCAAAAAAACAATATCATCATCATTATCGATATAGAATTTACCGTTCAACACATCATTTTTGTTGAAAATAACTGCTTTTGCTACGTCGTCCCAAATTCTTAACTTTGTTTTTTCATCAATACGATATTTTTTATTAATATTATAGACGGTTCCAACGTCTTCATTTTCTTTTAAAAACTCGTAAGGAACATATGCGTTGTATTTTAGATTATAAGAAGATAACAATTTTTCTTGAACATCTACAATTTTAACATCTTCAATAACTAGTAAATCTTCGCTCCTACCTAGACTTAAGAAAACTTTTGGTTTTAGCATACCATCTCTTATCTTTTCTATCATACTTTCTTCGACTTTTACATGAAAAATATGTTCAACATCATATAATAATTCAACTTTACGAAAAGTTCTGTTAACTCCTGTTCTGGTACTTCCATTTTCAACAATTAAGTTATATTTTTCTAAATAATCTTTTCGTGTAATACCTGGCGCAAATTCGTAAAAATATACTTGAGTAAATTGTTTTGAACAGTATTTAGTTTGTATACTAATATTCATATTAACATATCTATCAAAACCGCAAGCTGTATGAATCATTCCGATTACTGTAGAATAAGAAGGAAGATCATAAGAATAATGAACTTTCATAAATTCTGGGATTTTGTAATTAGCAGTCGTTTGTCTAGCTTTAATTTTTATTACTTTCAATATCTTTACCTCTATTTCTATTTTTTAAAAAAGAACCATAATAATATTCTTCTGCTATTCGCCTTGCCTGAATAGCTTCTTTTTTACTACTAAAAGATTTATTCAGAACTAATTTTTTTTGGAAAGTTAAAGTAGCTATCCACGTCTTTTTAGAATTAGACCAATGAACTCCACGTACGCCACTTTTATTATTAGAATTTGGTTCTTTTTTACTAATAAGATCTATGTTAGTACCGTCAATAAATTGCTTACTATGTAGCTTTTCAATAGAGTATTGTTGACGTTCTTTCTTCAAACAACCGCAACTAAGAGTAATATTATTAATCAATCTTTTTGATGAAACATATATAATATTTCCACATCTACATTGACATTTCCATACAACTGATCCACCGTCCATTCTTCTATCAGTTTCTTCTATTACTTTTAATCTTCCGAAAGTTTTACCAATTAAATCTTTTTTATTGTGCAACATTCAGTCCACCTCCTATAGGAAGAAGGGTATCCTATTTTAAGACACCCTTAATTAATTTTATTGTTTGATTGCTACTGCAGTATCAGGATTAACATTTTTGAATTGGCCATCTTCGGCATAAAAACTTCCATTCTTATATACGTCATACCCATTTGATTCAAAGTAGTTTATTAACATTTCATTTAATTTAGTTGTTAAAGTTAAGTCTACTTCTCCGTCTTCATTTTTACATTCATCGCAATAATCAAAACCATTAAGATCGACGATTATTTTGTTTTCATTTTCGGCAGTTTCTAAGTATCCATTAAAAGCTAATTCTACTAATTTTTCCATTTCTTCTTTTTTCATAATTAATCTCCTTCTTAGAGTGCGTTGCATTTGCTAACGTCTTATCTCTTTTGTTAATACTATTATAGCATAACGGTACGTCAATGTCAATACTTTTTTAAACTTTTTTTAAAATTATTTGATTCTTTTTTTCATCGTATATCATTTCGGCTTTTCTGTTGTCTTCTGTAAATCCCATTTTTCTTAGTATCGTAATTGGCAAAGTGACTTTTGAAGAAATACTACCACTACCGCTTTTATAAAAGTTAATATTTAAAATTCTTTTATCCATTTTATCACCTCTCTTGATTTTTTATATTATATAGTATATAATTTATATACGCAAGAGAGGAAATATCCTCTCTTGGCTTAGAACATCTTATGAATGTCTAAAATGTCATTCCAAAGTTGTTTTCGATGAGCTTGTAGCTTTCTCATTTTGCGGTGCGAAGCTATGAGCTTTTTAATTAGAAGAAACATTTTCATCACTCCTTTCTCTTAAGATTCTTATAGTATATCACCTCCTTAACTGTCTTCATTATAGCATAACGGTACGTCAATGTCAACACCTTTTTCAAAAAAAGTAAAAAAGTTTTTAAAAATACGTAAAACACAGCAATATCAAGCTATATAAGTACTTGGATAAAAAATAAAAACGGCTTAAAACAGAAAATAAGAAGACTATTTTTAGAAGAAAATGCAGTAATTTCAGTCGATTGACAAGTTTTAACACGTAAAAGTAACATAATGTGCTATACTAGAAAAAAAGGATGTGATTATATGAAAGAAAGATTAAACTACACAATACAAATGATAAAAATATTGCGGAATAGATCTAACAAGAAAACAATATAATCAATTAGCTAAGAACTTAGATTTATTAAGTAGTGAAAGTTTGAAATACATAACGCAAATAAGAAATTTTCGTAAAATGATGAAATATTTAAGAGAAGTCGCATAAGACTTCTTTTTTTGGTACAAAATAGCATTAGAGGTGATTATTTTGTACTATGAACAACAATTAAATGAAATCTATAAAAAATATAGACAAACATTAAAAGAATATTCGGAAAACGTGTATTTGAATAATTTAAAGGAAATTGAAGATGAATATTTACGAACATTTAAAGCATATGAAGAGGAAATAGAAAAAAATGAGGTGGCTAGGCAATGAAGATAAATTATTTTAAAAAAAGTTTGAAAACATTAAAGAAAATGGTAAAATATAATAAAAATTTAACCAAAAGGGAATGGGACGAATTTGCAAATGAAAACGCTCTTTTTAGTTCTTTTACTATGTAAACTAGGACCGATACAAATAATTTTGAAGAATTGAAAAGAAAAATAAGGTGGTTTTAAGAATGGGTAAAGATGTACTTAGAAAAATAAAAAGTTTAAGAAGAAAACTAGATAAGAGCATTGTAAAAAACGGATTAAATTCAGAAGAAACACGTGAAATTAGTAATGAAATAGACGAATTGATAAATCAATATTATAAAGAAATAAAAGAAGTAGAATTTCCGGATACAAGCTATATGAAATATTTTTTTGATAAGTCTTATCAATCTTTGAAAGCTGTAACTCAACAATTAGAAAGATTTCCGGTAGTAGAGGAATGGAATAGTTTTGCTAAGAAAAATAATTATTTAAGTCATATATCATTAGAATATATTTCAAAATTAGACTGGAAGTATTTGAAAATAAAGGTTGAAAGAGAATTGAATGTAAATATATAAAAAATGCACGATAAAATCATAAAAAATTTACATTTAGAGTTTCTAAGAAGGAAGCTCTTTTGTTTACGTAAGTTTTGTCGAAAACGGCGGTAGATTCCTTGACATATTTTTTGATTAATATAAAATATAACAAAGAGAGATAGCAAGACTCCAATCACACTATCTCTCAAACGCGACATACTAGAAAGTATGTACTTATAAGTATAACTTCTCTAGAAAAAAATGTCAAATATTTTTAGAAAGGGGAGGTTTTCTTTTATAAAACGATTTTTAAAGTCAAGAAAGTTAAAAATAATATATAAAAAATTGTAAAATAAGATTAACAAGAAATGAAGGAGTAAAACATATGAAAAATAAAAAAGAAAAAGAGGAAAAAGAGGAAAAAGAACTATTAATGAAAAGTATGAAAAAAATTTGTGAATATTATAATTTGGATTATAATAGATACATAAAATTTGACACATATTTTGACACACTAAACTATAGAAAAAAGTAATAAAATAGAAGAAATAGAAAATAGAATAAAAAATAAAAAACCTTGATAAATACTAATATCAAGGTTTTTGTATGGTGAGCCAGGAGGGATTCGAACCCCCGACCCCAGGCTTAGAAGGCCTGTGCTCTATCCAACTGAGCTACTGACCCATATGAACTGGACAGTAACTATAATATCACAAAAGTAGAGTTGTGTCAAGAAACTTGCGAAAGTTTTCAGGATAAAAACATGATTTTTTAATACTAATCGAGCAATATACTGATACTAAAGTGATTGCTCAATTATATCTTAAGAATTTTCCTCTTTTTGAGCTAATATATTAAATATTCT
>JAETPW010000049.1 GCA_021771025.1 Clostridiaceae bacterium
TATTTTTCCTAAAAATATATACAATAACATTGCTATAATTGATGGTACAAATGCTAATAATGGTACTTTTAAAAATATATTCTTTTTTTTCATAACAACTCCTCAAATTGTAATTTATCTCTACATTTACTATTATAATTCTATTGTATTACTCCCACTTAAAAAATTTAATAGATATTGTACTGCATACGACAAAAAGTAAAATCATAAGTATAATAGGAAATATTACATTATCTATTGATAGACCTAATACAGATGCTTTCAAAGTTTTTATTCCTTGTGTTAAAGGTAAGAGATCTACAATTTTTTGCATTAATCCTGGCATAACTTCATAAGGAAGTGTTGCACCTGAAAAAATCAACATTGGGAAATATAATATACTAGCTATACTTCCAGCAGACTTACTATTTTTAGCAATTCCACCTACCATAAGTCCAATACTAAACATGGATAACATTACTAAAAAATATGCCCCTAAAAATTGCAGTATATTTCCCTTTATATTCAAATTCCAAAATAATTTAGCTACAATAAATATCAAAACTAAAGATATGATAGAATATATCATATAAATAATAAGTTGTACTGCTAAAAGCAGAATTGGACTTATCGGTGTAACTTTTAGTCTCTTTAATATTTTTTGTTCTCTATAACCAGCCAAAACTAATGGTAGTCCCATTAATCCTCCGGCACATATTGCTATGGTTGATATTGCTCCAAATGACTGCTCTAAAAATGTATAATTTGCTCCTTCAAACGCTACTTTGTTACCATTTATAATTCCAATTAGTACCAAAATAATTACTGGCATACAAATTGCAAAAATAAACATATCTATTCCTCTAAATGATAGCTTTAATTCTGTAGTTAAAAATGTATTAAATGCTTTCATTTGTTTCCTCCTCTCCTGAATACCAAAGGTATGTATCTTCAAAATTTTCACAAGGACTTTGATTTATTGCTTCTTTTACTGTTCCATAAAAACAGATATTACCTTTTTTTAAAATTGCTATTTTGTCACATAATTTTTGTACTTCATCCATATAATGTGATACTAAAAATATTGTAATACCTTGTTCTCTTAGATTTTGTAATGCTTTCCAAACTTCTCTTCTTGCTTTTGGATCTAGACCTGTTGTTAATTCGTCTAAGAACATTACTTTTGGATTAGGTATTAGTGCTAAGACAATGAATAATTTTTGTTTTTGGCCTCCAGATAGTTCACTAATTGGCGTTTTCATTTTTTCATATAGACCAAAATTTCTTAATAGTTCTTTGTAATCTAATGATTTTTTATAAAGTGAACTTGTTTCTTTGCACAATTCATAAACTAGTATTTTATCTGGATATTTTGTTTCTTGAAATTGTACGCCAATATTTTCAAATAATTTCTTTCTTTCTCTTATTGGATTCATATCCAATAAAGAAACTGTACCATTATCAACTTTCTTAGTTCCTAATATACAGTCAATTAATGTGCTTTTTCCTGCTCCATTTTCACCTAATAATCCAAATATCTCTCCATTTTTTACAGAAATATTGATATTATCTAAAACTAGATGATTACCAAATGACTTTGTTAATTGTTTTACTTCAATCGCATTTTTCATTATTTTCTCCTCCTCTTAAAGTATAATAACACCAGATTAAAGTCTGGTGTTAAACTGGAGGGTTTATTTTTTTTATCATTTTAATTTGTTCTATCATTTTATTGCATTCTTCTTTTGCCTTTGCTAATGAAGTTAATAATCTATCACACACAGAAATAATGTCTTCATTTTCTTTTGGTGTATTTATAGTGCGTTTTATATCTACATTTATATCCTTATCCAAGTCTTGTAGAAGCCTTAATATTGAAGATAATGAAAAATTGCAACATCTTAATGCTCTAATAATTTTTATCCTTTTTATATCTTCTTGATTATAGATTCTGTAACCATTTTCTTTTCTCTTTACTCTTAAAAGACCATTTAATTCCCAATTTCTTAATGTATCTATTGTTAATTCTAAATAATCAGAAAGTTGCTTTCTTGTATAAGTTTTAGTGTTCTTGCTAGTTTCTCTTAGTATACTATTTTGAACAATTTTTATAGCTTCTTCTGCATTTATTTCTTCTTTTCTAATACTTTCTAAATGTTCTTTTGCAAGTTCTAATGCTTTGTCATACTTTCCTTTGGCAGATGATTTAATAATATTAATTACTTGTTTTCTTAATCCATTTTGTAATAATTCACTTTGTAATCCTATTCTTATTAGTTTTAATTGTTCAACATGGATCTGTGTATATACCCTATAACCATTTTCTTTTCTTGATATTTTAGGTAAAAATTCTATTTCCTCATAGAATCTTACCGTATTAGGATGAATATTAAATTTTTTTGCTATTTCAGAAGTACTAAATTCTTTCATTTCTTCTCCTATATCTAATTAACAAATTACTATTTGTATTTTGGCTTATAATATCATAAACTATTTTAATTATCAATTTTATTTATAAAGATTTTCTCTTAACAAAATCCCATCAATAAACCCTTGTAAGTATATATAATTATTTTCTAGATCATTTATTGAAGTCATAGAATTTGCAAATTTTTCAATTTCGTTTTCCCCAATTTTTTCTGAAAGTTTCTTAAAATTTTTTTCTGATTTTTTTCATCTCTACTACTTAAAGCATAATAGAAATTATTTTTAACTTGTTTTGGTGTAATGCTGCCATAATAATTAGCAATATTACTATAAATATTATTTTATAAAGATGAAATAGATAGAAAAGACGAAAACAATTATCATTTATTATATTCAGATTACGACGGATATATGGCAACATTAAGAGTACATAAAGATTTTAGTTGTATAGACTTTGAAGAAAAAGAAAGATAATTATTTTAAAAACTATTAAATAGGGCTGTATTTTAACAGTCCTATTTTCTTTATATCCGTGTAAAACTAACATTAAATAATTTTAAAAAAAGCTAGAAAATGCTATATAATACAATAATATTAAGCATTTTTTACAACGTAAATTTTCCGTGCACGAAAATTAAAATGAAACTTATACAAGTATATATTTTAATAGTGTTACAAGCACTGAATTTATACTCCCTACAAATTCAAATTATGGGGCTTAATGCCCCAATCCCCTTTATAAATAAATTGTAAAAAAATTAGTAATTTTATATTCTTTTTTGTAAAAATATATGTTATACTTTGAAAACGAGGTGAAGTTATGAACAAAGAAATTCATACAAATATTGAAAATGCAGAAAATTTACTTCAATCAATTAATACTAATGATGCTGTTGAATTTTCTGAATGGACAAAAGATAAAGTTAACTTAAGATATAATGGCAAATCGCCATATTTTCCTATATATAATAATTTTATTTACTGGTGCAATTTAGGAATTAATGTAGGTAGTGAACAAAATAAACTAAGACCTGTCATAATAATTAAGACTTCTAAAAATTCTCCTATATGTACCATAGTTCCACTAACATCTAAACGATTAAATGATAGTCTTTGGTATCATATAGACTTAGAAGAAATTGATTCCACTGCATTAGTAGAACAATTAAGAGTTATTAGTAAATTAAGAATTGTAAACCCTTTTAGAAAAAAAGGACAACTGATTACAATTTCTCAAAAAGATTGGAATAGAATTAATTCTCAACTAGAAAGTTTATATAGATTAAGACCTTTGAAAGATTCAATAATATAATTCTATTGAAATTTTGCAAAGAATAAGAGTGAAAATTACAGGATAAAAACATGATTTTTTAATACTAATCGAGCAATATACTGATACTAAAGTGATTGCTCAATTATATCTTAAGAATTTTCCTCTTTTTGAGCTAATATATTAAATATTCTTT
>JAETPW010000013.1 GCA_021771025.1 Clostridiaceae bacterium
ACGTATCAAGGCTCATTCAATCGTAGTAAATTAGTAGTATTTTGATGTGTTTAGCTCCTTGATAATGCCGATAGATACAGCGTTTTAGCGGATAATCAAATTTTTAGTGTGTTTTTATTACTAAAATGTTTATTTTTTTACTTGAATCGTGTTGTCATTTTAGTATATTTTCTAATCTAGTTTTATCCTATCATCAATTTCTTTTGCTTTTTTCTTTTCATTATCTTTAACATTTAAAATGGCTAAAGTAGCTAGAGTATCCCCTAGTTGCGTAAAAATTGCAGCCAATAATGATATTTCTTCTTCTGTTTTATCTTTAGCAATACAAGCTGCTAAAGAAGAAATGATATTAACAAATTCACAAGGGTTTGGCCTCAATGATCTTCACCTCATGTAATTGTATGTAATTTTTTTTCTTTTTGTTTATTACCAAATAAAAAAGACCAAAAAGGAAATCCTTTCTAGCCTTTTGTTTCTCCAATTTCTGGATTATCTTCTAAAATTCGATCGACAATGTTTTGCCTCATGTTGAAGGGAATAACATATCCTCCTAATGAATTGGCTTTTTGTCCTAGTGCTGGTGTTTCTTCGTTAACGTATATTTTTGCTTTTCCTTTTCCGTTTTTTGCCTCTTGTACTAGGTTGGATACTGGTGAGTTTCCATCAAAGGCTACTACGACAGAGTTTCTTCTTTCAAAAATTTCGTAGTTGAAACTTTTGTATATTCCTAGTTCTTCGCTTTCTGTGGAAATACATACTCCATTTAGTTCTTGGTTTGTTAATAATTGTTCTTTTACTTCTTCAGATACCATTTTAGGAATAATGGCATTGATTTCAAAATTTTTGTGGAGTTTTTTGCTGATGTCTATGATTGCTTTTTCGTATCCTTCCATTTTGTGCCCAATAACAAAATAGGCTTTTTCATTGTTGACTTTTTGGATTAATTCGGTTAATATTTTTCTTCCTTCTTCGGTTAATACGGTTTCTCTGTCTTTGGCGTTAAAACTTCCTCCTGCTATGATGATGGGTACTTTATTTTCTGGTAGTTTGGTGATTTTTCCTTTTAAGACTTTTTCTGATTCTACTTTAGTGGTTAAGCGTAATTCTATTTTGCTTTCCTTACTTTTCTTTTCGTTTTCTGCTTCTTCTTGCAATATAGCTTCTCGAATGCTTCTTCCCGCTAACCATTTTTCAAATCGTTTACTTTTTTCTTCGAAATACTGACTGCTATGGGCTAAGATCGATTCTTCTACCTCACGCATTTTGCTAAAATCTTCATCTTCTAAGTTTAATAAATTATGTAGAGCTAATTGTTCATCTATGGTGTCAATTCCATAAAATCCGCATCCGTCTGTTCCTTGTACACATTTAATTCCTTGTTTTAGGTACGTTTTTAATGGATGTGTCTCTAATGAATTTAAGTTGTTTAGTCTAACGTTTGAGGTTAGTTGGAATTCTAATACGGCTCCTGCTTCTTTGATTTGTTTGATTAATTCTTTTCCTTTTTCCGAATCTAGTGGAGGGGTATATAACCCATGCCCAAGTCTGACAGGTGGCATTGTTTTTCCTTCTGGTACTGCTTCTTTTACGCATTGAATGGATTTTGCTACATTATCACGTAAGCTATCGTTTTCCCCTGCGTGGATACGAATGGTAAATCCGGGGTCTTCTTGGGTGGCATAGTGAGTGATTTCTTTGATGATTGGTTTTAATTCTGCAATGTCATTAATTTCTTCCCCTATAAAGTCACTTCCTACTACATAAGGATCTTTTCCTACGGCTTTTAGGACATCTAGGTTTTCTTTTAAATAATTACTATTTGTTTTTTGATCTTTAATGATTGTTAATGGAATTCTTCTGATGGCAATTAGATAACGGATTTTTACTCCTGTTTCTTGCTCTATTTTTGGTAATACTTCATGTGCTTCTTCTAATACTTCGATAGCTGGAGTTCCTTTTTTGGTTAAATCCGTGTTAGCTATTTCTACATAATTAATTCCTTGTTTTTGATAATCTCTGGCTATCCATAATAATTTGTCTTGCCTTAAATTGTTATTTTCGTATATACTTCCTGGTTTTCCATCTTCTCTCATTTTTTGTACCATTTCTTTAATGTCTTTTTCGGGAATTTGGTTAATTTTTTCTTCTTCTAATTCGATTCTTTCTGGTGATGGTGTTCCTTTAGCAAATACATATCGGTAGATATATAGTTTTTCTAAGTTGGTGAAGACCGCCTGCCCATCTTTTAATATGGCTAAACTGGTTCTTATTTTTTTGATATTTTCTTCTGCATTTTCTTCATTGTTTAGGATAAAGTCGGCAAAGTTGATGCTGGTGTTGTCATCTATTTTTCTGGTTAGGTATTTTCCTGTTAGTTCTGAATTTTCCCATTCTTTTTCTACTTTTTCGCGTTGTTTCATGATCGCTTTTTCTTGTTTTGGGCTTAATTTTAGGTTTAGCTTTTTGATGTAGTAAAGTGGATAGTTTAGTTGATGTTTTATGCCTAAAGCAATTAGTGCGTCTGGTGATAGGTTTGCATTCATATGGGTATGTAAATCTGTTCTAAATTTTGATTTTTTTAAAATATAGGATTTAACAATGGTTTTTTCGATAGGAAGATTATATTCCTTTGTTTGAGACATTAATGTTTTGGTGATGGCTGGGATTTTTGCTTTGATTTCAATTCTGCCATCTTCATAAATGTTGGCTATTTTGATTCCTCCTAGCCTAAAAATGTAGACTATTTCGTTATCTGCATTTAAGCAAGCAGGTAATGTTCCCGTTATGATTTTCATGTCTTTTTCATTTTTTACGGTTTCTACTTGGCATAATTTGGCTAAGTTGGTAATTAGGTTTCCTGTGTGATGGTTGGGCGTTTCTAAAATATAAGTTAGTTCATCTTCTTCTGTTTTGTATAAATTAACAATGATATCTTTTTCTTTATCTAAATAAAATTTTTCCATAAACTTTTTCATTATTTTTAGCATATATTAGCTTTTTTAGCTAACATATTCCCCCTTTCACCTATTGGTAAATTTTGAATTACTTAGTCCTAAATGAATAACTAGTGTTTTTACCTTGATTTCTCTTTTAAGTAATTACTCACTATTATAGCATAATAGTAAAGAATAATCAACACTTATGTTAACTTTTTATTTCTGTTTTTTCGTTCGTTAATTACTACTTTTTATCGTTTTTTGGCATAATCCTAACAACGGCTACGATCTATTAGCGGTCTAGGGATAACGGAGCTTTATTTTTATTTTTTCGATTACTTTTTTATGCAAAAACAGAACAGTACCGTAAATAAATTTCTTATTCTCTTCTATTTTTCTTAAACTTTCATACATTGTTATGGGGTGTTAATGTGTTTATTCGTTCATTTCATATTAAAATTAAAATAATGGTTATCTCCCTTGTTCTTTTGTTTTCTTCTTGTTTTGCTTTTTATTTTTATTCTTTTGCTACTAATGAAGCAAAATCAAGTGAAGAAACCGAAAAAAAGGATTTTATTAAATGGGTAGATTTTAATGTTACGGCAGAGGCTATGCGTTTAACTGCTGATTTAGATATTCGTTCTCATACAGAAGGTCAGGACCCTCCCTATAATTGGATTGAATTATTGGCTTATTTAGCGTGTCAAAATGGTGGCAATTTTAAGCATTTCAAGGCAAATGATTTAGCGTCTTTAGTTTCTAAATTAGAAGAAGGAAATACAATTTCTGAACTTACGGCTAATATGAAGTTTTACGATTATTATTACCAAAGTTATTCCGCTGTTCTTTCTGGTTTCCTTGGTTCTTATTCTACCGAAGTAGAAAATGATGAGGGAACAAAAACATTTCAAGACAAGTATGGCGTAAAAGCTTTTTTGCCAATTGCTAAAAACTATTCGTTTAGCCACTATGATGATTTTGGAAATTCTCGTTCTTATGGCTTTAAACGTACTCATTTGGGGAATGATTTAATGGGTAGTATTGGTACTCCTATTATTGCTGTGGAGTCTGGTGTGATTGAACATTTAGGATGGAATCAATATGGTGGTTGGCGTATTGGTATTCGAAGTTTTGATGGTAAACGTTATTATTACTATGCGCATTTACGAAAAAACCATCCCTATAGTGAAGGAATGGTGGAAGGAGCTACAGTTAAAGCAGGTGATGTGATTGGTTATTTAGGAATGACTGGTTATAGTGTTAAAGAAAATGTGAATAATATTAATGTTCCTCATTTACATTTTGGTATGCAACTTATTTTTGATGAGTCTCAAGTGGATAGTCCAAATGAAATTTGGATTGATGTGTATCAAATTATTGAATTTTTACAGAAAAATCGTTCAAGTGTTATTAAGGGAAATGAAGAGACGAAAGATTATGTGAGAAAATATGATTTTATGGAAAATTCTTTGGCAGAGTAATTATCTATCTGAACATTTTGCGACAAAATATTAATTTATATGACTCTAATATTAGGGGATAGTTTATGTTAAATATACTTATTATAGAAGATGATCCTAATCAGGTAAAAAATTTGATTAATATTTTGTCACGCAATTTTTCAACAATTAGGGTTTTTAGTGTTTCATTTGATGGTAAGTCTGCACTTGAAATAATACAAAATAATGAAATTGATATAATACTTTTAGATTTAAAATTGTCAGAGATGTGTGGAATAGATATAGTAGATTTTATTGATTGTAAAAATTTATATAGGTATAAAAATTCCATTATTGTTTTTACAGGTGAGGTTTCTTTATTAAAACAAATATTACATTCAAAATATCTTTTCTCTTATTGTATTAAAGGAAATGGATATGATACTTTATTAAAAGTTTTAGAGCTTTGATTAAAGAAAAACTCGAGAATAAATGTCATACTTTATTGAGCAGTAAAATAGATCATGAACTAAATTACTTGAATTTTAACTTTTCTCATTGTGGTACAAAATATTTGAAAGAAACTATTATGGAAGTATATAAAATCAGAGACGATTTTAATGGTAATTTAGAAAAGAACATATTTCCTATCCTTGCCCAAAAATATAGTAAAAGTGTTAATACTATATATTGCAACATAAAAAACGAAGTTAAAAATATGACTATAAGTTGTGATGAAACTTTATTAAATCAATATTTTGGTTCTTATTTTTTTATACAACCTAAAGTTAATGATGTTATTTTCACTATTTTAAATAAAATAATAAAAAACCTAGCCATATAATCAATATGGCTAGGGAAAATTAGAGATTTATGATAGTTAACGTTATTGCTGTTTTTGCATTGTTATTAATTTTTTACAAAACTTGAAAAATCAATTATTTCAATACTTCTGTAGTTTCCATTAGATGCACCTGTTGAACTTGCATCAAACCATATTTGAATAGGTCTATTGGCATAGCCAAGATCAATATAGTTTGTCGCCAGTATTGTGTTATGAAATGGCGAAGTAGTATCAGCAGCCTGTACATAAGTCTGGCTAATAATTTGTCCAGTTCTAGCATCTCTTACGTTTAATGTTAATTTTACATTTCCAAGGCCAGCATCATTGGATGCTTTTCTAAAAAGAATAATGAAATCTACATATCGACCAGCTGGAATTTTTACTGGTGTTAAATTTGTATTGGTAAATGTAAATCCTCCAATGTTGTATGGCCCCCTAAAGGTAATACTTCATTTGGTCCTGCCCTCCGTACAGTTTCATCATTCTCTAAAGCTTCTTCTGAAGCAGTTTCATTCATTTCTGCCGCATGTACTGGTGTCACAAACATAGTAGTTAATGACATTAATATTGCTAATGATAAACAAGTGATACTAAATCTTTTTTTCTCATTGTTTTCCTCCTTGATGATAAAATCTCTAATTTTATATATCTAAAATCTTAAAAGATTTAGATATTCATGTTATGAATATTTAAATTTTAACACGTAATTTGTTTTTTTTTATATAAAGGAAAAAAAGGAAAAATTAATTTTTCCTTTCTAATTCAATAATAATATCTTCTCCTTTATATTTTAAATATATTTTTAAATTTGGACTTGCTTCATATTTAGTTAAGTTAAATGTTTGCCAGTACGTTACTATTCCTGACATAAAATCATTTGACGATCCACTATCTTCACTACTGTTTTTAGTAGGATAAAATTTTTTTCCATTTGATGTTTGTACATAAGGATCTGAATTAAAGATAGAACGATTTTCATTTTTTCCTTCTCTTAAATTTCTTAAATATTCGTCTCTAGCTTCATCTACTTTCTCACTAATCTTTTGATTTATTATTTCTTCAGTATCTTCTGGTTTATATATAAGTTCCTCTTGAGTATTCAATGAAAATTTCATACATGTATCATACACAATTGCTTCTGTAACATTAATTTTAGGATTTGTACATGTTTTCATACTATAAACTATAGCATTCCTATTATAAAATATCTCTGGTATATCAGTTTTTATCCTCCAATTTCCATTTATTATTAATTTATTTTTACTATTTTCATTTTTTTCAATTTCAATTTTATTAAAATATAAAGTTAATTTTTTACTTTTTGGAAAATGATTAGCATACAAATTGTATACTAAGTTAATTGAATTGCTCTGTAAATTTTTTTCTTTTATAAACCAGTTAGATCCACTATTCATATTATCATCATTAAAACTTTTATATTGCAATGATAAGTTATTCTCTTTGCAATATTGATTGAACATATTCTCATCTTCACAATAAATAATTTTGTTTTCTTCATCAACAATAATCATATCGGGTAAATATAGGTCAGAAATCTCATTTACTGCAATTTCATCTTTAAATTTTAAGTTTAAAGTAAAACTTAAATTAAAATCATCCATTATTAAATTGTCGATTTTTGTTTCTATATTATTTGATTGAATATATTCCATATTAGGCTGATATATGTATCCATTTTCAATTGCTGTATCTAATCCTTTACTGTTGTTGTTAAAAAGTTGTTGTAAATATACTGAAATATCTTTTGCAAAAACTACAGATGTTGCAATAATAGTACAACAACAAGTTGCTAGGGAAAATTTAACTATTTTATTTGATAATGTTCTTTCTTTTTTATTATGTTCTTTAAGCGTTTTTCTAACTGTTTTTTTATACTTCTCACTTAACTCTATGTCTTGTGTTAAAATATCTCTGATTTTTTGGTCTAATTCTTCCATACTTTTTCACCCCTATTTAATAATTTTTTTTTCAATTTTATTTTTGCCCTTGAAATTCGATTTCTAATCGTACTTTCTGGCTCTCTCAAAATTTTAGATATTTGTTTTGTTGTTAAATTTTCCATATAATACAGAATTAAAGCAATCTTTTCATTATAACTAAGATCATTTATCAGAATTTCAAAATCTAATTTATCAATTACTTCTTCATCGGTATTTTGGCTATATATATTTGTAATATTTGTGTCATTCCACTCGATGAAATTTTGCCTTTTGCACTTACTTTTATATAATTTGTTACATTTGTTAATTAGAATTTTGATGGTCCATGTTTTAAAATATTCGTTTTTTCTTACTTTTTTTAAGTTCTTGAAAGCTTCAATTATAGTTTCTTGTACAACTTCACAAATATCATCTTCAGAAAAAAATCTCATTCTTGCAATTTTGTATAAGTCTTTTTCTATCATCATAATAATTTGAGTGAAAGCATCTTCATTCCCTTTTTTGGCTAGTTCTATTAATTCTTCCATTTTTCCTCCATTTTTAATACTAATATTCAATTGGTCATACATAAATTAGAGTAATATGTTTTACTTTTTTGTCTCATTTATCTTATTAAGATAAATAATTTTTAAATGATTTAATATTTTAAAAATATGTTTTTATGAACATTCTTTAGCAGAATAATTTTGGCTAATCAAAATAATTAACTATAAATTACTCAAAAAAAGACGGTTAGTGAATCGTCTTTTTTTGTTTTTTGACTTTTGAGGTCAATTGTTGTATAATTAGGATAGAAACTTTATATTTAAGTCTAGTTATAGACTTTAGCTTGCCATTTGGCAAAGACCCTTAGGAGGTAAAGTATGTATTTGTATTTTGTCGCATTTAAAACAATTGAGCACGGTGGTTTTGGTAATATAATTATATCTTTGGATGAAGAGATTACTAGCAAAAATTTTAAAAATTCATACCTAACCATGATCGAAACAATCGAACATGAAATGAAATGTAGCCATATTGCAATTATCAGTTATCAACTAATCCCTGATGAAAATACTGAGGAAAGACTGAGGAAAATACTGATGGAAGCCCTGACGAATATGTCTCATGAGTTTACTGATAAATAAGCCTGCCTCCACGGGGGCTTTTATTTTGCTTTTTTATCTGGTAGTTCTTCACAAGTACTAATAATTAATTTTTTGACTTTACTTTCTTATTTTTTCCTTTTGCTAAACCAGTTCGTTACCAAAAGAAATCCGATGATAAATAGAATAATCATTCCTATATTCATTAAAAATGGTTGTGTACTTTCCCACGTGATTTCTTCCATTGTTTTGATGTATTCATTGTTTTGAATGTACCAATAGGAAGGTAAAATATGCACTATTGTTAATATGCTATCTGGTAGCCATTCAACCGGTACAAATGATCCACATAAAAACGCACTTCCTAAGGAGATGACATTAGCTACTCCTGATATAGCTTCTTTATTTTGCAGAATACTTCCGATTAAGAAGGCTATGGATAATGCACATATCGTGAAGATGAAGGAATTTATAGCATAGTATAACCCATGAAGGGTAAACATGACGTCTTTCACTAATATCATACTAATGACTAGATATACAGCCCATAGCGCAACACCTAAAACAATAATTCCTAAAAAATTGGCACGATTATAGTTTTTTGGTTTCATGGGGCTTACCATTGTTCTTTTTTTGATCATTTCCTTACGGAAACTGGACATAACCATTCCTACTACAAAGATACAGATGGCTAAAATGGAGTAATTAGCAAAATTAAAGTAGAAATTGGCTTGTGATAGTCCGTTATTATTGAGGTTTGATGTCATTTCTATGTTGATTTTTTGGTCTAGTGCTTGTTTTGTTTTTTCGATGATTTGATCTTCTTCTAGGTTGTTTTTTCGGTATGTGTCTGCTGTTTGTAAGTAATTGTTGGTAAGCATTTCTGCTAATGATGCTTCATAATTACCGTTAGACTGAATGATTAATTTTGGTTCTTTTCCTGCTAGCCAATCGGTTTGATAGTTTTCTGGTATCGTTATGATATAGCTCACTTCTCGGTAAAATAGAGCATCACTTAAGGCTTCTTCTTCTTGTTTTATGTCTTTGCGATTGGCGTTTTCCGTTAAGTATTGGGTTAATCCTTGGGTAATTCCTGAGTCTTTGTCTTGGTTGATGATACAAATATCTGGTTTGGTTATGGTAAAATCTGTACCTGTATCATTAGTGTTTAGGCTAAATGCCCCAAATATGACTAATATGGCGGTATATAAAATGATCATGACTTTATATTGTTTGAGTATTTTAAAAAAGTAGTTAAATACTATCATATTTTTGCCTCCTTAATGCGATGGTGGATAGCGCAATGAGTACGATGGAAAAAATGATTAAACTAATCACGTTAACCCAATAGCGTTCTAGTCCAGAGTAATAGTAAAGGGCATAAAATCCATCGGTAATCATACTGGCTGGGTTAATCTTGTTGACGATAGGTACAGCTGTGTCAATGATGTATTTCATGGTGATTCCCATCATTCCTGAGAAAAAACATCCGAGCATGGTAACGGCGATGAGGATTCCCATTTTGGTATCTTCTTTTCGTTTTAAGACTGTACCAACAAATACGCCTAAACTAAGCCCTGCTAAGGCTCCGACAAAGGCTAGTAAAATGATGGGGAATATTTTTTCTCCATAATCTACTTTAATGATCAATAAAGTAAAGGCAAATAGAAGCACAAGTCCTATTAGTTGAGCAACTAATGCTACTAAACTACTACTGATGATCATTTTCATTCGTTTTACTGGTGCAACACTTACTCTCATTCCCTTTGTACTCATGTTGGCTAATAGATTGTTAATGGCTGTCATTCCTAGTATGGCTCCATATAAACAGGCCATAGCAATTAGGGTATAGTATTCGATCATGGTATAATCTAAGTGATTATTTTCGTTTTTTTGAGCCGTATAGGTTCCTTTTTCTTGTACAGATTGAAGCTCTTCATTAATTATTTTTTCTTGATCGATTGTGGTTATTCCTTGTTTCATTTGCTCTTCGATTTTTTGGGTGATTAGATCTACTACTATGTTTTTTTGTTTTTCTATTTCTTGAATGACATTTTGGAAGACGGTTTCTTCAATTCCACTTTTTTTCACTACTATTTTGGGTTCTTCCTTTTCTACGATTAGGTAGCCTGTTATTTCTTCGTCTTCTAATAATTTTTTGGCTTCTTGTTCGTTTGCTGTGTAGTGAAGGGAAAATAGTCTGTCTTCACTATTTTCTTTTCCTAATGTTTCTATGCTTTTTTGAAAAATTTCATCGTTATTCCATTCTTGATTTTGTACAATAGCTATGGGGAAAACGTCTAGTTTTTCGTCTTCTACTATGTTAGAAAAGGCAATGTTGAAGAAAAATGCCATGATGATGGGAAAGGCAAATGTCCAAAAAATTAACATTTTATTGCGAAATAGACTTTTTAAGGCATAAGTAAATTGATGAATCATATTAATCCCTAAGCTCCTTTCCGGTTAGTTGTAAAAACACGTCATTTAGGCTTGGTTTTTCTGAGTAGATCCCGTCGTAGCTTATTTTTTCTTGTTTTAACCATTCTAGTAGATGAGTAAAATTGTTTTCTCCTTTTTGGAAGCTAATCATTAACTGATTTCCTTCATATTTTATTTCTTCTATGTTTGGGATTTTCTTGAGTTTTTCTTGCTTTTCTTGTGGCAAGTTTTCTACTTCTAAGGTTACTTTTTCTTCAATTCCGGCTAGTTCTTTTAGTTCATTTTTGGTTCCTTGGGCTATGATTTTCCCTTTGTCCATGATAATAATGCGGTCACATAGAATTTCCGCTTCTTCCATATAATGAGTGGTATATAATATGGTTGCTCCTTTATCACGTAAAGCTTTGATTCCTTCTAATATATTGTTTCTACTTTGTGGATCTACAGCAACTGTTGGTTCATCTAAAAAGATCAATTTAGGTTCGTGGGCAATTCCACAGGCAATGTTTAATCTTCTTAGTAATCCTCCGGATAGTTGTTTTGGGTAGAATTTTTTAAATTCTGATAAGCCTACAAATTCGATGGCTTTTTCTACTTTTTCTTTTCGCTCTTGTTTGTTGTTGATGTATAATCCGCAAAAATAATCAATATTTTCGTATACGGTTAATTCTTCGAATACGGCTACTTCTTGGAAGATGACTCCGATATCTTTTTTGATGTCATAAGCATTTGGTTTCATCTCTTTTCCGAAAATTTTTATTTCTCCTTCATTCATCGTTAATAACGATAAGATACAATTAATGGTGGTTGATTTTCCACTTCCATTTGGTCCTAAAAGCCCTAATATCTCCCCTTCTTCTAGGTTAAATGATAAATGATCTACTGCTGTTAGCTCTTTGTATTTTTTGGTTAGGTCTTTGACCTCAATTACTTTACTCATGGTTTAGTTCTCCTTTACTTTTTTCTTCTCGATATAAAGCATTAAATATATCGGTTAACATACTGGAAATCTGTTCTTCTGTAAATTGACAGGTTTGGGTGGCTAACATGGTGGCTAATCCATGGGTGAAAATCCATATTTTTAGATGGAACTCTCTTAATTGTTCTCCAGAAAATCCTGTTGCCTGGCTAACTTTTGTTTTAATGTCTTCATAGTTTTCATCATGAACCACAAATTCTTCTGCACTAATTTTATTTTTCCCCATCAAGATAATTTGAAATAGTTTTGGTTCTTCTTTGGCAAATCGAATGTAATTCATTCCCATAGCTTTGTATGGGTGTTCTTCTTTCCAACTTTCTTTTAGGTAATTTTGGTATGTTTCTTTGATTTTTACAATTAGTTCTTCCTTTAATTCTTCCATATTATTAAATTTGTGGAAGATTGGTTGAATGGAACAATTTAACTTTTTAGCAATGGCTCTCGCGTTAATTCCTTCCATTCCTTTTTTTCTGACTATTTCATAGGCAGTTTGGATAATGGCTTCTTTTGAAATTCTAGTAACTGGTGGCATTTTATTCCCCCTTTCTGTATCGTTTGTTATATATCTAATGTTATCTTATCATGGGTGCCTTAATTTGTAAATAGAAATTGGGCGAAAAAAAAGAGGATTATCCTCTTTTTTACGATATTGCCATAATAAAGGTTACCATTGAAATAATAATTGCTATGATGCCGCCAATAACAAAGCTATATCCCATAATTCTAGTATATCGTCTAAATGTTTTTTCGTCTTTTGGGATAGGGTGTATCATTTGATAAGAATCTCGGTAACTCATTTTGGGTATATAATTTCCTAATAAGATAAATAATACTCCTAATAGTAGACCTATACTTTGGCCAACATATACGGTACTTCCTAGTTGTGCTTCAATCATAACAAAGTAAATTCCGACGCTCATTACTGGTATCATCCATTCAAATATGTTCATGATTTTTGGTCTTTTTTCTCTTTTCTTTGTGGTAATTCCTACAATACAAGCACACATGGTTTGTAAAGCAGCCATAAATAGTGGTATTCCAAATAGAGCATATTCTTTGTCTGCATATTGATCTGGTTGGTTATTCATATTGTAATGGATTGGCATTTGATCTGGTAATTTTGAATAGACCATTGCTCCTAGCAGCATGGGTAAAAGACAGACGAATACGGTAATGATTAATCTTTTTTTATTCATTTTTTCCATGATTATCCCCTCCTAATTGATAAATCCAAACTAATACTTCTTCAAAAACAGATACGTTTAGTTCATAGTAAATAAAGTTTTTGTATTTTGTTTCTGTAATTAAATTAGCTTTTTTGAGCTGTGATAAATGATACGATACTGTTGCTCCTGTCAGGTCAAATTTTTCGGCTATCTCCCCTGCTGATTTGCTTTCTTGCTTTAGCATTTCTAATATGTTTCTTCTTACTGGATCAGATATGGCTTTTAATGTTTCTGACATTCCCATTGGTTATCACCTCTTTCTCGTATTTAGAAATATTTCTAAATAGATTGTATGCTTTTTGATTTCTTTTGTCAATAGATATTTAGATTTTTTTCTAAATTCTTTCTTCTAGCAAACGGATAAAACAACTTTCACTAATCTTTTAGTGGAAGTTGTTTTTGCCCTTTCCTTATTTTGATTTATTATATCATAGGTAGACTATGTGCACAAGCGAAAATTTTAAAATCTTGTTTTTTATGTTACTGCTATTTAATTCTTTTGTGGAAAAATAGGTAACGTGTCCCTAAAAGGAAGTTTTTTTCGTTTTTGGACCCGTCCCCAAAAGGAAGTTTTTTATTTCTTTCCTAAAATCACCTTAATTTCACGATTAATTTTACCTCTACTAATTCTTAAGGTAACCTCATCATCTGGCTTTTTCTGATAAACGTATTCTCGCAGATCATTCATTGTATTTAATTCTTTTCCATCAATACCTAAAATGATATCGCCTTCTTTTAATTCTGTTTGGGAAGCTGGTCCTTTTTCTGTGATTTGTGCTACATAGATTCCTTGCTTAAAACTTACTTTTTGGTCTAAGTAAGGGATTACTTCTTTGTCATAAGCATAAATCCCAATGGTGGCCTGAGTAAATTCTCCTGTTTCTTGGAAACTTTCAATGATTGGTTTGACTACATTGATGGGTATAGCGAACCCTATCCCTTCTGCTGTTGAGATTTTTACTGTGTTGATTCCGACTACTTCTCCATTAGGGTATATTAATGGTCCACCACTATTTCCGAGGGTTAATCGTTGCATCGGTTTGGATTAAATCTGACATATAGGATTGATTGTTGGTTTCTTCTATTTTTATGGTTCTATTTTTGGCACTGATAATTCCTGAAGTAACTGTTCTTCTGAATTCAAATCCAATTGGATTACCAATCGCATAAACTGTTTCCCCTACACGAATTTGATTTGAATTTCCTAATGTGACAAAGGGAAGGTTTTGGGCTTTTATTTTCGTGATGGATAAGTCTAGGTCTGAATCGCTCCAGACAACAGTTCCTTCATAGTTGTTTCCATTTTCTAAGGTGATATAACATCGACTATATCTTTCTCCGGTTACGTGTTCATTGCTTAGAATATAGCCGTCTGCTGTGACTATCATTCCGGTTCCGAGTCCTAGTTCTGCTTCATTGCTTTTGGACAATATTGAATTTCCTGCATTTTTTAATTTAGAAATTCCGACTACGCTTTGTGTCATTTCTTCAATGGTATCTGCTACTGTTTTGCTTTTTTCTTGCACGTTTTCCACAGTTTGTTCTTCTGCTGTGGATTGTACTTTTTGGGCTTGATAATTTTCTGGTTTTATTTCGATATTACTGTAGGTTACATAGAGAAATACTACACTGACCCATAGGATTATCCCAATCATTGCTGTTATGACTATTTTTTTGGCTTTATTTTTTCTTCTTCTTCTCACTATTTTGTCACCTCAAAATTAGTATTTCCGAATTTGTAGCTTTTAATCTTGCATGGCAGAAAAAGAATGAATTTTTCTACGAAAATTCATTCTTTTTTGTTTATTCTTTATTTTTTATTGTTTGTTCTTTAATTTTTGTTCGGTTTCAACTATAGGTTCAGATTACAAAATCACTTTTTTCTGAGTAACCAGAACGGTCGCACTTACTATTCACAGCCTTATTAATTGTAGAGAAGTGTAAAAAAGGAAGCTTAGCCAATGATAATCCTATTAATTTATACCTGACAGTTCCCTTTTGACCCGCGTTAGGCTTAAAACCCGATAACAGGCTTCTTTGTTAGGGACTTAAGGGTTTTAAAATGACCCTGCTATGGAAGGTTAAATGAATAGGATTATCATTGGCTAAGCTTCCTTTTTTACACGGTTCCCCTTTTCTGCAAGCCGTGAATAGTAGCCGGTGGTTACCTCTTGATTGATGTAGTGACTAATTATTTGCTCAGCTCAGCTTAACTAATTTAATTTTTTTAATTCTTCATAACGTTTTACTTTTTGTGTGGTAGTTTTTACTAATTCTTCTGTGGTAATGGAGATTTTTTTGATGTGTTTGAAAATGGGTAAATTTTCATTGATTTTTTTAACTTCTTTCCAAAGGATTTCTTCGTATTCTTTTTCTGTTTTTTCTCCTAATGTTTCTTTGATTCTTTCTGCATCATAGACAATTTTTGCACATAACATGGTATCTGTTGTGTCTTTATCTCGGCTATAGACTAATGATTCTACTACATAAGGAATTTTGTTGATTAAGAATTCAATTTCTTGTGGATATACATTTTTTCCGTTTTTTAAGACGATGATGTCTTTTTTTCTCCCTGTGATGTAGATGAATCCTTCTTCATCAATATAACCAAAGTCTCCTGTTGAGAACCATCCGTCTTTTAAGGCTTTTTTGGTTTCTTCTTCGTTTTCGTAATACCCCATCATTACGCTTGGTCCTTTTACGGTAATTTCTCCTACGCCTTCTTGGTCAGGATTTTCTATTTTGACTTCTAGGCTGGGAAGGGCTAATCCTACTGAGCCTGGTCTTTTTTCTTTGTCGGTTTCTGCTGAGATTACGGGAGATGTTTCGGTTAAGCCATAACCTTGTATTAAATCGATCCCTAAGTCTTTAAATCCGAGGATGGTATCTTTATTCATTGGTGCAGCACCATAGAGAACTACTCTTAAATGTCCTCCAAAGTTGTCTAAAACTTGTTTGAAAATTACTTTTCGTAGGTCAATGTGGCATTTTAATAATGTATTCGATAGTTTGGTCATGGTTTTTATTAGTTTTGTTTTTCCTTGATCATCTATAGCTTTGATAATCTTTTTGTACATGGTTTCTAATACGAGTGGTACTGCTACAAATACAGATACTTGATATTCGGCTAAATTTTTTTGGATATGTTTTAGTCCATCGCAAAAGGCTACTGTTGCTCCACAATAAAAACCATAAATAAAAGTGATTGTACATTCAAAGGTATGATGAATGGGCAAAAAGGATAGTAGTGTATCAGTTGGATAAATTTTTACCCAGCTGGCTATATCTGTGATGTTACTGCATATATTTTTTTGACTTAACATTACTGCTTTTGGTTCATTTGTCGTTCCTGATGTAAATAGCATGATGCTCATTTTATTTTCGTCTATTTCAATGTTATCGTATGAGGTGTCTCCCTTTTCTATCAGTTGTTTGCCTTGATTAAGTAAATTATTAAGGGTTTCTATTTCTGGATCTTCTCTTTCGTCCATACAGATGATTAAATTTAGTTGATTGTCATGATTTTTTTTGCTTTCTTTGACTACTTCTATGTATTTTTCGTCACAAATAATTACTTCTGCTTCACTTCTTCTAATTAGTGTTGTTATTTCTTTGTCTGGTAACGCTCTATCTATTGGTACGATGACCATATCTCCACAGGTTACTGCTAGGTAGCTTATGCACCATTCATAACGGTTGTTTCCAATAAGAACAACTCTTTTCCCTTGTAATCCTAAGGATAGTAGCATTGTGCTTAATGCTTTGATGTCTTTTCCTGTTTGCTCATAGGTTTTATTTATGTATTCTACTGGTTTGGCCATATAATCTTTTTTGTATTTATAGGCGATTTGATCTGCGTGTTGTTCACATGAATAATCAACTAGTTCCCTGTAGTTAATAACTTTTCTTGACTCGTATACTTTTCGGTTGGTGTTTTTTTCCATTCTCTTCCCTCTTTCTTTTTATTGTGTTAATTTTATCTTAAAACATTGTATTTGGCAATAGTTTTTTTGAATTTAAAATGACCCTGCTATGGAAGACTAAATTTGTGTCGGTACACGAATATCACCAACTCGTTCAGGCGGGCCTCTTCTTCCTTAAAAAATAATTTATTTAAATCAAACTTTCTTCTATTTACGATTTCACACTATCTTTTACTTTCGACACCATTTAACTTTTTATGATAAAAATCTACTTTTTTACGCAAAAAATTTGCAATTTTATTTCATCTTTTGTATAATGACTCTAGTAAATTAATAATGAGAATAAAGGGTGAAAATTATGGAAAAAAAGATGTACAACTTAACTATTCCACAAAAAAACATTTGGAATACTGAATTATTTTATCAAGGAACAGCCATCAATAACATTTGTGGCTCTGTACTTTTTGAACCTCAGGTTAATTTTGAATTATTAAAAAAAGCCATCTATACCTTTATCCGTTCCCACGATAGTTTCCGTTTAAGATTTGTGATCAAAGAGGACATTTGTCAATACGTAGAGGATTTTTCTCCTTTTCCTATTGAACTACTAGAATTACAAGATGAAGCTGACTTTCATCAAGCTGAATCTTCCATTGCTAGTCATTGTTTTGACCCTCTAAAAACAAGTCTTTTTTATTTTACTTTATTTCGTTTTCCTCGTGGTAATGGTGGTTTTATTGTTAATATCCATCATTTAATTGCTGATTCTTGGACTTTGGGTCTTATTGCTAAAGAAATTACTGAAATTTATTCTAGGCTTGTTCAAGGTGTTTCTTGCGAAATTCCTTCCTATTCTTATCTTGATTATATTCAATCTGAACAAAAATATATCCATAGTTCCAAATATGAAGCAGATAAAATGTATTGGGATAATGTGCTTTCTTCTGTTCCTGAACCAGTAACTATGCCTTCTATTTTTTCTGAGAATAAACAAGATTTTACTTGTTTAGCTCATCGTGTGACTTATGTTGTTGAGGAAGAATTAATTTCACAAGTAAAATCTTTTTGTGATGAACATCGTATTTCCTTATATCACTTTTTAATGGCTATCTACTCTATTTATATTGGTAGAGTAAATCATTCTGATGATTTTATTGTAGGAACACCAATTTTGAATCGAACTAATTATCGTGATAAACAGACTACTGGTATGTACATTACTACCTTGCCTGTTCGCGTTTCTCTTGAGGAGTCTTTGTCTTTTTCTGCCTTTGTGAATCAATTGGCTACTCAATTTGTTTCTATGTATCGTCATCAAAAATATCCTTATCAATCTATGTTACAGGAAGCTAGAAAGGATAATCCTTCTTTGCCTAATTTATATCATGTGCTTTTGTCTTACCAAATTACTAAAACAAAAGATGAATCAGATGTTAATTACTCGACTAATTGGGTCTTTAATGGTCACACTTCAGACGATATGGATATTCACTTTTTTGATTTAAACGATACCGGAAAACTTAATATCGCCTATGATTATCGTACTTCTAACTATACTGAGCAAGATATTCAGGATCTTCATGAACGTATTATTTATCTAATTGAGCAAATATTACAAAAACCTTCTATTACGATAAACGATCTTTCTGTAACTCCCCCTCAAGAGTTAGAAGAGATTTTGCGTGATTTTAATTGTACAGATGCTTTATACCCTTCGGATAAAACCATGGTAGACTTATTTTGTCATCAGGTTTCTTTAACACCTGATCACATTGCGATAAAATACAAAAATACTTCTATGACTTATGCTGAATTAGATAAAAAATCCAATCAAGTTGCTCATTTTTTGCGTACATTAGGAATTAAACCAAATGACGTAATTGCTTTACGTTTGAATAAATCGCTAGAAATGATTACTGGTATTTTGGGTATTATTAAATCTGGTGCTTGTTATTTACCAATTGATTTGTCCTATCCGCAAACTCGTATTGATTTTATGCTAAAAGATAGTCATACTAAAGTTTTTTTAACTAACTTTGCTCATCGTGAAGAAATAGAAGTTTCTATTCCTTCGTATTTATTAGATTTCGATAATGAAGAAATATACCAAATGTCTGATTCTTCTTTACCTATGGTTAATTCTCCTGATGATTTATTATATATTATTTATACATCAGGTTCTACGGGAACACCAAAGGGGGTAATGATTACTCATCGTAATGTTGTTCGTTTGATTAAGAATGATCATTTTCAATTTGATTTTGATTCTTCTGATGTTTGGACAATGTTTCATTCGGTTGCTTTCGATTTTTCCGTTTGGGAAATGTATGGCTGCTTATTATATGGGGGAACATTAATTCTTATTCCAGAAACAGTCGCTAAAGATCCAAATTTGTTCTTAGATTTATTGCGTAAAGAAAAGGTTACTGTTTTAAACCAAACGCCTACTTATTTTTATAATTTGTTAGATTGTGAATTACTTAGAGATGATTCTTCTTTGTGCATACGTTATATCATTTATGGTGGTGAGGCATTAAAACCTAATTTGATTAAACCTTGGAAAGATAAATATTCGTTTGTTAAATTAATTAATATGTATGGTATCACGGAAACTACTGTACATGTTACTTTTCGTGAGCTTGATGAACACGATTTATCTTTACCTTATTCCAATATTGGAAAACCGATTCCTTCTTTAAAGGTCTATGTCATGGATGAAAATTTACATATTCTCCCTTTTGGAGTAGAAGGTGAGATGTGTGTTTCTGGTTTAGGTGTATGTAGTGGTTATCTAAACCGCCCTGAATTAAATGAAAGTCGTTTTGTGCCTAATCCTTATTGTCCTGAAGAATTGTTATATCGTTCAGCCGATAATGCAGTTTTATCACGTGATGGTAATTTATATTATAGAGGAAGAATCGATAATCAAGTAAAAATTCGTGGATTCCGTATTGAACTCGGAGAAATTGAAACAAAATTATTAAGACATCCTTTAGTCGAAAAATGTGTTGTTTTACCAAAGAAAGAAGATGAGAAAGATTCTTTTTTAGTGGCTTATGTTGTAGCAGATGCTAGTGTTACTTCTTTGCTACTAAAACAATATATTTCTCAGCTGGTTCCTGAATATATGATTCCTAGTTTCTTTGTTTTTATGGAGGACATTCCTTTAACTAATAATGGAAAAGTTGATCGTAAACAATTATTAGCCCAAAAAATTGAACTGGCTCCTACTTCAACTTATTTTGCTCCTCGAAATGATTTTGAGAAAACCTTCCAAGAAATATTAGAACAAACTTTACGTATTGAACGTATTGGTATTGACGATAATATTTTAGAATTAGGGGCAGATTCATTAACCTTAATGAAAATTACCATTATTTTGTTAGAAAAAAATTATCTAGTTAATATTCAAGATATTTATGAATTGAAAACCATTCGTAATATTGGTGATAATTTTTATTATCATAAACATCCTGATGTTAATGTTAATACTTTATTTGACCATAATCTTTATTATGACTTTGAACATTCTACCTCTTCACGTGAAGTACCAATGAAAAATGTACTACTGACTGGTGCTACTGGTTATTTAGGAATTCATTTATTATATCATTTGGTTAAATACACGGATTCTACCGTATATTGTCTAATTCGTAGAAAAAATAAAGAAGATCCTGAGAAACGATTATATCGTAAACTATCTTTTTATTTTGGAAAAACGATGTTAGAATATTTAGGAACGAGAATCAAAGTCATTAATGCTGATATAACTCTTCTTCATTTTAATTTATCTGACGTAGATTATGATCAGTTAGGTCATACAATTGATGTAGTTATTCATTCAGCAGCTCTTGTTAGTCATTATGGCAATAAAGATTTGTTCGAATTGGTTAATGTAACAGGAACGAAAACCATGATTGATTTTTGTCAGTCTTATGGAATTTACCTAAATTATATTTCTACCACTTCCATTTCTGCTGATTATTTAACCACAGGAGATAACCCTATTATCTTTGATGAACATAGCTTATATGTTGGTCAAAATTGTAATGCTAATGTTTACATCCGCAGTAAATTTGATGCAGAATATGAAGTATGGAAAGCCTTATCTTCTGGTTTAGTTGCTTCGGTTTATCGTTTAGGTAATATTACGGCTCGCCTTTCTGATGGAAAATTTCAGGAAAATGATAAGCAGAATGCCTTTTTAAACCGTATGATTGCTTTTGCTAAATTGCAAATGATTCCTGAATCATTTGCTTATTTAACCATTGATTTAAGTCCAGTGGATGTTTGTAGTGAGTTTATTGCTACCTTAATGAAATATGAATCTAGTTACCCAAAAGTTTTTCATATTTTTAATGAACACCGTATTTGTGTTTTGGATTTATTAGAGGATTTAAAGTCTTCTGGTGCTAATATTTCAGTTGTTCCTGATGATGTTTTTCATAATTATGTAGCAACTACCGATATGGAAGAGGCTATTTTAGGAATTATTAATGATTTAACGAGCGATTATGCAAAATATCACCATAATATTGATTTAAAACAAGATTTTACTTTATCTTATTTAAACCATTATGATTTAGCTTGGCCTGTTCTTAGTTCACAATATGTTAATACTTTTTTTAAAAAATATATAAATGGAGATGATTGTACGAATGAAACTAAATTATAAAAAAGATCTTAGGCGTATTATCTTATTTTATTGGGCAGTTCCTATTTTAACTGCCCTTGTCCTATTCCCTTTATTACCCATCATTTTAAATTACCCACCAGATAGTATTGATAATCAATTTCAACTAGAATTTGATGGCATTACGTATACACAACAGTATATCTTATTGGTATTTCTGATTATATTCTTTAGTTTGATTTTTTTGCTGATTCGTGTTTTTAAAATCAGTAAGTCTTTTTCTATTTTAGAAAAAAAATCTGACTCTCTTAGTAAAAAGGAAATCTCTGTTTTGATCTTAAAAATACGTTCTTTTTGTATGAATACACCTTACTTATTGTATTTTTTAGAAATATTGGTTCCGCTTATTTTTTTACCGGTTACTTTTATGATTATTAAAGCCTATCCGTTAACGATTATTAAAATATGTTTAATTTATTTATCTTTCTTTACTTTAGGCTCTGTTATTAGTCTTATCTTTTCTAAAAATCAATTTAGGCGTATTTTAATGGTTCTGCACGATAATTATACAGAAATTATGGATGATATCGAATTTGGCCTTGCTTCTCGCCGTAAAAGTGAGTTTAAATCATTAACGAGTAAATTAATTTTACAATTATTTCCTCTTGTATTAATCTCTTTGATTATTACTTCTTTAGTCGGTTATGTACAAGCATCTACGCAAACAGGAGATATTTATTATGAATCTTATCGTACGTTAATGGAAAAACAGTTCAATCATCCGTTTCGTGATCAGCAAGAAATGCGTGATACTTTAGAGGAAATTGGTTTTTTGAATGATGCTCATCTTTACTTTATGATTGATTCTTCTGGAAATTATATTACTTCTGATCATTCTGAATTACAACCATTTTTTATTAAGTATACATTAGAAAAATCCGTTTCCGAGCAAGGACGTACTTACGATTATTTTTGTTTAGATGTTGAAGGAATTGCTACAAAATGTATTACCTTAGATGGACAAACGTATTTTGTTGGTTATCTTTATAATACACAACAACCTCAATTTTTAAAATTTATCTTGATTTCTGATGTTATTCTATTTATGATTATTTTTGTTATTTTATTATATGTTTCGGCTTCTTTATCAAAAGATATTAAAGTAGTTACTAGTAAGTTAAATGAAATTGCTTCTGATAACCGAAATGAAATTCGACTTAATCATAATTTAGCCATTACCTCAGAAGATGAGGTCGCTGATCTGGTTATGGCTTTTAATGTTACTCAGCGATTAATTAAACGTAATGTAAAACAAATTCATGAAAACCAAGACATGTTAATGGAAAAAGAACGTTTAGCTTCACTTGGTCAACTAATTGGGGGAATTGCCCACAACTTAAAAACACCAATTATGTCCATTTCTGGTGCAGCCGAAGGGTTATCTGATTTGATTAAAGAATATAACTCCTCTATTGATGATCCTGATGTCAATTCTCAAGATCACCATGAAATTGCTAAGGATATGGCTAGTTGGGTAGAAAAGGTAAAAGAATATACTGGTTATATGTCTGATGTTATTACTGCTGTTAAGGGTCAAGCGGTAACGTTATCAGAAGCAGAAAATATTACTTTTGATGTAGAAGAATTAGTAAAACGTATTGATATTTTAATGAAACATGAGTTAAAGAGTGCTTTAATTTACTTAAATGTAGAATTACATACTTCGGAAAAAACTTCTCTTCATGGAGATATTAATAGTTTAGTACAGGTAATTAATAATATGATTTCTAATGCTATACAAGCTTATGGCGGAAAACCGGAACAAACGATAGACTTTATTGTTGACCAGACTGACAGTCATCAATTAATGATTACGATTCGTGATTATGCCTCTGGATTACCTGAATCAGTAAAAGCTAAATTGTTTAAAGAAATGATTACGACAAAAGGAAAAAATGGAACTGGACTTGGATTATATATGTCTTATTCTACTATTCGTGCTCATTTTGGAGGAGACATTACTTTTGAATCAGAAAAAGGAAAAGGTACATCTTTCCATATCATTCTTCCTCTTTAACCGGTTGGTACACTAAGAGTTTGACTTTTTGTAAAAAAGAAAAAGTCAAACTTTTTTTGCCAATTTTTTCTCCATTTTTTTTCCTAAAAACTCTTGCTTTTTACATAACTTATTTATATAATGACAGTGATATGGAAAAGGGAGGTCTATCATGAGAAAAGGCTTACAAAATGTCGAAAATACGGAAAATAAACAATATAGAATCATTGCTGTAGATGATGAAGAAGGAATTGTTGATTCATTATCTATCTTCTTAAAGCGTTCTGGTTATGATTTTACTGGTGTTACTGATCCTGTGGAAGCAATTGAACGTGTTAAGAAAGAACATTATGACTTAATGGTACTCGATTTTATTATGACACCTTTCCATGGTGATCAAGTAGTTGAGGAAATTCGCAAATTTAATCAAGATTTATATATTTTGTTACTTACTGGTCATAAAGACTTAGCCCCTCCACTAGAAACCATTAAACGATTAGATATTCAAGGTTATTGTGAAAAAAGTGATAAATTTGATCAATTATTATTATTAATTGAATCTGGGATAAAATCCATAAAACAAATGAATGAGATTAAGAAAATTAATGATCGCTTGACCGACACTTATGAAAAATTAGAACAATCCTACTTAGAAAGTATCCAAACTTTACGTTTTACGGTAGAGGCAAAAGATATCTATACAAGAGGTCATTCAGATCGTGTTTCTGAATATTCTGTTTTGTTAGGGAAAAAATTAGGACTTCCCGATAATGATTTAAAAACCTTACAAATTGGTGGCTTATTTCATGATTTAGGGAAAATCGGTGTTCCTGATACGATTTTACAGAAAGATGCCAAATTAACGGACGATGAATATTCACAAATAAAACAACATCCAAATATAGGTGTACATATCTTATCTCATGCCACTATTTTCCAAGATATTTTACCGATTGTAGAACATCATCACGAAAAATATGATGGTACAGGATACCCTGGAAAATTAAAGGGGGAAGAAATTCCTTATTTAGCTAGAATTGCCGCTATTGCTGATAGTTTTGATGCGATGACTTCTCGTCGCTCTTACCGTGATTCACTTCCTATGGAAAAAGTTATTTCAGAATTGATGAGATGTAGAGGTACACAATTTGATCCGGAATTAGATGATGTGTTTTTGGATTTATTGGAAAATCATTTTGAAGAGATAAAGGAAATTCAAGAGAAATATAACTAGGGAAAAAAGGGGGACGCCCTTTTCTTCCCTAGTTATTTTTTCCCTAGTCATATTTTGTTTAGACTCCTATTTCAGGCCCCCCTCTTATTTTAATTTAACTTGAAAAAAATAACTAAATACAAAAAAGGTACTATTTTTGTAAAGAAAACATAGAATACCATATAAAGTTTTGTAAAATTAATACAAAATGTATTAAAAATAATTGATTTTTAATAAAAAATGGTGTAGAATAGTATAGAAAAGCTTAAAAATGATACAATATTATAGGAGGTTGATAAAATGTTCACATATGTAAAAGCTAAAAACTTTAAATCATTAAAAGATATAGAGTTCAAATTAAATAAGACAAAAGCAAAAACAAATCAATTGATATCTATATATGGTGAAAATGGAAGTGGAAAAACCAATATTGTAGAATTATTCAAGTTATTACAGCAATTAACCATGTCAAGAGCAACAGATATTGCAATGAATAAACTGCCAAAAGAATTTTGGAAAATACAAGAAGAAATGTCAGATCAGTTACCAACAGAAATAACACAAATTTTCCAATTATCATTTAATCTAAAAGAATATAGAATGTTAGATGAAGAAGAACCTACTGAAATTGAATATGGTTTTAAAATTAATAATAATAATGGATTTTATTATCTAAAATTTGATGATGAAATTAGAGAAGAAAAACTATATTATATGGCTGGAAAACAAAGAGCATATCTATTTCAAATAAAGAAAGAAAATAACAAAATTATTAAAAATTTAAATAAAAACATCTTTATTAATGAAAAATATAATGAAGAATTAATCGATGGAATTGATAAATATTGGGGGAAATATACTTTTTTATCATTATTATCATTTGAAACAGTAGAGAAAAATCAAGATTATATCGATAATAATATAGCTAAAAATATGATTGATGTAATAGATAAAATTTGGTCAATGGTAGTACATGTTGATAAAGGTGCTTTAAAAATAATACCAGATAGTTTTGTAAAAGTCAGAAAATTAAACAATATACAAAAAGGAATGGTAAAAAAGGATAAGTTACCTGAAATAAAGAAATATGAAAATGTTTTAACTATATTTTTTACCCAAGCATATGCAGATATCAAAGAAGTTAAATACGAAATAGATGAAAAAGAGGACAGGATCCATTATGAATTATTTTTTAACAAAATGATAGGAGGAAAAATAAAGTCTATTCCTTCTAGACTTGAGTCAGATGGAACAAAAAGAATATTAAATCAATTTGATACAATCATTGGTTCACTATTAGGAGAAACCGTTATATTAGATGAAATAGATAATGGAATTCATGATGTATTAATGAAAAATATTATCATGTCAATAAAGGATGAAATTACAGGACAGCTCATTATAACAACTCATAATACTCTATTATTAGAAACATTACCGAAAGAAAATATCTATATATTGTCAACAGATTATCATGGAAATAAAACAATAAATTCTATAAAGGAATATGGAATCAAAATACAAAGAAATAATAATGCTCGTGATTTGTATTTTAAAGGTGTTTTTGGAGGAATTCCAACAACAGACTACATTGATTTTGAAGAAATAAAATATGCTCTGGAAGATTCTGAAAATAATGAGGAAAATGCTAATGGCGAGGAATCTTAATTATTGTAAAGGAATTGTAATAGCACATGGAAAAAGTGAACTTCTTTTAGCAGAGCATATCAAAAGTAACTTACATTTGCCTATAGAAATATATGCAGAAAGTAATGGAAAAACGAGCATACAAATAGATAGTTTAATGACAGTATTAGGAAATAATATTTTTAAACATAAAAGAGTATTTAACCAAAAATATGTAGTAGAAGAAGAAAAAGGAATATTAAAAAATTTTTCATTAATGCCAATAATGGACTTAGATGATACCAGTGAAGATAGAAAACAAAAATATATTTTAGGAGAAATGTTTAAAAATCATTGGTTAAGTCCATACATAGTTCCCATTTGGAACAACAATAATTTAGATGAAGTATTACTAGATTTGAAACTTATCGACAAACTACCAAATAATAAAGAGAAAGGAAAGCTGTATAGAGATTTGTTTCCAACAAATAAAGGTGAATCAGATATACAACAAGTTAAACATTTGATGAATATGTTTGAAAAATCAAATAAAACAAATATGCAAGTCTTTATCAAAAAATGCCTAGATAGTTGTTGCTAAATAATACTTTTATACCAAAGTAGCTCTGAACCAAGGTATCTATAGTATTTTTTAGATAAATTTACGTCTGACAGTTCCCTAAGACTCACGTTAGGCTTAAAACCCGATTACTGGCTTCTTTGTTAGGGACTTAAGGGTTTTAAAAAGACCCTGCTATGGAAGACTAAATTTATCTAAAAAATACTATAGATACCTTGGGTTCAGAGCGGACTCATTCCTCAAAGCCTTTATCCAGTAATAGATAGTTTATAACGTATAAGTGAGATTATTGCTTGAGTTTTTATTTTATATTAAATTTTTACTCAAAGAAAAAATAGTAATTACTATTTAAGTAGTTACTATTTTTTGTCTATTTTATCTTTCTTATCATTATTCATTAACCAAAATCATTTAACATTTCATCGACAATCCAACTTTTTGTCTTTCTTCATCAATTTTAATGACTTTCACTTTTACAATATCACCTACTGCTACCACTTCTGATGGATTCTTAATATATTTATCACTCATTTCTGAAATATGGACTAGTCCATCGTGTTTTACCCCAATGTCGACAAATGCACCAAAGTCAATGACATTTCTTACGGTTCCGGTTAAGATCATTCCTTCTTTTAGGTCTTCTAGTTTTAATACGTCTGATCGTAAGATTGGTTTTGGCATATCTTCACGTGGGTCTCTTCCTGGTTTACTTAGTTCGGCGATGATGTCAGATAGTGTCATTTCCCCTATTTCTAATTCTTTGGCCATTTTGCTTACTTCGATTGTTTTTAGCTTTTGCCTTAGTTCGTCTAATTTTTGTTTGTCTTGTAGATCAGATACGTTAAAGCCAAGGCTGGTTAGTAGTTTTTCGGTTGCTTCATAGCTTTCTGGATGGACTGCTGTGATTTCTAATGGGTTGTCTCCGCCAAATATGCGTAGGAATCCTGCACATTGTTCAAAGGCTACTTTTCCTAGTTTTGGTACTTTTAGTAGTTGTTTTCTGTTTTTTAGTTTTCCGTTTTCATCACGGTATTTAACGATATTTTTGGCAATGGTGTTGTTGATTCCTGCTACGTAAGAAAGTAGTGATGGGGTTGCTGTGTTAACGTCTACTCCTACTTTGTTTACTGCTCCTTCTACTACTCCTCCTAAACTTTCGGCTAAGTTTTTTTGGTTAACATCGTGTTGATATTGCCCTACACCAATGGCTTTTGGGTCTATTTTTACTAGTTCTGCTAGTGGATCTTGTAGTCTTCTGGCTATGGAGATGGCTCCTCTGATGGATACATTGATGTCAGGATATTCTTCGGTTGCTAGTTTTGAGGCAGAATAGACTGATGCTCCTGCTTCACTGACGATTACATAGTGTACTTCTCGTTTGGCTTCTTTGATGACGTCTGCCACAAACATTTCGGATTCTCGCGATGCTGTTCCGTTTCCGATGGCTATCATATCGATTTTGTCTTTTTCGATTAAATGTAATAATTCTTTTTTGCTTTTTTCTACGTCATTTTGTGGAGCTGTTGGATAGATGGTTGTGGTGTCTAATACTTTTCCTGTTTCGTCGATGACTGCTATTTTACAGCCGGTACGATAAGCAGGGTCAAACCCCATAACGGTTTTTCCTTTAATTGGTGCACCTAATAATAGTTGTTTTGCATTTTGCCCAAATACTTTGATGGCTTTTTCTTCTGCTTTTTCGGTTAAGTCTGAACGAATTTCTCGGTCGATGGATGGTTCTATTAGTCGTTTATAACTATCTAAAATGGTGTCTTTTATCATTTGGGTAAATTGCGTTTCTCCTTGAAGTATATCTCTTTCCATATGTACGATGATTTTATCTTCTGGTTTTTCGATTTTTACTTTTAATACGTTTTCTTTTTCCCCACGATTAATGGCTAGGATTCGGTGACTTGGGATCCATTTGATTGGTTCTTGATAGTCATAGTACATTTCGTAGTTTGATTTTTCTTCTTCGTCTATGGCTTTTGTGCTGATTAATGCTTCTCGGTAACACATGATTTTGATGGCTTTTCGATATTCCGGATTGTCTGAAATGTTTTCTGCTATGATGTCTAGTGCTCCTTGGATGGCTTCTTCTGCGGTTTTGACTACTTTATCTTTATTTTGTTTGTCCGCTTCCTCTAGTTTATCGATATTTATGTATTCTTTGGCAATTTCTTTGATTTGTCTAGTTTCTTTTTGGGCGATAATGATTTCGGCTAATGGTTCTAGTCCTTTTGCTTTTGCGACTGTTGCTCTGGTTTTCTTTTTTTGCTTATAGGGACGATAAATGTCTTCTACTTCTGCTAATGTTTTACTGATTGCTACGGCTTTTAGGATTTCATCGGTTAGTTTTCCTTGTTCGTCGATGGAGTGGATAACTTCCTCTTTTCTTGCTTCTAAGTTTCTCAGGTAAGTTAGTCTTTCGCCTAAGTCCCTAAGTGTTTCATCGCTTAGTCCTCCCGTTACTTCCTTACGGTAACGAGCAATGAATGGTATGGTATTTCCTTCATCAATTAACTTTATGGTTGCTTCTACTTGGCTTTCTTTGATATTTAATTCTTCTGCTATGGTCTTTCCGATTTGATTCATTTTATCTTTCTTCCTCTCTTTCTTTTTTTATTATTCCATTCCTAAATATTCATTATAACTAATTTCTCGGTCAATTACTGTTCCATTTTCTTTAATATCTAAGATTCTGTTCGCTACGGTTTGGCTTAGCTCATGATCATGTGAAGTAAATAGGATATTACCAGTAAATTTTTTCATGCCATCATTTACTGATGTTATGCTTTCCATATCTAGGTGGTTTGTTGGTTCGTCAAAGATTAAGAAATTAGCTCCTGATAACATCATTTTGGCTAATACACATCTTACTTTTTCTCCTCCTGAGAGAACGTTTACTTGTTTTAAAGCTTCATCTCCTGAAAATAACATTCTTCCTAAGAAACTTCTTACGTAGGTTTCGTCTGGATCTTTAGAATATTGCCTTAGCCATTCGGTGATGCTTTCTTCTGAATCGAATAAATAATTATTGTCCTTTGGGAAATAAGCTGTGGTAATTGTGGTTCCCCAACTGATTTCTCCTTCGTCTGGCTCGATTTCTCCTGCGATGATTTGGAATAATACGGTTTTGGCCATTTCATTATCGGCTAGAAAAGCAATTTTGTTTCCTTCTTTTACGGTGAAGGATACATTGTCTAATAGTTTAATGCCTTCTACTGTTTTGCTTATCTTTTTTACGGTTAATATGTCATTTCCTGGTTCTCTGTCTGGTTTAAAATCTACATAGGGATATTTACGGTTGGATGGTTTGATTTCGTCTAGTTCTATTTTTTCTAATGTCTTTTTTCTTGAGGTAGCTTGTTTTGATTTAGAGGCATTAGCACTAAAGCGAGCGATAAAGTCTTGTAATTCTTTCATTTTTTCTTCTTTCTTTTTATTTTGCTCTCTCATTTGTTTTAGGGCTAATTGGCTAGATTCGTACCAGAAGTCATAATTTCCGGGATATACTTTGATTTTTCCAAAGTCTACGTCTGCAATGTGGGTACATACTTTATTTAAGAAATAACGATCGTGAGATACGACAATGACAGTGTTTTCAAAGTCAATTAAGAAATCTTGTAACCAATTTATGCTTTTTAGGTCTAAGTCGTTTGTTGGTTCATCTAATAAAAGTACATCTGGGTTACCAAATAAACTTTGGGCTAATAGTATTTTTACTTTTTCTCTGGCTTCGATTTCTTTCATCATTTTGTAATGATTTTCTGGGATTATCCCTAGGTCATTGAGTAGCATAGCTGCATCTGATTCAGCATTCCATCCATCTAGTTCGGCGAATCTTTCTTCTAGTTTTGCTGCTTTCATTCCATCTTCTTCGGAGAAGTCTGGTTTATTGTAGATTTCTTCTTTTTCTTTCATGATGTCATATAATTCTTTGTTTCCCATTAATACGGTGTCCATTACCGTATATTCTTCGTAGGCAAAGTGATCTTGTTTTAGTACCGATAGTCTTTCTCCTTTTTCTAGACTAACATCTCCTTTGCTTGGTTCAATTTCTCCTGATAATACTTTAAGAAAAGTGGATTTTCCTGCTCCATTGGCTCCTATGATTCCGTAGCAATTTCCTTTTCCAAATTTTATATTTACGTCTTCAAATAATACTCGTTTTCCAAACCTTACGGTTACTCCATTTGCGCTTAACATGAGTGTTTTCCTCCTTTAACTTTATCGTTTGCATTATATCTCATTTTTGCTTATTTTTCAAGGGTTTTATTGATTTTCTTGTTTTTCTTGTTTTTTTGGTATCCGTGAAAAAAGAGAAGTTTGGTCAATGGTTCTAACAGTAATTTAACCTTCCATAGCAGGGTCTTTTTAAACCCCTTAAGTCCCTCACGAAGAAGCCTGTTATCGGGTTTTAAGCTTGGGCGCGGGTCTTCGGGAACTGTCAGGTATAAATTACTGTTAGAACCATTGACCAGACTTCCCTTTTTTCACTACTCTACAATTTATACGGCTGTGAATGGTAACAACTAAATTACTCAAAAGTAGCTAAATCATTGTCTAGTAGGATTTTTAGTAACCATTGACTATTTGTTATCTGATGATCTTTCAAGAGAATTTAAAAATTCTCTTGAAAAAAATCATTTAATCATAAATAGTTATCCTTGTCTTAGTTTGATTTTCAAGAGTAACTCCTTGTCACGATAGAAATTTTATCGTGTTTAGCCCCCCTATCGCATGATAGGGGGGCTAATTCTTTTTCATAAAAAATATTTACCAATTAAAAGTAAACTCTTTATTTTTAATCATCAAATAACAATTTTATTCCCCAAAGTCCTGAAATACCAACTAATCCGTAAACAATTCTACTGATTATTGACATTTCCCCAAAAATGGTTGCTACTAAATCAAATTGAAATAGACCAATTAATCCCCAGTTGATCGCTCCAATAATGATTAATACTAAAGCAATTTTATCTATTACTTTCATGATTTTTCCTCCTTATTTATTCCTTTTTGCTTATTCAACTCGTTTTTATTTTGAATTACTCATTGATAAGCAAATTGGTTTTCTTTTTCTTATTATTTCTTTTTTGGCGAAAATTATACATTTTTTGTTGAAAAAAATTTTTAACTATGATAGTTTATAAGTAAATAAAAAGATGGGAGTGATTTCAATTGAGAAGAAATGCTCGAAAAAATCAAAAAAAATCTTCTGTTTTCAGTCAAGTTTTATCTCTTCCTACAAAAGTTGTTGTTTTGTTTCTTCTTTTCGCTTTTTTATTGTTTTTGCTCATTTATGTGGGAAGTCGATGGTATAGTATGTCTTGTTCTCGCTGTGCTATTCAAAATGATTTATCAAGTCTTTCTTCCCTTTCAGAAAATGGAGTCCAAGATGAATCAAAAAAGGAAACAAACGAAATTCAAAATTCGTCTAAACCATCCCCTACTACGTTTACTATGGCAGCTATTGGTGATGTGATGTGCCATAATACTCAGTATTGGGATGCTTATCAAAAAGAATCCGATGATTATGATTTTTTTTATGTGTTTGATGATATTATGAATTATACGAAACTTCCTGATATTACGGTGGGAAGTTTAGAAACCAGTTTTGCTGGTAAGGAACGTGGTTATAGTAACTATCCTACTTTTAACTCCCCTGATAATTTGGCTTATAGTTTACGCAAGATTGGGCTTGACGTTTTGTCTACTGCTGGTAATCATTGTTTAGATATGGGATTTTCTGGTCTTTCTCGTACGCTTGATGTTTTAGATGATGCTTGTATTGCCCATGTGGGAACGAATCGCACACAGGAAGAACAAAATAAGATTCTTTATCAATACGTAAAAGGAGTTAAAATTGCTTTTTTAAATTATACTTATGGAACGAATGGAATTCCTATTCCTGAGGGGAAAGAGTTTGCTGTTAATTTGATTGATCGTGAGCTCATGACTAAACAGATTGAGCAGGCGAAAAAAGAAGAGGCTGATGTTATTGTATCATGTATGCACTGGGGAACAGAATACCGAACTACGGCTAATGAGGAACAAAAAGAGTTGACTGATTTTTTATTTAGTCAAGGCGTAGATATTATTTTAGGAAATCACCCTCATGTGTTGGAGCCTATGGAAAAACGAAGTGTGACTTTACCTGATGGAACGAAAAAGGATGGTTTTGTGATTTATGCTTTTGGTAATTTTATTTGTGATCAAAATGCTGAAAATACTAGAAATTCTATTATTTTGAATTTGAAAATCACCAAGCAAATTGATGGATCTATTACGATTGATCAAATTTCTTATACGCCAATCCATATGTACAAAAATCCTTCTCTTTCTCTTCGTAAATTTAAGGTTTTAGACATTCGCCGAACCATTGAAAATTACGAAAATGGTAGTGATACTTCTATTGGAAAAACGAAATATTTAGATTTAAAAAATCAGTTAACAAAAATTGAGACGATTCTTGGTGATAAATTTTAAGTAAGATAAATGGTGTACTTTTAAGGCTAACAAACATACTGTTTAACCCTTAAGCTTATTGAAAACACCAATACAAATCAATGCTAAAGGGTTAAACTTATTTTTGAGACATCTAATCTAAGTAAGTTTTTACTATTTACAAATACGACGAAAGAAAAAAGAATCCGCAGTATTAACATAACAATTATATCATGAAATGATTGTCATATAAAGGTTTATGGGAACCTTTCAAAAACCTAAATAAATTATACAAGGAGAAATATGTTGGTTTTAACCACTAACATAGACTAGGAAATATGAATACCATTAAAAATATTATTTTTGATATCGGAAATGTCATTCTTAATTTTAATCTAGAAGATACTTTACCTCACTTTACTTGTGATGATCATGAAAAAAATTTTATTGTAGATACTATTATTAATTCACCTGAATGGCTACAATATGCTTTAATTGATACTGGCTATATCAGTAGAGAAGATGCTATTTCTATATTAGAAGATAGGACGAATCACAAACATGATGAGTTAATTGAAAAATTTTTATATGGGTATACTAAATACAGTATAATTAATGAAAATGTGATTGCTTTAATGAAAAAGTTAAAAAATAATGGATATCAGATCTATTTATTATCTAATATTAATAAACATACCCATGATTCTATTCGTTCAAGTGAGTTATTTTCACTAGTTGATGGATACGTTTTTTCTTATTTAGAACATAAGGTAAAACCATATGAAAGTATTTATCTTGAATTATTGAGTAGGTATCAATTGGTTCCAAATGAGTGTTTATTTATTGATGATAAAAAAGAAAATGTAATAACGGCAAATTCTTTAGGGATATTAGGGAACTCTGTTTTACCCGATAATTTTACTAGTATTAAAAAATTATTAGAAGAATATGAAATAAACTATTCTTGAAAAAGTAACAAAAAATTTGCCCAATCATGATGTTATTATGATTGGGCAATTTTTTTGTTTCCTTAATTTAACATATCTTTTTTCTTAAGCCACCAAGTCACTACTAATGTTGTGATAATGGCAAAGAGTACCATGATGACAAATCCAAATTTATTATATTGAAATGGTAGCTCTACATTCATTCCCCAAAAACTAGAAATCATAGTGGGAACTGCTAATACAATGGTAATGGAGGTTAATGTTTTCATGACCCCATTTAGATTGTTCGATATAATAGAAGCATAGGCATCCATTGTTCCATTTAGAATATCACTATATATTTTTGCCATTTCGATGGCTTGTCTATTTTCCGTGATGGCATCTTCTAGAATATCTTCGTCTTCTTCATATAATTTAATGATTTTTCCCCTCATGGTTTTTTCCATGACTAATTCATTGGATTTTAGCGAAGTTGTGAAATAAACTAGTCCTTTTTCTAAGCTTAATAATTTTAATAATTCTTTATTTTTCATGGAGTTTTTTAATATATATTCGGCAATTTCTGTTTCTTTATTAATTTGTTTTAAGTGCATTAGGAAATAAGATGAATTTAAATATAAAATTTGAAAGATAAATCTTGATTTTTTATAGGTTTGAAAATTTTTGATTTTTCGTTTTTCAAAATTTTCGATGATTTTATTTTTACGTAGTGAAACGGTAATAAAGAATTCATCTCTTACGACAATCATTCCCAATGGCATTGTTGTATAAATTTCATTTTCCTCATTTTTTTCGATGATGGGAACATCTACTACAAATAAGATGGTATTGTCATCGTCTTCTTGGTCAATACGTGCTTTTTCTTCGTAGTCTAAGGCATCTCGTATGAAGTCTTCTTGAATATTTACGCTTTCGCATACTTTTTTAATTTCCGCTTCTGATGGGTTAACCAGGTTTATCCAGCTTCCCGGCTTGAATTCTTTAATTTCTTCAAATACATTTGTTTCTTTATCTGTATGATAAATTTTTAACATTCATTTCACCCACCTTTATTTTTCCCTTAACATTATTATTTTAACCTTTCTGTTTAATTTTGTCAATAGATTTGACTTTATTTGCATAATTCTCGAGTGATTTTTTCTTTTCTACTTGACAAATGTTTCTTTTTCGTATTATAATAATTTTGTTCTTATTTTTGCGCTATTAGCTCAGTTGGTAGAGCAACAGACTCTTAATCTGGAGGTCCTCGGTTCGAAGCCGAGATGGCGCACCAGTTACATTGATTTTAGATATAAAATTGGATTCCTCAGTTTGCTTATCTAAAATCTTTTTTTATTATTTTCTAATAAAGAATAAAAAATAGAAAATACTGCGAATAATTTGAAAGTTGGTTGAAAATGAAAAGTTTTAAAAGAGAAAATCTTCTATTTTCATTGTGTGGTTTAAATTGTTATCTTTGTCCAATGTATCAAGATAAATATTGCCCAGGTTGTGGAGGAGGTCAAGGTAATCAATCGTGTGCTATTGCAAAATGTAGTATAGAAAAAAAAACTTATCAATATTGCTATGAATGTGAAAAATTTCCTTGCGAAAAATATAACAATATTGATAACTATGATTCTTTTATAACACATAAGCATAGATATAAAGATATTGAATTGGCTAAAAAAATGGGAATAGAAAAGTATAATCAAATTTTAAAAGAGAAAAGAAAATATTTAAAAATACTCTTGGAAAATTTTAATAGTGGTAGACAAAAAACATTTTTTTATCTTGCTATTAATTTATTAGATTTAGAAGATATAGAAAATGTAATGCTTCAATTAAACAGAAAAGAAATTATGACAAAAGCTTTAAAGGATAAAAGTGAAATAGCTGTTAAACTATTTCAAAAAGTAGCACAGCAAAGAAACATAGAACTAAAATTAAGAAGAAAAGCAAAATAAAAGCAAGTAAATGATGATGAACAAAAAACATTAACGCGCAGATAATAGTGGATATCCTTTCATTAACACAAGGAATACAACTTCAAAAATCTTCTACACTTGGACTTCCAATCGATTATATCTTATTTTCATTTATACTTATGCTATTAATTTGCTATATGTACTATTATATCAGTAAAGAGAATAGTTTTTTAGCAAGCAATTAGTTGATAATTGCTTGTATTTATGTTATTATGCGTTACAGAAATAATAATTTATGGAGGAAATGAAGATGAAATTGAAAAATCCTATGTTGGTTGTAACTGATATAAATAAGACGGTTGAATTCTATAAAAAAGTTTTGGGTCTTCGTGTAATTATGGATTTTGGAGCAAACAAGACTCTAACGGGAGGTTTGGCTTTACAAACTGTTGAATCATATAAAGAATTTATTGGTACGAATAGTATTTCTTTTGATGGTAATAATTTTGAGATTTACTTTGAAGAAGATAATTTTGATAAATTTTTAGAAAAATTGAAAGAATGTGAAGTTGAATATGTACACCCTGTTAAGGAGCATTTATGGGGTCAACGTGTAGTTCGTTTCTATGATCCAGACAAGCATATTATCGAAGTTGGAGAAAATATGAAAGTGGTTTGTAGGCGTTATTTAGATAGTGGTATGACACCAGAACAAGTTGCAGAACGTATGGACGTACCAATAAAATTTGTCAATGCAAGTATGCGATAAATTACATTTTCAATAGTAAAAAATATCATAAATAGCTTGTAAATCTCCTAAAGGTATCTAGCAATTAGTTGTAAAGTGTTCACCAGAAATGATAGGTAGTTTAAGATTAAGCAAAGTTTTTTTACCTGCATATTATATGAACAAAAAACATTGGATTGAAATTTTATGAGATGGAAGTGTGGAAAGTGAAAAAAGTTAATTGATTTGAGTTATGAGTTGACTGAAAATTAACTTACCATATTAAAATTAGAAAGGATAAGTATGAGTAATATATTAATCATAGATGATGAAAAAGAAATTGCTGATTTAGTAGAAATATACTTAAAAAATGAGGATTATAATGTTTATAAATATTATTCAAGTCAAGATGTTTTAAAAGATATTGAAAAGCTACCAATAGATTTAGCAATATTAGATGTTATGATGTCAGACATAGATGGTTTTTCACTTTGTAAAAAGTTAAGAGAAAATGGTTATACCTTCCCAATTATATTTGCTACTGCTAAAATTGAGGATATAGACAAAATAAATGGACTTACCATAGGGGCAGATGATTATGTCACAAAACCATTTGAACCATTAGAATTGGTAGCAAGAGTAAAAGCCCAACTTCGCAGATACCAAAAATATAATACTACTAAAACAGAAGAAAATGTGATAGATTTTAGAGGAATTGTAATAAATAGTGATACCCACGAATTTTACTTTAATGAAGAAAAAGTAGACTTAACAAAAACTGAATTTGCAATACTATGGTTATTATGCAAAAATAGAGGTAAAGTTATTAAAAGTGATGAGTTATTTGAATATGTTTGGAAAGAAAAATACTTTGAAAAAGATAACAATACTATAATGGTACATATAAGACACTTGAGAGAAAAAATGCACGATATTGGAAGAAAACCAAAATATATAAAAACAGTTTATGGGGTGGGATATAAAATTGAAAAATAAAAAGAAGAGAAGTTTATTATCAAAAATATTTGTTGAATTTTTATTTAGAGAAATAATTATAATAATAGCTATCTCATTAATTTTTGGATTGATTGCTTGGATAATATCAGTATTAGATTTTAACTGGATGTATAAATTATCACATCAAACATATAGTGAGGCTATCAATTTATTTGACTTTGTATTTACAGGAATTACTCCATTTTTGATTATATTCTTAATATGGATAGGTTTATCAATCATTAATATATATGTTACATTGAAAAAAGTATTTACTTATATGGATGAAATAATTAATGCAACAGACAAGTTATATGACAAAAATGTAGAGTATATAAAATTACCATCAGAATTATCTGATGTAGAAAAGAAACTTAATCATTTTAAAGTAGAATCAGAAAAGAATGAAAAACTAGCAAAAGAAAATGAACAGAAAAAAGACGAACTTATTGTATATCTTGCACATGACATTAAAACACCATTGACATCAATGATAGGTTATTTATCTTTACTAGATGAAATAGAGGATATGCCACAAAAACAAAGAAAGAAATATACAAATATAGCATTAGACAAATCATACCGATTAGAAGAACTTATGAATGAATTATTTGATGTTGCAAGATTTAATTCAGAACATATAATTCTAGAAAAAGAGGAAATAAGTATTAGTTTAATGTTAGAACAAATTATTGATGATTTTTATCCAATTCTAAATGAACTAAATAAAAAGATAGAACTTAATGTAGAAACAAATATAAAAATATTGGCAGATCCAGACAAATTAAGTAGAGTATTTAATAATCTCATTAAAAATGCTATTCATTATAGCAAAGAAGATAGTGATATTACTATAAATGTAAGTAAAAGTCATGATCAAGTAATAATAGAAGTAATGAATATTGGAAAACAAATTCCAAAGGAAAAACTAAATAGAATATTTGAAAAATTTTATCGACTTGATACATCAAGAACATCTAAAACAGGTGGTAGTGGTTTAGGTCTTGCAATTTCAAAAGAAATTATCGAATTACATAATGGAATAATATATGCTACTAGTGATAAAGAAAAAACAAGTTTTATAGTTAAATTACCAATAGATGAAAATTAAGAAGAATTTAAGATTTTTATAAGAAAAAAATAAAGAACAATCTAAGATAAATCAGTATAATTTACTTGTATTGATTTTAAGGTTGTTCTTTTTTATTATATAAAGTTAAGATTTAACTATAAAGAAGGAGGTAATCGATGAAAAAAAATGGAAATGCTAATATGTTTCTACAATCTATTATTATATTATTAACAATTGCAGTAATAACTACAGTTGTATATAATTTATTTGTTGATAGAGATAAAGAATCATCAAATAAAGAGTTAAACATATTAAATGTTCAGAAGAGTCCTATTTCTAAAAATAATGATACAAATTGGAATTTAATATTAGTAAATAAGTGGAATAAAATACCTGAAAACTATAATGTTGATTTAGTAGAAGTGCCGGGAGGAGAAAAGGTGGATAAAAGGATATATGAACCACTTATGAAAATGCTAGAAGATGCCAAAAAGAGTAATTTAGGAAGATATCCACTAATAGTATCAGGATATAGAACTGATGAAAAACAAAAAGAATTATATAATAGAAAAATTAGTGAATATAGAAAAAAAGGATATTCAAAAGAAAAGGCAAAAAAGGAAGCAGAAATGTGGGTCGCAGTTCCAGGATATAGTGAACATCAACTTGGATTTGCTGTAGATATTAATGGAGAAACTTACGACATTTACTTATGGCTTAGATCAAATAGTTACAAATATGGATTTATTTTTAGGTATCCAGGAGATAAAACAGAGATTACTGGAACCGCAGAAGAAGTATGGCATTATAGATATGTTGGAATAGAAGTTGCTACTTATATATATGAAAACGATATTTGTTTAGAAGAATATTTAAAAATAAAAAATAACTGATATAATTTATTTATATTTTATATTATAATCATCACTACAACATTTATAACGTGTAAAGCTTCTTTATTTCTTGAATGTCTAACTCTCCCCTATGGGAAAAGCAAAATTATTTTTTTCAGATTTAAGGACAAGAGGGGATAATACTTTATAACGGAGCTGAATCGTAAATCCAACTCTCCTATTAGGAATGACACATTTAGTTTTAGTCTGGTTATTGTCTTTTTGCTTTCAATTGAGTCTTATTTTTTACTTTTCTGTAAATTTATTGAAAACAGTTTATTTTTCTTTCTGTTTATCATATAATAACTACAGACGAATATAAATATATTTCTCTATTTTATTTTTCAATCAGGATGTGATTCTATGAAAAAAATTTTATTCAAAGGCTGTGGAACAGCTATTGCAACACCTTTTACTGATTCAGGTGTTAATGTTAAAGAATTTGCGAGGTTAATCGAATTTCAAATCCAGCAACAAGCAGATGCCATTATTGTTTGTGGCACAACTGGTGAATCTTCTACCATGACAAAAGAAGAAAAAGAGCAAGCTATACGCTGCGCGCTAGAAACTGCAAATAAACGTGTTCCTATTATTGTAGGAACAGGTTCAAACAATACCGCTCAAGCAGTAGAGAATTCTAAGTTAGCAGAAAGTTTAGGAGCTGATGCTTTACTAGTCGTTACTCCTTATTACAATAAATGTACACAAGCTGGCTTAATCCAGCATTATCAAGAGATTGCTCATTCTGTTTCTATTCCTATTATTTTATATAGTGTCCCTAGTCGTACAGGGGTTAACATTGAGCCTAAAACTTGTTTAGCTCTTTCTAAAATTCCTAATATTGTTGCTATTAAAGAAGCTAGTGGAAATTTATCTCAAGTAGCCGATATTGCTCACCTTTGTGGTGATGAATTAACGATTTACTCAGGAAATGATGATCAAGTATTACCTATTTTATCTCTTGGTGGTCTTGGCGTTATCTCTGTTTTATCTAACGTTAAGCCTAAATTTACCCATGATATGGTCATGGATTTCTTAACTGGAGATATTGTATCTGCTAAGCAAAAACAATTACAGGCTCTTCCTTTAATCCATGCCTTATTTTCTGAAACAAATCCAATTCCAGTTAAGTGTGCTTTAAATTTATCTGGTTATGATTTTGGTATTCCTCGTTTACCACTTACGGAAATGAGTTTGGAAAAACAAGAAACGTTAAACAATTTAATTTCTTCTTGTTAATGTACTTAGGCTAAAACTATTTTTCTCTTTAGCAAAATAGTTTTAGTTTGTTTTTTTAATCGAAAGGAGAATGAATTATGTTAGAAGTCTTAGTTAGTGGTTGTTCTGGAAAAATGGGACAAGTCGTCTGTGACCTTGTAGAAAAGAGTGAATTTTTTGTCTTATCTTGTGGATTCGATGGTCAAAATAATGGTCAATTTGCCTTTCCGGTTTATTCTGACCCATCTTCTATTGCTGAACAACCAGATGTTATTATTGATTTTAGTGTACCAAAAGCTACACTAACTATTTTGCCCTATGCAGTTTCTCATCACATTCCCATTGTTATTGCCACAACCGGTTTTTCAGAACAAGAAATAAACTTAATCAAACAAGCAAGTCAAACTATCCCTATTTTTCAATCAGCCAATATGTCTTATGACATTAATTTAATGAAAAAATTAGTTACTTGGCTTGCTCCCTATTTAGCCGACACCGACATAGAAATCACAGAAACTCATCACAATCGAAAAATAGATAGCCCTAGTGGTACAGCCAATATGTTAGCTGAAACAATCAATCATGCGCTAAACGATACACACTTTTGTGAATACCATCGCCACGAAAAAAGAGAAAAACGTAATCCCCTAGAAATTGGTATGAACTCTATCCGTGGAGGAAACATTGTTGGTGAACACGTCGTTCAATTCTTCGGTGAATTTGAAACATTTGAAATTAAACACACCACCTATTCCCGTGACGTTTTTGCTGAAGGAGCATTAAAAGCCACTAAATTTATTACCCAGCAACAGCCCGGATACTACACCATGGATGATATTTGTAAACTAACTTAACTAATGAATTACTTACTTAAAACTTAACTCATACCTCTCTCCAATCAATAACAATTCACATGGTAGTGACAATGCGGTCGTTCAAGAACTTTTTAAAGTTATTTTAATAGATCCTGCCATGATATTTGATTTTATCAAGGCAGGATTGTTCCTATTCTTTATTTCCAAGTAGCCAATCAATTACATTAAGTCTTTTAATTCCGTTATAAGTAGCTTTTGGTAAAACATCTAAAGTAAGTAAATATTTAGGATAATGGTCGGTAATTTTATTAAGTGGTCGTAATTCTCTTTCTAGTGTTTCTTCTGCTAGTAAAACGAAAAGTAAAGTTTTTGCAGTTTATTGCAAAAACTTTATAAAAATAACATTTTTTTGCATAAATAATTACTTATTTATCACTAGCAATAGTAACCCTAAGCATAATAGCATTGCAACATAGCTGGGGGGATTACTTAATGGTAAAAACCACATAAAACTAATAACACAAATTAGCTTTATGTGGTTTTTTCATCTCTATGTTTGAGGATTCTCCCCCGCTGTATTCTGCGTTTCCGTATTATTCTGCTCCGCTGGTGGATTCGTTGTTCCTCCTGTTTCTTCTTTTGGTGGTTCTGTTGGTGTTTGTGGAGCCACAGGTTGTTCTGCTGGTTTTGTGTTTGTGTTTGCTCCACTTGCTCCTTTTGTTCCTTTTCGAATAATTTTTTGCATAGCATCATAGGTGTCTCTTGATAATAATTTTTTAGAAATTACTTTTCCGTTTAACATTTTCGTTATATATGTTTCTGATTTTAAGCCATTAGCACCTTTTTGTTGTACTTGTTCTGTTCCTACTGGTAAAGTTGGATCTTCGATGTATCGAGTAGAAGTGGGAATTGTACTAATCGTTCTCGTTTCAAAAGAAAAAGTATACTCATTTTCTTCCTTAATTCCATATATTCCAATACTTGCCACTCCTCCACTAATAGATGCTTTAATTTTTACTGGATATTTTCGTGTATTTTTGAATTTAAAATCAGTCATTCCATATACCACTGTTGCATCTCTTCCTGCTGGTAAATAAGAAGTCACAAATTGATGGTTTCTTCTTTCCGTAATTTCTAAATCAGCCAATAGCACTGCATTATATAAGGTAGAAGAAATTTGACAAATGCCTCCTCCTATTCCGTCAACTACTTGCCCATTCTCATATACTTTTGCATTTTTGTAACCTGCTGCAATGGTTCTTTCCCCTAATGTTTTATTGTAGGAAAAAGTTTCTCCTGCTAAAATTACTTTATTATTTAGTTTTTGGCATGCTAGTTGTAAATTTGTGTTTCTATCCTTTGCTCCTGGGTCATAACGTGTAGTAAAGCTAGATAGTTTATCCGGAAAGGCTTCTGAACCAATATCATTAATGGTAACTTTTGGTTTCGTAATGGTAAGAGGAATCGTATATTCTGCTTTGTCTTCTGCTGCTAATATTTTTTTTGCTTCTTCTACGTTAAAGTCTACTCCTTCTACTTCTTCAAATACAGTAAATGGATCTTTCGTATAATAAGCATCTTTAGCTTCTTTGTAAATTTCACTATGAATTTTATCTAAATCAATTGGTTCTGGCGATTTTTGAATAACAGGAATTTCAAGGTAATCATCGGTTATTTTTTTATCGGCTAATCTTTCTTTTAGTCTAGCTAATAATGTTTCTGTGTCAATTTTTATTCCTTCTTTTCCTTTTGTTACAATTAAATTATTACCTTCACGATAATAGCTTGATTCAATAACTACTCCCGGTAAATTTGTTCCTATATCTTCAATGGATTGTTTTGCTGCTTGTTCGTTTATTGTCATTTCTACTTTGATGTCTACTTTTCCTGTTAACGCGAATAAGATTTGATAGTTATTGACAAAAATATTATTTGTTTTTCCATAATTCATTGCTTCGTCAATACTCTTATCAATGTTATAATTGGTTTCTATTAATGTTGGATTAATGGAAGATTCATACTCTTGATAACGAATAGAAATTTCTTTTTCTTGTTTTTCTTGATAAATCGTCTCAATTTTTCCTTTTGCTTCTTCTTTACTTAAACCTGCTACTTCTATTCCTTCTATTTTTACTCCACTGGCTATTTTATTGTTGTTCATATTGCAAAGGGCAAAAATGGTTGAGAAAAATAAGGCAATGAAGAGGATGGATGCTATGATAATCCCTATTTTTATGGCCTTTTTTTTCTGATTTGGTTCTTCCATTTGTTTTCTTTTTTGTTTCTGTTTTTTGTTTTTTTCTTTCATTGGTGTAAATTGAGCATAATCTGATTCAGATTGGTCTTGTGACATTATTTCTTCTTCTCGATTTACTGTTTGTTCTTTAGGTTCTGATTTTTCTTGATTTTCTAATTCATTTCGTTCTTCTACTGGTGGTAACTCGGTTGGATTTTCTTCTACTTGTTCTTTTAACTCTTCTTTATTCATGGTCAAAACCCCTTTTCTCTTTTCTTCTTTTATCCTACCATAAATTTGTTTTTTTGACAAGATTCTTATTTTTTTCCTGTTTTTTGGTCAATTTCCTTGAAGTGCTTACTAAATCTTATGTTCGTGTTTTTTAGTTATTCCTGTTTTGGAAAAAAAGACAAAAATTTCAAAATTTTTTGCAAAAATACTTGAACATTGTAACTTTTAATATTATAATGTTACTAGCAAAAGATAAATAAGGAGAGAAAGAAATGGAATTAACAAAGAATATTTTTTTCAACACGGATAAATTAATAGAAAATAGTAAAGTAAAAATCTCTTATACAGGTAAATTTTTTCAAAATAATGCTGAGGAGGTCTTTCTTCATTATGGATTTGGACTTAACTGGGATCAAGTAGGTGATATCCAAATGGAGAAAACAGAACTTGGGTTTCAAGCTGAGTTACTTCTTGGTGAAGGGGATTGCTTTAATTTTTGTTTTAGAAATAATGCCAATGAATGGGATAATAATGAAGGTCAAAATTATAGTTTTCCTTTGGAAAAAGTTCAGCATGAATTAATCGTTTTAGAAGATGAACCTGTTGCTTTAGGCAATGCGAGAAAGTTAAGAAGATCTTATTTATGGAGTAAAAAAATTCGTTTAGCTGTTTATAAAATTATTACGTATCTTCCTAAATTAATTTCTGGAAATTATAAAAAAAGAGCAACCGAAAATGAGTCTATGTAAATTTTAGTTAGGAACTAACTTGAAATTTTTATGAATGATGATAAAGAAGGTGTCCTAAAACAATTTTGGGTTAAATTTAAATGACACTTTCAAATTAAAATGAATGAAAAAATAGAGAATATTTTTCACTTTATTGGTGAAATATTCTCTATTTTATTTGCCATTAAGTATTATTTTTTATCGGCTCATTACAGGACATTTTCTTTTAAAATAGTTTTTTTCCATCTGAAATATCAATAGCTAACTCTTTTGCTGTGCTTCCTTGTTTGAAGGGGTTTATTTTTTCTACGATTCCTTCACGCTTAAAATAAGTTCCTGTACTTTTAAACCAAAATGTTTTTTGCGCTTTTTCACACTGGTTACGAATATCCAGTATCCATTCATAATCGCATACTCTACCATCTCTTCCATTTTCACCACTTACTGTTACGTGATCTACTCCATTTAAATATGGTGATAAGTCTATTCTTTCAAGGATTGGTGAGCAAGCAATAAATCTTCTCTTTATGGGATAAGATAGAAAAAGGGGAAGGCGATAATCTGCTAGTTCTTGATTTTCAACGGTACAGCCGATATTCACATTGTCATAGCCCTCTCCCCAATCTTCTGGTAGTCCTACCATAAATCTGTCAATTCGTTTTGTTATGAATAAAAAGTCTATGTTCTGCCTCTCTTTTATCATTGCCCAAACTTCTTTACGCCATTCATCTGCTTCAGGTAAGAAAAAATCCGTAGCAAAACAGGTAGCAAGAATTTTACCACCTTTTATGTTGTATTCATCTTTTTTATTTTTACGAATAGGCCAATCAAATTTATCCGTTTTTGTGATATTGTTTTGCCCATATCTTTTAGCATTTGGTCCATAAAAATAACAATTATCACAGCCTGCACTTTTTTGATAACATCCTGTCCATGGTTCCCAATTCATCTAATCACTTCCTTTTCTATTATTATTGTAACCTACCTTGTAGGGCATAGTCAAGTAATGATGAAAAAAGGGTAAATTAACTAGTAGAAATTAATCTGTACGGTGTGCGGTAATAATGGTATAACTAGATGCGTTAATCGTTATCCTAATATGATCTATTTCACAATACCAATTCTTTCCTCGTTTATTGATATCACAATTCTTATCTAAAACTCTATTTTTACAAAATTCTACGACATCATTAGTATCTAATTTAAGATTTTTTTTGATTCTTTCTATCCCCATTTCTGTGGTATGAATTTTATTTATGTTTGCTAATAAAATTTCTTTATTCATTGCTATCTACTCCTCTAGATAAAAAACATTCTTTTTCATGCGAATAGATAATACCTATAGCTTGTAGATATGAATAAATAATGGTAGATCCAACAAACTTCATTCCTCGTTTTTGTAAATCTTGTGAAATGGTATCTGATAGTTCTGATGTTGTTTTATCTATCTCATTTATTATTTTTCCTTTGGTGAAGGTGGTTAAATACTCACTAAATGATCCAAATTCTTTTTGAATCTGTTTGATGATTTTACTATTATTGATGGCTGCATTGATTTTTAGTTTATTTCTTATTATGTTTTTGTTGGATAATAACTCTTGTATTTTTTCGTTATCATAATGACTGACTTTGTCAATATCAAAATGATCAAATGCTTTTCTAAAATTTTCTCTTTTATTTAGTACACATTCCCAGGATAATCCTGCTTGGAAAGATTCTAATATCAGCATTTCATATAGGTATTGATCGTCCATATTTAGCCTACACCATTCTTCATCATGGTATTTTATATAAATTTGGTTTTTTAAATTGCACCATTTACATCTTACTTTATTGTCCATCATTTCTCTCTCCTTCTTTTTTGTCTTGGTAAAATTTGAATCGTTGTTATTTAGCATAGATGGGTGAATTCTTTTTTTACTTTATCTTATCTGGCTGTTCCTTTTTGGGGAATAAAAAGGTTTCTTAAGTTTACTTGTTCATGTTGTAGTAAAAATACTTTTTTATCTATACCTCCTGCATAGCCTGTTAGGCTTCCATTTGTTCCTACTACTCTGTGGCAAGGGATAATGATAGAAATTGGATTGTGCCCAACGGCACCTCCCACTGCTTGAGCTGACATTTTGGTGATTCCTCTTTGCTTGGCTATTTCTTTTGCTATCTCTTTATAGGTGATCACTTCTCCATAAGGAATTTGACAAAGTATTTTCCATACGGCTTGTCTAAATTCATTTCCTATAGGATTTACGATTAATTGGTTTATGTTTGGTTTTTCATGATTAAAATATTGATCAAGCCATTTTTTTGTTTTTACTAATATTTCTTCCTTGTCGTTTTCTCTCATTTCTTCCTTTTGGTTAGCAAGATAATATTTTTGCCCCTGAATCCATAAGCCAATTAATTTATTCTCTTTACTTGCTATTAATATGTCTCCTAATGGTGATTGGTAATGTGCTGTATAAATCATATTTTTTACTCCTTAATGGTTAAACCTTTTATTTTTACCCTTAACACTTTTTACTATTTTTCATTTTCTTTATTTAAGCTATCGGTAGTATCTATTTTAGGTTATTACCCAACCGCCATTGATGGAAATAATTTGTCCTGTTGTATAGCTGTCTTCTAATAACCATTTTACGCATTTAGCAATTTCATTTGGTTCTCCTATTTTTTCTAGGGGTATTTCTTGCTTTATGGCTTCTATTTCTTCTGGTGAGAATTCATTATTCATTTCTGTATTTATCATTCCGGGAGCAATAGCATTAACTCGAATTCCCGATGGGCCAAGTTCTTTGGCTAATGCTTTTGTTAGGCCATTCATTCCTGCTTTTGTAATGGAATACAATACTTCACAAGAACTTCCTACCATTCCCCAAATAGAAGAAATATTGATGATTTGCCCTTGTTTTTCATGGATCATATAGGGAATGGCTAATTGTGACATGATGAAGGCAGAATATAAATTGGTGTTTATCATTTTATGCCAATCTTCATCTGTAATATCGGTTATCATCTTGCCATCTGATATTCCTGCATTATTAATAAGAACATCTATTTTTTTGTATTTTTTAATGGTAAATTCTACTAATTTTTCTGCCTCTTGTTTCTTTGATACATCTGCCCTAAATAAGTCAATTTCTATTCCTTCTTTTTTTAATTCTTCTTGTAATTCTACGGCTTGGTTTAGTGAATGATTATAGTTAGCAATGACTTTTTTCCCGTTTTTGGCTAATGTCTTTGCTATTTCTCTTCCTATTCCTCTTGATGCTCCTGTGATAATGATAACTTCTTCCATTTATTTTCCCCTTTTTTCTTTATTTACTTTACCTTTTAGTTATATGATATTATGTCATTTGTTTTTCAAATGAAAAAAACATGATTACCATTACTTCTCTTCTAGAAAAGTAATAGTAATCATGTCTTTTTTCTCTTTCCATAAAAAAAGCCAATAATTAAGAGTAACTCAAAACTATCGACCTTTATGATGGAGCCACTTATCCGATTCGAACGGATGACCCTCGCATTACAAGTGCGATGCTCTGGCCAACTGAGCTAAAGTGGCAAAATTTGGTGACCCCGACGGGAATCGAACCCATGTCTCCGCCGTGAAAGGGCGGTGTCTTAACCGCTTGACCACGGGGCCTTAAATCAAAGAACTAAATAACCCGCCTAGAATTATTTAGTTCTTTTGGTGAGCTATCCGCGACTCGAACGCGGGACAACTTGATTAAAAGTCAAGTGCTCTACCACCTGAGCTAATAGCCCATATACGCAACTCAGAACGCTTTTATATATTACTACACTTTTTGACATATGTCAATAGTTTTTTTGAAATTTTTTTGTTTTTTCTTTACTTTTCTGTTTTTTCATTTTTTCGTTCTTTTTTGCGTTTACTATTAAGCATTAAGTTTTTCAATTACTTCTTCTACGTCAATTCCATGAACGTTGCAAGCTTCTTCTAATGTTTCCATTTGAGATGCTGGGCATCCTAAGCAGTGCATTCCAATTTCTAATAAGATCTCTGCTTTTTCAGGTGCTACTTCTAAGATTTCTCCTATGGTTGTCTCTTTATTAATTTCCATGATGATCTCCTTTCTATTTATTTCTGGATTTTTCTTCCAAAATCTTACTTTCTCATTTATTTTACCACATCTTTTGAAAAAAGTATAGACAATTTGGTAAATTTGTTATATTATTTATGACAACTTCACACTTTCTATTTTAACTAAAAGGTGGTGATTTTATTCAACATTTAGTTCATTTCTTTTTTATTTCATTGGGTATTCAATTATTTGTTTCGATCTATTTTCTTTATTCTTTTTTCGAAATTAAGGTTTTTCATCATCAGCAAGGATCTAAATTATTACTCAAAAAAAATCATTTTTAATTTTTTATTTTATTTTTATGCTGGGAGGTGTTTTTATTTTAAAACATTTTTATGGTTTTTTATGTTCAAGTATTTTGGTTTGTTTGTCTTATTGGATTATTTTTTCCTTTCTCGCTCCTTTACTTTCTGCTACTGAAGTTATTATTCCTTATGGTTTACATCCTTTTGATATCTGTCAAAAAAATCCTGATTTATGGGAATTACTTAAAATAGTTTACCGCATTACTTTTGTTTTTTCTTATTTTATACTTTTTTATTTGCTTTATCTTTTTTTCAGTAAATATTTTTCCCATTGGTATAAACGTTTTTTTACTTCACATTCTTTCCAAGATAAAAATGACTTAAATTATCGTTCAGATGAACTTAGTCTAGTAATTGGTGCCGATGAAACATCACAGAAATTAATTTTACTTCCTGAATCTGGCTTATATCAAAATTTTTTAATTACAGGAACTATTGGTTCTGGTAAAACATCTTCTGCTATGTATCCATTTACTCGTCAATTTTTATCTTATAAAGCTCTTCATCGTGCTGATCCTATTGGTATGCTTATTTTAGATGTAAAAGGAAATTATTTTCGTCAAGTAGAAACATATGCAAAAGAATTTCATTTGTTGGATGATCTAATTGTTTTGGGTATATCTCATCCTGTATTTTATAATCCTTTGCATAAACCAAATTTGAAACCTGCTGTTTTAGCTAATCGAATAAAAACGGTGTTAACTTTGTTTTCTGAGAATAATTCTGAATCTTATTGGCTTGATAAAGCAGAGCAAATCCTTACGGAATGTGTCAAATTGTGTCGTTTGTATAATTTTGGTTATGTAACCTTTTTAGAGTTACATAAACTCATTACTCTTCCTTCTTATTTTAAGGAAAAAGTTCAATCTCTTCGTGACTCTTTTCTTCATTCTCGTTTTAATCAAAAAGAACTTTACGATTTAAATAGTAGTTTGGATTTTTTTCAAAAAGAGTTTGAACATTTAGATACACGAACAAAAGGAATATTAATTTCTGAAATTACCCGCATGACTAATTTATTTATTTCAGATTATGACGTCCAATCTATTTTTTGCCCATCTAAAGAAAAATTAACTTTTTTCAGTTTTGAAGAAGTTTTAGAAAAAGGTAAAATTGTAGTTTTAGATATGAATATATCTCAATATGCGTTACTTTCTAAAATGATTGCTGCTTATTTAAAATTAGATTTTCAGGCAGATGTTTTATCTTCTTTAGCTAATCAAAAAACTCATAAATCTATTTTTATTTGTGATGAATACGATAAATATTCTACCAAAACGGATGCTGATTTTTTCTCTATTAGTCGAGAAGCAAAATGTATTAATATTGTTAGCACACAAAGTTATTCTTCCTTAAAAAATACGTTAAAAGATGATTCAACAGTAAAAGTTATTGTTCAAAATTTGATTAACAAAATTTGGTTTAGAACAGATGATACATTTACCATTGAAGAAGCCCAAAAGCAGTTAGGGAAAGAAGATAAAGAAAAAGTCTCTCGAAGTATTTCAGAGAGCGCAAAAGAAACAAATTATAATTATTTTACTCGTACTCTTAATTCTGATCATTCTAATATTTCTGAAACTTATAGTACTTTTATGCAAAATGATTATATTTTTGATACTAATTATTTCACTCGAAAATTAGAAACGTTTTCGGCACTTACTTTTTTATCAGATGGATTTCATGTTTTAGAACCAAAAAAAGTATTGATGAAACCCTATTTTAAACATTAGTTATTTTTTAAGTTAATTATTTATTTTACTATTTGTTTTATTATTTATTTTATTATTTATTTTTATTATTTGTTTTTATTATTTGTTTTTATTATTTATTTTTATTATTTATTTTTGTTATTTATTATTTATTATTTATTTTTATTATTTATTTTTATTATTTATTTTTATTATTTATTTTTATTATTTATTTTTATTATTTATTTTTATTATTTATTTTTATTATTTATTTTTATTATTTAT
>JAETPW010000014.1 GCA_021771025.1 Clostridiaceae bacterium
CTATTTTTTATTATCTATTTTTTATTATCTATTTTTTATTATCTATTTTTTATTATCTATTTTTTATTATCTATTTTTTATTATCTATTTTTTATTATCTATTTTTTATTATCTATCTTTTATTATCTATCTTTTATTATCTATCTTTTATTATCTACTTTTTCTATTTTGTATTTATTATTTTTTTATATTTTTTTCCGTTAGCTTTTTTCATTTTGTTTTTTTATAATACCTAAAAATTTGAGTTTAGAAAAAATTTTTTTAATTATTCTTGTATCTATAGAGTTTATTTCTTTTTTATTAATTAAAATATGTAAACTTTCATTATCCATAAATTTCCATTTTTTATTACTAATCATTAATTTATTTAGCTCTTTGATCCCTAATAAATTAGGTTCTAAAATATAAATAATTTTACTAGCTTCTTTTTCAAAAAATAATTCTTCTGTAATAGGATAATCTATTAATATGTAATCGAAAAATTTACTTAATTTCTTTATTAATAAAATTAATTTTTCTTTATTTTGATAATAATTTTTAGATTTAAAATTAAAAGGAGAAAAAATAAAACTTAATCCAGATAATAAATAATATTTTTCGTTAATTTGTGTTAATATTTTTTTAAATTTAATATTTTCATCTATTATTAAATCAGTGTTATTTTTTTTAACTAATTTTTGTAGAATTTTATTATTAATTATTATATTATTATTTTTGTTTTTTCTTAAATTATAATTAAATAAATGATTATAATTTTTTTTATTATTTCTTTTATTATTTTTACTAATATTTTTTATTACATTATTCATAAAATAAAAATAATAACTTGCTTTATTTTTTTGTTTTTCTTTAATTAATATATTTCTAATTTGATAGGGGAATTTTTTACATTTTAATAAGTAATTTAATTTTTCATTTTTTAGTTCAAAATCAACTAACAATACTTTATTATTTAGCTTATTTAATTGATTTCCTAATGCTATGGTGATTGTGCTTTTTCCACTTTTAGGTTTGCCTGTAATAAGAATGATATTACTGAAATTATTATTTTTATTTCTTATTTTTTCAATGAAATCTTTTTTATTTAATTTTATTGTTTGCTTTTTTTCCTTTGATGGATTTTGTTTATTTAATAAATCTATATTTATATTTTGTTTCCTGTTAATGGTATTAATGATTTTTAATGTATCTATTTTATCTATATAATTAATATAAATTGTATTTCCTTCATTTCTTTCTTTTTCTTTTGTTAAAATGATTAACTTTATTTTTTTATTAATTTCTATTATTTTATTGATTAAATTTTTTAATTCTATTTTTCCGTCTATGTTTTCTTTTAAAATAATATAATCTACTTTTTTATTTTTTTCTAAAATTTCTAAAATTCCCTCTTTATATTGAAATTTGTTTAGCTAGTTCTGGATTGGCTATTGCTGTGATTATTGTTTTCATTTTCTTTTACTCCTTCTACTATTTCTTTTTCTTTTTTTGAACATTCTATTTTGGTTAATATATGGTCGTCTCCAACAAACATTAAACATTCTCCTCTTTTTAATGATTTTATTTCTATTTTTTCTTTTTCTGATAAATTAGCAAAATTACTTAATATTTTTATATTTTCTTCTTCTAAAGAAAAAAATGTTTTTATACTCGAGTTATTTAAAATACTTTTTCCATATATACCTTCTTCTAAACTAAAAATATCTGATATATCTTGAGTAATGGCAACGCTACTTCCTCCGTATTTACGAATTGTTTTAAATATTTTATAAATAAAACTAGCTACATTTTTATTGGATGTTACCCCTATTAGTCTCCATATTTCATCTAGATAAATTGCTTTTTTTTCTTTTCTATTTTCTTTAATTTTATCCCAAAAAATATCTGTGAATAAATACATACCATATTTTAGATTTTCTTCTCCTAGATCATATACATCTGCTACAATTAATTCATTATTTAATTCTATATTGGTATAATGATTAAAAAACTTCATTGATCCTTTTACGAAAGGGATTAATTTTGTTTTAAATTTTATGGTTCGCTTATCTTCTTCTAAAATATTATATAGATCTTCTAATATAGGCATTTCTTTTTTGCTTTTAAATTTTTTTCTGTTTCCATTTTTTTGAAATAATGTTTTATCATCAAAAGTAATATTTTTATTTTTGTATGTTTCTATCAATTTTTCTTCTAATAATGCCTTTTCTTCTTCATTTATTTCTCCAAAAATTAAATGGAAAAATCCAATTAATTTCCCTATTTTTGTTGCGAGATATCCATTTTCTCCTTCTTCTATACTTTCTTTTCTAATTTCCAAAATATTAATATATGTTTTGGATGTTGGTCCTATTTTTATTTCTGTTCCTGATAATTCTTGACATAGATTATGATATTCTCTATCAGGGTCAATGATATATTGTTTTATTCCTAATAGCTTATATCTTAGAATTAATAATTTTGTATAAAATGATTTCCCTGCACCACTGGTTCCAAATATACACATATTTGCATTTTTATATTTTTGGGTATTATAACGATCAATAAAAACTAGAGAATTATTATTCATATTGGTTCCAATAAATATACCTTTTGAATCAAAAATAGTTGATGATATAAAGGGGTAAGTAGATAATAATCCGGATGTTAAAATATTTCTTTGTGCTACTTGTTTTAATTTTTCATGATTTTGCATAGTTGGTAAACACGATAAAAATACTTCTTCTTGTCTAAAATTTGCTCTTTTAGTTTGCATTCCTTTACTTTGGGTTATTCCTTCTATTTTATTTAAAGAATATTCTAATTCCTGTTTTGTTTCTGCAAAAATAGATAGGTATATGGATAAATAATAAAAATCTTCATTATTTACTTGAATTTCTTTTCTAATATACTTTGCATCATTGTAAGTAAATGCTGCTATGTCAATATCTTCACGATTTTGATTGCTTTCTTTTAATTCTACTCCTACATTTCCTATTTGATAGGTTAATTCTTTTATAATTTTATAAGGATCTTGTTTTTCATAAAAAATAGAAATATTCATATTCATGTTTGTTTCGATTAAATTTTTTAATATTATGTCTGTTTGTTCTCGAGCATAATCTACGATAATTAACCCAGAATAATATAATCTGTCTATTTCTAAATAGTTCGGGTTTTGCATATTTATATAGGATGGAGCTATTTTATCTTGTTCAGAAAAACATCCAGCATATAGAAATTTTTCCTTTTTTTCTTTATTTTTTATTATTTTTATTATTTTTTTTAATTCTTTTTTTATCATTTTTCTCCTTTTTTATTTTTATTTTCTTTTTTATTTCTTTTTTTAAAATTCTTTTCCACAATTTATCCTCTTTTTTTTCTTTTATTATTTTTTTCTTTCTATATTCAATTAATTATTATTTTATTTTTATCTATATTATTATATTATTTTCTTACTATTTTTCTTTATTTCTTAATTTAATCGTTTTTTATTTCTTGTTCCTCTAAAAAACATTTTCTCGTATTTAATAAGGAATATAATAACTTGATAATTTCATTTTTTGTTATTTCTTCCACTATATTTCCACTTCTACTTAAACATTCTTTTATTTTGAAGTATTTTTCTTTTAATTCATTTTCTATAATTTCAAATTGTATTATTTTATTTTTTATTTCTTTTTGGGAATAATTAAAAATGAAATAAAATTCTTTTGTTGAACATTTTTTGGATTTTTGTAATTCTTGGATATAATTAATATAATCGTCTGCTATTTTTTTTATCTTTTCTATTTTAAAATAATTTTGATTTTTTTTCATTTCGGAAAAATGTAGATTTAAATCTTCTTTATTACTTTGAATTAAAATTTGAACATCGAACTGACACGTTTTTAAAAAAACTTTATATGAATTTAATATCGATTTTTTTTCTAAGTCTGATTTTAAATTATAATTAATGGGAGTAACTTTTACTATTTTTATGTATTTTTTATCTTTTGTTTTGATGATTCCATTTTCATAAATCTTTTCAAAGGGAAGCCATCTTTGTATGCTACTTTGTTTATTTTTATTCATTTTAAATTCTTTTCCTTTCTCGCTTTGCTATATAAAGTACACATAGTAATGAAAAATATTTTTCTTTCAAACTATCTTTTTATTAACTTTATTTTTTTGAAGTCAACATTGCCTACTTTTCTTTTTGTTACCAATTTTTTCGGATTGGATTATTATTTAGTATAATTATTTTCCCCTATCTATTTTGTATTTTATCTGCAAAATATTCTTTTGTCAAGAAAAAGTCATCGACAGAACTCGACAATTGTAATTGTTACTATTTTTTTTAATTTATTTTCCATTTTTTTCTTGTTATTTTTAGAATATTTTTTTTCATTTTGAACATAATATTACTATAAGGTTGATGATAGTTGAGCCAAGAGTAATAAGGGATTTTTATTAGTTTTTTATTATTCGGACAAAGATATTCTATTGTGTACGTTGTATATGATATTGTGTCGGCGATAAGATTATATTATTTGTTTGTAGGCTATATTATATTTTAATATATTTTTTATATGGTCAAATAATAGGTAATATGGTCGAGCTAAGATTATACTTATATCATCAAGTGGTTGTTATTAGTCCCTAGTTGGATGAATATGGTTATTTGTGGTGTATTTATAGTCGAACAACTAATTAATATATGTGGTATCTGGCTTATTTATATAGCAATATATATTAGGTTTCGTTATTAGATATATTAGTTTGAGTGAAGATTATCATTGGCTTTTTCGATTAATAGCTGATACATAATTATCAGCTATTAAATTTTTATTTTATTTATTCTTTTTTATTTTTATTCTTTTTATTTTTGTTTTTTATCACTTTTTTCCACAATTTATTAACTCTTTTAATCTTTTTTTTTCTCATTTTTTCTATTTTTTTCAATTTTATTCTTATTTTCCTTTTATTTTAAATTTTTTGATTAGTGATTAATTATATTAATTTATTATTTAAATGTCTTATTTTGTATTTTCGCTTAAAAAAAATCATTAAATAATTTTAATGATTTTTTTGATTAATTAAATATCTAGATTTTTTACGTATTTTGCATTCTTTTCAATAAATTCTCTTCTTGGTTCAACTTCGTCTCCCATTAATAACGTAAATATTTCATCAGCTTTTATGGCATCATCCATAGTTACTTTTACTAATATTCGATTTTCTGGATCCATTGTTGTTTCCCACAATTGTTCTGGATTCATTTCTCCTAAACCTTTATACCTTTGCAAGCCTAGTGTACTTCTATCAATTCCCTTTTCTTCTAATTCTTTATAGGTTTTATCTAAATCTTCTTCAGTATAGCAATAAATATCTTCCATTCCTTTTTTATAGATTTTAAATAATGGTGGTTGTGCTAAAAAAACATTTCCATTTTCAATTAGTGGCCTCATATAGCGGAAGAAGAAAGTTAATAATAGTGTACGAATATGTGCACCATCAACATCAGCATCTGCCATGATAATTACTTTTCCATAACGAATTTTTGTAATATCAAAATCAGCTCCGATTCCTGCTCCTACAGCAAGTATTACTGGTTGTAGTTTATCATTATTATAGATTTTATCAGCTCTTGATTTTTCAACATTTAACATTTTTCCCCATAATGGTAAAATAGCTTGAAATTTTCTATCTCTTCCCTGTTTTGCACTTCCTCCTGCTGAATCTCCCTCTACGATGTAAACTTCACATTCATCTGCATTTTTACTACTACAATCGGCTAATTTTCCGGGTAACGTTGATGTCTCTAATGCGCTCTTTTTCCTTACTAATTCTCTTGCTTTTCTTGCAGCTTCTCTAGCTCTTGATGCACTGATACATTTCTCTAAAATTGCTTTTGCTACTTGTGGGTTTTCTTCTAAGAAAGTAGATAGTGCGTCGTTTACCATACTTTGTACAACGCCTGTAACTTCACTGTTTCCAAGTTTTGTTTTGGTTTGCCCTTCAAACTGTGGTTCTTTTACCTTTACGGATACTACTGCTGTAATTCCTTCTCTTATATCTTCCCCTTGTAAATTATTTTCTTTTTCTTTTAAAATATTATGGTTTCTAGCATAGTCATTAAATACCTTTGTGAGTGCTCTTTTAAACCCTTCAAGGTGGGTTCCTCCTTCTACTGTATTTATGTTATTGACAAAAGTATAAATATTTTCTGAATAACTGGTTGTGTATTGAATCGCTATTTCAACAGGTACTTCACCTGCTCTTTCGATGTAAATTGGCTTTGGATGAATTTTGTCTTTATTTTTATTTAAGTATTCCACAAAAGAAATTAATCCACCTTCATAACAAAATTCTGCTTTTAATGGGGTTTCTGGTCTTTGATCCTCAATTGTTATTTTTAATCCTTTTGTTAAAAAGGCAATTTCCCTAAATCTTTTTTCTAATACTTCATATTCATAATCTAAACTTTCGAAAATTGTATCATCTGCTAAAAATCTGACAAGCGTTCCCGTTTTTTTCGATTCTCCTATTTTTTCTAATTTTTTAGCTGTTTTTCCTTTTTCAAAAGTCATTTGGTATATTCCGCCATCTCTTTCAATGGTAACTTCTGTCCAAGCAGAAAGCGCATTGACAACTGATGCCCCTACTCCATGAAGTCCTCCAGACACTTTGTAACCGCTATCTCCCCCAAATTTTCCTCCTGCATGCAAAACAGTGTATACTGTTTCTGCTGTAGATATATGTGTTTTTGGATGAATCTCTACGGGAATTCCCCTTCCATTATCTCTTACTGAAATAATGTTGCCTGGTTCTATCACTACATTAATTTCTGTACAATATCCAGCTAAAGCTTCATCTACTCCATTATCTACTATTTCATAAACCATATGATGAAGGCCCCTTACTGAGGTACTTCCAATATACATTCCTGGTCTTTTTCTAACAGCCTCCAATCCTTCTAGTACCTGTATTTGTTCAGCACCATATTTATGATCGTATTTTTCCACTTTTTTTCCTCCTTATTTTTTTATTTATATAAAATCTTCTTAAGATTTATAATCTAATGGTTAGCTTTTATTTGACCATCTTTCACATTATATTCCAAATAATCTAAATTTTCAAGTTTTAATTTATCGGTACAAGTAATGACTACTTGAATGTTTTGAATATGCTCTAATAAATTTTTTCTTCTTTTGCTATCTAATTCTGACATAAAATCGTCTAATAATAATATTGGATATTCTTGGATTTCGTCAAAAATAACTTGCAATTCAGCTAACTTTAGGGATAAAATGGCAGTTCTATGTTGCCCTTGTGATCCATAGACAGATAATTCTTTCTTATCTATATATATCACAAAATCATCTCGATGTATACCCTTTGTGGTAAAACCTTTTATGATGTCTAATTTTCTTCTTTGTTTTACTATTTCTCTAAAATGTTTTTCATCAATACATTCTGTAATATATTCTATATTAATTTCTTCTTTTCCTTCTGTTATTTCTGAATGTATTTTAGCTATTTTATTTTTTATTTTTTCCATAAATTCATATCTATATTGACTTATTTTTACTCCATATTCAATTAGTTTTTCATCCCAAATTTCTAATAAATTTTCGTCTCTTTTTTCTTCTTTAATTTGTTTCAAATAATTATTTCTTTGGTCCATTGTTTTTGCATATAAATTTAATAAGTGCATATAATTTGGTCTTAATTGACTAATCATAATATCTAAAAATTTCCTTCTGCTTTGTGGAGAACCTTTTAAAATTTCAATGTCATCTGGAGTGAAAATAACAACATTTATATTTCCTAATAATTCACTTAACTTTTTTATTTTAATTCCATTAGTAAAAATACTTTTCTTATTTCCAATTTCTATTTTTATTTTTCCTTCTCTATCTTTTTTTTCATATTGAATTTCAACAAAAGCTTTTTCTGTATTTAATTTTATCATTTCATTATCTTTTTTTGCTCGAAAAGACTTTCCCATACTTCCTAAAAATATTGCTTCTATAATATTAGTTTTTCCTTGTGCATTTTCTCCAAAAAAAATATTAATATTAGGAATTAATTTTATTTCTTGTTCATTATAATTTCTAAAATCTTTTACTATTAATTTTTTTATCCACATTTTTTTCTCCATTTTTTTATTTATTTTCATTTTTTATTATTTTTTCCACATTTTATAAACTCATGTATTCTCTTTTTTTCTATTTTTTTTAATTTTTTTCTATTTTTTTCATTATTTTGCATATATTTTTTATTTTTCTTTTTTTTATATAAGTATATTCTTAATTTTTTAAATTGTTTTATTTTTGATTCTCGTGCTTTCTTTCTTTTACTATTTCTTTCTAATTTATTCTAATTTTTACTATTTTTTTCTAATTTATCCTATTTTTTTTATATTTATTAATTTTATTTTTTTAAGCTCTATTTTTTTAGCATTCTTATCCTCATTTTTTTATTATTTTTATTTTATTATTTTATTTTTGCTACTATTATTAGTTTATATAATTTTGATTATTCATTATCCACAATTTATAAACTCTTATATTCTATTTTTTTTTATTTTTTTCTAATTTTTTTAATTTTTTTCGCTTTTTTTGATTATTTTCAATTTATTTTTATTTTTTACTTTTATCATAAAGATATATTAAAAAATAGTTAAAAGCCGTTATTTTTTATTCTCGTGTTTTCTATTTTTTTCTAATTTACTCTAATTTTTCCTATTTTTTTCTATTTTAATCTTTTTTTTACTTTTTTATTTTTATTTTATTTTATTATTCTATTCATTCATTTTAATTTAGTTTTTATTTTCTTTTTTATTTATACGTTTATTGCTATTTTTTAATTTCTACTTTTTTTGTTATTCTATAATTTTTTTAAATCTTTTATAAGCTCTTTTTTTCTTTATTTTTCTATTTTTTTTTATTTTTTTTATGAGAATTTATTTTTATTTATATTTCTTATTAATAAAAATAATAAAAAACTTGCTTATCTTTTTTTTTCTTTTTTTATCTATTTTTTTTGATTTTTTTCTATTTTTTTTATTATCTTATTTCTTATTTTTTAAAAATCTTCATTATCTTTATTTTTTAATTTTTTACTATTTTTTTCTTTATCAATAAAGATTTTTCTCAATCTATTTTTTCTTTTTCCACATGTTAAGATCAATTTGTGGAAAACTTTTTGGTAAGTAAGAATAAAAAGTAAGAAAAATTCTTACTTTTTATTCTTCTTTTAATCTGATTGGTAAAATCATATATACATAATCATTGTTTTCCACTGATTTTACTAAGCAAGGAGAAATACTTGTTCCAAACTCAACATAGACTTCTTCATCTTCTATTGCTTTCAAACTGTCTAAGAAATATTTTGGATTAAATCCTGCTTCTAAATTTTTTCCTTCAGTGGAAACAAATAATTCTTCTTTTGCATCTCCTGTTTGATTTGTACAAGAAATGGTTACTTTACCAATATCTACTTGTAATTTTACTGGGTATTTCTTTTCTTTTTCTACACTTGATGAGGAGATTAAGCTAATTCTTTCAAAACAATCTTGTAAACTATTTTTACTTACTCTAATTCTTGTTTCCCAGTTACTTGGTATAACATTTTTATAATTTAAAAATTCTCCATCAAGTATTCTGGTTACAATTTTACAATTGTCCATTTCGAATAATGCTTGATTTTTAGCAATTCCTATTTTGATAGGATCAAATGAATCTGCTAATATTTTATTCACTTCATTTAATGTTTTTCCTGGAATAACAGCGGTAATATCGTTTGTCTTCTGGTTCAAATAAATACTTCTTAAGGCTAATCTGAATCCATCTACCGCAACTATACTTAATTGGTTATCTTGTGTTTCTAGCAAACATCCGGTAAAAATTGGTCTACTCTCTTCTGTGCTAACAGCGAATATTGTTTTTCTAATCATATTTTTTAGTGCATTTTGTTCTAATTCGATCGAATTTTCTATTTCTATTTTTGGTAATTCCGGAAATTCTTCTGGATTCATGGTAGCTAGTTTATAATGGGATCCTTCACATTCAATTTCTAATAAATTTTGTTCATTTAGTCTTATTTTTATTTCTGTATCTGGTAATTTTCTGATAATTTCACTAAACATGATAGCATTGACTACTGTACTTCCTTGTTCTTTTACTTCACATTCCATAATGTATTCAATCCCAATCTCTAAATCGTATGTTGTTAATTTTATTTCGTTATCATTTGTTTGGATCAATATTCCTTCTAGAATAGGCATTGTTGTTTTTGATGCAACACCTTTAACTACGGAATTAATGGCTTTTAGGATTTTATCCTTGTAACAAATAAATTTCATCTTGGCTCCTCCTTATTAATATAATAAATATTTTAGTAGTAGTAGTATTAGGTCCTGTGGAAACTGTGGAAAACTATGTTGAAAGTTACAATCCCTAATAAAAAGGGTGTGTATAAATTTGTGGAAAATTGTCAATATAATCCACAGTGAAATATTACATTTGTGTAAAAGTGACTTATACACAGTTTATTAACATGATTTCAACAGTGGGGTGTGGATATCAAATGCTTTAGTTCCGTAAGTAAAGAGACAATTAATTTTGACAAACAGTCATTTTGACAAACACAATTTTCGAAAATGAGAGATAACCTAGGTTACTCTTACTTTTTTCCATCGATGATGATGTTTTTCACACTTTCCACAATTAGCTTGGTATTATTTTTTTCTTTTATTTCTTTATTGATTTTATTATAAGCGTGCATTACGGTTGAATGATCTCTATTGCCAAAATCTTTCCCAATTTGAGGAAAAGACATATTAGCTACTTCTCGGCAGATATACATGGCTATTTGTCTTGGAAAAGCAATATCGTTTGATCTTTTATTTCCTCCTAATTCTTCTTTACTTATACTGAAATATTTGGCTACCGTTTCTTTGATAAAATCACAAGAAATCACTTTTTCGCTTTCAAATTTAAATTCATTGATGATATTTTCTGCTAGTTCAATCGTTATAGGACTATGGGTAAGTGAAGCTCTAGCAACGATTTTATTAAAAACACCCTCTAGTTCCCTGATATTTGAATCAATTTTATTTGCGATATCGGCTAAGATAGCATCTTCTATTACAATGTTTTCATCCTGTGCTTTTTTTCTTAGTATGGCTAAACGGGTTTCATAATCTGGGCAAGATATATCGGCAAGTAGACCCCATTCAAATCTTGATTTTAAACGATCTTCTAGAAACTGAATGTCTCTAGGTGGCTTGTCACTTGAGATAATAATTTGTCTGCCATCTTCTCTTAGTGTGTTGAAGGTGTGAAAGAATTCTTCTTGCACACGATCTTTTCCCGCAATAAATTGAATATCATCGATGAGCAAAGCATCTATATTTCGATAACGATTACGGAATACTTCTGTTTTGTTGTCTTTGATGGAATTGATCAGTTGGTTGGTAAATTTTTCGGAAGTTACGTATAATACATTTGCATTTCGATTATTTTCTAGTATGCGATTTCCAATAGCTTGCATTAAGTGGGTTTTTCCTAGTCCTACTCCCCCATATAAGAATAAAGGGTTATACGATTTTCCAGGTTCATTTCCCACTGCCAAAGCTGCTGCATGAGCAAATCGGTTATTGTTACCAACAACAAAGGTCTCAAACGTATATTTAGGATTTAGGGTAGAATGGTTTGATTCTAATTCTGCATCAGGAATATTGGAATTAGCATTTGTGATAATGTCACTAGAATCTTCTTCTTTGGATAAATCCATAACCGAAAAAGTCCAATCTTTGTTGGTAATGTAGAGCAAAGTGTTAAAAACTAAACTTCTAAACTTATTTTCAATAAAATCTTTTTGGTACTCAGAAACAGTCGTAAAAACAATGTGGTCATCTTCTATGGAACTAATTCCTAGAGGATTAATCCAAGTATCATAAGAGATTTTTGAGACTTCATCTTTTAGTAAATCTTTTAGTTTCGTTAAAAGTTCATCTTTGTCAATGGCCATCTCTTTTTTTCATCCTTTCTTAAAAATTATCCACAAAGTTATCCACAGGTGTTGATAATTTTGTCATGATTTTGTAACAATTAGGGTTTTTTAGGCGAACAGAAATTTATTGATTCTGTGGGAAAAAACGTTCCTTTTTTTGTACGCCCCTATCATAACAAATTTTATGAGAGAAAGTCAACAAAATTGTGGAAAAAAATTTTTTTATGTGGATAATTCCGGAAAAAACTGTGGATAAGTCATATTTTTTTTCAAAAAAATGACAAAAAAAAGTTAATAATCGTTTATTTTTCAAAAAAAGTTATTCTAGAAAATTTAAAAAATCTCTTGACATTTCCACAGTTTTTAGAGTATAATCGAACTACTCGTTAAATTGTATCCAAAAATTTCAGCAATGAAGTTTTTTAAATAAAGAATCAGTAGGAGGTGCCAAGTAAATGAAAAGAACATTTCAACCAAAAAACAGACAAGAAAAAAGAGAACATGGTTTTATGAAAAGAATGAAAACTAAATCTGGAAGAAACGTATTAAAAGCTAGAAGAGCAAAAGGTAGAAAAAAATTAACTGCTTAATGATCAAGCTAAAAAAAGAAAGAGAGAAGTGATAAAACTTTACCATAAACAAATTATGTAAATTTTTATCATTCTCTCTATGATTTTTTTCCTTTCGTTTCTACCGTAGTGAAAGGGAAGAAAAACGTAATGAAAAAAACAACAATGTTAAAGAAAAATTATGAATTTAAGAGAATTTTAACCAAAGGAACTTATTATTCAGGAAAATATATAGAGGCTTTCCTCGTAAGACACGCAGACAAACAAAATAAATTAGGACTAGCCATTAGTGTTAAAATAGGAAAAGCCGTTGAACGAAATCATATTAAGAGATTAGTCAGAGAATCTTATTACCAGTTAGAAAGTGAATTAGCAGATGGTTTTAGTGTCGTTTTTTTGTGGAAAAAGAAAAATTCAGTTAAAGAAGCAAAATTTTCTCACATCAAAACGGATATGTTAACTATTTTTCATCAAGCTAAAATCATGTAAAGTAGGGAAAAATGAAAAAAATAGTAATTAAATTAATCGTTTTTTATCAAAAACATGTTTCACTATGGCTAACAAGTAAGCATATCCATTGTAAATTTTACCCAACCTGTTCTGAGTATACCAAACAAGCCATTGAAAAATATGGTGCATTAAAGGGGATGATATTGGGGATGGGGAGAATCATTCGATGTAATCCTTTTTCAAAAGGGGGATATGATCCACTAAAATAACCTAGGAGGAATGTTATGTTTGAATTTTTTGCCAGCCTATTTGGATATGTATTAAATTTTATCTACCAGTTAGTGAATAACTACGGATTGGCTATGATTTTATTTACTTTAGTGATAAAATTAGCCATGTTGCCACTTTCTATCAAACAACAAAGAATGTTAAAAAAGAATTCTAAAATGCAAGAAAAAATGAAAGTATTGCAATTTAAGTATAAAAATGATCCAGAAAAATTGAATCAAGAGATGATGAATTTATATAAAACAGAAAATATGAGTCCATTTAGTGGTTGCTTAAGTACTATACTACAGTTTATTTTACTTATTTCCATTTTCTATATGGTAAGATCACCATTAACTTTTATGAAAAAAGTGGATACAAACACCATCAATTCTTATGTTGAACAGATCAAACAAGAAGGAAAATCAGTTAGTGCAGCATATCCAGAGATTGATTTAATTCGAGAAGTAGATTACTTAAAAGAAAAAAATCCAGAAGATAATCAAATTGATAAATTAGGGATTAATATGGAATTTTTGGGATTAGATCTAAGTAAAATTCCTCAGCAAAACTTAGCCGATTGGACCGTTTATATTATTCCTGTTTTATACATATTATCTACTTTTGTTTCCATGAAGATAACCACTTCTATGCAAACAGGAAAGAAGAAAAAAGAACAAGAAGTTATTGATATAACAGAGAAAAAAGAAGAAGATAGTGAAGAAAAACCAGCAGAAGGCGAATTTGATGCTATGGCTCAAACCAACAAGATGATGTCATGGATGATGCCAATTATGTCAGTTTCTATCTCTTTAGTAGCACCATTAGGACTTGCTTTATATTGGCTAGTTAATAATTTAGCAATGATCATTGAACGATTGGTATTAAATAAATTAATCAAAGAAGATTAAAAAGGAAGGGATGACTTTTATGCCTAATAAAATCATTTCACAGGGAAGTACAACAAATGAAGCAATAGAAAATGGACTAAAACAATTAAATGTAGCTAAAAATATGGTAGATATTAAGATATTAGAGGAAGAAAAAAGAAGTTTTTTCAGTATATTAGCACCTAGAGTAGTAAAAGTAGAATTAACCTTAAGAGAAGAACCAATGCAAAAAGAAGAGAAGGTGAGAAAAGATATATTTTTAGATGAAAAGGAGCAACAAAAAGCAAAAGAAAATATAGACCTTTTTCTGCAAGAATTACTACCACAATTACCAGAAAATACAACGTATCAGATAAAAACATCCAAAGATGGGCTAAAAATAGATTTACAAAATGAAAAATTAGGTTATTTAATCGGGTATAGAGGAGAGACCTTATATGCTATGCAAAATATTTTTTCAGCCATAGCAGGCAAAGGAATTGAAAATAAAGTAAGAGTTATTTTAGATATAGAAGGCTATAAAGCGAAAAGAGAGAAGACATTACAGGAATTAGCTGAAAAAATGGCAAGAACCGTAATCAAGACAAAAAAAACAATAACCTTAGAACCTATGCAAGCCTATGAAAGAAAGATAATTCATAGTAAATTGCAAGAAAATGATAAGATTGAAACTAAAAGTATTGGTGAAGAACCTCATAGAAGAATTGTCATTTCATTGAAAAATACATAATAGAATAAGAAATTTGAGGTCAAAGATCAAATTTACAAAAGCAAATTGCGAGTAAATTTTGTCTTTGACTTTTTTGATGGAAAAGGAGGAAAAAAAGTGAGTGTAATTGCATCAATCTCTACGGCTCCTCGGAATTGGAGGAATAGGGATTATTCGAATGAGTGGGAAAGAATGTTTTACTGTATTAGATCGTATTTTTACCCCGAAAAAGCCACAATCCCATGAAGAAATCAAGGGATACAGTATGAAATATGGAGTTATTCAAGAAAAAGGGCAAGTTATTGATGAAGTATTAGTATCTTATTTTAAAGAACCAAAAAGCTATACTACAGAAAATATGTGTGAAATTAATTCTCATGGAGGAAACGTGATTGTACGTAAGATTTTGGAACTATGTTTGCAAAATGGAGCAGAATTAGCAGAACCAGGAGAATTCACTAAACGAGCATTTTTAAATGGTCGTATAGATCTATTGCAAGCAGAATCCGTTATTGATGTCATCCATGCTAAATCAGAAAGAGAAGCTAAAACGAGTATTAAGCAATTAGAGGGAGCGTTATCTGATAAAATTCATGAAATAAAGCAAGAAATAATGGATGTTATGATTAATTTAGAAGTAGTTATTGACTATCCAGAGTATGAAATAGAAGAAATAACTAAACAAGAGATAGAAAATATGCTTCAATCAGTGGAAAAAAAATTGAAACGATTAGAAAAGACGTTTGATGAAGGAAAAATCATTAAAGAAGGAATAAAAACAGCCATTATTGGTAGACCAAATGCGGGAAAATCCTCTTTACTTAATGCTATTTTACAGGAAGAAAGAGCCATCGTAACCGAATATGAGGGGACAACAAGAGATACTATTGAAGAATTTGTAACCATAGCAGGAATTCCTTTAAAACTAATAGATACGGCAGGAATACATGAAGCAAAAGACGAAGTAGAGAAGATAGGAATTCAAAAAGCCAAACAAATAGCCGATGAAGCGGATTTAGTTATCGCTATTTTTGATAGTACAAGGGAATTATCTGATGAAGATAGGCAAATTTTAGCTATGATTAAAGAAAGACCTTCTATCATAGTATTAAATAAAACAGATCTACCAGCAAAAATAGATGAAACTACGAAAGAACTACAATACTTTTCATCATCGCTTTTAAAAATATCTGCTCTAAACCAATGGGGATTAGATGCTTTATATAGCAAAATAGAAGAAATGTTTCATCTAGAGGAAATAAATTTAGATCAAGATGTTGTTGTTACCAATTTAAGGCATAAAAAATTAATTTCAAAAGCAATTCAAAAAGTAGAAGAAGCCAAAAAAACCATTGAGCAAAATATGCCAATAGACATTTGTTCTATTTTTATCAAAGAAATTTTAGAAGACTTAGCAAAAATTACAGGAGAATTTGTTACAGAAGATATTATACAAGAAATATTTTCTCAATTTTGTTTAGGAAAATAGAAACACGAGAATCCAAAATAAACGTTTTTAATAAACGAATAAACAAACTTGTCTTTAATGCTATGAAAATTGAAATAAAGCCATTGTGAAATTAAATAGAAGTCATTAAATAAAAAACATAAAGAAAAAAATAGAATGTAGGCAGAAAAAATTTTTATTGAACGAATGGGTTGTCGAAAAATGTCTTGAACAAAATAGGTATACAAAACAGATCTTCTGTAGAGGAGTAAAGTAAAAGGGGATAACCTGTGGAAAACTCAACTATTTTCGAAACAAAAAGAGGAAAAACATAAAAGCATATTTACATAAAACCACAGCGAAAAGTATCACTAATTTGTAACCTATATAAATTTTTACTAAAATAATAAAACAGTGAAATATTAATATATACATTATACAACTTTACATAATTTCTATTAATACTGAAGTAAAATTAGACAAAGAAAATTCATAAAACATGATTTTCTGTTTCACAGGGAATGAAATAAATTAAAAAAATAAGTAAATAAGAGAAAAAGGAAGGAATAAGAAGATGAGCTATAATGCAGGAGAATATGATGTAGCTGTAGTAGGTGCAGGTCATGCTGGATGTGAAGCAGGATTAGCAGCAGCTAGATTAGGAATGAAAACAGTTTTGTTTTCAATCAGTTTAGAAAATGTTGCTAATATGCCATGTAATCCTCATATTGGAGGAAGTTCAAAAGGACATCTAGTAAGAGAAATAGATGCCTTGGGAGGAGAAATGGCAAAAAATATAGATAAAACGATGATCCAACTTAAGATGTTAAATACATCGAAAGGGCCGGCAGTACATTCGCTAAGGGCGCAAGCAGATCGCAAAAAATATCAAGCAGAAATGAAGCATACTTTGGAAAAACAAGAGAATTTGGAGATTAAACAAGGAGAAATTGTGGATATCCAAGTGGAAAATGGCAAGGTAAAAGCAATTGAAACAAATGTAGGAGCTATCTATCGAGTAAAAACGCTTATTTTAGCAACAGGAACATATTTAAAGGGAAAAATATACATTGGGGAATTTAGTGAAGAAAGTGGGCCAGATGGTGTAGCGGCAGCTAATCGTTTATCAGATTGCTTAACTAAGATAGGTATTCCTTTGGTTCGTTTTAAAACAGGTACACCAGCTAGAATCAATCGAAGAAGCATAGATTTTAGTAAAATGGAAGTACAAAAAGGAGATCAAGGCATTGAAGCATTTTCTTTTGAGAATGAAAAAAAAGATTTTCCGCAAGTTGATTGTTATTTAACGTATACCAATGAAAAGACTCATGAAATAATTCGACAAAATTTGCATCGATCTCCTTTATATGCTGGAAAGATAGAAGGAACTGGGCCAAGGTATTGTCCATCCATTGAAGATAAGGTAGTCCGTTTTGCTGATAAACCAAGACATCAAGCATTTGTTGAACCAGTAGGGTTAGATACAGAAGAAATGTATATTCAAGGAATGAGTTCCTCTTTGCCAGAAGAAGTGCAAATTGCGTTATACCGTACCATTCCTGGATTAGAAAAAGCAGAATTTACGAGACCAGCCTATGCTATTGAATACGATTGTATCAATCCCTCTAACTTAAAGCTTACACTAGAATACAGGGGTATTGAAGGATTATTTATGGCAGGGCAAATTAATGGTACATCTGGCTATGAAGAGGCTGCGTGTCAAGGGTTATTGGCAGGAATTAATGCTTCATTAAAAATTCAAGGAAAAAAACCACTTATTTTAGACAGAACACAAGGCTATATAGGTGTATTAATTGATGATATTGTTACTAAAGGAACAAATGAACCCTATAGAATGATGACATCTCGTGCAGAATATCGTTTATTATTAAGGCAAGATAATGCAGATCTACGTTTAACCGAGATAGGACATGAAATAGGGCTTATTTCCGAAAAAAGGTATCAAAAATTTTGCCAAAAAAGGGAAAATATAAAACGAGAAATAAAACGATTAAAAGAGACAATCGTTAAACCTACAGAAAAGGTAAATCAATTCTTAATTAATCAAGGAACAACAGCTCTTTCTACGGGAACAAAATTAGCTGAATTGCTAAAAAGAACAGAAATTACGTATTCATCGTTAGCTGAAATAGATGAAACAAGACCAATTTTAAGTGAGCAAGAGCAAAATGAGATAGAAATTCAGATCAAATATGAGGGATATATCAAAATGCAAGAAGCACAAGTAGAAAAGTTTGAAAAATTGGAAACAAAATTATTACCAGAAGACATCGATTATGAAACCATAAAAGGAATTAGTTTAGAAGCAAGACAAAAATTAAATCAATTAAAGCCACATTCTATTGGGCAAGCCTCTAGAATATCAGGGGTTTCACCAGCTGATGTATCAGTATTATTAATCAATTTACAGATGAAACAGAAAAATAGCCCAAAAGAGGAGTAAAAAATTGATAAATGATTTTCAACTATATAGTATAGGTAAGTTTTTAATGTTACCGATATAGGGAAAGGAGGAGTATGTTGGCTTTGAAAGCTAACATATGTTAGAAAAAATGAATAAACAAGAATTTAACCAAACATTGGAACAAGGTGTGTCAGCTTTATCCATTAAATTAAATCAGAATCAATTAGACCAATTTTATACTATGATGAATTTATTACTTAGTTGGAATGAGAAAATAAATTTAACAGCAATTACTGATCCAGAAGAAATAATTGTGAAACATTTTGTAGATTCATTAACCATTTCTTCTTATTTAAAACAAGGTGCAACCGTTATTGATGTAGGGACTGGGGCTGGTTTTCCTGGAATTCCATTAAAAATTGCTAGGCCAGATTTAACCATTACTTTGCTTGATTCGTTAGGAAAAAGAGTAAAATTTTTAGAAGAAGTAATACATAATTTGAAACTAATACAAATTAAAGCAATTCATGCAAGAGCAGAAGATTATGCTCAACAAAATCGAGAACAATACGATGTAGCTACATCTCGTGCAGTGGCAAAGCTATCAGTACTAACAGAATATTTACTTCCTTTTGTTACAGTAGGAGGTATTGCTGTTAGCATGAAAGGAGCAGAAATTAAGGAAGAATTAAAGGAAGCAGAAAAAGCAATTCATGTGTTAGGAGGGAAAATAGAGGAAGCTAAATCTTTTTCATTACTAGCTACAGAAATGAAAAGAAATATAATTGTGCTAAAAAAAGTAAGTTCTACTCCTCAAAAATATCCAAGAAAAGCGGGAATTCCAGCAAAAGAGCCAATTGAATAATAAATGGAAGAGAAAACGAGGTTTTCTCTTTTTTTGGCATTTGCTTTTTCTTATCTTTCTTGTTATAAAAAAGGAAAAGCATTGCACGGAGATATAGTTTTACTAAAATAAATAGGAAAGGGAAAATAAATACTTCTTGGCAAACATAGAAGAGTTTATTGTTTAGACTACTCTACAATTTATATTGCGGTAAATGTAAGCAAATAGTTACTTACAACAATGTTGAAAAAATCATTAAAATTCATTGACTTTTAATGAATTATTTTATATGATAGTAGTAGATAATAAATGAAACTTATTGATTTATATTAACTAAAGCGAAATGGGGGCATAATTGTGGGGAAAGTAATTTCAGTAGCAAATCAGAAAGGTGGAGTAGGAAAAACTACAACAACTATTAATCTAAGTACAATATTGGCAAAAAAAGGAAAAAGAGTTATGTTAATCGATGCTGATCCACAAGGAAATGCAACGAGTGGAGTAGGAGCAGAAAAAGAGGTAGAGCTTTCTTTTTATGATGTATTAGTAAATGATACTACCATTCAGGAAACGATAGAAAAGACGGTAGTCAAAAACTTAGTTGTCTGTCCTTCTAACATCAATTTAGCTGGAGCAGAAGTAGAATTGGTTTCTATGATGTCAAGAGAACAACGATTAAAAGAAAAATTAGATGAAGTAAGGGACAATTATGACTATATTTTTATCGATTGTCCACCATCATTAGGATTAATTACGTTGAACGCATTTACTGCTTCCGACAGCGTATTGATTCCTGTACAATGTGAATATTATGCCTTAGAAGGATTAGGACAACTATTAAATACAATTAATTTAGTCAAAAAACATCTCAATAAAACCATTCAAATAGAAGGGGCTTTATTAACGATGTATGATATTAGAACAAACCTTTCAAATCAAGTAGTTAAAGAAGTAAAAAAATACTTTGACAATAAAGTTTATAAAACGGTCATTCCTCGAAATGTACGATTAAGTGAAGCACCAAGTTATGGACTACCAATTACGGAATATGATCCACGATCAAAAGGGGCAAAAAGTTATGAAAAATTTGCCAAAGAATTTTTAAAAATCAATAACGAGGAAGATAAAAAAGCAAAACACATGATATAAATTAAGGAAGGAATGTGATAAAAATGCCTAAAAAGACAGGATTAGGAAAGGGATTAGACGCACTATTTGGACCTGTACCAGAAGAAGAACAAGCAAAAGACAATGAATTAGTCAAAGCCTTAAAAGTAACAGAAGTAGAGCCAAATCGTGATCAACCAAGAAAAAACTTTAACCAAGAAGCCTTAGAGGAATTAGCAGAATCCATCAAAGAATATGGACTAATTCAACCAATAGTAGTTACTCAAAAAGAAGGATATTATAGTATTATTGCCGGAGAAAGAAGATGGCGAGCTTGTAAGCTAGCAGGAATAGAAGAAATTCCTGCCATAATCCGAGAAGACGATGCTCGCAAAAATCAAGAAATAGCATTGATCGAAAATATACAAAGAGAAGATTTGAATCCAGTAGAAAAAGCAGTAGGAATAAAGAATTTAATGGAAAATTATCAATTAAGACAAGAAGATGTTGCTAAAAAATTAGGGAAAAGTAGAAGTGCAGTAGCAAACTCTATTCGTATTTTAAACTTAGAACCACGTGTATTAGAAATGGCAAAAGAAGGAAAATTAACAGAAGGGCATTGTAAAGCATTACTTGCCATTACAGATCCAGAAAAACAATATATGATGGCTGTAAAAATGTTAGAAAGAGGAGCAACCGTAAGGCAAGTAGAACACACAGCATCTAAGAAAGTGCAAGAAAAAGAAAGTAAAGAAGAATTGCAAAAAAAACAGATCTTATATCATGACATCGAAAATACTTTTCAACACTTTTTTGGCACAAAAGTAAGATTAGATGCAGGAAAGAGAAGGGGAAAAATTGTAATAGAATATACTAGCAACGACGATTTAGAAAGAATTTTAGGATTAATGAGATAAGTAAAAAAGGATTGTAATAAAAAAATATATATAGGTTAAAAGGGAAAAATAAAAAAGAAAAGAGGTATTTTATGCCAGAAATAACAAATTTTATACATTCAGATTATTTAATGTATGGTTTAGTTACTATTATGTTTATTACATTAATAGCATTATTGCTATTTATTGTAAAACTTTCAAAATTAAATAAGCATTACCAAAAAATGATGATAAAATTGGGGAATGGAAAAAATATAGAAGAGGATTTAGAAACGTATTTTTATCGTATGGATAAAATAGAAAAGCAAAATGCAGAAATAGTAGAGTATTGTCAAAATCTAGACAATCAATTAGCAAATTGTATTCAAAAAATAGGTATTGTTCGTTATAATGCGTTTAAAGATACAGGAAGTGATTTAAGCTTTGCTTTGGCTTTATTAGATGAGAATAATGATGGTGTCGTGTTAAATGGTATTTATTCTAGAGAGATGTCGAATATTTATGCTAAGCCAGTAGAGAAAGGAAAATCAACGTATACTTTGTCTGATGAGGAGAATCAGGCGATTGAAAAGGCAATGAGAAGTAGAGAAGTTTATAAAGTTAATTAAGAAAATAGCCAGAGAAAATGTATTGTCTCTATCCAGATGAAAAATAAAAATAGATAAATTTATAGTAAGGGAATAGGTGAAATTTGGTAGTTACTAGGCAAGAAATAATGGAAAAATTAAAACAATTTTTAATAAAATATGATAATGGTATAGTCTTTCTATTTATCCTATTTTCGGTGATAGGAATTTCCCTTAATTTAACAATAGTTTCAACAGATGAAATATGGAATTTTCAAAATTTAATGAAAATGGTTAATGGGTATCAGATTTATCAAGATGCCAATGTTATTGTAACGCCTCTATTTTTTTTCATTGGTTTATTTCTATTTCAGTTATTGGGTGCTAATTTGTTAATATTTCGTTGTTATCATATTCTTATTTTGACTGGGATTTTTTTCATGACTTATTTAATTGGAAAAAAGATAAAGATAAATCGTATTATTATCCTTTTGCTAATATGTTTATTTATGGTTTATAGTAAATTTCTATTAGTAAGAGCTTCTGCCAATTATAACTTACTTGTATTCTTTTTTGTTCTAGTTGGTTTATTTCTTTTTTTAAGAAGTAGAGAGCATTCGAGGATTCAAGGGATGATTGGATTTATTATATTTTTAACCAAACAAAATGTCGGGGTATTTTATACTTTAGGTTTTTGTTTTTATCAATTAATCTCAAAAAAAAGCAAAAGACATAAATTCAAAGCTATTATTAATTACAGTATAATTTTTGGTATATTGGGAGCTTTATTTACTCTTTTTTTTGCTAAAAAAGGTTTACTATCGGATTTTTTAAATTATACTTTTTTAGGAATAGGGGAATTTGCAGCAGAGAATAGAATCATAGGAATAAATATGTTAACGATTACTACTGCTTTGCTTGTTTCCTATATGACAATGGTTTATTTTATTCAAAAAAAGAAAATAGTAAACGAGCAAATAGAAGATAATATAAGAAAGTTAACTTCTTTTGCCATCCCGATGCTCTTCATTCAAGTTCCTATCATAAATGAATTTCACTTTATTTTATCTATCTATTTATTGGTGATTTCACTTTTTTATTTGTTAAATGAAGTTTTGTTTTCTTATCTTTGGGTAAATATACGAAAAATAGGAATAGTTATATTAACTACATTTGCTATCTTTATCGTAATTGTATCAGGATATAATTTGGTGGATTGGACTAATTACATTTCTTCCCCTACTTATCCTTACCAGTATGAAGACCCTTTTTTTGGGGGAGTGATTCGAGAAGAAATTTATGATGAAATAGAAGAAGTAACTGATTTCATTCAGAATACAAAAGGAAATGTAATTGTATTATCGGAAAAAGCAGCATTATATATGATTCCTTTAAGAAGAAGTAATGGTTTTTTTGATTTACCTTTTTTAGGCAATATGGGAAAAGAGGGAGAAAGTGTGGCCATTAACAAAATTCTTGAATTAAAGGATACAAAGATATTAATTTTAAAAGATGAAAAAGAAATTCATCAACAAGAATCAGAAAAAATAATTCAATTTGTAAAAGAAAACTTAGAATATCAAGGAGAAATACGAGGATTTTTGATTTATCACACAAAAAACTAAATAATAGCTATTGACAAAAAAAAAGAAAGATGATAATATAAATACTGTTATTGTTCAAGTATAGTCAATAGTTGGAGAGGTGGTCGAGTGGTTGAAGGCACCAGTCTTGAAAATTGGCATAGGTGAATAGCCTATCGTGGGTTCGAATCCCACCCTCTCCGCCAAAAAATGATACTAATACAATTTGGAGAAATACCCAAGTGGTGAAGGGGACAGTTTGCTAAACTGTTAGGTCGAGTAATCGGCGCGAGGGTTCGAACCCCTCTTTCTCCGCCATAGAAACGTTAGTTTATACTAGCGTTTTTTTGTAGTGGTTGAAAACAGGTATTAGTTGTGCATAGGTTGATTCAAAATAGGTAAAAACAATGGTGGTTAATTTATAAAGAGTTTTAATAAACTTGACTTGTGATATTTCCTTGCATATTTTAGTACTTCTATTGTGAAAATGTCGAATTTAAGGTATAATAAAAGTAAGAATTAAGTAAGAATTATAATGAGGGGGAGTAAATATGAAAAAAAATAAAATATTATCTGTGATTTTAATCTGTTTTTTAATGGTTATAGTAGTTAATACACAGGTTTTTGCAGCGAAATCTTCTATGGAGATGAGGGAAGAGTATAAAAAAGATAAATCTATTATTAATAAACTTAGTGATGAGGAATTAAAAGAGTGGCAAAAAGAATTAAAGGCTTTGCAAAAAATAATGATGGATCCCATTAACCAAGGATATACACAAGAGGATCGAGATTTAGTTTCAGAAATGTTAGTAAAGATTACTGATAGACAAAGAGGTGAAAATACTGATTCAGGGAAAGAAAACGGTACTGGTCAATCAAATGAAGAATTAAAAAAATATAATGTAAATGAGATAACGGAGTGGTTAACAAAACATTCTCCTTCATCCCTTTCTAAAGAAGTAAAAGATAAGTGGAAAAAGACAATTGAAGAAAGTGAAGAGTCAGAGGAATATAAGAAACAAGCAATGAATCTTTTAGAAGGAAAATCATTAGAAGAAACTAATAAAGAAACACAGGCTGATAGTAAGGGACAAGCATTATATAAAAAGCCCAATATCACTACAGAACACACAACAGGAGGCAGTCTAGATGATGTATTTAAAGATGGGGAAGCATTAGATGGAGATCCTGATAGTAAAATAGATTCGAAAGAATTGCAAGAATTTAGTGGTAGTTTATATAATATTTTTTTACAAGTAGGTATTGTAATGTCAGTAATTATAGGGGGCGTTTTAGGAATTAAGTTTATGTTGGCTAGTGCAGAGGAAAAGGCGGAATTAAAGAAAATGTTGATGGTATATTTGGTAGGATGTATTGTTGTATTTGGATCTTTTGCTATTTGGAAGATAGTAGTAACCATTTTACAAGATATGTAAAGTTCCATGCAAAGCAAGTTGTGAATAAAAAATTGACAGGTTAATCTCTAGTATGCTATAATTGACATAAAACTATAGAAAGGAGAAAACCTATGGGTGTGATTGATTGGATAGGAAATCGATTAGTTGAATTATTGATTTTCATCATACGGCTTTTTAAGTTTTTGTTTTATGATAATCCTCACATTGGTTTGGTCTTTTGTCTAATATTAGCTATATTAGCTATATTAGCGAAAAAGAAGGGTACCGCTGTTTTCTTTATATTTATGGCTGTACTGATGTTATTTATGTAATTCGATCAGAAATTCAGCAAGTAAGTTGAATTTCTGATCTTTTAATTTGAGTATTTTTGATAATACAGTAAAGTAAACAAAATTCTATATTAATATATATTTGTTTTTAAGTTGTATAAAAATAAATAAAATTGTTGAATCTAGAATAAAAATAAGATATAATAAAAAAGTAGGTAAATATAAGTTTATTATAAATAAAAGTTAAATAGAGAAAAAGTTAAGAAATAAAGAAAGGGGAAGAGAATTAAAATGAAAAAAAAGACGATAAGCATTTTTGTGTTAGTAGTAATATTTATTGTTTTTCTTATGCAAGTTACTTATGCTGTTGATTTGGGGTTAGAAGACAATTTGAATTTATATAAAGGAGGAGGCGACAATACAACTTCAAAGCAGTTAGTTAATAAAGCAGAAGTTATTGTTTCGGCTATTCAAGTAATAGGAATAGTTCTTTCTGTTATTATGCTTATGGTTATAGGAATTAAATATATGGTAGGCAGCGTGGAAGAAAAGGCAGAATATAAAAAAACATTAGTTCCCTATGTCGTTGGTGCATTATTATTATTTACAGGTTCATTAATTCCGCAGATTATCTACAAATTTATGCAAAATTTTTAAATTAGTTGCAAAATTTTTATTTAAGTGTTATAATGAAAAAGATAAGTTTGTTATTAAAATTCTCGTTAGAGATCGAGTTACATAGTAAAAGGAGGAGTTGTAAATGAAGAATAAAACGTTTAAAATACTTTTCACTACATTATTAGTTGTCATGATGGTTTGTATTTCAATTAGTTCATTTGCTATTGAACCAGGTAATATTAAGGCAAAAGATAATGTTAATGGAACAACTGAAATTACAAATGTAGGACAAAGTGTAGTAGGAATATTGCAAACAGTAGGAATTGTATTATCCGTAGTTATTTTAATTATTTTAGGTATCAAATACATGATGGGTAGTGCAGAAGAAAAGGCAGATTATAAAAAGTCTATGTTACCTTACGTTGTTGGAGCAGGAATTATCTTCGCAGCATCTGCATTAGCTCAAGTAATCTACCAATTCTTTACGGGTATTACATCTTAGTCGTTTTTGGGTAAAAGAGTACGCTGGTACTCTTTTATTTCATTTGTATGACAAAACCATTAAAAGTTTGTTATTTTATACTTTTTTACGCAAAAATGTTACAATTTTTGCGTTTTTTTGTTATAATTAAAATAAGTATATTTGTATTACAAATGAAGGAGGAAAAAGTTTTGGGTACCTATAATTTACCGAGGAATGTAAAAGGTGAGGGAAGAATTTTATATGTTTTTTCTACTAAAGCATTATTGTATGCTTTTGCAGGAGTTGTGTTTGGATTTTTTATTTATTTAATTTTAACCTTTTTCAAATTAGATATGATTGGGTTTATTGTTATGGGTATATTTGGTTTATTAGGATTTGTCATTGGAACTTTTAAAATGCCTGAATCAGTAGCATTTGGTATAACAAAAAAAACAGGAGGAGAACCAGTAGATGAAGTAGTTAAACGTTTTGTAAAGTTTAAGTTAGCTAAGAACAAAGTATATGTATATCAAAAACCGATAAAGGCTAAAGAGAAAATTCAGGAGGTGAAAAAATAAATGGAAGAAAATGTTGTATCTAAAATGTTAATGATAGTTCTTATTGTAATGATAATTATTTTAATGGTTTTATCTGTTATCTATCTTGTTTTAAGATTAAAAAGTAGTAGCAAAGCTAAAGCGAAAAAGACGAATAAGGGTGAGAAGGACAGAAAAACCAAAAAAGATAATGTGGCTTCTATCTATAACAAACAATCTATTTTTGACTTCATGGAATTTGATTCAATAGAAGACAATATGATTGTTCAAAAAAATGGTAAGAGATATATTATGATCGTAGAATGTCAAGGAGTGAATTATGATTTAATGTCTCAGATGGAAAAGACAGCTGTAGAAGAGGGATTTCAGCAGTTTTTGAATACATTAAGGCATCCTATTCAAATTTATATTCAAACACGTACTATCAATTTAGAAGGAAGCGTAAATCGTTATAAAGATAGAGTAAAAGAAATAGAAGATCATTACCAAAAAATGATTTATGATTATCAGAGAATGAAAGAGACAGAAAGTTATTCTCCAGAACAATTAGAAAAATATTTTTATGAAATTACGAAGCAAAGAAATCTTTTGGAATATGGAAAAGATGTGGTTGCTAATACAGAAAAGATGAGTTTAAACAAGAATGTGTTAAACAAAAAATATTATATCGTTATTCCTTATTATTCAGAGGAAGTTAATGATGAGAAGTATGCTAAAGAAGAAATTAGAAATATGGCTTTTTCAGAATTATATACAAAAGCACAATCTATTATTAGAACATTATCTGCTTGTTCTATTATTGGTAAGATATTAAATTCTACAGAAGTAGTAGAATTACTATATATGGCATATAACCGTGATGATGCAGAAGTTTTTGGTATAGAAAGAGCATTAAAATCAGAATATGATAGTTTATATTCTACTGCACCAGATGTTTTCGAGAAGAAACTCAAATTTTTAGAACAGCAGATTCAGGAAAAGGCACAGGAAAAAGCAAATCAAGCAATAGAAAAAGTAAAATCAAGACCACAAGAATTAGCAGAAGAAAAAGAAAATAACATGGAAGAGTTGGTTCGTAATTTAGCAGAACTTATTTTACATGAAAATAGACAAAACTTAGGAGGATTAGCAGAAGAAGCAATTCAGGAAATAGAAAAAGAAAGAAAGGAGGAAAATCAAAATGAAGAGCAAGAAAAGACGACTACAAGAAGAGGAAGAGAGAAATCAATCCAATAGGGTGGAAGAGCCAGAATTGTTAAAAAGAAAAACCATAAAAGAATTAATTGCACCTTCAGGAATAGATGCATCTAAAATTGATCATTTGGAGATCATTTCTAATGTTACTAGATATGCAAGAAGTTTCTTTATTTCTACACTTCCTCGTATGTGTACTTTTCCAGAATTATTTAGAGATCTATATTTTTTTGGAGATATGAATACTTCTATATATATCACTCCTGTATCGGAATCTAAATCTCAAAATGAATTAAATAAAACAATCAACGAATTAGAAACAGAAAGAATTGTAGCAGCAGATAGAGGAAATATCAATCGAGAGAGTACATTAACGCAAAAGAGGTTTGAAGCAGAACAATTAAGAGATGAAATAGCAGCAGGATTCAACAAAATGTATGAAGCTTCAGTTGTTGCTACTTTGTTTACTTATAATCTAGATGATATGGAAAGATTAACTAAATTATTAGCAACGGAAATGTCAAAATCATTGGTTGGTATAAGAAGTGCATGGGCTATCCAAGAAGAAGCTTTTAAATCCAATTTGCCATTAATGGATGATAAATTGAAAAAAACACACGATTTTGATAGTAGATCTATGGGTACAGTATTTCCTTTTACTACTTCGGACGTAGGACATTCAACTGGAGTGCCATTAGGTTTTAATAAACAAACCGGAACCCCTATTTTATTTGATAATTTTCACCCATCACTTACAAATTATAATATGGTTATTTTTGCTAAGTCAGGTGCTGGTAAATCAGTAACTATGAAAACGTTGATTTCTAGATCTTCTGTATTAATGGGGATTGAAAGCTTAGCTTTAGATGCAGAAGGAGAATATACGGTTGTAGCGGAAAGTTTGGGGGGAATTAATGTAGTATTAAGTCCAAATTCCAAGACTATTATTAATTTGTTTGATGTTGAACCTGAGAATATAAAAGATGAAATTACAGGAAGAGAAAGAAGAGTTCTTAATGTAGAAAATAAAATAGAAGATGTTACTCAAGCATTACTTACCATGGCAAGAGGTAGTACAAGAAGTGTTGAAGTTAATGAGCTTACTAAACAGTTGATAGCTGAGTCTGTTGGTGAAGAGTATGCTAGCTTAGGAATTACTAATGATCCTAAATCTTTGTATAAGGGTAATACCATACAAAGAGGAGACAAATTGTATAACGAAAAAAAAGATATGCCTACTATTGGAAGTTGGTATAAAAGAATAGAAAGAAAGGCAGTACAAAATAAAAACATAGATTATAATTTTCATTATAGTTATTTATTAAAAGTAATGAAGCAATACATAAGAGAGTACAATGGACAAATGGCGTATTTTGATGGGCAGTCAACTTTTGAATTATTAGATGGGTCACCGTTTATTAATTTAGATATTTCACAACTAGAGGAAAGATTTGCTAGACCATTGGCACAACAAATTTTACTTTCCTGGATTTGGGAGAAGTTTGTCAAGAAAAATAGTGAGGATAGAACGAAGGCCAGGATGAAGAGAGTAATTGTGGATGAAGCATGGATGTTATTACCATATCCAGAAGCAGTGGACTTCTTAAATACAATGGCTAGACGTGCTAGAAAAAGAAATGTGTCTCTAGCTATTATTTCTCAAAGATTTCAAGATTTTTATGAAAAAACAGAGGCACAGGCGGTTTTAACATCTTCAGATACTAAATTGTTTTTAGCACAAGATAAATCTGAAATACAGTACTTAAAAGAAGTTTTTAAACTAAGTGAAGGAGAAGCAAATTTCTTAATTACTTGTTTAAAAGGAGAAGGATTGTTAAAAGTAGGATCTGATACTGCAATTCTTCAAATTGTTCCTACAGCAAAAGAGTTTGAATTTGTGGATACTAATTTAAACAGTATAGTCAAGAGGAATAAAATGAGAGGAAATAACGGATAGGAGGAAAACATGAAAAGGATTTTTCAAAATAGAAGTGTTCTACAAAAGATAGCAATTGTTTTATTAATTACTTTGATGTGTTACTTTATTGTTCCTACCTATAGTTTTGCTGCGTGGGACTTTGGGGGTGATCTTCTTAAAGTATTGGTTCAATTATTAGCAGCATTAGGAGATGTTGTTTCAGGTATGATGAATCACTTTATGCTTGGGACAAATGCAATGATTAGTTCTGTCATGCTGGATCAGGATGACCCCACGGTAACTGATAAAGAAGGAGCTTTATACGTATCTTCAGATGCTAAAACAGATTTAATTTTAGGACAAGATAAAGATGCTTCTGGAAAAAAGGATGATGACAATGAAGAAGCAATTGATGGAGGATTATGGGGAGGCGATGATGAATGGCAAATTCCTAACCTTTTGTATTCTCCTGAAACAATTTTTTCTAATCGAGTAGCAGCTTTAGACGTTAATTTTTTAAATCCTAATGAATATTCTGCTGTCCAAGATACAAAAAGAGCTAAAGATCATGCCAAATCAGCTGCCTTAGATTTGCAATCGGAAATAGCCAATTGGTATGCAGCTTTTAGAAATATAGCAGTTGTAGCTCTTTTAACGGTACTAGTTTACATTGGTATTAGGATACTAATTAGTTCTACTTCTTCTGATAAAGCAAAATACAAAGAGAGTTTAAAAGATTGGTTGGTAGCTTTATGTTTAGTTTTTATTTTACAATTTATTATGGCAGGAATTTTAATGCTTACTCAAAAAGTAACAGAGCTATTTAGTGAATCTTCTAGCGGAATTATTGTACAAGTTAGGGATAATAGAGATACCGATGCAGGAGAAGTGAAATTTTCAGAAAGTCTTATGGGAGTGGCCAGATTAAGGGTACAAAGTACAAACGCTGGAGTAGCTACAGCCTATTGTCTTATTTATTTAATATTAGTAGTTTATACTATCATGTTTACATTTACTTATTTAAAGAGGTTTTTGTATATGGCTTTCTTGACGATGATAGCTCCCTTAGTAGCTATTACCTATCCTATTGATAAATTAGGAGATGGAAAGGCACAAGCATTTAATATGTGGTTTAAAGAGTATACCATGAATGCTATATTACAGCCATTACATTTGGTTCTTTATACTGCTTTGGTTTCTACAGCGAATGATTTAGTTATTAGAAATCCAATTTATGCCATAGTTGCTATAGGATTTCTAATTCCAGCAGAGAAATTTGTAAAGAAAATGTTTGGATTTGATAAAGCAACTACGCCAGGAGCACTGGGAGGTTTTGCAGCAGGAGCCATGACTATGAATGCCTTAAAAGGTTTGTCTAAACCACATAAAATTGGTAGTTCTGGTAGTGGTGGTGGAGGTAAAGCCGATAAAATCAGGACGGCAGATAATAACAACAAAGATTATCTTTCCGGTTCTCAATATGATGGCTTAGATACTGTAAATATGGGGAAAGATTCTTTAACCGATCAACAATCAGGATTAGAAAATTCACAAGTTCCTCCAACGCAAAATGCAGATAATTCTGCACAGGATGTTCAACAAACAGATTCTGATCATGTAATGCCAGATTCTACAGAAAATCCAGATTATGGTTCCAAGAGGTTATCAGATGAAGAAGCTGCTAAACTTGATGAGAAATTTGGTGGTAAGCCTAAATTTGGTGATAGACATCCAACAGCAAGAGCAATGAAAAGAATGACAATAAGAGGTGTAAATACAGCTAGAAAAGGAGTTTGGAAGAACAAAGGAAAAATTGCTAAAGGAATTGCTAAAGGAGTTTTGGTTCCTGGTATGGCATTAGCAGGAGCAGGTATAGGATTAGCAGCGGGAGTAGCTTCAGGAGATCCTTCAAAAGCATTTCAATATGCAGCTACTGGATTAGGATCAGGTGCTTTAATTGGAAGTAATGCTGTTAATGCAGCAGCAAATTTAGGAAATGGAGCAGTAGATTTAGCTAAAGGAGCGGCAAACTCTGGAGGAAAAATTAGAGATGCATGGAATGAAGAACGTTATGGTATTGCTGAAGCAGATGACATGAGAAATGATCGTGAAAGAGAAAAACGAAAGAAACAATTTTTGAAAGATGATGCTCAACGTAGAGAGGCGAAAAAAGTGCAAGCAAAATTAGCTAAGGCTGGAAAGCAAGAAACAATAGAAGATATTATGGAATCTAGATTTGATTATGTTTCAGCAGGAATTAAAGAGGATGATATCAAAAGAGCACAAGTTGCTGAATCTCTTAGTGGTGGTATGAATGGATCAACACATGGAAATTATGTTAGCCTTGCACAAGAAACAGATAGACTTGGTATTACAGCTTCTACTTTCTCTGATGTTAAAAAATATAATGAATTTAACGATACATTATCGTCAGCTTTAGGTAGTGAAGAAAAGGGAAGAAGAGCAATGGGAATGATGGCTGAAATTAAAGGACAAACTAAAGCACATGAATCAAAAATGAAAGTGCGTATGGCACAAAAGGAAAAGGAACATGGAGCAAATCAACCTGATGTAAATCAATCTAAACCGCGACGACCTAGTCCAAAAAATAGAGGACGCAAAAGAAAATAGACAATTTTAATATAGGAAGTAAAAAAGAGGAGGAATTCTATTGAATAAAGTAATTCGATTTTATAATCAAAACAGAAGACGTATTTGGCTAGTTATTTTTGTTATCGTTTTTGCTTTTTTAATTATTCAGGTGTTAAATTCTTTTTATCAGAGAGTGAAACAAGAAGAACAACAAAAGCAAAATGATAGTGATGAGTATTCCTCCTCTGATATTAAAAATTATGATAATGAAAGTCAATCTATGGTTCAGGGTTCAATTACTTCGGAAAAGAAAAAGCAAAAATTTGGAGAATTAATTGAAAAGTTTTTAACGTATTGTAACGAGGGGAAAGTTAGTGAAGCTTATCAGTTATTATCAAATAGTTGTAAGAAAGTATTATATCCAAGTGAGAAAGCCTTTGAAACAAATTATTATTTAACGAAATTTGAACAAAAGAAAAATTATGAGTTTCAATTATGGTCAGCAGTTGATCAAACTTATGTGTATTTAATTAAGTTATATGATGATATGCTTTCTTCAGGAGTGGCAACTAATCAAAGTTATATACAGGATTATTTTAGTGTAATTGAAGAAGATAATGTTTATCGTTTAAGTATTAGTAGTCTAGTAAAAAATGTAGTATATGGCAAAGAAGCAAAACAAGATAATATTACTATTAATGTAATGAACAAAGATAGTTATATGGATTATGAAATTTACCATTTATCCATTAGTAATTATTCTGGAAAAACCATTTTATTAGATCCATTACTAAAAGATGATTCTGTTTATTTGAAAGATGATCATGGAATTAAGTATAATTCTATGCTATTTGAAAGTACACAGGAAGAATTAGTACTGAAAAAAGGAGAAATAAAGGATATTGATATAAAATTTGTAAAATCTTATTCAACAGATTATGAAGTTAAGGAATTAGTCTTTACCACTATTATTAAAAATTATGATGAATATAGACAGAATTCTGGATCACAAGATACAAAAGAAATAAAAATAGAATTAAAGTAGAGTTAGGTGAGAAATATGGCAAAAAAAGGTGATGGAATAATTAAAACAAAGATAAAGGGAATGGCAGCAGCTGCTATTTCTTTTGTTGTGTCACATTCCTTGATCATACTAATACCTACTATTATTGCGGTTGTTCTTGTTACTACTGTTTTAGATTATGTAAGAGAATTGGTTAATGGAAGTAATTCTGCTCAAAAGGTTTATGAGGCTTTTGAATCGGAAAATTTAAATCAGTTAGTGGAAAAAAAGGGAAATGATCAAGACGGGTATTATTGGGGATTCGTCGATGATATTGATGCGCGTTTAGATAAAGTCGTTGAAAAATTAGATAAAGATTCAGCTACCATTAGTATTCATGATAAAGAGTTATTGAAGAAAATGATAAAAGCAGAATTAATTACACAATATCCTGATTTGGGAGGAAAATCTTTTTCTAATTCTAATTCTTCTTATTCAGGAAGTAGTGATGAAAAAGCTAAACAATTAATGAGAGAATTAACTTTAGAGGAAAAGATTTCACAAATGCTTTTTGTTTCAACATCTGATAATAATAATTTAAGTCAAAACGCAGGGGGGTATATTTTAGAAAATGGGTTTGATTTTTCAAACGCAAAATCTAGTATTGATAATGCTTCCAATAGAGTAGATGCTATATTTGCTGTTAATGAAGAAGGAGGCACGGTTCAGAGAGCATTAACTGGATACCCAGATGCTAGATATTATGGTGATAATCAAGATTATATTAAGTTACAGGAAGATTCAACTAATAAGGCAAAATCATTGTTGCAAATGGGGATTAATATGAACTTAGCTCCAGTAGCTGATGTGTCAGATGTTAATTCTTTTATGGGAAAAAGAAGTTTTAGTAATGATTATACTATTGCTTCTACTTGTGTAGAAACAGCAGTAAAATTCATGAAACAAGAAGGTTTGGTTACTAGTTTGAAACATTTTCCAGGATATTCCAATGTTGATGATGCTCATATTGCAACGTATGAAGATACGAGAGATAAAGAACATATTCAGGCAGATATAAATGTTTTCAAAAAAGGAATAGATACGGGTGCACCTACGGTTACCGTATCACACACAAAAGTGAATGCTATTGATTCAGAGAATCCTGCTTGTTTATCTTCTAAGGTAGTTGAAGAAATTAGAGATTTGGGCTTTTCAGGTGTTATCATGACAGATTCTATTGATATGCAAGTAGTTAAAGCTTACTCTAATCGTTATGTAAAAGCAATTGAAGCAGGGATTGATGTATTGGAAGTAACCAATTTTTCAGATGCCAAAAAACAAATTATGGATGCTGTTGATTCCGGTAAAATTGAAGTTACCAGAATTAATGAATCAGTACAAAGAATTTTAGCCTTAAAATTTGAATATGGATTGATTAAAGAAGATAACTTACAGATGCAAAATTCTATTGAAGGTGGAGATCAAAATGTATGTTATTTAGCTCTTTCACAAGTAGATAAACCATATATTGTTGCAGGTGCTGACGAAAATGGATTTGACTGTTCTGGACTTATTGTTTGGGCTTATCAAAAAGCTGGATATGATTGGGGAGGAGCTAGATTAACAGCTGATGGCTTTTCAAAAAAAGGTAGACAAATTACCAAACAGGAACTAAAACCAGGAGATTTAATTTGTGAAGGTTGGGACGGAAGTAAGTTTGGGCATATTGTTATTTATGTTGGCAATAATGAAGTTGTAGGAGCAGAGGCAGTTTGTTCACTTCCATGGAATGAACATATTTCTGGGGCATGTAGTAGTGGGTGTAAAGTTAGAAAAAGAGCAATGACTGATGAGGAAGCAAATGGAACAAATGGAGTAAAATATGTTACTCTTTCTGATTTTTATACTGGTTCTGCAGATGTATACCAAGATATAGGAGAAGATGAGGTAGAAGGAACTAATAATTTTCAAGGTGCAATTCACTTAAGAAGGGTTATGCCAGATAAAGCTATAGGAAGTATGGACAATGCAAGTACAGGAGTGTCAACTCAAAAATCAAAATATGTAACAGCTGATAGTAAAGGATTAGGAACGAAAGAAGATATTCCAGATCATGTCAAGAACAAAATGGATGGCGTTTCTATGAATGGAATTTCTGGTACTAGTTATAGTGATCTTTCTTATTTAACAATTCCTTATTATGATTTTGATGGAAAAGAACAAAAAGGAAATATGGTAGTAAATAAAGAACTAGCAGACGAGGTTTTGTTGATTTTTCAAGAATTGTATAACGCTAAATATCCAATAGAGAAGATGCAACCAATAGAAGAAATGGCTAATAAAATGAGTCAAGTTGATTTTGGTGATAATGAAAATACAAATTATGGTAATAAATTGGATACAACTTCTCTTTGGTATAATAATACATCAGCATTTAACGATCGCAATACAAGTGATGGGGGACAGTCTAAACATGCTACAGGATGTGCTATTGATTTGAATCCTAAAATTAATCCTTATGTTAATGGTAGTTATTATAGTCCACTCAATGCAGAAAAATATGTAAATAGAAAAGGAAAAGGGTGGACAGATACTGAAAAGAAAGCTATTATTGATACAGATTCACAAGTTTATCAAGTATTTAAGAAATACGGATGGTCTTGGGGAGGAGAAGATTTTGGAGATGTAAAAGATTATCAACATTTCGAGAAAGTTGATCTATCAGATGTGACAAAAATTTCTTCAATTTTACCTCAATCTACAGAAGAAAGTACTGATACAGGTACCCAAGATAATAATACAAGTTCGGGAAGTACAGATAATACTACAAATAATGGGGGGCAAAATTCGAATACACAAACAGCAGGAAACGGAAAACAATATGTAATTGCTATAGCAGCTGGTCATGCAATAAACGATGCTGGGGCTGAGGGAACGACTGGAGACGGTAGAGTTTTACATGAAGAACAGTTGACCATAAAAGTAGCTGAGTATGTAGAACAATTATTTTCTGCGTATTCAAATATAAAAGTAGTTCAAACAGGTAGTACATCTACAAATCCGGATGTTTCTATTGGAGACAGAATTCCTTTAGCTAAACAAGCAAATGCAGATTTATGTATACAAATTCACTTTAATGCTGGTGGCGGAAATTATACAATGACCTATTATAAAAATGGAGATACTGTTTCTCAACAATTAGCAGATGTAGTAACAAATTCCATTTCTAAATCTTTAGGAATAGAAACAGTGGGGGCACAGCCAGATCAATCTGGTTATTCAGATGGAAAATCCTATACGATTATTGCCCATTCATCTGAGGCTGGTTTTCCTAATATCATTACAGAAGGAGCATTTATTGATACTCCCGCTCATCAGGCTATTATTTCAACAGAAGAAGGTTTGAAAAAATATGCACAAGGAATTGTAGATGGAGTTTTACAATATTTAGATGTTGCTAATATCGGCTATGGCCAAACAGGAACAACTTCTGGAACGACAGAAGCAAATGCAGGTATACGTTCAAAAATATTTGACTTAAAATATGTATCTAAGGAAAAATTTGAAAAGGATTTAGAAGAAAAAAAGGAAGAAGTATTAAAGGAATTTACAATAGATGATGAAAATCGTATTGTTGTAGCAACTTGGTCATATAATTCAGATAATGGCGGTGTAAAGTTTGAAAAGAAGACTTTTCAAGCAAGTAGTAGTTATACACAAAAATATACCATGCCATTTGAATATTTATTAGCCTATTATATTGATACGAGAAACAAAGAGTTTGTTAGTGATTTAGCGGAGTTGGCAATAGACAGTGAATTTGTTTTAGCGATTCAAGATAATGTATCAACAACGCAAACAATAGTAGATGTTACTGAACATCAAGATATTTTTATTGAAAATAATGATGGGTCAAGTAGTCACTCCATAGATAGGGATATTAGTTCTACTTCAACAATCAATGAATCAGTATCAACTACTTTAGAGTTGACATATGGTGATACTTGGTTTATGAAATTTTATAAAGATGTTAATTATAGTTCAACAGATTTAAGTTCAAGCATTGCGGGGACTAATTCAACTCTTACTGGAGAAGAAGGATCTTTAATTGGTGATTTTAAAATAACAGCTTATTGTAGATGGTGTAATTCACCTAAAAATTCATTAGAGACAGCAGCTGGCGTTGATGCTACACCAGACCATACTATAGCAGTTCATGAAGAATATTTTGATGGACAAGCGGTAAATGGTGCACTGAAAAAAGGACAGCAGGTTATGATTAATGGGCAAGTATATACGGTTGAGGATACAGGGGATTCAAATCGTTTATGGAAAGATAATTGGATAGATATTTTTATTGATGGGGGAAGTTCACCACCGGCCTCTTCATCAGATGATCCATGTAATTTTTCACCAGTAAATTCAGAAAGTACACCGGTTTATGTAGCGAATAATGTAACTGAAGCTTCTAAAAATGCAAATGCTTCAAAAGTAGCTAAAAATAATAGAGTGAATACTGTCGCCATTATAAAAGGAAATGTAAACTTATCAGAAATGCAATCAGAGACAAAAGCAGTAGCAACTATTTCATGGGAAAATAATCATACTAGATTTCATCAAGTTATTACCACTACTACTTCTACCAAAGTGAAATCAGCTAGCTATAAATATGTTAACGGAGAGACTCATGTAATAGGAAATGAGCAAAAATTTATTACTATTTATAAAAAGAATAATGAATTTAAAAATGTATTAAAACCATCTTGGTTATTTAAAGTTTTAGCAACGCAATCTAAAACTGCTGGAATGATTGATTTAACTAAATATTTAATTTATCGAGCTTCTAGTCAAAAAGAAAATTATGGGGTAACTACATTTGATTTTAATCAATATGCACCTCAATCATTTACTGCTGTTGGTAATGGAATATATGGAAATACAATTCAAGAAAAAGTTTGGTTTGCCTTAAAGAATTTAGGACTTTCGGACTATGCTGTAGCAGGTGCAATGGGAAATATTGATTACGAATCAGCAGGATTTAGTCCTACCGCTATTGAAGGTGGTACTGGAGAAGGTATTGGTTTATGTCAATGGTCGTATGGTAGAAAGCAGAGTTTAATTAGTTATGCTCAATCTAAAGGAAAAGATTGGACTGATGAAGATATTCAAGTACAATTTTTAATAGGAGAACTTACACAAGGTGGAGGAGCGGATGGATATGCTAGTTATGAACTTATGACTTCTTCCTCTAAATACGATGGTATTTCTCATAGTCCAAATGAATGGAAGGATTCTACTAATGTGGAAACATCAACAAAGGTATTTTGTTATACTTTTGAACGACCAGATACTAGTGCTGCTAATAGTAGTATGCCACAAAGAATTAGTGCTGCACAGAAATATTATAATGAATTCCAAGGAAAAACAGCACCAAGTGGAGATTCAAGAATTGGACCTATTTCTCTTTCAGGAGCAAGTGCAACAAATATGATTAATATGTTGTCTCAGGCATTGCAAATAGCAGATGACGATTCTTATTGGTATGTATGGGGAGCAGCTCATAATGGTCCTTCTGGATGGGAAGGAAGTACAGTACCACAAAATTTTGATTGTTCTAGCTTTGTTGGCTATCTTTACTATAAACATTTTGGTATATATGTAGGTGGTGATACAGAAGAAATGGCATCACAAGGTGCTTCACACCAAGTTCCTCTTTCTGACATTCAACCAGGTGATATCTTGTATCGTTATGGACATGTAGGGATTGCCTTAGGAAATGATCAATACGTTCATGCTTCAAGTTCTAAAAATGGTATTATTGTAAGCTCTGGTGCAGCCGGTAATTTTGATAAAGCTATCAGATATATCACAAATTAGTAAGGAGAAAGATATGGAAAGAATAAGAAATGCTATTTTTATAGTAGTTATATTTATCATTATCGTTAGTATTGTTATTTTCATCTTTTGGAGAAATCCAAAAGATGAAAATAATCTAGAAAATTTGGGAGCAGAAGGTGAAGTGGTTGATTTTGATAAAGAGACAACAAAAGATGTAACCGATACAGTGAAGTTTTTTACGGTAAAAGATTGTGTGTATCAATATTATGATCAAATTAATCAGCAAAACGATAAGTATTATGGAAGAAATGAAAAAAATGAATATGCATTAATTGTTTCTCAGAAACAAATAAATCAAGATAATCTTGATTTATTGAGTAAAGAGTATATACAAAGAAATAATATAACAGTGGAAAATGTAAAAAAATATATTGATACCATTAAAGAAAAAGTATTATTTACTCCCTTAAAAATGAGAGTATTAATTTCTCCTAATGTAGAGAAGTATATTGTTTATGGGTTTATTCAGAATTTAAATAATGAATTTATTAAAGAAGTTTATTTAATTGTTAATTTAGATGTAACTAATCATACTTTTTCCATAGAACCTATAATGGAGGAACAAGAAGATATTAAAAATATATCAATTACTAATGATAATCAGAGAATTCAAAAAAATGAAAATAACCAATACGTAGAAGCTAAAATAAATTATGAAACAGTAGCTAAAGAATACTTTACAACATACAAAAGAATGTTTTTAACTAAACCAGAGATAGCTTATCGCTATTTGCAAAAAGAATATAAAGATAAAAGATTTGGAAATCAAGAAGAGTATGAAAAATTCATAGAAAAGAATTTAGTAGAATTAAAAGGGGTTAATATTGCACAATATGTGGTAAACCATGAAAAAGAATATACAGAGTACGTTTGTAAAGATCAGTATGATAATTTATATATTTTTAGAGAAGACAGTAATAGAGATTTTTCTATTTTATTAGATACCTATACGATTACTACAGATGAATTTAAAAAAGCATATACTTCTGGTAATGAACAGAAAAAAGTGATGCTTAATATTGATCAATGGGTTCAAATGTTGAATAATAGAGATTATCAATATGCTTATCAAATGTTAGATACCGAGTATGCTAATAAAACTTTTCGAGGTAATGAGGAGATTTTCGAGAGTTACATGAGGGAGAAATATCCATCACATTATTCCTTGTCATTTACTAATTTTACTCAAACGAATGATGTATTTATTCAAACAATAAAGTTGAAAGATCTTACTAATACCAATGCTCAAGAACTATCAGTGGATATTATCATGAAATTAGAAGATAATATGAAATATACCCTATCATTTACGGTAGTCACTAAATAGAGATAAAAAATATTCCATTTTTATGGAATATTTTTTATTTAAAGTATGTATTTATAATATTTGTTAAAGATTTTAAAATAACATTATTTTCAAAAAGGTTACTAAAAAAAGTTTTAATAAAAGGAATTTGTAGAATAACAAAAATAATTAAAAGAGTAAGGCAGAGAGCGATAACATTTTTTAAGTAATGAAAAAAGATTTTTTTGAATTTTTTATTTTGTGGTATATAAGTAGTTTGAGTATAGTTTAAAGGAGAAGAGGTATAAGTAATCTTAGGAGGGTATAGATTAGTTTGGTTATTTTTTAAATGATCTAATTCTTGCTTTAAATTTATATTCTCGTTACGTAAAATTTCAATATTAGGATCAGATTTAAGATTGTTTTTTAATTGTAAATCATATTGATTTCTTTTTTCTGAATCAATCAATATAGTATATGCCTCGTTAATCATTTTTAGTTTATTTTCGCATTCTTGTTTATTGGCGGGGTCTTGTAAATCAGGATGATATTTTTTGACAAGAACTTTATAAGCTTTCTCAATTACTTCAGAAGATGCAACTGGGCTTACTTCTAACCAATCATAATAATTTTTTGCCATCATAAATCACCTCTTGGAAAATAGTATACCATAAAATAGATGAAAAAACAAAAAAATAACAAAAAGTTAATTAGTATCATATGTTACTATAGGTGATAAAAATGAAATTAGGAGTCTCTTTAGCAGGTGGAGGAGTTAAAGGAGCAGCTCACATAGGAGCTCTCCAAGCAATGGAAGAAGCCCATATTCCCATTGATTACATAGGGGGAACATCGTCAGGAAGTATAGTAGCATCGTTATATGCAGTAGGCTTTAAACCACAAGAAATTTATCGTATATTTCGAAAATATTGTAGAACCATAAAATATGTAGATTTTCGAAATATTTTAAAATTAATTTTAGGCTTAATTTTTACAGGAAAAATAACGATAGATGGATTAAATTCAGGGAAATCAATAGAAAAATTGATCGATAAAATGTGTCACAAAAAAGGAATCATAAAAATAGATCATGTTCTTATGCCATTAGTTATTCCTAGTGTAGAAATGCAGACAGGAAAAGTATATTGTTTTACTTCATGCCATTTTCGCCAAGCTTATTCCGATAAAACTGTTTTTATACAGGATATTTCAATAGGAAAGGCAGTAAGAGCAAGTTGTAGTTATCCAGTGGTATTTTCGCCGTGTTCTTATCAAGGGATAAAATTGTTAGATGGAGGAATTCGAGAAAATGTACCATGGAAGGAATTAAAATATTTAGGAGCAGATAAAATTTTAAACATTGTTTTTGAAGAAAATCCAGATCCCAATTGCTGTGATAATTTAATCGAAGTGGCAGGAAGATCTCTTAGCCTTCTTTGCCATGAATTATCAACTTATGAAATGGATGGATCAGACAATACAATTTATATTCATTCTCCTAAAGTAGGTCTTTTAGATATGAAAAAAATTGATAAGTTATATCAATTAGGGTATGAACAAACTAAAAAAGCATTAAGTAAAATAGATTGGTCATAATTTAAAAATAGTAAATAATAAAAATAGGAAAAAATAGATAAAAAAAGGATAAATTAGAAAAAAATAGAAAAATGAATAAAAGCGAGAAATTGAGAAAGTTAAATAATAATAAATAACAAAAAAATAGAAAAAAATTGATTAAAAAAGAAATAATTAGAAAAAGATAGAGAAATTAATAAAATTGGGAAGTTAAAAAAATAAAATAATAATAAATTAAAAATTTAAAATAATAGATAACGGGAAAAATAGAATAAAATAGATAAAAAAAGAATAAATAAGAAAAAAATAGAAAAACAAATAAAATAGAGAAGTTAAAGAAATAAAATAATAATAAATTAAAAATTTGAAATAAGAAATAACGGGAAAAATAGAATAAAATAGATAAAAAACGAATAAATAAGAAAAAAATAGAAAAATAAATAAAATAGGGAAGTTAAAGAGATAAAATAATAATAAATTTAAAATTTGAAATAATAAATAACGGGAAAAATAGAATAAAATAGATAAAAAAAGAATAAATAAGGAAAAAATAGAAAAATAAATAAAATGGGGAAGTTAAAGAAATAAAATAATAATAAATTAAAAAGTTTGAGATAATAAATAATGGAAAAAAAAGAATAAAATAGATAAAAAAAGAATAAATTAGAAAAAAATAGAAAACTAATAAAAAACAAAATATTGAATAACTAATAAATAAAAACAAACCTAAATTTAAAAAATAATTTAGGTTTGTTTCTCTTAAACAGTTTCTTTATTCTCCTCATGCAAAATTAAATTTTCTTTTTCAATTGCTATTTTCTCTTTTTCTTTATTTCTCAAATTATCTTTAGCTACCGTCATTAATAGTTTAATTCGATTAGCCTGATTAGTTTCACTAGCGCCAGGATCGTAATCTACAGGAGAAATATTAGCATCTGGGTATTTTTCACGTATAGTTTTAATTACCCCTTTACCGACAACATGATTTGGTAGGCAAGCAAAAGGTTGTACACAAACAATATTGGGAATATCGTGTTCAATGTATTCGATCATTTCGGCAGTTAAGAACCAACCTTCACCAGTTTGATTTCCAATAGAAAGTACATCTTTTACCTTATCTTCTAAATGCCAAATGTCACAAGGAGGTAAATAATCTTTAGAAGAACTAGCGAGAGCCGCTTTTACATCTTTTTCCATTAAATCAATTAGTTTGATGGCTACTTTACTAATCTTAGAAGATGTTTTATTCGTATTTAATAATGTGTTAAAGGTAATTTTATGAGTAGCCATAAATTTTACAAATCCCATAAAGTCTGGTAAAATGACTTCTGCTCCTTCTTTTTCTAAGAGATCAGCTACGAAGTTATTGCCAAAAGGATGATATTTAATTAATACTTCTCCTACAATTCCTACTTTTGGTTTTGTCAAACTTGTGTCCAATTCAATTTTTTCAAAATCATTTACTATATCGTATAAGCTTTGTTTAAATTGTTTATTGGTTGATTTGACTAACATTTTTTTACACGTTTCCATCCATTTATCAAATAAGCGTTTTGTTTCTCCTGGATGTCTTTCGTAGGCTCTATTTTTGGTTAGCATTTTTTGTAATAAATCACCATAAATAACACATTTAATCATTTTTTCTATTAGTTCAGGGGAAAGTTTAAAACCAGGCATTTTTTCCATTCCCACTACGTTAAAGGAAATAACGGGAATATTAGAAAATCCTGCATCTTTAAGAGCTTTCCTAATAAATCCAATATAATTAGTAGCACGGCATCCACCACCAGTTTGAGACATAATTAAAGCAGTTTTCGTTAAATCGTATTCACCAGATTGTAGGGCTTCAATCATTTGCCCTGTTACTAAAATAGATGGATAACAAGCATCATTATTAACATATTTTAATCCAGTTTCTACAGTATGTTGTGTGCAATCACGTAATAATTTTACGCGATAGCCACAAGAAGCTACGGCAGTTTCTAATAATTCAAAATGAATCGGTGCCATTTGAGGAATTAAAATCGTATAATCTTTCCTCATTTCTTTGGTGAAGATTTTTTTCTTAATTTCGTAATCGCCACACCTATTTTCTTCTTGTTTTTTCTGGATACGTTTATTCATACTAGCTAGCAAAGAACGAATACGAATACGTACAGCCCCTAAGTTGTTAACTTCATCTATTTTAATTAAGGTATACATTTTATCATAACTAGATAAGATTTCTTCCACTTGATCGGTAGTAACAGCATCTACTCCGCAACCAAAAGAATTCAATTGAACTAATTCTAACTGATCGTGTTTTCCCACAAATTCAGCAGCAGCGTAAAGTCTAGCATGATAAACCCATTGATCAACTACACGTATTGGGCGTTTAGCTTCTGCTTTATCGGAAACACTGTCTTCTGTTAAAACACATAAACCAAGAGAAGTAATTAATGTATCAATTCCATGATTTATTTCTGGATCAATGTGATATGGTCGACCAGCCAAAACAATTCCACGCAAATTATTTTCTTCTATGTATTTAACTGTTTCTGATCCTTTTGTACGAATATCCTCTTTGCATTTTTGATATTCCTCTTCTGCCTTAATAGCAGCATTGAGTAATTCTTGTTTGGTGAAATGATATTCTGCAAATTCAGGTAGTTCCATTAGCTTTTTCACTAAATTTTTTGTGTCAAAAGGTAAAAAAGGATTAATAAATTTAATTTCTGATGATTTTAATCCTTCTACGTTATTTTTTAGTACTTCAGAATAAGAAATAACAATTGGACAGTTGTAATGATTATCTACTTTTTCATATTCTTTTCTCGAATATGGCATACAAGGATAAAATATAGTTTTAATTCCTTGCTCTAATAAACTTTCAATATGGCCATGAGAAAGTTTAGCAGGATAGCAAACTGATTCAGATGGCATAGATTCCATTCCTTTTTCATACGTTTTTCTCGTACTTTTTTCAGATAAAACAACACGAAAACCTAAATTAGTTAATAAGGTAAACCAGAAAGGATAATCTTCATACATATTCAAAACTCTAGGGATTCCTATTGTTCCTCTAGGTGCATTACCCTCTGGTAAAGGAGTATAGTCAAAAATTCGGTTGTATTTATATTGAACTAGATTAGGAAGATGTTGTTTATTGGTCGTAATTCCCGCACCTTTTTCACAGCGATTTCCTGAAACATGAATAGCTCCATTACTAAATTTATTGATGGTTAATTTACAATGATTTTCACAGTTATTGCATCTAGTATGAGTTACTTTAATTTCTAATTTATCTAATTCATCTGCTTTTAAAATAGTAGAAGTATATTCCATATCAAAATTAGCTTCATATTGTTCTTTAGCAAGAAGAGCCATTCCATAGGCACCCATTAAACCAGAGATGTCAGGTCGAATTACCTCTTTTCCCACAATCTTTTCAAAAGCACGTAATACAGCATCATTATAGAAGGTACCTCCTTGTACAACAATATGATCTCCTAAAGTTTCTATATCTCTTACTTTCATTACTTTTTGAATAGCATTTTTGATTACCGAATAAGAAAGTCCACTAGAAATATCTCCAACGGTATACCCCTCTTTTTGGGCTTGTTTGATTTTAGAATTCATAAAAACAGTACAACGAGAACCTAAATCCACAGGTCTTTTTGCTGTAATTGCTTCTTTTACAAATTCTTGAATATCTAATTTTAAACTTTTAGCAAAAGTTTCGATAAACGAACCACATCCGGAAGAACAAGCTTCATTTAACATAATATTATCAATGGCTCCATTTTTCATCTTAATGTATTTCATGTCTTGTCCACCGATATCAATAATAGCCGTAACATTAGGTTCAAATTGTTTAGCAGCAGTATAATGAGCAATCGTTTCAATTTCATTTAAATCTACCTGAAGTGCTGTTTGAATTAATTTTTCTCCATAACCAGTAACACCACTGTATCGTAAAATTACGTTAGAAGGAATTTCTTGGTATAATTTTTTCAACATGTTCATAACACTTTTTAAAGGATTTCCTTCATTACTTCCATATAAAGAATACAATAAATTTCCCTCGCGATCAATCACTACAATTTTCGTAGTAGTAGAACCAGCATCAATTCCTAAGAAACAATCGCCTTTCTCATTCACTAAATCTTTTTTCGTTACTTTTGCCTTTTCATGTCTTTGCTTAAATTGTTGATATTCTTGATCATTGGTGAATAATGGATCTAAAGGATGGCTAGTATTATCTTGTGATATACGTAAATGTTCAATTTTCTGTTTTAATTCTTGAGCATCAATAGGGCTAGAATCTAAAGAATCTAAAGCAGCACCTTTAGCAACGAGTAAATGAGCTTCTTCTGGAACAATCACTTGATCAGAACTTAAATGAAGGGTCTCAATAAAACGTTTTCGTAATTCAGATAAATAATTTAATGGACCACCTAAAAAAGCAACATTTCCACGTATTGGTCTACCACAAGCTAAGCCACTGATCGTTTGGTTAACTACGGCTTGAAAAATAGAGGCAGCAATATCTTCTTTTGCGGCACCTTCATTAATAAGAGGCTGAATATCCGTTTTAGCAAAAACTCCACAACGAGAAGCAATAGGATAGATCGTAGAATAGGTCTTAGCTAATTCATTTAAACCAGCTGTATCAGTATGTAAAAGTGAAGCCATTTGATCTAAAAAAGCACCAGTTCCACCAGCACAGGTTCCGTTCATACGTTGCTCAATAGATTGATCAAAATAAATAATTTTAGCATCTTCACCGCCTAACTCAATCACCACATCTGTTTCAGGAATATAAGTTTCAACAGCTCTTTTACAAGAAACAACTTCTTGAATAAAATTAACTCCTAAAAATTGACTAGCAGACATAGCTCCTGATCCGGTTAACGCTAAAGTAAATTTTTGGTTAGGAAATTGGTTAATTAAATTTTCTAATACTGAACAAACTGTATTTTTCGTATCCGAAAAATGTCTTTGGTAATCTTCATACAATGTATTTTTATCTGCATCCATCACCACGATTTTTACGGTGGTAGATCCTACGTCTAATCCAACATGATATACATTTATTTCTTTCATATAAAAAACTCCTTTTTTCTAGTATGTATCTAACACACAACTACCCTAATTGTATACGGAAAATGCCATTTTGTCAAATGGTAAAAAATGGAGATATCTGCGTAATAGCTACTTATGCCATAACACAACAACAAGAAATTGAATGTCGAATTTTGCGATGGAAAAAAAGAAAAAAAGCTTTCTTTTTGACGAAAAATATGTTAAGATAAAAAACATAAAAATAGTTAACTATAAAAATAAAAGGAAGGAGGAACCAAATGGACGAACAATTAGGTAAATTAATTCTTGAAAAATTAAATTCTATGGAAAAAAGTATATTTCTCATTCAAGAAGATGTTGGCGTGCTAAAAACAGATGTAGGAACGTTAAAGTCAGATGTTGAAACATTAAAACTTAAGCAAGCATCGATAGAACGTTGGGCCATTACCTTTGAACATGAAGTTATGGAAAAGCTTAATATATTGATGGATGCTGACAAAGTAAGGGAAGAAAAATTAGCACAACATGATCTTATTTTACAACGACACGAAAAATTATTAGAGAAACATTCTTTATTATTAAGTTAGTTATATCTTTATTAATCCATATACTCTATCTATATATTTTATAGAATTATATAAAATATAAATAGGATAGAGTTTTTTATTGTTTTACTTGTTCTAAAAAGGACAAACCGGAAATAAGATGGTTAATAAATAAAAAACAAGGAGGCAAGGGGAAACTACATTCATTTATCTAGTATGGTAAGCTAAAAATTTACCAATAAAAAAGAAGGGAGGAAATGTTAACAAAAGTTAACATAGAAAAAATGAAAAATAAAAAAATAATAATATTATTTACCATCTTATTTTTGATTATTGTCATAGGAGGATATTTTATCTTAAATCAGATAAAAAAGGATAAAGAAGAAACAATGCAAGACTATACTCCACAGGAAGAAATTACAGACGAGCAATTTAGACAAACCATAGTCAGTTTATACTTTTTAGATAAAGAAAATAATCAAATTTCTCCAGAAGCAAGATTAGTAGATATAAAAGAGATGATCAATCTGCCATATGAAAAATTAATTAATTTATTAATTGAAGGACCTAAAAATGAAAAACTAAAAAGTGTAATACCAGATCAAACTAAAATACTTAAAACTTATACAGAAGGGGATTGTTTAACCATTGACTTTTCCCAAGAATTTTTAAATTATGATAAAACAGATCCAAATCAAAAACAATTTTTAATCGATAGTATAGTAGATACAGTAACAGAATTAACAGAAATAAATCAAGTGAAAATTTTAATTCAAGGAGCAGAAAATCAAGAGTTTAAAGAAATATATACACGAAAATAATGAGTTACAAAACAATAAAATAATAAAATAATAAAATAGTAAAATAATAAAATAATAAAATAATAAAATATAAAATAATAAAATAATAAAATAATAAAATATAAAATAATAAAATGATAAAATATAAAATATAAAATAATAAAATGATAAAATATAAAATAATAAAATAATAAAATAATAAAATAATAAAATAATAAAATAATAAAATAATAAAATAATAAAATAATAAAATAATAAAATAATAAAATAATAAAATAATAAAATAATAA
>JAETPW010000050.1 GCA_021771025.1 Clostridiaceae bacterium
AAAGTTAGTCTAGGTTGGACTCCTGATACGATCATCGGACGTAATGAAAAACATATCAGCTGTTCGATGCGTACCCTTTATCGTATCTTTAAACGCTCTAAAGACCTAGATGTTACCTCGCTCCCAATGAAAGGAAAAAGGCATCCAAATGGTTACGTTGAACGCCGTGGAAAAGCTGGACGACTAGGTAGGTCTCTTTCAGAGCGGCATCAGGACTATCCCAACTACCATAATGAATTTGGACATCTTGAAGCTGATACGATCCAAGGTAAAAGCCACCATGGTGCAGTAATGACATTAGTTGAACGAAAGTCCAAGGCTGTCATCATTTTGAATATACGCCATAAGACGGATAAAGCTATCTTTGAGAAACTTGATGCTTTACTTTCTGTTGCTCCTAAAGGACTCTTTAAATCTATCACTTTTGATAATGGTAAGGAATTTTCTAAGTGGAAAGATATCGCTAATAAGCATGATATCAGTACCTACTTTACCGATGTAGGTGCACCTAACCAACGAGCGTTAAATGAACAGACAAATGGATCACTTAGAAAAGACGGACTAGGAAAAGATATGGATCTTAGTGATCTCCCCACTGACTATGTCCAACAAGTAGCTAGTTATAGGAACAATATTCCACGTAAAAGTCTAAACTATAGAACTCCACTAGAAGTATTCATAAAGTATATTACGAATGAGCAAGTAGTTTTTTTTCTAACTTGATTTGACAATTCAGGTCATTTAAAATAACTATTTTTGTAAACATTTTTTGCTCAAACTATTCATCTAAGTCTTTGAATAAATTAGCATAACTTACATATTGTAAAAGCACCTCACATATCCCTAAGATGCCCCCTACTGTAAATACCGTACTTTTGACCATCCCAAACAGAAAAAAGAATGGCATGATATAAAGCACAAGCGACCCGACTCTTAAAATAATATACATTGCTGCAGAGTGTGAGACTGTAGGAATAGCTGATAAATAATCGACCTTAACTTTGATAGCTGTAATATATACAACACACCATGTTACAATAACTGCTATCATCGGGAGATATAAGGTCCAGCCACCCATGATGAGTCCCCAACCATAACCTTGGGAGGAAGCTGAGCCTAATCTCATCTCGCTCGCGCTATGTGTATATCGCAATACCCCTTCTACAATAAACATCCCAACAAAAGTTGCGATTTCAAACCAAATACTTGTAACAAATTTTTCTTTTACTTTTTTAAATTCATCCATGTGATCACACCTCCGCAATACTATCCGCCAATTGCACAGCACCCACCAGCATCTGCTATCTAACTTAGGCTGCGACCTTTCGCTTGACTAAAAATAATAAATATGGCATCAACCAAGCACTAGTGGTCAAAATGATCGTTCCTACCGCCGTGATCAAATTTATACTGTTTGTCATCTTATCATATAAATATCCCTCGGTCGCTAACCTGATGAACACTCCCTGAAAATAGTACGTCCAAAACAAGTTCAACAAACCTAATAAGGTATAGAGAACTAAGCTGAGCCCCTTGAGGATATTGGGGGTATTTTTCAAAAAAAGCAAACTTATCCCTCCTATTAAGATCGGTGATATCCCACAAAAAAGCGTCAGTTCCGCCATATAAAACTTGCTATGAAAAACTTTAACCACTAAAAACATCACAAATACAAAGATAATTGGTAAAAATGCCAAAATCAGACTTAGTTTTGTAGCATTTCGTTTTTTTAGATACTTAAAATGCTCATTAGCAAAAGCATTCCGAAAAAGCGCCAAACTTTTATGTAGGATAGGTGAGCCACGATAGCTCAAGCGCTTTATTTTTTTGGTTTCATTTTCACTCTCTACTACGATCAGTAATGATAAACAAAATAGATAATAGACCACTAATAACACGATCGTGATCACTTTTACAGTCCCATTCGTCGGCACAGGGTAGCTACCTGATTCTGTAGTATAGATCACATTTTTGGTCTTTGCCAAAGCAACGATCGCAACTAAAAGTAAGCCCGTACTTAAGTAAAAAAAGGCTGACCAAACTGTGGTAACTCTTTGTTTGAAAAGTAATATCAAATTGAACCAAGGAATAATAAATAAAAGTAAATATCCACCAAACGAAAATAAAACTAACCAAAAATATGCTCCCGAAAGAAAATACATAGCTACTTGTTGTGTACCTAGCCCTAAACAAAGAACACTACCTAATAAAGCCACAATTTGTTTCACTTTATTCGTCTTGATCGCATCTTTAAAAGTTGCTAAATTTTCTAAAATACCAGTATTTTTGGCGATCAAACCACTAATAGTCGCTATTATCCACTGAATACCCCCGATCCACACGGGGAAAAATATCCAAAAAATCAATAGTACAAAAAACATGCTTACTACCTCTACAATAATTTATTAACAAAAAATTAAATAAACATCCGTCATATTATAGAATATGTATACCGATCTTTGCAACAACTAAATATTTAAAGTTCTTTGCGTTTTTCCTGAAAAGTATTTTGCTAGTCTAAGATATCACTTAGTTGCCCACTATTAACTAAGTCACTACAATCCTTGAGCTTGTTTTAGCCTCGCATTCATGGTAGGACGATCATAGGTCATTTGTGATTTTTTTTACTTTTGTTTGTTGTTACTCAAAAGTCTATCACAAATGGCTTTTTATTTTTCTAACTTAATTTTACAAACTGCGTGTCTAGGAAATCAAAATACAGTGCAGAACAAAAATTAGCTATACTAAAGACCAAATGAAGTTTGAGTAACTGATACTACAGAGGTTCTGTATGGGGTAGATAAGTTAAAGAAGGCTCGAGTGCATATAGTTCTTGATCTATATGGTCGTTACACGTTGAGCTACAATATTTCCGTTACAGAAACTGCGATCTTAGCAATTGAAGTATTTAGATGAGCATACTGTTCTATTACTTTTAACGATTTTTTAGTCAGTCGAAACTGTATTCATAGTATGTCTCATCCAGGTCATTCTTGGGAAAATTCACTGATGGAACGTTGGTGGAATGACTTTAAACTAATTTGTTTAGCCAAACGCGCTCGAACTGAGACGTTGGAAGAATTAGAGGAATCAGTAAAAGAATCTATTGAATATTGCAACACGCAACGTGCATATGCATCAAAAAACGACTCGACTGCAGAAAAATTCCGCGTTCAAACCGCATAAACTATTTTTCTATTTAAACTGTATACTTGACGGACCCCAGTGCCAGGTTGCTGGGGCCTTTATGTGGTTAAAAATCAATATAAAAAACTCAACTTGTAAGTGAAGTGAACCCCCTAAGTTGGACAAAGGAATCTAACTTAGGGGGTTTTACTATGACTAAATTTTCTTTTGAGGATAAGTTGCGAGCTGTAAATATGTATCTAAGAGGCTATGGA
>JAETPW010000051.1 GCA_021771025.1 Clostridiaceae bacterium
TTTCAGCACTACGTTTTAAGGTTTTAGCTACAATATAGGCTTTAACACCTTGATTCCAAAAATTTTGTATGAAGGACAGTTCGCTTATGGTAAGATGATTATAGGTCATTTGTGATAGACTTTTGTTTGTTGATACTCAAAAGTCTATCACAAATGGCTTTTTATTTTTCTAACTTAATTTTACAAACTGCGTAGACAAGAAATTGCTCCGCCAACCATACCTAGATTGGCTCCACCAATGATGCCAACGATCCCACCTGGAACCCCAGCAGCAGCCCCAGCAGCTAAACCGCCTAAAAAATTGCTAACACAACTTTTTCCGCCTTTTCCACCATATACAAGAGTTAATTCTTTTTCTGTTAAAACTACGAATTTATTTTCCATGATAATCATCCCTCATTTTTTTATTGAACCTAACAACACTGTCTAGAATATAAAACAAAGTCCCACCGCCTATCAAACAAATAACCATAACGATGATCATTTTAGGAGTCAGTAAAAACTGTAAAAAATTATCATCACGATTGCCCAAAAACCAGATACCGAATGGAATTGCTAGTGACTCCAAAACTGGTAAAATGATGTACCGTTTATTACCTTTAATGCCACCTAGCAACCACCATTTCCATAACTTCATTAAATCAACTCCTATCATTGTTTTGATCATCTACAATCTGAGTAGTAAATTGTAGTACTATTTAACTAATTTAATCGTATACCCAAAAAATTAACATCCAAACCCCATTGTGATATAATTATTTTGTACAAAAAATGCTACCATGCATAAATACTTTGTTACATAGAGTTTGTTGCTTTTTAGGATTTTGTTTGCCTCCACGCACATTTTGCAATTTTTTCTCTGAAATAGCTAAGTATTGTTCTTTAGTAGTTATGATAACCAACTCCCTTGAGGTTTTTTTATGCTTGATACGGTTTTAAATTATACTTTCATATTTCTCCAAGGTCTGATTATTGCTTTATTATTTGATCAATTAAATATTATCGACTTAAGCAAAAAAAATATTTTATTTTTGAGCATATTATCATTCTTTGATTATAATTTGTGGGGAGGAATATTATATACCATAATTTTTAGTTTTACGATCAATTATTTTTCTAGGGGAAAAATACCTGTGTTAGTAAGTATTTTCTATACTTCATATCTACTAGTGTCAACAGCTATCATCTATCAATTACTAGATAATGTTTTACTCCTGATCTATAACAGCTATAACAGTAACTATACGCTAATGATCATTATTGAACTTATTTTCTTACCTTGTGCCATATTTCTACTTCAAACTGCGTTAATGTACTACTTTAGAAGTTATCTGATCTACTTTGCAAATAATATTTTAGCAAAATATCGTAATCAGGCCGTTATTTTTGATATCGTTCTATTAAGTTACGTTTTTTTGAGATTTTCAGAGTTAGAGAATAAATCTCTCATCGCTAGTGTGATCCTGGGCGTCCTTGCAGCCTATATCTACCTCATTACATTATATTCACAGGGAAAAGAAATAGAACTTGCTAAAGAAGCACAATTACAAAATTTACTCGAATATACTTTACAAATAGAAAAACTATACAATGAGTTGCGTCACTTTAAACATGACTATAAAAACATTCTGATCTCACTAGAATATTGTTTGGATCATGATGATTTGGCTGGAGTTAAAGAAATATACCAAAATGCCATAGTACCTACAAAATCTGTAATTTCTCTAGAATTACAAATCATTGGTCAACTGCAAAATATTGGTGATCCTGCACTTAAGGGAATCTTATCTAACAAACTCTCTCTAGCCCTCTCAAAGAAACTTAAAGTTACCTGTGAAGTACCGGAACAAATTTTTCTTGATTCAAGAATCTCTCAATTAGACATGGTTCGAATACTTTCGTGCTTAATAGATAATGCAATTGAAGCAGCCTGTGAGTCTAGTAATAAACTTTTATCCGTTGCTTTTTTTGAACATAATAATGAACAAATTATCATTATTCGTAATAGTACAAAAGAAAAAATGATACCTCTACAATCCCTTAATAAATCAGGGTTTACTACTAAAAAAACAGGTGATCACGGTCATGGATTGACTAACATTAGGTGCATTCTTAATAATTATCCATTCATTACCTTAACTACCAGTTCAAACGAGTATGTCTTTCAACAAGAAATCACTATTGCAGGAGGCTAGCTATGAATATTGCTATTCTTGAAGATGAATATATTCACACTTATCGCTTAACCGAAAATATCAGTACAATTCTAAAAGAATTAAATATTTCAACATATGAGCTCAAAACATTTAAAAAGTCAGATTCACTGCTAAACGATCTTTTTGTCCCTAGTAATCAAAATATTTATTTTTTAGATTTAGAACTTGAAGGAAATGAACAACAAGGTTTAGAGATAAGTAAGCTTATCAGAAAATATGACAACTATGCGTCACTTATCTTCTTTACTTCACACTCAGAATTACTTCCTTTAACTTATAGGTATAAAGTATCTGCACTAGATTTCATCGCTAAAGATAGTCAAACTCTCCTTGATGATATCAAGGAAGATTTAAAAATAGTCTTGAACAAACGTAAAAAAATTGATTCTGACATGTTTAATTTACAGGTTGGTACTAAGTTCATCAATATTGAATTCGATAAGATATGTTTCTTTGAGTCACATTACGCAAATAGCCACGCATCACTTTTGTGGTTACTGGACAATCGTGAGCTACAAATTTCTAAAAATCTCCACGAAATAGAAAGAGAAGACCACCGACTTGTTCGCGTACATCGTAGTTTCTTGGTAAATTTAGCCAATGTCGAATTTATTGATAGAACGAAGAAACTACTACATTTTAAAAACGACCTCGTATGCCCTATATCGCGACGCAAATTAAAAAATATCCAAGAACAGTTACTTAGCATCCCAAGAGGCTGTGACATAAGTCTTCAAAAAACGGTCGTAAATGGACTTAAAAATTGTTCATTTACGACCGTTTTTGTATACTATAAATAAAAAAGGACATCAGAACCCCCCTGATGCCCTATAGTCTACCCCCTCAAAAAAGAAAGGAGATAAACCCATGCA
>JAETPW010000015.1 GCA_021771025.1 Clostridiaceae bacterium
GGCTCGGATGTAGTCACCTTCTTTAAGGATTCTTCGTTCAGAAGTCTTTCATAATCCCTAACTAAGTCTTCCAAGGGCATCATCCGACCATCAGAAAGCTCTACATGCAGTTCCTCTGCACTTTTCCTCACGAACACATTAAGCATAATTTTTTCCTCCTGCTATTTAAAAAGTAGTAAAGCAAAATGCTTCCTATTATCTATTTTAACATAATATCTTACTTTTTGCAAATTCTACAAATTTATCACTATAATCTTATATAACAATTTGTAATCTCAGCGACAACTTACTCGTATAATGAACATGTAGTTCATTATACATTTTTTTATTCTTAAATCCATTGTATAATATCTACGTAGACACTGTGGATTAGTGCAACTTACTATCGCTTTGACGATTTCATTAATAGACTCTAACCACAGATGTTTGTTAAATTGTTAATTAGTTAGATAACGCTTGACGTTTAATATTGAACGAGTTTACTTTCGGCAAGCATTTCGTGGATCACATTGTCTAAAAAATATTTTGTAAAGGAGTTGTTTCTATGATTTATGTTGGAATCGATGTTGCAAAAGATAAACATGATTGTTTTGCTATGAATTCTGATGGCGAAATATTAATTGAAAAACTAACGATAACAAACAATTCAGATGGTTTTGAAACTCTCTACAATTCTTTAATCAGCTTTTCTGATTCACTAGACAATATTAAAGTAGGGCTTGAAGCTACTGGTCATTATAGTGATAATATTCTAAACTTTCTGAACAAAAATGGTTTTAATACATATCTTATTAATCCATTACAAACTAATCTTTACATAAAAGGTCAAAGCCTTAGAAAGACTAAAACAGATAAGTTAGATGCTCATGTTATTGCTACAATGCTTATTTCAGATAACTTAAAACCCTACATACCAGTATCATATCACATTACTGAACTAAAGTCACTAACTAGACATAGATTTCGTTTAGTAAAAGAAAACTCAAAATTCAAAACTTCTCTTGTAAGACTAGTTGATATTGTATTTCCAGAGTTTCCAAAAATAGTTTCATCTGTTGCTCAAAAATCTAGTTTAGCTTTACTTTATGAATTACCTAATGCTAAAAAGATAGCTGAATGTAATCTTACACACTTAACTCATCTTTTATCTGATAGTTCTTACAAGCATTTTGGTAGAGATAAAGCTATTGAAATTAGAGAACTTGCAAGAAAATCTATTGGTTTGAATAGTGACTCTATTTCATTTGAATTGAAACAAACTATTAGTATTATTCAATTCTTGCAAAATCAAATAGATGAGCTTGATAAAAGAATTAAAGAAATTTTATTAGAAATGGATACCCCTATCTTATCAATTCCTGGTATTTCTTTTAAATTAGCTGGTACTATTATTGCTGAAATTGGAGATATATCAAGATTTAATTCTCCTGCCAAACTATTAGCTTTTGCAGGATTAGATCCTTCAATATATCAATCTGGCAAATTCTTTTCTACTCATTCTGTAATGGTAAAGCGTGGTTCTAAATATTTACGTTTTGCTTTAATAAATGCTGCTAGAATGGTTTGTATGAATGATGCAACCTTTAATAATTTCAAAGATAAAAAATTATCCGAAGGAAAGCATTATAGAGTTACTTTAGGTCATGTTGCAAAAAAATTAGTACGTGTGATTTATTATTTATTAAAGACAAACAATAAATATGAAGCCAATAAAGTAGCTTAATATCAATAATTCCATAATTTTTAAAAGCATTTTTCTAAATGCTTATTTGTCGTGCTTTAAATTTTATAGAAATTTATTTAAAAATTTTTATAAAAACTCTTGACTTTCATATAGTTAGTCTATTAGTCAATATGATTATAGCATAAATTAAATAAAAAAATAAAGAGACATACCAAAATTTTATCTACCTTATCATCATAAAAAAATTAATAAGTTTATCACTAAATTGTCCCTTTTGGTAAGATATTCGATAGCATACGCTATCGCCTACTTACCTCCACTCACAAAACTATCAAATCAATATCCTAAACTCTTTTGTTTTCAATGATTTGCTCATTTTGATACCTATCAAATTTTGTTACTTTACAAATTATCAAAAATTTGATACTATTTAACAAAAAAATTCTTCATTTGAGTAATTATTTTAAACAAAAAAATACATACTTCACTAATTTTTTATTAATAAAGTATGTGATTTCTTTTTTATTTAACTTGAATTCAAATCACTTTATCAATCATATTTCACTTGGTGTCTACTTTGGCATCTTCCTTCTGGTATATCGTGTAAGCAGATAGCTAGGGCTAAACTTAATCCTAGTTTCATGGATGCTTCAAATCCTGATCCTATGGCTAATCCTTCGGGAAAATTGTGAATGGCTAAGCCAATGGATACGATGATTCCTGTTTTGAGTAAAGCATTTTTTTCACCTTCAAATCGTTTGGTTTGACTAAATTTTTTTTCTACTAATAAGTCACAAGCTATCATTGCTATTATTCCCAATACAATTCCTATTAATACATTACCTAAATGGGTGATCCCTAATGCTTCGGGAATTAGGTCAAAACAAATGACTGCCATCATGAGCCCTGACGCAAAGGATAAGATGAAACTTAAGAATTTGTTGGAGTGTTTTTTCATGACTACTCCTAATATTCCCCCTATTGTAGTTCCGAAGGTACCGAAGAATAATCCTAATAACGTAGTTTTTAGTATTTCATTCACATTAAAAACTCCTTACGATAAACTTGATTTTATTTAAGTTTATGTGAGGAGTTTTGGTTTATTCTTGTTTTTAGCCTTTCTTTTTCACTAAATAATCAAAAAATTTTATTCTTCCCCTTGCAAGCGTTCTGCTCGGTCAGCTGCGATTAGGTTGTCAACCATTTCATCGATGTCTCCGTTTAAGAAGTTTTCCATTTGATAGATACTCATTCCGATTCTATGGTCAGTGATTCTTCCTTGTGGATAGTTATAGGTTCTGATTTTTTCACTACGGTCTCCTGATCCTACTTGTGTTTTTCGACTAGTTGCTATTTCACTGTCTTGTTTTTGTTTTTCGATTTCGTATAGTTTGGTTCTTAACATTTTCATAGCATTGTCACGGTTTTGAAATTGTGATCTTTCTGTTTGACATTCTACGACGATTCCTGATGGTTCATGGATTAGTCGTACGGCTGATGAGGTTTTATTGATGTGTTGCCCTCCTGCTCCTGAGGAACGAAATACTTCCATTTTGATGTCTGCTGGATTAATCTCTATTTCTACGTCTTCTACTACAGGTAAAACGGCTACTGTGGCTGTTGAGGTATGAATTCTTCCGCTACTTTCGGTGTCTGGTACACGTTGTACGCGGTGTACTCCACTTTCAAATTTTAAGCGACTATATACTCCTTTTCCGGTTACCATGAAGGAAATTTCTTTGTAGCCTCCTAGGCCTGTTTCGTTTTCATTTAAGACTTCTAGTTTCCAGTGTTTGCGTTCTGCATACATGGTATACATACGAAATAGGGTTCCAGCAAATAGAGCTGCTTCTTCTCCACCTGCTCCTGCTCGAATTTCACAGATGATATTTTTGTCATCGTCTGGGTCTTTTGGAATTAATAATATTTTTAATTCTTCTTCAATTTTAGGTAAATCTTCTTTTGCTTGATAATATTCTTCTTCTGCCAGTTCTTTCATTTCTGGATCTTTCATGAGTTCTTCCGCTTCTTGCATGGATTGTTTCATTTTTTTGTATTCTCTATATTTTAGTACAACATCTTCAATACTTGCGTGTTCTTTCATTAATTTTTGCCATTCGGCTTGATTACTGATAACTTCTGGGTCACTAATCATTTTAGTTAACTCTTCGTACCTTTTTTCCACTGCCTCTAATTTATCAAACATATTCATTCTCCTTTTTTGTTTTTGCTTATGCTATTATACACTATTTATGCAGGGTTTACAAGAGGTTCATTTTTATTTTTGCGGAAAAAGATCACTAACTATTACCATTTGACCAAACTCCTCTTTTTTCACGGTCACCCTTTTCAGAAGTTAATACTTATACGCTAAAGTAGCTCTGAATTCAAGTCATCTGTTGTATTTTCCAGATAAATTTACGTCCGACAGTTCCCGAAGACCCGCGTTAGGCTTAAAACCCGATAACAGGCTTCTTTGTGAGGGACTTAAGGGTTTTAAAATGCCCCTGCTATGGAGAACTAAATTTATCTGGAAAATACAACAGATGACTCAAGTCAAAGCAAACTCATTCCTCAAAACCATGACTACCAATATACTCCATCACCAGCGAAGAATCCACCTGCTCGCTTATAACTATTTCATAAATTACTTCTTCCCCACTTACCTCTTCTCCTTTTTGCTTACTTTTTACTAATCTCTGTATTTGTTTAACTTCTTGTTCTGTGCTTTCACTTAGTTCATAATTCAGTATTTTTTCCTCTTTTAAGCACCATGCACTAATAACTAAATTAAAAAGAATTCCTAAAATAAGTAATGGATTAAAACTACCTGCACTAAATAAACAGAAAATAGCCATAAGGATATTAATCAATAATAGCCCAAGGTACCATTTATCTCTTCCGGATTTTTCAATAAGTTTTCTTTTTTCGAGTTCATGAACTAACATTTTTTCTAATGGATATTGGCATAGTTGCAATCGATCTTGATAAAATGAAGTAGTTAAGTTACGTTTGATTTCTTGCCAAGTTAGCTTTTTTCCATTGGGAAAGAGTATCTTCATGACATAGGCATTTTCATAACAAGGAATTTCGGCTGTTGCATAGGTTTCCATTTGTTCTGGTTCGATTTTCATCAGACTTCCTAATCGTTTAAAACTTTGCTCTTTTTTTAGTTCAAAGTGAATGTCTGGTTTTTCGCTGTTTTGCCCCTCTGCTGTTACGTATCCTCGTTTGACTAAGTCTAGCAGTTCTGCTAATAAAATGGGTTCAGTTACACTTATTTTATTGGTTAGCAAAAAGTGAAGTAAAATAGGATCATAGGTTGGCAAGAGTAATTTTTGATTTTGGTCTTGGTTTGGTTTTTGTTTTTCTTCATTTTGGGCTAATTTGATGATCCAAAAAACCGCTACTATATTGGCTATTCCGACAAGTGAAGCAATAATTTCACGTGCTAAGGAAGAAAAGGATAGTAATGGCGTGAAAAAGGATACCATAAACACGATTACGTGCAGTATGATGAGTACGAGTAATATTGTTTTTACTTGTTTTCGTTTTTCTGCATTAACTCTTTCTAGGGCTAATTTAGATTGTATGGTAGACCATATTCCTTTTATGCTTTTCTTTTTTTCCATCTACTTTCTCCTTTTCTTCTTTTCGCTTTCCCGGTTTATGTTTTTGGGTAACTACTTAGGTTTTTTCATGTAAAGTAAGGTGAATGTCAATCATCCTATTCTTTAATTCTACTCTTTTGAAAAAGCAGAATTGATTTACGAATTACCCAAATGGTTAGCTTTTTTCTTCTAATGATAACCAATGAAATGGGATTTGTTCTCTGGTGAATATTTCTTGTTCACGATTAGTACAGGTGAATATAAATATTTGTGTATTAGGATAGGATTGGGCTAAAAATCGTAGACAATTGGTGAGCCTTTCTTCATCAAAGTAGGCGAAGGCTTCGTCTAATAAAATGGGCATTGGTTCTTCAGATAGTTCTTTGGCAATGGATAAGCGTAAAGATAAATAAAGTTGGTCAATGGTTCCTGCACTTAACCTTGAAGCTGGTAAATAGTTGCCGGTTTCGGTTTCTACTAATAGACCTTGCTCATCATGAAAACGAACGTGAGTGTATTTCCCATTAGTGATTTTGGCTACGGTTTGGGATAGGTTTTGCGTAAATCTAGGGGTTACTGTACTTTTCATTTTTTCGTAACATTTTCCTAATATTTCTTTGGCTAAATTCATACTTTTATTTAATTGCTCTAATTGTTCTTTTTGCTCTTTTAAGCCTGCCATCTGTTCTTGGATGTTGGCTAAGTCACTTAAACGAGGTGCTATACTTTTTTGTTCGATGGCTAATGTGTGAAAGTCTAGTTTTAATTGATTTTGCCTTTTTTGGTATTGCTGAAAAAGATTGTTTATCCCTTGGGATTTAGTTTCAAGGAGTATGTCTTTTCTTTGGGATTCTGTTAATTTTTGTGCGAAACTTGCACTAATGGTTTGCTCCCCTTTTTCCTTTTCTTTTTGGTATTGCTCATTCATTTTAGTAATTTCTATTTCTAATTCTTCTTGATTTTGGGCCAATATATTTTTTTCTTGTTGTATTTGACTTAATTTTTGGGTATATTCTTGGTTTTGCTTTTCCTTTTCCATTTGTTTTGCTTGCCATTTGGCTTGATTTTTTTCCCATTTATGTTGTTTTTGTTTGGTGATTATGGTAAATAATGTACCTAATATAATGAAAGTGAAAACTAACAAAAAAATTGGTACGATTCCTGATAAAATGCTTAGGGATATAGCATTAAGGATAACAGCAATAATGATAACTATGGATATAGTTTGTTTCCATTTTTTCTTTTCTTGGTCGACTTTCTTTTTTTCTTCTTCTATAGCTTTGGTTTCCATTTGGTTGTTCTCTGGAGAAACGGCTTTTAGGTTTTCTTCTTGTTTGGTGATTTCCTCTAGTTTATTTTCTAATTCTTGTTTCATTTGGGTTTTTATTTTTATCTTTTCTTCTTCTATGGTTTGGTTTTGGGCTAACTTTTTTAGTTGTTCTAAAAAAGTTAATTTCATTTCTATTTGTTCAATTTGTTCTTCCGATTGCTCTCGTTTTTGCTCTAGTTCTTGTTGTTTTAAGCGATAGGTTAGAAGATTTTCTTTTTCTTGTTCCCATTCTTGCCATTGGCGGTTAATGATATTGATGGGCTTTTCTCGTGAACGGTCTGTTCCTATTTCGTCTAATTGGCGACGATTAATTCGGTCTATGGCTCGTTGATATGAGACTTTGTCGTCTCCTGTTCCTACTAGGTTAGCCATTTTTTGGATAAAGATATTTTGTTCTGCTTTTTCAAGTTTTACTTCTTGTTGATTGACCATTAAGGTGGATAAAAATAGCCCTTCGTCTACTTTGGTTTGTTCGTAGAAAAATTCACTTCCTTTGTTTTTGTCGATGGAATATTGCTTGGTGACTTCTTCTAATTCTTCGTTGAATAGTTGTGGATTTTTTTTGCGGAAATCTCGATATACTTCGTATTTACTTCCATTATCTAGTTCATAGGATATTTTTCCTGAAAAGTCTTCTCCTATCCAAGGAAGGTATTGGTCAAAATCGGATAACTCTTTTCCTCGTTTATTTTTGGAAATCCCATAAAAACTACTAGTGATGAATTTGATGAGTGTGGATTTTCCTGCCTCGTTTTTTCCATAGATTAGGTTGATATGATCATCAAAGTTCATTTCTTGGTCATTTAGTTTTCCAAAATGATTGATTTTTGCTTGGCGTATTTTCACGTATTTTGCCTCCTTTTGGTTACGATAGAGCCTCCATTCCGATTTCTATGGCTCTTTCGATGGTTTCACGTTCTTCTTCGGTTAGTTCTTTTTCGTTTAGTTTAGCTAACATTTCTGTGGCAAATAAACCTTTTAAGGTTGCCTCGTTTGCTAGTTTTTCTAATGAATAATTAATTTGGGTATGATTTTTTATTTTGATAATTTGTGGGTTCGTGATCATTTTCATGAGATAATATGGGTCTATTTCAAAGTTTCGTTTTCCGATTAATTCGATTTTGACTAACTCATTTGGGGTAAAGGTAAGTTCATTCATCTGTTCAATTAAATCTTCCATGGAATAACAATCGGTTACTTCTAATGGATAAATGATAAATTCTTTTTCGTCTAGGGGCATAAAGGTTAGCTTTACTTGCCCTTTTTGTATATCTCCTACTACCATGCCATGTTCTCCTAATTCGTCAAACCCTAAGGATATTAAGGCTCCAGGATAGACTAATGGTGGGTCCTGTTTTACCATTGGTTCATGAATATGACCTAAGGCTACATAATCAAAACCTTTTTCTTGTATGGCTTTTTGAGTGAAGGAATTGTATTGTTTGTCTTCTAGATTAGCACCATTTAGGGTTCCATGAATGATGAGAATATTGATTTTTTCGGGTTCATCAATGGTGAGGTTAGTTAAACCAGAGTCTTGGCAATAAAAGTCGGTAAATCCATATCCATAAAGGTTCAATTCTGGTAATTCTATTTTTTGAATGGGGGTAGAGAAGATGGTTACGTTTTCATTCCATGAGTAGGTGGTATAGTATGAATTTTTGATATAAGGATCATGGTTTCCCGGACTGATGAAAATTTGAGTCTCTGGAATTTCTTTGAAGAGTTGATTGATGTATTCTATGGTGGATCTTTTTACATAGGTGTGTTCATATAAGTCCCCTGAGATAAATAGATAGGGAATTTGATTGTTTTTAATATATTCTATGACTTGTTTGAAGGCTTTTCGCTGGTCTAATCTTCGGCTATCTCCTAGTGTTCCACGATCAGATAGGTGGATAAATGGACGATCAAAGTGAACGTCGGCTATATGTACAAATTTCATAGTTTTCTCCTTTGATGTTTTTTGTTATTGTATCGTATTTTTGGTTTTTTCGCAAGTAGTTTGGCGAAAATATTTTTGGTTTTCTGCTTGGCATTAGCCTTTATCCTTTGTTAAATGAAAACCGTGAAAAAAGGAAGTTTGGTCAATGGTTCTCACATGAATTTAACCTTCCATAGCAGGGTCTTTTTAAAACCCTTAAGTCCCTAACAAAGAAGCCCCTTATCGGGTTTTAAGCCTACGCGGGTCTTCGGGAACTGTCAGGTATAAATTAATGTGAGAACCATTGACCAAACTTCCTTTTTTCACTACTCTACAATTGATACAGTCATGAATAGTAATTAAAGTTATTATTTCTGCCCTAAAGTAACTCTGACCCAAATCATCTAGTAATTGGCTTTATGATAATTGATGAGAAGAAAAAATAAGAAAGATATCTGATGGATTCTTTCTTTATTTTTCTTTAATTATCTTAAATTGGTAGACTTCTTATGAATCTTAGATGACCTGCATTTTTGCTTCTTTTCCTCTAAAGGCAAATACAATTTTAGTGATATTGGTAAACCCTCGCATTTGTAAATCTTCTTCGTATTTTCTTTCTTCTATTTGTTTTTTTGCATTTTCGATGGTGTCTTCTAGTGTTTTTTCGCGGTCATCTTCTAGGACTTTGAATTCAAAGATAAAACTATTTCCGTTTTTTTCTTTTGGCTCTAACATGATGTCATATCTTCCGAAGCCTGATTCACGGTTGGAGTTCACGTAGTAGGTGTCTCTTAGTCCTACTAGTAAGCCAAGTACGAAAGCGTGGTAAAAGTTTTCGGCTGTATTTTTTCCTACGTCCATGTAACTAAACATTTCCTCTACTAATACACGGAATTTCTTTTGAAATTCGTCTAGGTTTAGGTTTACTAAGTCTTTTAGGATTTCTCTTAAGGAATTTCCCGGTACTTTGTCGGAAAACCAATTGGTGACAATTTAAATAAATAGATATTTTATTTCAAGATTTGGTAGCTTTACTTTGCATAGGTTCGTCATTTTGTCTTGTGATTTTTCGACTACTTTTAAGTAACCAGTTCCTACCATTAAGCCCCAGATGTTGTCTTCTTTTTCTTCTATTCCGGTGATGATGGTTTCTAAATTTACGGGGACTTGTATGGTTTCTCCTCTTAGTAATCTTTCTATTTTTTCTTTTACGGTTACGCTATTTTTTAGGGTTAGTTTGATTAAGTCATTAGAGCTCGTATTTACCCAGTAGGGTTTCAATTCTTTGTCTGCTAAATAATTAATGATACTCCATGGATTGTAAATTCCATCAGAATTTCCTATTACATAACCATCGTACCATTCTTTTATTTTTTCTTTTTTATCCTGTATATCAAAATCTTTTATTACCTGATCCATTTCTTCATTCGTTATTCCAAAATCTGTACTAAATTCATTATCTAATACAGTGTATACTTTAAAGTTATTTGCCCCACTAAAGATACTTTCTTTGGCTACTCTAGATACTCCTGTAATGATGGTTTTTTCTAAATATGGGTTGTCTTTAAACGTGGTTCCATAGAATGTTTTGAAAAATTTTATGGCTTGGTCATAATATCCTTCTATATAGGCATTTTGCAAAGGGACATCGTATTCATCTAATAATAACATGACTGGCTTTCCAAAATGTTCATATAACATTCTACTTAATTCTTTTATGCTGTTTTTTAGGCTGATTTCATCTTCTCTACACCATAAGATGTCTTTGATGTATTCTTTTTCTTCTTCGTATAGTTTGTCGCTTTCTAGCAAATACCTATGTTCTCGATATACTTGTAATACTGCTATTTTCATGGCTAGTAGCATATTTTCAAAAGTACCATCGTTTACGTCTTTTAAGGTCATATAAAGACATGGATAATATCCTAGTTTTGAGGTATATTTTTCTGGCTGATTCATAATTTTAAGTCCAGTAAACAATGATTTTGTATCTTTTCCATTGATATCGAAATAATATTTTAGCATACTCATATTTAATGTTTTTCCAAATCTTCTTGGACGAGTAACTAACAATACTCTACTTTCGTTATCGATGATGTGTTTGATATACATTGTTTTATCTATATAATAGTTTTCTCTGATTCTTAGCCATCTGAAATCACTTTCCCCTATTCCTATTCCTCCCATGAAATACTTCCATTTTTCTATTAGGTTCATTTTACTATATTATTCCTCATTTAGCAATAAAAAATACAAATTTAGCAGAGGCATTGGTAACTACTCAGGTGGTTTTCCTATAGAGTAGCGTAAAGGGGATATAGTTATTGATTTTTTAGCGTACCTAAGGTGCCGTTCTAGAAAATGTTATAAACGACAGTGAATTACATTATATTGAATGGGGATAGCGGAAAAATCAATAACTATATCCCTTGAGAGCGGACAGATTTATATACCTTCTGAGTAGTTACAGACATTGTTGAGGCCTAAGCAGTTACTATATTCTACAAGCGATATATGGTAAGATGACATTTAGTATTTTTTGAGGCATATCTATTATGGTTTTTATTTTATTACTAAAAACCATAACTTACCTATAAAAAGAAAAACCAACAATTTTTGCTGGTTTCCTTTTTATTTCATATTTCATATTCTATCTCATTCACCGTGTCCCTAATAAGGGTAAAATTACCTTTTTTTACCCCGTCCCCAATTCGGGAGTCGCATTATTCCATATCATCGTCTTCAAGTGGGCCAAATAGCTCGTCAAATTTAGCTTCTAGTTCTTTTTGTAGATCATAGGTGTCATCGTCGTCTTGTGGAAGTATTGGTGCTTCTTCTACGTTTTGCTTCATCGGTGAAGGTGCTGATCTGTTTTCTTGGCTTTGGTTTTGCCTTGCTGGTGATGAAGCAAATATTGGCTGTGGTGTTTCTTCTTGTTTTTCTAGTTTTAATTCTGGTTCTTTTGGTTTGGTTTCTAGCAGATCATCATCGAATAGATCGTCTAGTGATTCTACTTTTAAGTTTTCTACTTGCTTTTCTTCGTTTTCTGGTACATATGGGTTGTATGGATTGTATTTTCTCCATGTTCCTCTGTCTATTTCTCCGATGTCGTTATGGCTGATTTCTAGTTTTTTTAGTTCTTTGAACATTGGGTGTTTGAAGTAATAGAATTTTTGTGCTTTTACTGGTTTGATTCCTTTTTCGTAGATGATACATAGGTCGTTGTCCATTCTTCGTAATTCGTCTGGTGTCATTAGGGCTCTAGCCATGACTTGATCTGATACACTTTTTCCTGTTTTCCAGTTTTGTTTGTCTCGGTTTATGGATATACTGTCTCTTTCTATGGTTTTTTCTCCTAGGGCTTTTGAGAAATATTCTACGGTTTTGTAGGAGTTACTTCCTAGGAATACGTGGGTATCACAGTTTCCCATGATGGTTTCGTAAGATTTTTCATATACTGCTTCTAATTGGTCAATATTTTGCAAGATTACACTGAAGGATATTTTTCTACTTCTTGAGGTGGATATTTTTTTGTCAAAGTCTGGTATTTTACCAATGTTGGCAAACTCATCCAGAATGAAGTAGGTTGGTATTTTTAGTTTTCCTCCGTTTTGATCGGCAAAGTCATATAATTGCTGAATCATTTGGGAGAAGAATATGGTTAATAGGAAATCATAGGCTGTATGGGTATCTGATGAGATAACGTATACGGCTGTTTTTTTGTTTCCGATATCTTCAAAGTTAATGGTGTCGGTTGAGGTTAGTTCTGCTATTTCTTTGGAGTCGAATTTTCCTAGTTTCGATTGTAGTGAGCTTAAGATAGAGCTGTATGTTTTTTCTGGTGCGATTTCGATGGATTTATAGTACATTCTGGCTGGGTGGTCATAAGGGAGTTGACTGATTAATTCGGTAAGTAGGTTACTTCCTCCTTTGTTGTTGGCAGCTCTTACTAATTCGGCACAGCTGGCTAGGTTTTGTTCTTCTTCTGGTCTGGTGGCAATTAGATAATAGATTAATGCTTTTAGTAGCATTTCTGAGGAGTCTTCCCAGAATGGATCGGATGATCCTCCTTCTGCTTTTTGCCCTTTGACTACGGTGTTTGCTATTACGTCTACGTCTAGTTCTGATGAGATGTGCATTAGTGGGTTGTATCCATCACTGTATTGTGGCCTTACTAGGTTCAATACTTTGATTTCGTAGCCGTGTTCTTTTAAGTATCCGGCTGTTCGATCATACAGTTCTCCTTTAGGATCTGTGAAAACATAGGATCCTAACATTTGGTAAGCATTAGGAATGGAGTAGGAAGCAGATTTACCAGTTCCAGATCCGCCCTACAACAAGTACATTGACGTTTCCTCGTTTGTCTACTGGTAAGTAGTTGTCTTCGGCTAAGATGATCCCTTTGTTTTTGCTTAAGATTTGATATTGTTCTCCTCGTTGGCTCCAATCACTTGAACCATGTTCTATATCAGAAAATTCATTTTTGGGCGCTGAGCGTACAAATCCAATAAAAAAGAAGATTAGGTAGACAATCGTAAAACCTACTAATAGGGAAAAGAAATCCCCTGTAGCCCCATTGGCAAAGATGTTTCCTATTGTTCCGAAAGGATTTGTGAAGTTTGCTCCTATCACTTGGAGAAATACTTCCATATTAAATGCTCCACCTTGATTGGCTTGGAAAATGGTATATGCAACAGGCGAAACAAATACTATGGTTAAAAATACCCATAGTATTGCACATATTATGAAATTTTTGCGGTTTCGTCTGATTGCTCCTTCGATTTTATAGTTCATGTTTATCACCTACTCTTTGGTATCTACGGATTATTTAGCAAAATCATCGTCTGATTATTTTTGTACTAGTATGTTTTATTTTCCCTTTGCTTTTATTTTAAAAACTAAATGGTTTACTTAAACTTTGGCTTCTCTCTTTTTCTTGTTTATTTTTCAGTTTCTTGTTCTTCAAGATCAATTCTATTTTGTTTTTTCCTATCTAGATATGCCTTTTGAATTGTTTCTACTTCTTTTACTTTTAATACTTTTCCATTAATGACACGAATTCCTGTTTTTGTTTCTTTATCATATCCACATTGATTGTTTTCTACACCTGCTTGAATCATTCCATTGATGGCATTTTCTATTGATTTGTTGAATTCATCTTTGCTTCCACTAGCTATACTAATAGTAGCATCTCCTGACTTTTGACCTTTTTCTAGTCTGTTGGTTACTTCTGCAATCATAGAAAAAACAATTTCTATTTCTTTCTTATGATCTCTTTGTGCTCCCGGACTACTCATTTAAAACTTCCTCCTTAATCATCTTTTTTGTCTCTAATTTCAAAGGCAAAATAAGATTTATATGGTTTTAACTTACATTTTCCTTTTACTTCATTTGTTTTTTCGTCGAAATAAAGCACTGGCTTGATTTCTTCTGTTGTTTCTGGATCAATAATACAAATTGGTCTTTGAAGATTAGGTGTATATTTAAAGTCTTTGTATTCTGTTTCTTCTTCGGCATATATACTATTAAATTTGACAGGAACTGGCTTTTTACTGATAGAAATTTTGTTGTCTTCTAATAAAGCCATATTAACGACTACTCTATCTTGTCCAAATGATAAAATAACTAACTGATCTTCCTCAGGTGAAGGATTATCAACAAAAAAAGTTTTACGTTTTAATTCCCCTCGTAATTCTTCTGTGTAATCTAAACGTTGTACTGTATATTTGGGAGATTCTTTAATAAATTCTTTTTCTGTTCTATTTACTTGATAAATTACTGTATTTACACCTTTTGGATCAGTTATGCTAAAATGCTTTCCTTGCCACATCTCCATTTCGTTTACACCTCACTTCTATGATTCATCCATAGTTCGTCTTTTGTTACATCACTACTTATTATTATAGCGGAATTTCAAGGTTTTGTCAACCTTGAATTTATGTAAATTCGTGTTTTATTCGTTTCTAGGATTGAATCTTGACATTTCTTTTAATTTTTCAAACATTTCTTTTTCATCTAGTTCTAATTTTTTGGGTACCATAATTTTTATTTCGGCAATTAAGTCTCCTCTTGTTTTGTTTCCATTTGGGTAACCTTTATTCGGAATTTTGATCTTTTCTCCACTTTGAATACCTTGGGGAATGTATATTTTTGTTTCGCCTTCTATGGTGGCTATGGTTACTCTTGTTCCTAGGGCTGCTTCCCATGGAGATAGGTATAAGTCTGTGAGTAAATCATAACCTTGCAATTTGAATTTTCTGTCATCGGCTATATTAATTTTGATGAGTAAGTCTCCATTTTTTCCTCCTTCTTGGCCGGTTTTTCCTTGACCAATAAGACGAATTTTCTCTCCTCTACGGATTCCTTTGGGTACTGTTACTGTATAAGTTTTTAGCTTTCCTTCTGTATTTTTTAAGGATATTTTCTTTTCCATACCGTAAAAAGCTTCTAGTAACCCAATGGTTATTTCTGTTTCTATGTCCTCTCCTCGAATGGGATTTTTCTTTTCGTGTTTTTGTTTTCCTTCTTGGGGCTTTTCTACATTGCCAATTAAAATTTCGAGAATAGAGTTTTTTCCTTTTATTTTTTTGTGCGTTTTTTCGTAATGAGCATTCCAAGTTCGATCATATTTTCTTTTTGAGGCTGGTACTGATAAAATTCGGTAAGCCTCATTGATGTCTTTTATGCGTTCTTCGGCTAAAGCATTTCCTAAGTTAACGTCTGGATGGTATTTTTTGGCCGCTATTCGATAGGCATTTTTTATTTCTTCTATGGATACTCGACTGGTTTCTAATTCTAATATTTTGTAGTAATCTTTGAAAATCATTTGACATCCTCCCTAAAATCAGGTAGATCTATTATATCATACATTGAAAAAAAATCCATAGTTTTTTGGATTTTTTTGTCAAAATCATTTTCTATTGGTTACCATTCACAACCGTATAAATTTTAGAGTAGTGTAAAAAGGGGAATTTGGTCAATTGTTCTAACATTAATTTATACCTAACAGTTCCCTAAGACCCGCGTTAGGCTTAAAACCCGATTACTGGCTTCTTTGTGAGGGACTTAAGGGTTTTAAAATGACCCTGCTATGGAAGGTTAAATTAATGTTAGAACAATTGACCAAATTCCCCTTTTTACACGGTTACCCTTTTCAGCAAGCTATGAATAGTAACTTTCTAATTCAAAGCCAATTGAATCAACTGATCTAATAACTGGGAATACGAAATTCCAACTGCTTCAAACAATTTCGGATACATACTAATACTTGTAAATCCCGGAAGTGTATTTATTTCATTAATGATAATACGATTGGTCTCATCTTCTACAAAAAAGTCTACGCGTGATAGTCCTGTTCCATCGATTGCTCGAAATGCTTTTATGGCTGATTCTCTGATTTCATTACTCACATTTTCTGGTAATTCCGCAGGAATGATTGTTTTTGATTCTTGGTTTGTGTATTTTGCTTCATAACTATAAAATTCGTCTGCTGCTTTTATCTCCCCTATACAGGATGCTTGGATTTCATCATTTCCTAATACAGCACATTCTACTTCTCTTCCTTTTATTCCTTCTTCTATTACTATTTTTGTGTCGTATTGCGAAGCATACTCAATTGCTTTTTGTAATTCTTCCCCTGTTTTTACTTTTCGAATTCCTACACTTGATCCAGAATTTGCTGGCTTGACAAACATTGGATAGTTTTGTTGTTGTTCTATTATTTTGACTAACTTGGAAAGTGGCTTTTGTTTTTCTGTGCCTATTTTTTCTACTAAGTAATATTGTTCTTGACGTTTACGAAGATACGTATATTTAGCTTGATTTAGCCCTGCTTCTTTAAATACTATTTTAGTGTAAGCTTTATCCATTCCTACACTAGAAGCCAATACTTTACATCCTACATAAGGTATATTAAGCAATTCAAATAAGCCTTGTATACTTCCGTCTTCTCCGTATAAACCATGTAAAACGGGAAAAATGACATCTAATTGTTTTAGATATTGGATAATGTTGGTGATTTCTTCTTTCTTTTCTACTTTGCCATCATAAGTAGTTTTGGTAAAGTCTTCTTGGTATTTGTACCATTTTCCTTGTTTGTCTATATAGATTGGAAATAACTCATATTTTTTGGGGTCTAATCGTTTCATAACTGAATTGGCTGATACAACAGAAACTTCATTTTCTGTTGACATTCCTCCAAATATAACTCCTAATTTTAACTTTTTCATCAATTCTTTTTCTATTAGCGGTTATACTAATAGACTCTCCTTTCTTAAATTGATAAACGTATTAACGTTTCTATGCGACATAGATGAAAATGATTTCACCTTTGACTTTTTAGGTCTTATTTTGTTTTTTCATCTGGTCTATGTATTCATTGACTATGGTATAAAATTTCATTCCATTAGAGGCTTTTACTAAAATGACATCTTGCTTTTGGGTGATTTGTACTAATTGGTTTACCATTTCTTCTCGGGAATTTGCTAAAGTGATCTTTTCTGGGTTCATTCCTTGTTTTTTGGCTTCACTTACTATGTATTTGCTATTTTCCCCCATACAAATCAATTGGTCTATCTCGTTTTTTACTACTTCTTTTCCTACTTTGCGGTGAAGTTCTGGAGCAAATTTCCCTAATTCAAACATGTCTCCTAAAACGGCTATTTTTCGTTTTCCTTCGTAATTAGCTAGATTCACTAAAGCTGTTTGCATAGATTCATAACTCGCATTGTAAGCATCATTAATGATTTTAACTCCATTTGCCAACTCAATAACTTCCATTCTTTTTGCCGTTAGGGTAAAGGTTTTAATGCCTTGCTGAATTTGTTCTTTAGTGAGTCCTAAAGATAAGGAGGCGGCTATAGCACATAAACTATTCATGACAAATGGTAATCCCGGAACAGGTACATAAAGTAAAAAAGATTCTTGTTTGGTTTGACAGACAAAAGTGGTATGATCTTCTTGTAGCTTTATGTTTTTTGCCATGATATCTGCTTTATGATGAATACCATAGGTGACTGTTTGTATTTTTCCTTGATTGGTCTGATTCCATGTTGAAAGTAAATCGTCGTCTTGATTAATGAATAAAAATGGTTTTTCCATTCCTTCTAAAATCTCTAATTTAGCTTTTAGAATATTTTCTCGTGAACCTAAATTTCCGATATGGGAAGTACCTACATTGGTAATAACGGAAAGGGTTGGTTTGGCTATTTTGGTTAATGTACTGATTTCTCTTAAGTGATTCATCCCCATTTCGATTACTGCTGCCTCATGATCCTCTAAATTTAGTAAGGTAAGGGGAAGCCCTATATCGTTGTTGTAATTTCCTTCTGTTTTTAACGTTTTGTATTTTTGGCTTAGAACATTGGCGATCATATCTTTGGTACTTGTTTTTCCTACACTTCCGGTTACACCAACCAATGGAAATTCTTGGCCAAATTGGTTCCTTCGATAAGATGCGATCTGGTGTAAGGCCTTTTTGGCATCATTAACCAATAAAATGGTTTTCTGGGGAAAGGCTTGTATTTCTTCTGGTAATATGGTTTGGGATTCAATAATTACTGTACTTGCTCCCGCTTCTAATGCTTGTTTCCAAAAATCGCTTCCCTTAAATTTTTCTCCTTTTAGTCCAATATACGTATCGTTCGGCTTTATTTTTCGGGTATCTGTACAAAAGGTTTTACTGATTTGATGACTATTTCCTATAATTTTTCCTCCTGTTATTTTTGCTATTTCTTGTATGGTTAATGGTTTCATTTGCTTCACCTCTTTTTATTATTTTGTAGATTATATTCCTAATACTAGATTTTTGCAACTAGTTGAAGAACGTTTCTTTTCATTTTGATTGTGGTTAGTTACTGTTTAGCCCAAATTATAGTAAAGTAACGTAAAGAGATTTTGCTTGTTGATTTTGTAATGTACCTAAGGTGAATGTTCTAAAAAATGAATTTATTCAATACAATTTAATATTTTTTGAGCTAGAATTTCTAATACATCCCAAAAACCTATTAATTCAAAGTCTTTTATTAACATTAATCCTTTTTCCATACGACCAATTTCATATGGATTAACGTAGATGGCATGTAATTCCAACTTTCTAGATAATTCTGCTTTTGAAAATCCTTTTTGAAAACGGTACTTGAATAATAAATTTCCTAACACATTATTTTTTGCTTCATACTTTTTTAACATATGCTTTTCCCCCTTTTTTTCCATATTATTCCATATATCGACAGATTTCAAGCTATTTATGATACGATACTTTTTTACCATTTTCTTGCCAAAAATAACCTAGATATGTGTTCTAAAATTCTAATATCATAATGATTAATGTAAAACAAAAAATAGAGAATATTGAATACTTAATAGTACAATATTCTCTATTTTTCTTTGAGATTGAACATGTTTTTTTAGTTATTACCAAAACTAATAGCTTAAATTATTTTTTCTGATGAATTTGGCCTCTTAACTATTTTTCCACTGAACGATTCGCAATTTCTATCGCCTTGGCAACAATATTACCACAGTCTTTTGAAGAAACATTTCCCCAACTTCCACCATCTTGTTTTACTTGTTCATAAACGCCTAATTCTTTGGCGATTTCTTCACGTAAATTTTCAGATATTAATTTACTATTTCTAGACATAACATCCTCCTATTGTGAACTAAGAGTTACCTCTTTAGTTCTTTTTTTTGAAAACAATTTTTTTGTTTTCTACTATTATTGTTTACTTTTTTTGAAAAATTATTTCAGAAAAATTTTCATAAAATGGAGTGACAAGATATGACAAAAAATGATATAATAAAGAAGACTATGTAGATAAAGGAGTTTTTCATGAGTGTTAACGACAAATTATTAGAAAAAGAAAAAGAAAATGAAAATGAAATTGAATTAACCAAGAGTTTACCAGAACTTTCTGAACAAGAAAAAACCAACTTGGTTAATGAGCAAAAAGGGAATTTGCTTCCTTTATTAATGGATGATTCTATTTTAAAAGAAACACCTAACCAGCCTTCTTCCAATGGTTTTTCATTTTCTTCTGAAAAAGAGGCAAAAGGACCTTTGGCTATTTTTGGAATTTTTGTTTTGATTTTTTTCGTTCTTCTCATGATAGGAATAGCTAGTTTTGTGATTAGCAATCAAAATAATCCTAACATTTTTAAGGGAATTTACATTATGGGAATTGATGTGGGAGGACTCTCTAAAGAAGAAGCTTATGAAACACTTGACAATTACCTTCGTTCTCAAATTCCAGAAGAAATAAAAGTAAATCATGGCGATTTTGAAACTTCTATTTCTACTGATAGTATTTCCCTAAAGTTTGATCTTCATGCGGCAATTGACACAGCTTATCAAATTGGTAGATCTGGAAATATTCTGCAAAATAATATTGTGATTTTAACATCAAAATTTTCGCCAATTTCGATTCAACCAGTAATGTCTTTAGATGAATCTTCTTTGACTAAATCGTTAGAAGATATTTCTACCAAGCTTCCCGATACTATAGTGGAAAGTAGTTATTACATTGAAGGGAGCAATTTGGTTTTAACCAAAGGAAAGCCAGGTCACGTTGTTGATGTGGAAAAAATGATTTCGTATATAAAAGAACAAATTCAAAATTTACAAATTAATGGTACTTCTTTATCCTTAATAACTAAAATAGTTAAACCAGAACCACTAAATATTGATGCCATTCATGATGAATTATATAAAGAACCTAAAAATGCTTCGTTCACCCAAAATCCATATAGCATTTATCCTAGTGAAAATGGCGTTGATTTTGCCATTTCCTTAGAACAAGCTAAGGCTTTATTAGCAGAAGAAAAAGAAGAATATAGTATTCCTTTAACCGTTTTAGTTCCTGCTTTCACCACAAATATGATAGGTAGGGAAGCCTTTCCCGATTTGCTTTCTGAATTTTCTACTAAATATCAAGTTAGTAATCGTGACAGAACTACAAATTTAATGTTAGCTGCGGGTAAAATTAATGGAACAGTGTTAATGCCGGGAGAAGTATTTTCGTATAATCGCGTGGTAGGTGAAAGAACCATTGCTGCTGGTTACAAAGAAGCACCGATTTACGTAAGTGGTGAAGTAGTTGATGGTTTGGGTGGAGGAATCTGCCAAATTACTTCTACTTTATATAATGCAGTGGTTTATGCTAATTTAGATATTGTTCAACGTTCAAATCATCAGTTTGTTCCTTCCTACGTTACTGCTAGTAGAGATGCTACTGTTGTGTATGGAGCAATTGATTTTCAATTTAAAAATAACCGCAATTATCCCATAAAAATTACTTGCTCAGTAGGAAATGGTATAGCTAATTTTAAAATTTACGGACTAAAAACGGATCAAGAATATGAAGTACAAATTGCTTCACGTATTACTAGCCAGACTGCTACTTCTATTCACTCTGAAGCTTATAAAATCCTAAAACAAAATGGTCAAGTGGTTAGTCAAACTTTATTGTCACGTGATACTTATAAAAAACATTAACATTTCCGGATTGGGGACGGGGTAAAAAATGGTAATTTTACCATTTTTTACCCCGTCCCCAATCTGGTAGTTACATGGTTAATATGCCATTTGGTGTATTGTGAATGACTAAGATGTCTTCTTCTCTTCCATTTTCTGCATTGATATAAACTAAAAATTCTGTATCGTCTACTTTTCCTTTAAATTCATAACATAAAATTTCTGTTTTCCATTCGGTAGGAATTACTGCTAGCCCTTCACTTTGAATATCTAATTGTTTATTTAATGTTTTTTTGGCTTCTTCTTTGCTTATTTTTACTTTACTAATGTCTCTATTTGTGTGATTGTTTAGGTAGCCTGTTGTTTCTATTCCTAATATTTCCCCATCGTCTAATGCTACTTTTACTTTGATTAAATCAGGATACATGGTTACTCCTTTTTGCTCATACGCATAGTTGATGGTAACAATTCCATCTTGTTTTAAATAATAGGTTTCTTTCATATTAGGAAAACCTTTGCTAGTTAGATAGTCTTTTCCTTTTTGGTTTGCTTCTTCCTGAGAAATTATTTCTGCTTTGACTTCTCGATTACAATTTAGATAAATGACATGCCCACCCTTTTGGGAAATGGATAAATTCATTTGATGGTCTTCTGGTGTTTTGATGGAAAAGTCATATGCCGGAATAGTGGCATTTTCGGATAGTCCTAAACTTTCTATTTCTTTGATTTGTTCTGTTCCTATAAATTCTTGGACTTTTTGTTTGGCAGTTTCTTCGTCGATATTTTCTCCGGTTAAGCCTTTCTTTTCTTCACTGGTTAAGTGCTCTGAAAATGCTCCATCGTAAATTAGTCCTGAATATTCATGGAAGTTTTCTTCTAAATTACTGAACCCTTCTTTAGAGATATTGTCTACTTGCTGAGCAAAGGCATTATCTCCTTTTTGTGTTAATTCTCCCCATTTAATTCTGCCAGAGTTGATGTCTTCGGAGAGTTGATTTAAGGTGTTGGTTAATTCTGTACTATAGGTGTGTAATTCTTTTAAGTTTTTTAGGTCTTCTTCCCCTAAGCTTTCTTGATAAATGTTTTTTCGTGATAATGAGTAACTGTAATCACTTACTTGGTTTAAGAATTTCTCGGTGTTGGCTAATTCTTGACTTTCTATTGGGAGTCTTGCTAGATAGCTTTGTGCCATATTAGCTTCTCTCCATAAGTTGGTTAATGTTTCTGCTCCTTGCTCTGGTGTTGTAGATATTAATGATTTTGCTAAATAGGTTTCTACGTTTTGGACGTAGTCAACTAACTCAAAAAATGCCATATTATAAGTATTTTCTGAGGTTTGTTTTGCTTCTACTTGTTTTTGGTAGAGCAATACTCCTAAAACGATGATAATAAGTAAAAATACTCCTATTACACTTAACATATGGCCTTGTTTTAAACGGCTTACCCAATCTTTTATTTTATTCATGTTAATCTCCTTCCTTTTTCCTTGTTAAGATCTTTTGTGTTATGTCCAAAATGTACCCGTCCCTAATTGGACACTGGATTAGACATTATTTACAGAATCGATGTTTTCCAATGGTTTTTACTAACGGTCTTGACCAGATCCATTTGTTGGTTGCTGTGTTTGGGTTAAAGTAATAAATACATCCACTGGTTGGATCCCATCCATTCATGGCGTCTCTTGCTGCTTTATAGACTGTTGAATCTTCAGCGATTGGTTGATTGATTTGCCCATCACTAACTGCAGTAAATGCTCCTGATTGATAGATGACTCCTGCTATGGTGTTTGGAAATTGCGAGCTTTTGACTCGATTAAGAATGACTGCGCCAACGGCTACTTGTCCTTCGTAAGGTTCTCCTCTCGCTTCTCCATTGATGGCTCTTGCCATTAATTGGATGTCTGAAGTACTGTTACTTGATGATGCTGCTAAACTAGTTGATGCGTATTTTTTGTTACTGCTTAAAATAGTAACCATTCCTATACTGGCAGCAAAAATGAGAATGAATAAACCTATTTTTTTGCTATTTTTCATATGATCACCTTTTCTTTCCGTTTTATTTCTATTTTGGTTTATTTTTCAAAAATTTATACCTACTTCTTAATTTTTTCTAAATTTTTGATTTTTCTTTTGATTTGGAGAAATTTTTATGGTAAAATGAACTAAAATGAAAGAAATAAAGAGTTTACTCATCAATCTGTTTATTTTGTCTAGATAAGAGAAAGAAAGGAATTTATCATGAAAGTACTGATCTTTTATGCTTCTTACGGTGGAGGACATTTAGGTGCCGCCCGTTCAATTGAAGATAGCCTGAAATCACAACATCCTGAATTTGACGTTGAATTGATTGATTGCATGAAATACGTAAATTTTACGATTGAAAAAATTACTTCTGCTACCTACCGAGAATTAGCCAAAAAAGCTCCTTGGGCTTGGGGAAGAATATATCATGATTCACAAAAAGGGCCTCTTGCTCACCTTACTTCTCGTTCAAATAAAATTATGGCGATTAAATTATTGCGTTTATTACGTGAAAAACAACCTGATATGATTATTTCTACTCATCCTTTCGGTAGCCAAATGTGTAGTTATTTAAAACGCAAAGGCAAAATATCTGCCAAAATAGCGACTGTGATGACTGATTTTGCTCCTCATGACCAATGGCTAGTTGGTTCTGATTTTATGGATTATCTTTTTGTGGCTCATGAAAATATGAAACAAGATATTGGCAAAAAAGGAGTCCCTTTAACGAAAATACATGCTACTGGAATTCCTATTTCAAGTCGATTTTTAGCAGATTACCCTCGTGATGAAATAAAAAAGGAATTTGCCTTAACTGATAAAAAAACGACGGTTTTATTTTTTGGTGGTGGGGAGTTTGGTCTTGGAAAAACGAGAACCTTTAGTGTGTTTGAAGCATTAATTCGCGAAATTGATTCTATTCAGGTGATTGCTATTGCAGGAAAAAATGAAAAAATGAAAGAAAAGTTTCAGGAATTAGTTCATACTTATCACAAAGAAGATTCTGTGGTCGTTTTAGGTTTTACTCATCAAGTTCCTGAATTGATGAGTGTATCTGATGTTGTTGTTTCTAAACCGGGGGGAATGACTACTTCTGAAAGCTTAGCTTGCTGTCTTCCTATGATAATTATTAACCCTATTCCTGGGCAAGAAGAAGAAAATGCAGAATTTTTGGAAAACAGCGGAGTGGGAATTTGGATACGAAAACAGGATGACCCAGTTACTATTTTTCGTGATTTTTTTGAACACCCAGAATGCTTGGCAAAAATGAAAAAAAATACGGAACTGTTGTCGAAGAAATTTGCTAGTGAGACCATTACTCATATTTTATTTGATTAATACTGAATCGATAATCTTTTGCACAAAAGTAACTCCAAAATGTGAAGGATTTAAGGGTTTTAAAATGACCCGCTAGGGAAAAAGATTATTTTACTTGAAAAAAGAGAACCTATAGATTATCTTTTGGGTAATCGTATATATTCTCTCTTTTTTTGTTCTACAGTTCTCTTCTTCCTTCTAAGGCCTTTGTTAGGGTTACTTCGTCAGTATATTCCAAGTCGCCTCCTACTGGTATTCCATGGGCAATACGGGTTACTTTTATGCCTAATGGTTTAATGAGTTTCGATAAATACATGGCTGTAGCTTCTCCTTCTACTCGTGGGTTTGTGGCCAGTATTACTTCTTTGACTTGTCCATCCATTAATCTAGCTAATAGTTCTTTGATTTTGATATCATCTGGTCCTACTCCATTCATAGGTGAGATAGATCCATGAAGTACATGATATACTCCCTTAAATTCATGGGTTTTTTCCATGGCGATAATATCTCTTACGTCTTCAACTACACAAATAGAAGCTACTTCTCTTTTGGGATTAGCGCAAATTGGGCACGGGTCTGTGTCTGATATGTTATAACATTTACTACAATACTTTAGGTTTTTCTTGGCTTCTAAAATGGAGTTAACAAAATCGTTAGTTTCTTGCTCTGAACTATTTAACAAATAAAAGGCTAGTCTTGCTGCTGTTTTATGCCCTATGCTTGGCAATCGCTCAAAACTTTCTATTAACTTTTCTATGGATGGTGAATAAAATGACATGGTATGTCCTCCTTTAGATTTATTATCCTCAAAAAAGGGATTATCCTATTAAAACATTTTCGTTGAAAATAACTAGGATATCCCTTTTTCTTGCTACATTATTCCTGGTATATTAAATTTTCCTAAGTTGGCAGCTTGTGCATCATCTACTTTTTTTAGGGCTTCATTGATACAAGTTAAGATTAAATCTTCTAGCATTTCTACATCATCTGGGTCTACCACATCTTTTTGAATTTTAATTTGCTTAATTGTTTTTTGTCCAGTAACAATTACTTGGATAGCTCCTCCTCCTGCTGATGCTTCAAATTCTTTTTCTGCTAATTCTTCTTGTGATTTTTCCATTTCGGCCTGCATTTTTTTAGCTTCTTTCATTAAGTTATTGATGTTCATTCCGCCGAATCCTCCCATTCCTCCTGGGAATCCTCCTCTTTTTGCCATTTTATTTTGCTCCTTTCTTTTTTATTCTTTTTTATTTAGGTTGATTTCCTATTAAATTTTGTTGGTTGTTAATTTTCCCTTTATCTAAATGCGGTAAATACTCAAAAAATATTATAATAGAATAGCGGCGTAAAAATAGTTAACGTTATATGCTTCGCGAATTATTACGAATTAGTTATTGAAATTTCTTTTTTATTTTTGCTAGGGAAATTTCTACTAGGGAAATTTTAACTAGGGAAAAAAAGGGCGTCCCCCTTATTTCCCTACTCTATTCAATTACTTGAAAAGGTATGTCTGATTGGTTTGCTAAATTTTGTAGGTCTTGTTCTAAGTTTGGTTTTGCCATTGTAGGGCTTGATGAGTCGATGTATTTGATTTGCATTTCTTGGCCACATTCTAAATAAATTAAATTTTCTAGTTCTTTTTTGTTTTCTGGTTTTTCTAATACTGTTTTTCCAAATGAGGTTAGTCCTTTGGAAAATTGAATGGCTACTGTCATGTCATTCATTTTGGTTGCTTTGGTATTCATTAAGTTGGTGTATAATACGATTTTTCCATTTTGTTTTAATTGGTTTAGGACACTAGGCCATTTTTGCTCTATGGTTCCTATTTTGGGTTTTATTTTTGGTTGAGCAGAGTTTTGATCTACCTTTAATGCTTCTGAATTTATCTTTTGGGATTGGAATTGAGATTGGGCTTGTGGTGGTATTGGTGATGGGTTAATGTTAGCATAAGGTTGCACCTCTTGTGCTACTTGCCTTGGTGAGGTAGAAGGATAGGCTCCTGATTTTAGGTATTCTTCTATTTTTTGTACTCGTTTTCCTAGTGATTCGTTTGCATCTTCTGATTCTTGATGACAGAAACGGATCATCCCTGCTTGGAAAATAATATTTTTTTGGGAAGACCATTTCATAGCATTTTCTAGTTCTGATAGGTCATAGACTAATTTTACTAGCTGTTCTTTGGTGATTTGACCGGCTAATTTCTGGATTTGTTCTATTTCTTCTGCACCGTATATCCCTAATGTTTGACACGCTTGATAAACTAAAATATCTTTTGCGTATTTAATCATTTCCCAAAGAAAGGTTTCTAAATCTTTTCCTTGGTCAATTACTTCATTGCTTACTTCAATTGCCTTTTCTACATCATATGTTAAAATAGCTTGGATGATACGATGAATTAGTGCCATTTTAGGAATACCGATTAAATCGCGTATTTTGTCTTCATCGAGTTTGTTTTCCCCATCTTGTATACATCGTTCTAATATGGATAGCGCATCTCTCATTCCACCTTCTGCTAAGACTGAGATGATTCTTAATGCTCCTTCTGTTGTCTCAATTTGACTTTCTTTACTGACTATTTCTAAACGTTTTATGATACTTTCGTTGGAAATTCGTTTAAAGTCAAAGCGTTGACATCTGGATAAAATGGTTGCTGGTAATTTTTGTGGTTCTGTTGTGGCTAAGATAAATTTAACATGTTCTGGTGGTTCTTCTAATGTTTTTAGTAAGGCATTGAAGGCTCCAGGTGATAACATATGCACCTCATCGATGATATATACACGATATTTGGCTTTTGTTGGTAAGAAATTTACTTCTTCACGAATGGAGCGGATATCTTCTACACTATTATTAGAGGCTGCGTCCATTTCGACAATATCAGTTAATGATCCATTAATAGCCCCTTTACAAATTTCACATTCATTGCAAGGTTCCCCTTCTTTTGGATTTAAGCAGTTGATCGCTCTGGCCATGATTTTGGCAGCGGTTGTTTTCCCTGTTCCTCTTCCTCCATTAAATAGATAGGCATGCCCTACACGGTCTGCTTGTATTTGATTTTTTAATGTTCTGGTGATTGCTTCTTGCCCTACCATTTCGGAAAAGGTCATTGGTCTGAATTTTCGATAAAGAGCTGTGTACCCCATTTTATCACATCCTCTTATTCTTATTTTTACTAATTATCTTTTATCATTTAGTTCTGTTTGTTAAAAAAGTAAGCTCGATCTCTCTATAGAGAGTAAGCTCCACATAAAGAGATCTATTTATTGCTGCTTCCTTCCGGACCTGACAAGGTTCATAGGTCTTTATTGGATTTACTCTCTAGACAAAGATCAAGCTCACACCTTTTATATTATATAATGAATTTTACATTTTAGCAAGACATTTAGCTAATTTTTTACTCGTTTAAAAATAAATGAATCCATTTGATCTATCTCTTCAGAAGTTGTTCCTTTTTCAATTAGGTTTTGTCTTGGTAAATCTAATGTGATTGTGGTTTTAAATTCTTTTCCTGAATGTAAGGTGATAAATAAGTCAAATTGTACGGTCATTTGTAGTTGCTCATTGGTTATTCCGGTTTTAGTTAATAATTGATCATGGATAATTTCTTCATCATCTGCATGATATTCTCCTACTTGGCAATTGGCTATGCGAAAAACAAAAATTCCTCCTTGATTAGCTATAGTTAGGTTTTGGGGATCTGCCTTTGTGTCTCCTTGATAAGTAAGGGTTTGTATTTCATTTTCTTGGTTATTTTGAAATCTTCCCTTTTGCATAGTTACATCTGGTTTGAACCATTTTATTTGTCCAATAAGAGGTGTTTTGATCACTTGAAAATGATCTATTGTGACTGATTGAATAATTTCTTCTTTGTCATAATTCGCATTTTTATCTAGATACATATAGATATCATTGTTTTGGTTTAAGACAAAGTTCCATTTGTGTTCTGGGTTTTCTATTGTTTGTTCAATCCCTTCTGATGAACTAATCATGGCGATTTTGGTAAGTATAAATGGCATATTGGTTTCGCCTTCTACATGATATTTTAATATTGTCATTCCTAAAATAAATAATATGACTACTACCAAAATGATAAGAATAGCTATATGAAATGATTTTTTACTCGTCAAATATCTTAATTTTTCTTTCATCCTTTTGTGCTATGTTAGTTTTTCTAACTAACAATTTTCCTTTCTTTTTTCTTGGTATGATTATATGCTTTTTTCTGGTTTTTGTCAAAATCAATTCTTTTTCTTTCTTTCGCGTAATTCACGAAAAAATTGTTTTAGTAGGGATTCACATTCTTGCTTTAATACTCCACTTTGGATTTCTACTTGATGATTACATGGATATTGTTCTAATAAGTTAAAGACTGATCCTACTGCTCCTGTTTTAGGATCGGTTGTTCCATAATATAATTTTTTTATTCGCGCATTGATGATTGCTCCTGCACACATTGAACAGGGTTCTAATGTGACGTACATTTCACAATCTAAGAGCCTCCAAGAGTCTAATTTTTTGCTTGCTTTTTGGATGGCTAATAGTTCTGCGTGTTTTGTAGTGTCTTTTCCGGTTTCTTTTAAATTATGGGCTTTGGCTATGATTTTTCCTTCTTTTACGATTACGCAGCCAACTGGTACTTCTAGTTTGTTGTATGCTTTTTGTGCTTCTTTTAGGGCTTGTTTCATGTATTCTTCTGGCATTGGTCTTCTCCTTTTTTGTTCTTTTGGCGAATTAATCATAATATAATTTGGTTGGGTTGTCAAGAAGATCAGAATGTTAGCATTTACAGTTTACTAAAAAAAGTGGCCGTGTAAAAAGGAAAGCCTACCTCATGGTAATCATCGCAATTTAACCTTCCATAGCAGGGTCATTTTAAAACCCTTAGGTCCCTCACAAAGAAGCCTGTTATCGGGTTTTAAGCCTAACGCGGGTCTTTGGGAACTGTCAGGTATAAATTGCGATGATTACCATGAGGTAGGCTTTCCTTTTTACACTACTCTACTATGATTAGGCTGTGAATTGTAACTTGTTGTTGCCATTTTTAGCACTAGTTAATTCTTTTACACTAAAGTAGCTCTGCTCCCAAGTGGTCTGTGTATTTTTTAGATAAATTTATGTCTGACAGTTCCCTAAGACCCGCGTTAGGCTTAAAACCCGATAACAGGCTTCTTTGTGAGGGACCTAAGGGTTTTAAAATGACCCTGCTATGGAGGACTAAATTTATCTAAAAAATACACAGACCACTTGGGAACAGAGCGGACTCATTCCTCAAAACCATTAACCAATAACACATTAAGGTATTTAATTTTTTATTCTTGATTTTTCTTAAGATTTAAAGTATAATAAAAAAAGATTTCTTATTGTGAGATTACATTTTTTCTTGATGATAAGTTACAAAACTAACAAATATCAACATATTGATTGAAATGTGCTTATAGCTCAGCAGGATAGAGCAGTCGCCTCCTAAGCGGCCGATGGGGGTTCGAGTCCCTCTGGGCACACCATTTTTTTAGGCGGAAAGCCTTTTTTTACTTTCCCTTTTGTTTTTAGGAGGTTATTGTGCAAAAAATATTAAGTCACATGCGAAAAGCTATTGAAGAATATCATATGATCGAAGAAGGTGATAAAATTGCTGTGTGTTTATCTGGAGGCAAGGATTCAATTACTCTTCTTCACGGATTAAAGGCTTTACAGCGTTTTTATCCTAAGTCTTTTGAACTATTAGCTATTAGTATTGATCCTGGTTTTGATTTTTTCGATACTTCTCTTTTAAAGCAAATTTGTGATGATGTTAATGTTCCTCTGTTAGTTGAGAAAAGCAATGCTAAGGAAATTGTTTTTGATATTCGCCAAGAAAAAAATCCTTGTTCTCTTTGTGCTAATCTTCGTAGGGGTGTTATTAATTCTGTAGCCATTCGAGAGGGGTGCAATAAAATTGCCTTAGGTCATAACCAAGATGATGTGTTAGAAACGTTTTTACTAAATTTATTTTATACTGGTAATATTAGCACTTTTGCCCCGGTTAGTTATATGGATCGTTCACAAATAACGTTAATTAGACCTCTTATTTATACTCCTGAAAAAGAGGCAAGACGTTTTGTTCGTAAAAATAATCTTACCGTTATGCCAAAGGTTTGCCCTATGGATGGTGTTTCTAAAAGAGAGGAAATGAAACAGTTTATTTTTGATTGGACTAAAAAGATCCCTATGATTCGTGCTAATTTGTTTGGTGCTATTGTGAGAAATATTGAAGGATGGGAAAAAATTAACTAAAAAATCCTTATCGAAATCGTTGACTTCCTTTGCGGAAAAGTCGTTTTGATGATAGATAAGGATTTTTTACCGTTAATCAGTAATTTTTTATTTTTTCTGTTTTACATTAAAGTCACTCATGGTAATGAAGGAAATCGTTTTGGGTCGATCACTCATTTTGTGTTTTATTCTGTAACTAATTTTACCATATTTTCTTTTAGCGTTTGTATTTTTTGATCCGCTTCTTGACTAGTTTTCCCTTTAACTCCCATATATAACTTAATTTTAGGTTCTGTTCCTGATGGCCTTACGCAACACCAATTGTTATCTTCTAATTCATAATATAACACATTGGATTTTGGTAAACCTGTTTTTGTTGTTTCTCCTGTTACCTTATTTATTACGATGTCTTTTTCGATGTCTTTAAAAGTTAATACTTTTAAATTTCCGATATGGGTTACTTCTTTTTCTCTTGTTCTGGTCATCATCTCTTTAATTTCTTTTGCTCCTTCTACTCCTTCACGAACAATAGATACTTGTGTTTCTTGGTAATAACCATATTTTTCATAAATGGCTAACATTTGATCCCATAATGTCTTGCCTTGTGCTTGATAATAGCATGCTGCTTCGCATAAAGACATAATGGCTGCTATTCCGTCTTTATCTCTTGCATAGTCACCGATTAAGCAACCATAACTTTCTTCAAAACCAAATACATAAGTTTTGTCTTTATTTTCCTCTGCTTTTCTCATGACTGCTCCGATATTTTTAAAACCAGTTAACACTTCAATTAACGTTAATCCATAATAATCACTAATGGCATCGGCTAAATTAGATGATACTACTGTTTTGATAAGCATACCATTTTGTGGTAACTTATTTTTTTCTTTCATTTGTGAAATACGATATTCGGCAATAAGCAAAGCAGACATATTACCTGTATATGCTTTATATTCTCCTGTTTTGGTGTCTTTAGCAAATACCCCTAGACGATCTGCATCTGGATCTGTGGCTAAAACAATATCAGCATCTACTTCTTTGGCAAGTGCTAAAGCTAGTTTAAATGCTTTTGGATCTTCTGGGTTTGGATAATCTACTGTTGGGAAATCTCCATCTGGATCTTTTTGTTCAGGAACAACGTATAAATTTTCGATTCCAATTTCACGTAAAAGTCGTTCTGCAATGGTATTTCCTGTTCCATGTAAAGGAGTATATACAACTTTTAATTTTTTTCCTTCTTGTTTTACGATTTCTGGATTTAAGACTAAGTTTTTTAGTACTGACAAATATTGATCATCCATATCTGTTCCGATCAAATGATATAATCCTTTTTGCTTAGCTTCTTCCTGATCCATTTTTTGAATTTCAGTAAAACTAGTAATGGCTCTTACTTCTGCTATAATTTCCTTATCTTGTGGTGCCACAATTTGTGAACCATCATCCCAATATACTTTATATCCATTGTATTTTGGTGGATTATGACTAGCAGTAATCATGATTCCTGCTGTACACCCTAATGTTCTTACGGCAAAAGATAATTCAGGAACTGGTCTTAATTCTTCAAATAAATAGGTTTTTATTCCATTAGCGTTTAAAATTAAGGCTGTTTGCTCACTAAATTCTTTAGACATGTGACGAGAATCATAAGAGATAGCTACTCCTTTGCTTTCTGTTCCTTGTTTTTTTATGTAGTTAGCTAATCCTTGTGTCGCTTTTCCTACGGTATATTGATTCATACGATTAGTTCCAGCACCTAAAATTCCTCTTAAACCTGCTGTTCCAAATTCTAATTCTTGGTAAAAGCGATCTTCAATTTCTTTTTCGTCTCCTTGAATGGTTCTTAATTCTTGTTTTGTTTTGTCATCAAACTCTGAACTTTCACACCATTTTTGATATTCTTCTCGATAATTCATTCTTTCCTCTCCTTTTCTTTGTTCTTTAAGTAACCTTCTATTGTTTCTATTTTGCCCTTAGAATATCATTTTTATCAAAGAAAATCAACTAGTTTTTGATCAATAATTTAATTGGATGTTACTAGTTATTACAATTTACAGCCATTAAATTGTAGAGTAGTGAAAAAAGGGAAGCCTAGCTAATGGTTATCTTATTCATTTATACCTGACAGTTCCCTAAGACCCGCGTTAGGCTTAAAACCCGATTACCGGCTTCTTTGTGAGGGACTTAAGGGTTTTAAAAAGACCCTGCTATGGAAGGTTAAATGAATAAGATAACCATTAGCTAGGCTTCCCTTTTTTCACGGTTACCATTTTGGGCAAGCTGTGAATGGTAACTCCTGTTTCTACAAACAAAAAAAGATAGGGAAGAAAAGGGCGTCCCCTTAATTTCCCTATCCCTATCCCTATTAATCTAAATGATAGAATTTTTGATATAAGTTTCTTGCTGTTTTTGGGCAATCTACTCCTACATCATCTGAATTTTTGACTGGTGCAAATTCTTCTTCTCGTTTTACTCGTAGTATTGCCATATCGTCTACTTTTCCAAACGCATCAAATAAGAAAGCTTCAAATTTATAAGCATTTGGTGAAGTTGGTTCTACTAAGTTCCCCTCTTTATCAAGATATTTTGCTTTTTTATAAGCTACATGATATGGTAATGGGGTTGCTCCCATACGTTCGATAGCATTTATGCTAAATAAATTACATAATATATGGGATTCTCCATAAAGTAATTCTCCTTTATCATCTGTGGCTTCAGCCATTTGGTCTGTTATTTCAGAGTATTCAATCACATTTGGTTTTCCATTTCTTTTACAAAATACACCTACTTTTTCTTTTGGATTTGCTTTTACTACTGATTTACAAGCAACGGTTACTTGTTTGTCGATGGCAATTCCCATTAAAACAGGGTCTACCATTTTCACTAAACAGTTGTCTACTCCTCCGATAAATACCCATTCTATTCCTAGGTGTCTCATTTGTTCTGTCATTTTATTTTTGACTAACGATTCATAAATTCCGCCATGACCGTCTGCTGCTAATTTGACTAGTCCGTCTTCTCCGATTAATAATTTTCCTTCTGTATCCATCATAGGGAGTTCGCCTTGGATAAAGAAAAATAAGTTTTTGTCTTTTTGATAACCAAAACATTTATTTTTTTCAAAGAATTCTTGAGTTTGCTTATTGTTTTCTCTACTGGTCATGATAAACCAAGGAATCGTAACTCCATATTTGCTTCCTTCTTCTTTTAGTGCATCAGCTAATAGTTCAAATAGTGATTTATGAGAGTTTAACCCAATATCATACGTTCCTTTTGGTCCACTATGTCCTAGGCGTGTTCCTTGCCCACCAGCCATGGTTACGGCTGCTAGCTTTCCTTCTTTGATAGCTTTTTTCCCTATGTTTTCATAATATTTATATTCATCTTTTAATTGGTATTTGTCTAAATAGTCAATTGGTGTTATTTCGTCTTCTTGGTGCTTTTCTTCTTGTTTTGTGGTTAAATATAAAGAATGAACTAATTCAAAATCAATATTCATAATTTGATCTAATAATTCCTTTTTCTTCTTCTCGTCTAAACGATCATATCCATTTAGTAAATGCTCCTGTCCGTATTTTTTTAATACAGCTTTTACTTCTTCCAATTTGTTATTCATAAGCTTCTTCCTCTCGTTTTTTTCTCTACTTTTACCTGTTTTTTAGGTGTAGTTTTTGTTTCCGTTACAAAAAACAGATAAAAGACTTCTTTTTTATCTGTTTCTTAGTTATATACTATTTTTTAAATTTTTTCAAGTATTTTATGATTTTTTTCCAAAATGGTTGATGTACCACTTTTTGTTGAAATCCAAAATTCCTTATGCTAAACGAGAACGATCTATTTTTCCCGTTGTGTTAAGAATGGTTTCATAATGATTACTAATAGTAGAAACATCGTTACCAATTTCTAAAACATCATAACAATCAATTTGTTTGATTAACGCATCTGAACGAAATGATTCCATTTTTTGATTCATGGTGTGTATATAGTTTTGTTTTCCTTTAATAAAAAGACTAATTTCTTTTCCTTCTTTTAGGGATTCTTTTATTTTATCTAGCTTCTTCACATCTTGATTACTCCAATCGATTGCTAGTAGTTTTGCTTTTTCTTCTTCGGCTAAATTCATGCGTGTTAATAAGACTTTGACAGTATTTTGTAAGTCATTTTCCGTAAGAACAATGACTTCTTTTTGCTCTTCTAACTCTTTTTGCATATATGGCACAGTAATCATCTCAAAATGATAATCACTTGCATAGAAAGAACATACTTTTTCTTTATTTTCTTTTACCATATCCATATTCACCCTTTCAAAAACACCAAATAATGGAATGCCTTGTCTTTTGAAGTTTATTTGTTTTTCACTACTTCCAGATTTTACCATTTAATTTGAAATATGTCAATAATATTTCAAATAAAACTCATCGTGTTTTTTCGACGGCAAAAAACATATGATAAAAATGTATAAAATCTAAAAAATTGGAAATCATGTTAGTAAAGAATATTTTTACAAAAAAAGAGATTGGAGGAAACAGATGAAAAAAATCTTAAATTTTATGAAAAATCCCAAAATTAAACTGATAGGAATATTGAGTGTTTTACTATTTTTGTATACAACAGTATGTGCTATTTCTTACGCACAGACTGTTTCAGATGATATCGCTAATAGTGTTTTTCGCCTTCATGTTATTGCTAATAGTGATTCAAATGAAGATCAACAATTAAAATTAAAAGTTCGTGATGAACTATTAAAAACAATGAATCGTCTTTGTGAGAATGCTACTTCTAAAGAAGAAGCAATGAACATTGCTAAGGAAAATTCTTCGCTTTTTGAGTCTATAGCTAAGGAGACGATAGAAGAAAATGGATACGATTATCCGGTTACTATTCACATTGGTCAATTTGATTTTCCGACTAAAACTTATGGAGACATTAGCCTACCTGCTGGTAATTACGATGCTCTACGTGTAGAAATTGGAGAGGCTAAAGGAAAAAATTGGTGGTGTGTAATGTTTCCGCCCCTATGTTTTATCGATGTAAGTTCCGGAGTAGTTCCTACTGAGTCCAAGGAACAATTGCAAGATTCGATGACTGAAGAAGATTATGCTTTAATTTCTGATCAAAATAATTCAGAAATTGAATTTAAGTTTAAAATCTTAGAGTTTTTTGCCCAAACCGGATTCCTTACGGCTAAAAATTAAAAATAGAATCTAGCCATTAATTCTAAAAGTTATTTCGTAAACCAGTTGCATTTCGAACTGCTTTATGATATAGTGAAGAAAATTAGAGTGTAATGATTTACACTCTAATTTTATGTCATGTCATTAACTAAGAATATCAATAATTAATATAGATAATTAGGGGGAATCACCGTGGAAAAATTAGTAATTAGTGGACCTACACCGTTAAGAGGTGATGTACACATTAATGGAGCAAAAAATGCAGCAGTAGCTATTCTACCTGCTACTTTATTGATTGATGGAGTCTGTACTATCGATAATTTACCAAATATAAGCGATGTTAAAATTTCTTGTGAAATTTTAGAAAGATTAGGAGCTAAAATTACTTGGAATACACCAAATGAAATTACCATTGATACGAGAAATATTGTAACAACAAAAGCTCCTCTTGATTTAACCAGTAAATTTAGAGCTTCTTATTATATTTTAGGTAGTATGTTAGGAAGAAAAGGAGAAATTGAAGTTGGTATGCCTGGTGGTTGCAAATTAGGGGCTAGACCAATTGATCAACATATTAAAGGGTTTGAATTATTAGGGGCAAATGTTTCAGTAGAAAAAGGAACCATTCACGCTAAAGCCAAAAAATTAGTAGGTACTTCTATTTATATGGATATTGTTTCAGTAGGGGCTACCATTAATGTTATGCTAGCTAGTGTTTTAGCAGAAGGAACTACGATTATTGACAATGCCGCTAAAGAACCTCATATTGTTGATGTAGCTAACTTTTTAAATACTATGGGAGCAGATATTCGTGGGGCAGGAACAGATATGATTAAAATCAATGGCGTAAAAAAATTACATGGAGAAACTTCTTATTCTGTTGTTCCTGATCAAATCGAAGCTGGTACTTTTATGCTTGCTGCTGTTGCTACCAGAGGAGATTTATGGATTAGAAATTGTATTACTAAACATCTTGAATCCATTACCGCTAAAATTATGGAAGTTGGTGGGAATGTAGAAGACGAGGGTGATAGCATTCATGTTTGGTGTAAAAAACGTCCTAATAAAGCCAATATTAAAACTTTACCTTACCCTGGTTTTCCTACTGATTTACAGCCACAAATGGGAGTTGTTTTGTCCCTAGCTAATGGAAGTAGTATCATCAATGAGAGTATTTGGGATTCTAGATTTCAATATACAGAAGAATTAAATAAAATGGGTGCTAAAATTACAGCACAAGGAAAAAGTGCATTTTTTGAGGGAGTCGATAAACTGTATGGAGCCCCTGTTTATTCGACTGATCTACGTGCTGGTGCTGCTCTAATTGTAGCTGGTACAGCTGCCCATGGAATAACGGAAGTATATAACCTAGAGCATATTGATCGTGGTTATGAAAATATTGAAGAAAAATTCAGAAAAATTGGAGCTAATATCAAACGTATCTCTGAATAATCAACGAATGAAAGAAGAAAATTATGTTAAATTTTTGTAGTTTATATAGCGGAAGTAGTGGCAATAGTCTTTTTGTGGAAACTGAAGATACGAAATTATTAATTGATGCTGGGGTTAGTAGCAAAAAAATAGAAACAGCTTTAAATGAATTATCGGTAAACCCAACTGATATTAATGGAATTTTAGTTACTCATGAACATTCTGATCATGTGCAAGGATTAGGCACTTTTGCCAAAAAATTCCATCTACCTGTTTTTGTGAACCAAAAAACCTTAGATGCTATGCCTAAACAAAAAGAGAAGTTAGAAGAAAAATATATCCATTTTTTTAATTTGAATGAAAAATTTGAAATCGGTGATTTGAAAATAAAACCTTTTGCTATTCCTCATGATGCAACTAACCCCTGTGGTTTTAACATTATGAAAGAAGATAAAAAAATTAGTATTGCAACTGACATTGGTCACATGACAAAAGAAATCATGAAACATCTGGAAAATAGTTTATTTCTTTTGTTAGAGGCTAACTATGACCCTGAAGTATTAATGTATTCGCGTTATCCTTATCCACTTAAAAATAGAATTGCTGGACCTACTGGTCATCTTTCTAATGAATTAGCAGGAAAAACCATAGCGTATCTTTTACAATCCGGTTTACAAGAAGCGATGCTTGGTCATTTGAGTAAGGAAAGTAATTTCCCTGAACTTGCTTATAAAACAGTTGTTGAGGAATTAATGGCAAGTAGGCATCATGAAAATTCATTAGCTTTGTCTGTGGCTAAACGTGATACTTCAAGTAAAGTAGTTTCATTATAATTAATGGTTTAAAGAGTAGAAAGGAATAGATATGCTAAGAATTACCATTTTATGTATCGGAAAAGTAAAGGAATCTTTTTTTAGGGAAGCTATCAATGAATATGATAAACGTTTATCAAAATATTGTAAATTGAAGATCAAAGAATTACCTGATGAAAAAATTCCGGATAAGTTTAATTCTTCTGTTGCTGAAAACATTAAACAAAGGGAAAGTAATTTAGTAAAACAATCTATCCCTAAAGATAGTTTTGTATTTTGTTTAGATTTAACGGGAAAAGAATATTCCTCTGAAGAATTCTCTGCTAAATTATCAACTCTTTCGATAGAAACTAGCCACATTACTTTTATTATTGGTGGTTCGTTAGGAATGAGTAATGATCTCTTACATTTAGCAAATCAAAAAATATGTTTTTCAAAGATGACGTTTCCCCATCAATTGATTAGAATTTTTTTATTAGAGCAAATTTTTCGTGCTTTTAAAATTGCTCATGGAGAAACCTATCATCGCTAAAATAAATGGGGAATTAGAGGAATGGGGGATTCGTAGAGGCTATGGAACGATTCTTCAATAACGATTCTTCAATAGAGACTCATAGTGTTTACTATGATGAGTAATCGATTCTTATTATTTTCTTTTGGGGTAAAGAAAATGGTAAGAATTTTTTTCTCTACAATAAATTTTTTCTTGCTAAAATAAATTTTTTGGTTGGGTCAAATTTTTTACAGACAATAGACAATTATTCTAAATGGGAGATCTTTTTTAAGATTCGATTAGCCATAAAATAAACTAATCCATAACGAATCCCAAAAAACAATAAGATAAAGAGCAAGCTATATTCTATCATACGTTAGTTGCCTTTCTTGTGAGAATTAATCAGGATTTTTCTTTTCCCTTGTCCTTATTATAACTAATTGTTTCTAAAATGTCAACAAAAACTCGTCGACAGTAATCGACAAACTACTACGCTAACAATGATTCCCACTACATCGGCTAGTAATGATGCCCATAAAACAAATCTTGTTTTTTTGATTCCTACTGCACTACTATAAACGGCAATAGTATATAAAGTGGTTTCTGTTGATCCCATGATTACTGATGCCATTAAACCAAATAAACTATCTACTCCAAAGGTTTTCATCAAATCTGTAGCTACGGCTATGGAACTACTTCCTGATATTGGACGCAATAAGGCAAGTGGCATAATCTCACTCGGAAATTTGACAAGATCTAAAATAGGTGTAACAATATGTATGATCATATCTAAAACACCTGAAGAACGCAATGCCCCTACTGCTACAAATAAACCAACTAGTGTAGGAAAGATAGAAACAACAATTCCCACTCCTTCTTTTGCACCATCTAAAAACGTATCAAAAACTTTATTTCTTTCTATCAATCCATAAACAACAATAATCAAAATCATCATTGGCATAGCTATATTAGATAAAAATTGAATTAATTTCATTTTTTTAGCATATGTTAGCTTTCAAAGCCCACATATTCCCCTTTCATTGTATTAGTAAACTTTGAAAGTTTACCTAGACGGTTGGATAAAAATTATCTTTTGGTCTTCTTCATTTTTCTATTTTCCCATTTTGATGAATAATTTAGTCGCTGTTATTCCAGCAATAGCTGCACATATCGTAGCAATCCAAACTGGTACAATAATGGAAGTTGGATTTTGAGAACCCAAAGAACTTCGTATGGCAATTACCGTTGTTGGGATAATTTGAATAGAGGCTGTATTAATGACAATTAAAGTCGCCATTGAATTGGATAAAATGGTTTTATCTATATTTTGTTCTTGCAAAGATTTCATCGCTTTTAATCCTAGTGGAGTTGCTGCATTTCCTAATCCTAATATATTAGCAATCATATTCATGGAAATTTCTTGATAAACAGGACTATTTTCTTTTATTTCAGGGAATAATAATTTCATCAAAGGTTTCAATAATTTAGTTAATTTAGTAACGACTGATGTTTGGTTGGCAATTTCCATTATTCCATTCCAAAGACACATTGTTCCTAATAAACTAAGACATAACTTTACGGCTTCTTCTGTACTAGAAAAAATAGAAGAATTAAGACTATCTAAATTGCCTGAAAAAATAGCGTAAACAAAAGAAATAATAATAAAAATTGGCCAGACAAAATTTAGCATAAAAATCACCTAGAACATTTTATTCTCATTTTTAACTTTTATACCAAATGTGATTGACCTATATTTTTATTTATGATATATTATATTTATGAAAGGGATTGTAAAATAATAACATTAAGGAGGAGAACATGAAATCTACTGGTATTATTAGAAGGGTGGATGAATTGGGTAGAGTTGTTATACCTATAGAAATCAGAAATAAATTTGATATTGTCGAGAAAGATCCTATGGAAATTTATGTTGATGGGTCTTCTATCATTTTGAAAAAGTTCGAACCTAATTGCATCTTTTGCGGAAGTACAAAAGACTTAGTTGAATATAAAGAAAAACTAGTGTGTTCTAAGTGTGCAGAACATCTTAATGAATTAAAGGATAATTTAAAGTAAAATAAAAACAATATAAATTACGTAGTGGATTGTACGAATTTATATTGTTTTATTTTATTTAGTTAAAAAATATTGGTATATTTCATTTTTATTAACTTTTCTATCTTTTGCTATCTTTTTTATAATTTCCTTTTTTTCTATTCCTTGTTTATGGTAGTATTGATAATGTTCTTCTAATGATATAGTAGTTAGATCCTTTTTCTCGTCTTCCTTTTCTTGACTTCCCTCTATTAATAAAACAAATTCTCCTTTTATTTGTTCAATAGAAGTTAATAATTCTTCTGCGGTTCCTCGAATAAATTCTTCATGAATTTTAGTTATCTCTTTGGCTAGTACCATTTTTCTTTTCTCTAATATTGGAGCTAATTCTTGTAAAGTTGTTTTTAATTTATGAGGCGCTTCGTATAGTATTATAGTTTGATTACTTTTCTGAATCATTTCTATTTTTTCTTTTCTGAGTTTTTTATGAAGAGGCAAAAATCCTAAGAATAAAAATTCCTCAGTAGATAACCCTGAACAAATTAACGCATTTATCATGGCACATGCTCCTGGAATAGGAACTACATTAATATGATCCTCAATACATTTTTGAATCATTACTTCTCCTGGATCACATATACCAGGAGTTCCTGCATCCGAAACTAGAGCAATATTTTCTCCTTTTTGTAATTTTTCATACAAAATTGCTGATTTATTTTCTTCGTTATGCCTATGATAACTGATGAGTGGTTTAGTAATTTCGTAGTAATTTAATAATTTTAAGGTATGTCTAGTGTCTTCTGCTGCAATACAGTCTACTTCCTTTAAAATTCGCAGTGCTCTTAAGGTAATGTCTTCTAAATTCCCAATGGGAGTAGCAACAATGTATAGTGTTCCTGTTTTCATTTCTTGTTTTTCCACTTTAATTCTCCTATTTTAACTATTCTATTTATTAATGACGAAAATTAATCGTCCCTATGATAAATTTCACGAATTTCTTTCGTCTCATTACCTAATTCATCATAAATATATAAATTAGGCAATATTTTTAAAAAGTTTTTTCCTCTTTTTACCCCTTTAATTAATACTAAACAAGGTGGCTTTTTTTGATTAGAATATACCATTCTCATTTCTTTTGGCTCTAATTGATATTTTCTCATTAAACTCAATAGATCTACCAACCTTTCAGGGCGGTGAACCATATATATTTCTCCTCTGTCTTTTAATAAAACAAAAGCAGTTTGAATAAAATCTTCCAATGATGCTGTTAACTCATGACGAGAAATATTCTTTTTTATTTCTTGATTCTGTACACCTGTATTTATTTTTTTATAAGGAGGATTGGAAACAATTACGTCAAAAGATTCTTTACAAAACAAAGATGGTACTGCTAAAATATTTGTATTGATAATTTCAAATTTATTTTCTAATTGATTTAAATGAATACTTCTTTGCGCCATTTCACAAACTTCTTGTTGAATTTCTACTCCTACAATTTTTTTTAATGGTGTTTTTTCACATAGTAAGATAGGAATAATTCCTGTACCCGTTCCTAAGTCCATAACATAGGCATCTTTTTTTATTGATTTCGCAAAATCAGAAAGTAAGATACTATCTATTCCAAAACAAAAACCTTTCGTATTTTGTATGATTTTTAATCCTTTAAATTGTAAATCATCTATTCTTTCATTTTCTTTTATTTGTATATTCATTTTTTATCCTTTACATTTTTATTATTTATTTTTTATTATTTATTATTTATTTTTTTATTATTTATTATTTTACTATTTATTTTTTATTTTTTTGTTATTTATTAATTTACTATTTATTTTTTATTATTTATTTTTTTGTTATTAATTATTTTACTATTTATTTTTTATTATTTATTTTTTTGTTATTAATTATTTTACTATTTATTTTTTTGTTATTTGTTTTTTAGTTATTATTTTTTATTATTACTATTTTCTTTTTATCACTTTTCTAGAAAACGGTTTTTGGTCTCCAGAAAAATTTTTCTATTTTTCAATATGAATTTAAGGATAAGCTATTTCAAAATAAAAACTTATTACCATTAAAAATCAATTATCTGTATAACTATTTTTAATAATAAAATTTTTATGTACACTAAACAAAAAAACTCTTTTTTCTACAATTAATACGTAAAAAAGTAAATATCCGAAGGAAGAAAAGAAATTTTTTACTTTGAATTTTTTCCTAATTAATCTAAGAGATGTTTTAATCAGTAAACTATTAACAAAATATTTTTTCTTACATATTATACTACAAAATAAATATCAATGCAAATTTTAGGAGGTAAAAAATGAATCAGTCCAGCCAAAATAATTTTCCTTTATCAGAAAATAGAGGTGATAAAAAACCACCTCATAAAAAATTTGATTTTAAATTATATAAAAAAAACACTACCAAGTCTTTAAATGATGTTGAATATTTTCTAAATCATTTTCATCATTTTTTTAAATACATTAAATTATATAAAATTTTAAAATAATTTTTTTATTATTTATTTTTTAAATATTTTATTATTTTATTATTTTATTATTTTATTATTTTATTATTTTATTATTTTATTATTTTATTATTTTATTATTTTATTATTTTATTATTTTATTATTTTATTATTTTATTATT
>JAETPW010000052.1 GCA_021771025.1 Clostridiaceae bacterium
AATGGGAACAACAGGAAAGCCTTCAATACAAAGATTCTATGACTTTTCTTAACGGAAAGCCGATCTACGGATATCGTTTCCAAGAAAACTATTATTTCATGGCAGGCGACAAAGGCATGAACTCACAGGATTCACGTTATTGGGGATTACTACCTGAAGAATATATCGTTGGAAAAGCATGGATTATATGGAAATCGGTAGACCCATATACGGATAAATTCAGATGGGACAGATTTTTGAAAATTATTCACTAAGTAATCGTTTAAAATTATATGCTAATATGATTAATTTTTTATATCTTAGCGTCCATGGCTGGACGAATAAAGATAATTGGAGAATGTACACAGGCTACTGTCACCATACCGGCAATCAGAAAACCGTTCTTGCCCACCACAACATGACGTTTAATACCTTATAGATATCAACGAAGAAACAAACACGATCGTCGCCACCGAGGCGAAAAGCGATGATCCGATTATAGAATTTAAGATTTAGAACACGATATGAAAGCCTTTTATCTTTACATATTATTAATAGCAACCTCCTTCTTTTCCTGCCACAACGAACAGAAAGAGAAGGAAAATAAGATTGCACATCTGGTCAGCGAATGGCAAGGGAAACAAATACAGTTTCCTGAGGTACATAACACGGCAGTGAAAGAACTGTATCTGAAACAGATTACAGGTAAGGACAGTCCGAATAACCGACAAAACAGAATGATACAGGTGTCATTCGACTATCTAATCCGAATAACAGTAGGCAAAGATAGAAAATAGCCTGATAAATAACGATTAATATGGACAATTAAACAAATACATATATGAAAAAGTTATTTGGTGTCATTGCTATAGCTGCTATCGCAGCTGCAGCTGGCTGGAATTTCTGTCAGAACCAAGACAAAGTGGAACTGTCCGACTTGGCTCTTGCCAATATAGAAGCGTTGGCCAGAAATGAAGGTAGCGGTAAGACTTGTTATACTTATTGCTGCCAAACAAACTATAACGCATGCCTCGATGCACTTCATGCAGAAGGATGTACAAGTATGAACATAACATTAAATACAGGTTGTTAATCGATATTTGATCAGGTATGAAGCCATTAGTCATAATCTTTGTACCTGATCTATAAAATACATTATTTCATATGAAGATAACACATTTCAACAAAATATCACAAGTTATTCTATGTGTTGTATTTCTAATATCATGTAATACACCTAAGGATAGAACTGAAACCATCATAAGTTCTTCTTTAATTAATATTGATACATTATCCGTCAATATCAATGAGAATTATATGCAAAATTATACCTCATTAAAAAATCGAATTTATAACGATCAACTTTACGCTTATAATATTCATCAACATACAATAGATATTTTTGATTTCACTACACAAAATTTCACCTCTAAGATAAAACTACAAAAAGAAGGTGCCGATGGAATACCTAATATAAACTCATTTATTGTTACAAATGAATATATTATTACACAAAATGAATCCAATTACACAATAATTGATCACAACGGGCATATTATAAAAAAAATCTCAAAAGAAATACTAACCAATAATTTAAACAACAAAGATTACTTATTGGATGCACCTAATAATATATCAATTAGCAACTTCGAAGACATAACATATGACTCTAACGATAAAAAATTGATAGTTCCTATAAGCACATTAGACCCATTTAAACTAAAAGGTAAGTATTGCTTAGCTAGTATAGATATAAATAGTGAAGAAATCTCATTATTTCCAATTACTTATCCAGACAATTTCAGCAACGAGTATTATGGAAAACTTTCCAAACCAAACCCATTAATTGCCAATAACAAAATCATCTATAATTTTAGTTACTCTTCTAATGTATATTCATTTGACAAAAAAAATAAAACAATAAGCTCATACAATATCACAAGCAATTTCACCAAAAACAAATCTGAACAACTTGATAAAAATGCAAATATAAAAAAACAGTTAGATCATTATTTTCACTCCTTATTTTTTCATGGATTACAATACGATCATTACAGGAATATATTTTATCGTATACACACGGATAAAAGTAACGACATATCTGTTTTCAACAATAAAGAAACATACTTAACTATCATTTCTGAAAATCTTCAAAAAATATCAGAAATAAAATTACCTACAAATCTATATCCGATATTCAACATAACAGAAAAAGGTCTAATATTCCAATTTATGGCAGGATTATATGAGGATAAATATTCCTATATGATTATCACATCTCCATATATTATGCCTGTAAAAAAAATAGAAATTCCTCATAAAACAGAGACAACACCAGCAATAGAAAAACCGACAGTACATAATTCTATCGAAATTATATCAACAGATAACATAAAAAATTTTATTACTAAAAATTTAGTTTATCCTACTCTTGAATTGGAAAATAACGTAGAAGGCGCTGTTTTTATTATTTTAGATAGCGACAGTTCTGGAGCAATAATTAATTGCAAAATTTCTGACATTGCAACAACAACTGATAATAAAGCCCTTAGAAATGAAGCCATACGTATAGCTAAATTAATAAAGCGCGTAGAGCCAAATTCAATATTTAGTTTTCATGTTAATTTCAACAAAAAAGAATATTTATCACAAAAAAATAAAAACTAAAAAACATGACCCTATCATAGAATTTAAGATTTAGAAAATGATATGAAAGCCTGGAATCTAACCATATTAACACTAGTATTACTACTCTTCTCCTGCCACAACAAGCAGAAAGAGAAGGAAAATAAGATTGCGCATCTGGTCAGCGAATGGCAAGGGAAACAAATACAGTTTCCTGAAAACCTGACCTTCACACGCTATCTGACAGATACTACGGATTTCCAAATCCCACAATCTGAATACAAGGTATTAATATATGTAGACTCTATCGGTTGCACCAGTTGCAAACT
>JAETPW010000016.1 GCA_021771025.1 Clostridiaceae bacterium
AGAATATTTAATATATTAGCTCAAAAAGAGGAAAATTCTTAAGATATAATTGAGCAATCACTTTAGTATCAGTATATTGCTCGATTAGTATTAAAAAATCATGTTTTTATCCTGAATTTTCCCTCTTTTTCCTTGACTTACCTCCAAAAACATGATAAAATAGAAACCGTTACAATAAACTGCGTGTACCACGCAAATCCGTAACGGTTTCTTCATTTTAATCACACCAAAAAAGCACACCAAATGACAAAAAATAAGAAACCCAAAATCAAAAACAGGAGGTGAAATTTAAGTGCCAACCATCAATCAATTAGTAAGAAAAGGAAGAAAAACAGGAGTAACCAAATCAACAGCACCAGCACTACAACATGGATGGAATTCAAAAAACAAAAAACTAACCAACAGCAGAGCACCACAAAAAAGAGGAGTATGTACCATCGTAAAAACAGTTACCCCTAAAAAGCCAAACTCAGCATTAAGAAAAGTTGCCAGAGTTAGACTTTCAAATGGTTATGAAGTAACATCATACATTCCAGGAATTGGACATAACCTACAAGAGCACAGTGTTGTACTAATCAGAGGAGGAAGAGTAAAAGACCTTCCAGGTGTTCGTTACCACATCATCAGAGGAACACTAGATACAGCAGGTGTAAAAGACAGAATGCAAGCACGTTCTAAATACGGAGCTAAAAAACCTAAAAAATAAACTTAGGAGCTTGTAAAGAAAAACAGAAAAATTAGTGCTTGTACTCTTACTAAACTTAAGGTACTTAAATTTAGAATAGATGTGAAAGCACTATACGGGAAAGAAAAACTTTCCAGAGTAACTTTGATATTTTCATAAATATCACGAGCAGAAGGTCAAAAACCTTCAAGAAAGAAAAGGAGTGAAGAATAGTGCCAAGAAGAGGATTTATTGCAAAAAGAGATGTTTTACCAGATCCAATCTACAACAGCAAAGTAGTAACTAAGCTAGTCAACAACATCATGTTAGACGGTAAAAAATCAGTTGCTCAAAAAATCGTATACGATGCCTTTGATATCGTTAAAGAAAAAGAAGGAAAAAATCCATTAGAAGTTTTTGAAGCAGCATTAGAAAATGTAATGCCAGTTCTTGAAGTTAAAGCAAGAAGAGTAGGTGGAGCAACCTATCAAGTTCCCCTAGAAATCAGACCAGAAAGAAGACAAACTTTAGGGCTAAGATGGTTAGTAAGTTATGCTAGAAATAGACATGAAAAAACCATGGCAGAAAAATTAGCAGGAGAAATTATGGATGCCGTAGCTGGAAACGGTGGAGCATTTAAGAAAAAAGAAGATACCCATAGAATGGCAGAAGCAAACAGAGCATTTGCTCATTATAAGTGGTAAAAGCCAGTTTTAGGTTATCATATTAACCTAATGAACTGAAAGGAGGAAAAAGAAAAATGGCAGGAAGACAATATCCACTAGAAAGAACTAGAAATATCGGAATCATGGCCCATATTGATGCAGGAAAAACAACAACAACAGAAAGAATTCTATTTTATACCGGAAAAACCCATAAAATAGGAGAAGTTCACGAAGGTGCTGCAACAATGGACTGGATGGAACAAGAGCAAGAAAGAGGTATCACCATTACTTCTGCTGCAACAACTTGTTTCTGGGATAACCACAGAATTAACATTATCGATACTCCTGGACACGTTGACTTCACCGTTGAAGTACAAAGATCCTTAAGAGTATTAGATGGTTCTGTAACCGTTCTAGCCGCAAAAGGTGGTGTACAACCACAAACTGAAACTGTATGGAGACAAGCAGATAAATACCAAGTTCCAAGAATGGTATACGTTAACAAAATGGACGTAACTGGAGCTAACTTCCTACTTTGTGTTGACCAATTAAAAACAAGATTACACGCCAACGCTGTTCCTATCCAATTACCAATTGGAGCAGAAGATAATTTCCAAGGAATCGTCGACTTAATCAAAATGAGAGCATTCATTCACAAAGATGACTTAGGAAAAGAAATTGAAGAATGTGATATTCCAGCAGATTTAGCCGATATGGCAAAAGAATATCGTGATAAAATGATCGAAGCAGTAGCTGATCAAGACGAAGAATTAATGATGAAATACCTAGAAGGAGAAGAACTAACCCAAGAAGAAATTATCATGGGACTACGTAAAGGAACAATTGCTAACACAATCGTACCAGTATGTTGTGGATCTTCTTACAAAAACAAAGGTGTTCAAGAATTATTAAATGCGATCATTAACTTTATGCCATCACCATTAGACATTGCACATATCAAAGGAACTGATTTAGAAGGAAACGAAGTAGAAAGAAAAACATCTGATACAGAACCATTTGCTGCATTAGCCTTTAAAATCGCAACCGATCCATTCGTAGGAAAACTTTGTTTCTTTAGAGTATATTCAGGAACATTAGATTCTGGATCAACCGTATTAAATGCAAACAAAGACAAAAAAGAAAGAATCGGAAGAATTCTACAAATGCACTCAAACCATAGAGAAGATATCGACAAAGTATACGCTGGAGATATCGCAGCAGCAGTAGGATTAAAAGATGTAACCACAGGAGATACTTTGTGCGATCCATCAAGCCCTGTTGTTTTGGAATCCATGGAATTCCCAGAACCAGTAATTGACATCGCTATTGAACCAAAAGACAAAGTAGCTCAAGAAAAATTAGGAATCGCTTTAGCAAAACTTGCTGAAGAAGATCCAACCTTTAAAACATACACCAACCAAGAAACTGGTCAAACCATTATCGCTGGTATGGGTGAATTACACTTAGACATCATTGTAGATCGTCTAAAACGTGAATTTAAAGTAGAATGTAATGTAGGTAAACCACAAGTAGCTTACAAAGAAACCATTCGTAACAAAGTTAAAGTTCAAGGTAAATTCATTCGTCAATCAGGTGGTAAAGGGCAATATGGTGATGTTTGGTTTGAAATGGAACCATTAGAACCAGGAAAAGGAATTGAATTCGAAAGCAAGATCGTAGGAGGAGCTGTTCCAAAAGAATACATTAAGCCAATTGAACAAGGAATGAGAGAAGCATCAGACACAGGAATCTTAGCTGGTTACCCAGTAATCGACTTTAAAGTATCTTTAGTCGATGGATCATACCATGAAGTAGACTCATCTGAAATGGCCTTCAAAATTGCTGCATCAATGGCATTCAAAGAAGGATGTAAACAAGCAAAATCAGTTATCTTAGAACCAATCATGAAAGTAGAAATCACTGTTCCAGAAGAATATATGGGAGATGTTATCGGAGACGTTAACTCAAGACGTGGTAGAATGGAAGGAATGGACGGATCAGACGGAATGCAAGAAATTCATGCCTTTATTCCATTATCTGAAATGTTTGGTTATGCAACCGATTTACGTTCTAAAACACAAGGTAGAGGAACTTACTCAATGGAACCATCACACTACGAAGAAGTACCAAAATCAGTATTAGACCAAATCATTGCTTCACGTAGCAAAAAAGCAGAATAAGATTTGTCCAAATATGTCCAATTAGGGACGTTTCTGTTTGAGACATTTGTATGTCCTTTTGGGGACGTTTCTAAAAGGGACATTTTAATAACAACAAAATGAGGATGTGAATGAGATGAGTTTTGAAACAGTTCGTGCTTTTCGTGAAAAAGTACAAAAAGCAAATGAAGTTGGTCATGGAGTTAAATTTCCATTAGAAAAATCAACTGATTTAGTTTATTCTACTCATCAACAAGAAGAAAGCGATTCATTAGAAGAATCGGAAAGGTAATTTCATCATAAACACTTGCATTTTTTCCCAAAATAGGGTAAAATACAAGTGCATGAAATTTAAGTCATTAACTTTAACAAATAAAACCTGATTTAAAATCATCGAATTTTAAACAGGAACCAAAAAAGGGAGGAATTCAAAAATGGCAAAAGCAAAGTTTGAAAGAAACAAGCCACACGTTAACATTGGTACAATCGGACACGTTGACCATGGAAAAACAACAACAACTGCAGCTATTACAAAATATTTATCATTATTAGGAAAAGCTCAATATGAAGCTTACGATCAAATCGATGGAGCTCCAGAAGAAAAAGCAAGAGGAATCACAATTAACACAGCTCACGTTGAATACGAAACAGACAACAGACACTATGCTCACGTTGACTGTCCAGGACACGCTGACTACGTTAAAAACATGATTACTGGTGCTGCTCAAATGGATGGTGCTATCTTAGTTGTATCAGCAGCGGATGGTCCTATGCCACAAACCAGAGAACACATTCTTTTAGCTAGACAAGTAGGTGTTAAATACATCGTTGTTTACCTAAACAAATGTGATATGGTTGATGATCCAGAATTATTAGAATTAGTAGAAATGGAAGTAAGAGACTTACTTTCTGAATATGGTTTCCCAGGGGACGATATTCCAATTGTTAAAGGTTCTTCATTAAACGTTTTAGAGAGCAGTGAAACTGATCCAAACGCAGAAGTATATAAACCAATGAAAGAATTAATGGAAGCTGTTGATAGTTATATCCCAACTCCAGAAAGACCAATCGACCAACCATTCCTAATGCCAGTTGAAGACGTATTTACGATCACTGGACGTGGAACAGTTGCTACTGGTAGAGTAGAAAGAGGACAAGTAAAACTTCAAGACGAAGTTGAAATCATTGGTCTATCAGAAGAAAGAAGAAAAACAGTTGTTACTGGTGTTGAAATGTTCCGTAAATTATTAGATCAAGCAGAAGCAGGAGACAACATTGGTGTTCTATTAAGAGGAATTGATAGAAAAGACATCGAAAGAGGTCAAGTTCTATGTAAACCAGGAACAATTAATCCACATACAAAATTCACTTCAGAGGTATATGTATTAACCAAAGAAGAAGGTGGACGTCATACTCCATTCTTCAATGGATACAGACCACAATTCTATTTCAGAACAACAGACGTAACTGGTGTTATTGAGTTACCAGCTGGAACTGAAATGGTTATGCCTGGAGATAATATCTCTATGACAATTGAATTAATCACTCCTATCGCTATCGAAAAAGGATTAAGATTCGCTATTCGTGAAGGTGGTAGAACAGTAGGTTCAGGAGTTGTAGCTGACATTATTCAATAAAATATAATTAATAAAAATTATATTGCTTGAAAGAATGAGTTAGCAGAGCGCAAAATCATATAAAATAAAAAAGGACAGTATAATAAATAGTTGATTTATTATACTGTCCTTTTTTGTTAAAAGAGAAATGGAAAAGATGGGGAAGCAATTAAGTAGGACTATTGACTTTTTAGTATTATGTTATGAATCAATGCGTGCTAAAAAGGAAGAGTCTTTTGCAGAAAGAAAAAGAAGAGAACGACATGAATTGTCACTTCTTTTAGAAATTAAGTCAGATACGGTGAGGCAGATAGAAGGCGTTATATTGAGGAATATTGAAAAACATTGTTGTATTATGTTTCCTATTGAATTCAGGCAGTTTGAAAACTTGCCGATTTCAAAAAGAAGAGTGGCAGCTGAGGAATTACTAGTAAAAAAGTTTTGGGAGATTGATGAACATCCAAACGAGAAGGGGATTTGCATAAGCAAGTTTCCCTTTTTATTTTTATTGAATCGGTTATCATGAAAAAATACAAAAATCACTTGCAATTTTCTTTAAACCATAATAAAATAGTACCATTGATAATAAAATATACAAATGCAGTTTGGAGGAAATAAAAAGATGAAAATTATCTTAGATGCCATGGGAGGAGACAATGCCCCAGATGCCAATATCAAAGGTGCAGTAGCTGCCATCCAAAAAATTAAAGCAGAAATTATTTTGGTAGGAAAAGAAGAAGTGATCCGAACCAAAGTAAAAGAATTTTATGGAAAAGAAATCGAAAGTATTTCAGAAAGATTACACATCAAAAACGCTACGGAAACAATAGAAATGGAAGATACACCAACAATAGCTATCAAACACAAAAAAGATTCTTCCATGGTAGTAGGTTTCCAAATGTTAAAACAAGGAGAAGGAGATGTCTTCATTTCAGCAGGAAATTCAGGAGCATTACTAACAGGGGCAACATTAATTGTTGGCAGAATCAAAGGCATTGATAGACCAGCATTAGCAGGAATATTACCAGCATACCATAGTCAATTATTATTAATTGATGCAGGATCAAATACCAATTGTAAACCAATCAATCTTTTGCAATTTGCCCAAATGTCAAGCATTTATTTACACAACACATTTGGTATTGAAAAACCAGCCATTGGACTACTTAACATTGGAACAGAAGAAACCAAAGGAAATGAACTAGTAAGAGAAAGTTATCAATTACTAAAACAAAAAGCAGAAGAATACCATATTAATTTTGTAGGGAATGTAGAAGGAAGAGATGCCTTTTCCGGAGAAATAGATGCTATTGTAACCGATGGATTTACCGGAAACGTATTCTTAAAAACAACAGAAGGATTAGGCAAATTTGTAAAACGATCCTTAAAAGAAAGTTTCACTAAAAATTTATTAGCCAAGATCTTATCCATTCCGGCTTTACCTGCTATTAAACGATTCAGTAAAGTAATGGACTATAAATCTTACGGAGGAGCACTATTTCTAGGAGTAAAAAAACCGGTAGTCAAAGCACATGGAAGTAGTGATGCCTTACTATTCGAATACACCTTAATTCAAGCAGAGAAATTTGTCGAAAATCGCGCAGTAGAAAAAATGATAGAAGAATTTGAACAAATTGGGATAAAACAAAAGGCAGAAAAGGAAAAAGAAAAACAAAGCGAAAATTAAGTAAAAACCTTACATTTAGGCTAGTTAAGCAACAAAAAAATTGACTTATTCGTATAAAAATAAAAATATTGTACAATATACTTGACAAATCATAAAACATATAATATAAAAGTACTATAAACAAGAAACAAAACAAATGATACATCATTTGCAAACTTGAGAGGAGGTGAACTCTGGAGTCATGAGTTCAGAAGAAATCTTAGAAAAAGTAAAAGGAATCATTGTTGAACAATTAGGTGTAGCTGATACAGCAGTAACAATGGAAGCATCTTTCATAGATGATTTAGGAGCAGACTCTTTAGATATTGTAGAATTAGTTATGGCAATAGAAGAAGAATTTGATATCGAAATTCCTGATAGTGATGCAGAAAAAGTAGTAACTGTAGGAGATGTAGTGGATTACATCAAAGAAAATGTTTAGAACATAAAAAATGAAGAGTACTTTCAATATAGTATGTATTGATAAGTACTCTTTTTTTGGGGACGGAGTAATTTTTGGTAATATTGCCCATTTTAGGGACAGGGTAAATTTGTTACAATATTACAATTTTGTGACAAATAATAATTTTTTGAAAATAGGTTGATTTAAAGTCAAAAAAAGGGTATACTAAAGATAATGAATTTTAGTACGAAAGAGAGGAATTTTCATGAAATCAGTAAAACGTTTTTCGTTAATGGTAACGTTAATGATTGTTACCCTTGCTATGCTAATAGGTTCGGCTATAGCAGCAGGAGAGACAATGGATGTTAGCCTTGTTCCTGCACAAACTAAGGTAGAAAAAGGAAAAGAAGTTACCGTTTCGGTTAATATAGCTAATGTGAATGTACCAAGTTCAACAGGTGATGGAGTTAATGCTTTTAAGGCAACGTTGACTTATGATACAGATGTGTTTGAGAGTGTAACAATTGATGGGGCAAATGATTGGGTTAAACAAACGTATAATACGGCAAATGGTATTTTTATTTTAACGTATTCTAATTTGTTGACAGAAAAATCAGGAACTATTGCTAAACTTACTTTTAAAGTAAAAGAAGATACAACAAAAGCAACAGGTTCAATTTCTTTAACGAATATTGAGTCAAGTAACACAGAGACAAAAGTCACACCAGCTAATGCAACAACTACATTGAATATTAACCAAACAACTCCTGATGATGGAAATAATACATCAGGCAATAATACAGCAGGAGGAAATAACTCTACAGGAAACCAAAACACAACAGGTGGTCAAAATCAAGTTACCAATTCAACAGGAAATCAGAGTAGTGGTGGACAAGCAACAACTAATCAGGCAGGAAATTCAGCAGGGGTAAATACAGCAAATAAAAATTTACCAAAAACAGGAATAGGACAATGGAGTATTGTTGTTGGATTGATTATTATTATTGTAGCTATAGTGTCTTACTTAAAATATAGAAAATACAATGGAATAAAATAAGGATTAGCTAACAACTAATAAAAAAGAGTGAAAATGATTTATAAGGCAAAAATAGACGGGAAGACGTCTTATTCTGATCAGCCTCTTTATCTTAATGGAAATTTGTACACCGAAGATGGGTCAATTTAGTAAGACAGCAAATTAAAGAACATATTCAAACCTATGGGTGGTGACTGCTGCTATGTATGCTAGTGATAGCAATATTATAATTATGACTTAACAGCTTATTATTGCGATTCTTCTATGGCTATACCTGATCACCAAGTAACCATTGTTGGCTGGGATGACAATTATGAAGTAGAAAATTTTAATGAGGATCATCGCCCTACCAAGCCAGGTGCCTATATCATTATGAATTCTCACGGAACAGACATGTATGACAAAGGATTTTTAGCTATTTCTTATAAAGATAGTTTAGTAGAATCATATTGTATAGGCACTACTAAGGTTAGTGAAACAAAAAGTCAAGGTGAAACATTATATCAATTTAAGCTAACCGGGCAGAAGTTTGTTATAGGCATAAAAGCGATTAAAGGAAACTTAGATTCCTATGCACAAATTGGGGTGGAAACAAAAGCAGGGAAATTTTGGAAAAATGTTTCCTCAAACCAAGGAGAAAGTTATCTTTCCATAGATGGACAACATTGGAAAGATTTAAAAGAATTAGGAAACGAAATTGATTGTCCAGATGCTAATACTTGTTTAAAAGCAGTAACCACAAAAGGAATAGCACAAATTTAAGAGACATTAATTAAGATGGACAATTAGATTTACGTGATTTATCCATTTTAGTTGCTCATTTAGCAGGAGGAGAAGGGCAACTATTAACCGGAGAAAAACTGAAAGCGGCAGACGTAACTCAAGACGGAGAAGTCGATATAAGAGATTTATCCAAAGTAGTTTTATTATTAGCAGAATACTAATGAAAAAAGAAAAAATTACTTATGAAAAGCAAGTATCCACTAGAATTTTTGTAACCGATACTACAGGGCTTACGAATATCATTTATGATGGTTCGTTTGATTGCTTTTTAGTCGTTTGAGTTAAGGAAGACAAGTAATGAGGTAATGTACTTTAGGCTAAGCAAGCAGAAAAGAGGATTGCTTTTCTGGTTAGGTGTACATTAGGGTTGTTACTTGACTTCTTTTTTGATTGTTTAGTTTTTTTGTTGCAACTTTAAAGGGGAGCCGTGGAAAAGAGAATTTCTAAACGTAAATAAATTTAAGAAAGAAAATGTTCAAATTTAATCTCATCCCAAAACAAACAAAAATAATCCCACATATTTTTCTTACGAATTTCTTTCCCATTAACAATACTCGTTTCAGCGATTAGATCTCCATTTCCTGTGCTAATACTAATTTTACCAATGACTTCTCCAGACTTCAAAGGAGCCTTTTGAAAAGGAGAATAATCAAAGTTAACCTGTAAATCACTAATCAAATCTTTTCGAATAGGTAGGTTTGAAAAAGGTAAAGGATTAACCTCAATTTCTGGTTCATCAGTGATTCCTTTTTCTATACTAAAATCTGCTTTTTGTTTCCATGAGTTAAATTCTTGCTCGATTTTTTCTTGTAGATTAACCACTTCAAAATTTTTATAGGTATACTCAATTAACTTAATACTATCAGTTGTTCTACATTTTTTCGTATCTGCTCCTAACACGACACAGATGATATCTAAATTGTCTCGCTTGCAAGAGGTAACTAAACAACGGTTAGCACCATTGGTAAATCCTGTTTTAATTCCGTATACGCCGGCTAAATTGCCTAATAATTCATTGGTATTGGTTAATGCTTTAGGGTAACCATTAATGGTAATGGTAATTGTTTTTGTTCCTACAATGGTAGCAAACGTTTTATTTCTCATAGCGTGATTGGCCAAAACGGCTAGTTCATAAGCTGTCGTATAATGATCTTCCTCATCTAAACCATGTGGCGTTTTGAAATGAGTATTGGTTAGTCCAAGTGTTTCTGCTTTTTCGTTCATTAACTCAGAAAAACCAGCAATATCTCCTCCCGCATATTCAGCTAAGGCAACAGCTGCATCATTTCCAGAACGAAGCATTAGACCATATAAAAGATCACGAACCGTTACTTTATCACCTGTTTTTAACCCTAAACGAGAACCACCAGTATTAGCTGCTTTTTTGGAGATTTCAATGGTTTGCTCTAGACTTCCTTTTTCAATAATGACCAAAGCAGTCATAATTTTTGTGGTAGAGGCCATCTTTCTTTTTTGTGTCTCATTTTTCCCACAAAGAACTCGGTTAGAATTACGGTCAATTACCACATAGGCACGGGAATTGATTTCTGGTAATTTAGGGGAATTAGATTCATGGCTAGCATTAACGGTACTTGTGATTTCGCTAGCAACATCAGTAGTTTCCTCTTCTTCTAAATCATCACCAAAACTAAGAGGAGAAAATAAGAAAAGAAATAAGCTCAAAAAAATGAGAACTTGGATAAATTGTTTTTTCATCATCATCATTACCTCATCACTAGTTTATGGGGTAATATTTAAATTATGATAGTAAAAAAAGAATAATTCGAACTTAGAAAAACGAAAATAAGAGAGTGAAGAAATCGTTTTATTTTTCATACACAACAACTCCAGTTTTTTCAATTTCTTTATCAATTTTTGAATTTTTACCGATCTCGGATTTTTCTATTATATCTACATCTTTTCCAAATGTTTCTTTTAGTTATCAATAATAGCAAAGAATTTTAAGCCTTTTATTTTTCCGTTGCTATCAATTAAAATATCAATATCGCTATTTGAAGTTGGATTATTTTTAGCTATGAACCGAATAAAATTGCTTTTTCTACATCTGTATTACTTAAAATGTTACTTAAAATTGCTTTTATATCATTGATAGAATAGATTTTAGTAGTCATATCACGACCTCCTTTAATTTTTTCTATTAATAGTATATCATATGTTGGGGGATGCTGACAACCAAAATAGTTATTATTATATTGAATTGATTCAACAAAAACTTCAAATTTTGTTGAATTAATTCAACAAAATACTGTTTTTGATATTTGACTTATATTTAGTTATCCTTATTGCCTAATGATACTATTTTATCCTATTACGAAGAAAGGGAACTGAAAGAGATATCGTAAAATTGTTTTGTAAAGTAACAAAACAATTGAACCATCCTAAAAACATTACGGCAAATGAACTTTCCCCAATAGTTATCATCGAAATTCACATAAAACCTTGATTTTGTTCCCAAAATGTAATATAATTGTAATGTAAGTGTATTTATCTAGGCGAGGCGGAGAAAAACCATATCCGTAGCGGAATAGAGGGCAGTATTTTTTTCTTTGTTTTATTGGTAAAAAACACTATTGACGAATGAAAAATATAGTGTAAAATAAGAGTGATAAAGATATTTTTAGGTAAGGAGAAGATAAAGATGAAATTAAAAAAATGGAGTTTAGTAGTAATCAGTTTATTAGCCGTCATTATGCTATGGAATATTCCCACCTCATCTCAAGCAGTAACTAACTTAGCTACCCCTTTGTATTTAGGTGTGCAGGAATTTCGCAATAACACAGATCCAGCAAATATGGCTTATGGAATAGGAAATCCAGATCGTAATGGATCAACCCCAGAAAGTATGATAGGAGCCAAAATTTGGGATATCGTCAGTTATCGAAGTTTAACCGATACCAACTACGATAATAGCACAAACTATTACTGTGTAAAAGCAGGAGTAGGATTCCGAAATACAGGAGAAAAGGATACCTACAATATATCCTATAATTTCAAAGAAGATAGAGACGCTATTTTAGCCACCAACAATGATGTGTTAAAAAGTCTAGTCAATACCGATAATGATACTTACTACAATTTGATGGCCATAGCAGATTTATTATATTTACCAGGTATTTCTACTGAGCAAGAAAGAAAAGACTTAATCGCTAATTCTTTACGTGCAGCAGGAATTGATGTTGATGAATTTGCCGTAGAAATTACCGATACAGATATTGAAGCAGTACAACAAGCTGTTTTATGGTATTTTACGAACTACGATGATGGTGTCATTTATGACAATGTGTATAATCAATTTGGAGCTGCTAATAGTTCATGGTTTACGTATAAGACAGAGGACATGGCAGAATATTTTAGCTTAAGTGATTATAATCTAGGTGTAGACAAAGCAGGAGAACAAAGACAAAGACAAGCAGTAGCCATTTACAATTATTTAATTACTACAGCTAAAACCAATGGACAAGCATTTAAAAATGGAACCGCTGTGTCTAATTCAGTGATCACCATTTATGCTAACTCAACCAAAACCAATACTCAACCAATTATGGTAATCGACCGTATCCCACCAGTAGAAAAAGAATTTGACTTAGCCTTAAGAAAATACATTACCAAAGTAAATGGAGTAGAACTTCCATCAGCAAATACAAGAGTACCTGCCATTGATGAATCTTCATTACAAACAGGAACAACAGCTATTTACAAACATCGTAAAGATCCAATTACCATAGAAAATGGAAATAAAGTAACTTATCAATTAACCATTTATAACGAAGGAGAAAAAGCAGGATATCCAACCAAAATAGTCGATCAACTACCAACAGGACTTACCTATAGTAAGTTAATCACAGCAGGATATGATGCTCAATATGATGAAGCAACTAATCGTGTGACATTCACCAGAAAAGCAGATAACACAACTGAATTAGCAGCCTATGAAACAGGAAAATTATCATCAGAAACCTTAGAAATAGAATGTGAAGTAACCCAAAAACCAGATACCAATAACAAAATAGTGCTAACCAATGTAGCATGGATTGCCGAAGAATATGATAATGTAGATAAAGTAACCATTACTACTGAAGTAGGAAAAGATCGTGATTCAGAGCCAGGAACAGTACCATCAGTAAATAAAGACAACATGGCAGACTACAAAGGAAATCAAACCAATAAAAATGAATTAGCAGACAACAATTATTTCTACAAAGGTCAGCAAGACGATGATGACTTTGAAAAATTAGTATTAGAGCCAAAAGCCTTTGACCTAAAATTAATTAAACGTATTGTAGAAGTAAATAGTACAAAAGTACCGGAAAGAATTAATGGAGTAGACGTAAGCAAATTAAATACTACAGACAGTACCGGAAAAAAGATTACCACAGCAGATTATGAGTTAAACAAAGAGCCTGTGTTAGTAAAACAAGGAGATATTGTTAAATATACGTTTAGAGTATACAACGAAGGAGATATCGATGGATACGCCGAAGAAATCTCAGAAGATATTCCTGAAGGATTAGCCTTCTTATGGTCAGAAAAAACAGACGACGAATTAGCACTAGATACTACCTTAACACCAGAAGAAAAACAAGCTATTCGTTATAACCAAGGAATTTGGGATATCAAACATATTGATCAAGCAACCAATCGTATTGATTTAATTTCTACCGATTATTTAGGAAAAGGAAAAGGAGCAGAAATTGCTACTGAAAATGCTAACTTAATCAAAGCATTTGACTCAAGCAAAGGATATATAGATAGCGTAAACGACAAAAATCCAGATTATCGAGAAGTATCTGTTTACCTAAAAGTAGTCGCTGAAAATACCACAGGAACCATTATTCGTAACGAAGCAGCCATTACCAAAGATGCCGATAAAAATGGAGATCCAATCGATGACCGAGACTCAGACCCTGACAATTGGGTAAAATACGAAGATGATGAAGATTACGACAACGTAAAATTACAAATTTTCGACTTAGCCTTAAGAAAATTCATCATTGCTGTTAGCCCAGATGTTACCATCGAAGAAAATGAATACTTAAAAGAAACCAATGGAACATACACCAGAGCACCACAAGTAGATACCTCAAAATTAAATACAACTGATGAAAACGGAAAAGTCATTACAACAGCAACCTATCACCATCCAAAAACACCAGTAGAAGTAAATCAAAATGATGTAGTTATCTATATGTTACGCGTATATAACGAAGGCGAAATTGACGGATATGCTTCAGAAATCAAAGACCATTTGCCAGAAGGATTAACCTTTGTAGAAGGAACCTTCAATGACCAATATGGTTGGAAAGTTTCAGAAGACGGAAGAACAGTAACCACGAATTATTTAAAAGATCAGTTAATTGCTAAAGCAAAAACAGACGAAAATGGGAAGATCATTCTTTCCTATAAAGAAATTCCTATCATGTGTCGCCTAAGCAATACGGCAAAAATAAATCAAATTCATACGAATATAGCAGACATAACCGAATATCGTGATGAGAATAACCAAATCGTAAGAGACCGTGATTCTTCATCAGATAACGTAAACCTTCCAAGTGATGAAAAACTACCAAACTACAAAGAAGATGAACTAGGAACTTATGTACCAGGGCAAGAAGACGATGATGACTTTGAAAAAATTATCATCAAACCATTTGATCTAGCCTTACGTAAATTTATTACTGCTGTTAACGATCAAGACGTAACCACAAGAATTCCAGAAGTAAAATACGACAAAGAAACTAATCAACTATCTTACGAACATACCAAAGAACCAGTAGAAGTAGTAACTGGAAATATTGTTACCTATACCATTCGCGTATTTAACGAAGGGCAAAAAGATGGTTATGCCAAAGAAGTAGCCGATGATATTCCCGCAGGATTAGAATTTTTACCAGAAAACGACATAAACAAAGAATATGCTTGGGTAATGTACGATGAAGAAGGAAACAAAACAGAAGACATCACCAAAGCTAGCAAGATTGTTACTGATTATTTATCCAAAACAAAAGGTGAAGCAAGAATGAAAGAAGATTCAAGCCTAACCGAAAATCCAAACCTACTAAAAGCTTTTGACGAAAACGAAGAAATATCAGAAACCAATCCAGACTACAAAGACGTAAAAGTAGCTTTCAAAGTAGTAGAACCTAACACATCAGATAAAATCGTTGTAAATTCTGCCCAAATACAAGAAGACGAAGACAAAAACGGAAATCCAGTACAAGACATCGACTCTATTCCTGGAGAATGGAATGAAGGAGAAGACGATCAAGACAAAGAATACGTAAAACTAACCTATTTTGACTTGGCTCTAAGAAAATGGGTAACCGAAGCCATCGTTATCGAAGACGGAAAAGAAACCATTACCCAAACAGGGCACACACCAGAGCAAGACCCAGAACCAATCGTAAAAGTAGAACTACACAGAAAGAAACTAGACAAAGTAACCGTTAAATTTAGATATTCCATCCGAGTAACCAACCAAGGAGACATCGCAGGATATGCCAAAGAAGTCACTGACTATATCCCAGAAGGACTAAAATTCATTGCCGAAGAAAACCCAGGATGGACAGACGAAGGAAACAACGTCATATCCACAAGGTTACTAGAAAACACCCTATTACAACCAGGAGAAAGTGCTGATGTACAAGTACTATTAACTTGGATCAACGGAAAAGATAACATTGGACTAAAAACCAACACAGCCGAAATTTCAGAAGATTACAACGACAAAGGAGCAGACGATATAGACTCAACTCCGGACAACAAAGTACCAGGAGAAGACGACATTGACATAGCCGAAGTAATTCTATCTATTTCAACAGGTCAAGCTAGAATTTATTATACCTTAGGATTTATTATTCTGATTACTTTAGCCGGAGGAGTAGTGCTAATTAAGAAATTTGTCCTTTAATGGGGACGGGGTCAAAAATGGTAAAATCACCATTTTTGGGACAGGCTGATTAAGAGAGAAAAGACACATTTTCTATAATGAAATGCGTCTTTTCTCCTTTTTTAGTTTGTTTAACTATTTTGCATGAAGTTACTGATTAATAGTTTTGAGGAATGGGTTCAGAGCTACTTTAGGCAAAAACTATTAACCAGTAGTTACCATTTTCAGTAAGTTATGAATAGTAACAACCAGTAATCCCATAAAAGATTAATTTTTCAAAATAGTTTACATTTCCAAAACCGTATGATATAATTCTCCGTAGGTAAACAAATGAGGTGATAAAGAGATGAATCAAATATTAGCGACAAGTGCACCAAACAAAAATAAAAAAGGGAAAAAAGGGTCAAACCATCAACAAACAGATATTAGGAGTGTTATTAAAATATTTTCAATTGTTTTATTGTTGTTTGGCATTTTTTTAGTAGGATCAGGTTCATATGCTATGGTCAAAGAAGGATCATCAAAAGGAACTGCCCAAACTAAACCAACCATAACATTAGAAAATAAAGCAAAAGACACGATACTCTTAAAAATCACAAGTGATAAACCGATTGATCAAGTAAGTTATCGTTGGAATGATGAGCAAGAAGTAACCATTAGTGGAAATGGTAGAAAATATGTAGAACAACAAATTACTATTCCAACAGGTTCAAACGTATTAAAAGTGGCAGCAAAAGATACTGAAGGCGGTGAAAATTCCTATCAACAACCATATGAATTAGAAAGTAAGATTGGTCTAGAACCATTAGCCAGTGGAAAAATTAAAATTACGTATGAAGGAGAAACGCAAATTGCTTATATGACCTATCGTTGGGATGATGAAGAAGAAACAAAAGTAGAAATTAATGATACCAAAATAGATCAAGAAATCGAAGCAATGAAAGGGGATCATACCTTAACGGTTATTGTCGTAGATGTCAATAATCGTACAGAAACAAAAGTACAAGAAACAAAAGGGGTATCTAAACCAACTATTGACATCAGTTTTAATGATGATCATACGGCCTATGTCATTAAAGTAACAGATGAAAATGAGTTAAAAGAGGTTCGTGTTGTTTTAGATGAGGACGATAATCAGAAATTCAAACAAGAATTATCAGGAAAAGAATTTACTTTCCAAATTCCATTAAAATCAGGCGATAATAAAATGGAAGTTACGGTATACAATTCAGCAGATGTATCAGCAACACAAAAAGTAAAATTCACAAAACCATAAGTAGGAGTAGGGGAAACTTTTTTCCCCTATCTAACCTAGGTAGACTTTTCAAGTTTATCAATTTTAGTGAAGGAGGATGTGCTTAGCTTAACAGCTAACATATGCTAAAGAAAGATGAATTATCCATTTTTTGAGTTATTAACGTATTTTGTCATTTATTCCTTTGCAGGATGGGTGATGGAATCTATTTTTCGAAGCTTTTGTGAAAAAAAGTGGATTAATACAGGATTTTTAAATGGTCCATTTTGCCCTATTTATGGAATAGGGGCTATCATTATGTATGTTTTCTTAGAAGGATTTAAAGACAACTTTATTCTCCTATTTGTGATGAGTTTTTTTGTCTTAACCATATGGGAATATCTAGTGGGATGTTTTTTAGAAAAAGTATTTCAAACGAAATATTGGGACTATTCAGATCACAAATTCAATTTTCAAGGAAGAATCTGTTTAAGCAATTCTTTGTATTGGGGTATTTTAGGAATTGTCTTTATTTGCTTTATTCATCCATTTGTTAGGCAGAAATTAGCTTTAATTGATGCAGGGTGGATTCAAGTGATTGTTACTGTAACAGCAGTTCTTATGCTGATTGATGCAATTGTCAGTGTGATTAAACTAAAAACCATTCAAAATACACTGGATAAAATTGAAGCCTTAAACCATCAAATTAAAGAAAAATTAGAAGAATTAAAAACCATTAATTCAAATAAAGAAGAAGAAAAATTATCCGTAAAAGAAAACCTACAAAAACTAGTAGAAGAAATGGATCAGCGAAAAAATCAGACGATTCGTCGTTTGTATCGACGAGTGTATCGATTAAAAAAAGCATTTCCCGCTATTGATACAAAGGAAATAACAGAAGTATTAAATAAAAAAATTGAATTCAAACGAAAAGAAAAAGAAAATAAGAAAAAAGAAGCAAAAGAAAAAAGGAGGCAAACATGATTCAGGAAATTTATATTATTGATGATGATGATTCTTCTATTTTAGTCTTTCGCGAATTATTTAGAGGAGATCAAGATTTTAAATTTATTAGTGTTAAATCTGACCAAATCGATGTAGCCTTAAAAAATATTCCTGCTATCATCATTATTAATGAAGATGCCATTGAAGTAGATGTAGTAGAACTATGTCAAAAAATACGTAATGATGATGATAACAGCATTACGCCAGTTATTGTGGTATCGTCTAATAGCGACCAAGACCATCGAATCAAAATTTTAGAGCAATCCATAGAATATTACGTAAAAAAACCAGTTAATGAACGTTATTTATATTACACAGTAAAAAATTTATCTCGATTAATGACAATAAATCGTCGAATTAGTCCATTAACAGGCCTTCCTGGCAATGTTCAAATACATGCTGAATTAAAGAAACGATTATCCAATAAAGAGGCATTTTGTGTTCTTTACTTAGACTTAGACAATTTCAAAGCTTATAATGATGTTTATGGATTTTTAAAAGGAGACGAAATTATCAAATTTACAGCAGATACCATACTAACTTGCGTACACGAGCTAGTAACAGATGGTTCATTTGTAGGTCATATTGGAGGAGATGACTTTGTTGCTATCATTTCAGGAACTTCCTGTGAAAAATTATGCCAAAGCATCATTGCTCACTTTGACGAAAAGGTAACCTCTTTCTTTACGCCAGAAGATGTAGAAAAAGGTTATATAGAAGTAGCTAATCGAAAAGGAATCATCGAGCAATTTCCATTAACAGCCATATCCATAGGAGTAGTAGTAGCAGACGTAAATCGTTTCTATAATATGTTAGAAATAGGAGAAATAGGAGCTCAAGTTAAGCATGCAGCCAAATCAGTAATTGGTAGCAGTTATGCTATAGACCGTAGAAAAATAAATGAATTAGGGAAATAAAGGGGACGCCCTTTTTTTCCCTAGCTAAAATTTCCCTATTTGTATTTTCATAAAATAAGAATAAAACGAACTTTTTCTAAATAACATATAGAAAGAGTTTTTTGCGTTTTAGGAGGCGTTATATGATTGTGATGAATCGAAAGAGAATTAGTGTCATCGTGTTAGTTATTTTAGTGGGAATATTTACTTTTTCTTATCAAGCAACAAAAGATAGCCAGAAAGAATCCTTACCAGTTACCTCTACTCCTGTATCAGGAAAAGTTGTTGTTCTTGATGCACGGTCATCGGAGTACCTGATGAAGGAGCACAAAGTAGTAATGGGACAACAGAAGCGGAAACCAATTTAAAAATTACCTTAAAAGTGCAAAAATTATTAGAACAAAGTGGGTGTAAAGTCATTTTAACAAGGTCAGATGAAAATGCTATTTATGATTTAGATAGTCAAACATTAAAGCAAAAAAAGATTTCAGATATCCGCAATCGCGTAAAAATAGGAAATAATTCATCGGCAGATATTTTTGTGTCTATTCATCTTAATAAAATACCACAGCAACAATATTATGGCTGGCAATGTTTCTATCAGACAAAAAATGAACAAAGTCAGAAGTTAGCCAAACAATTGCAACAGAATTTAAATGAATCTATTCAAAAAGAGAACCATCGTGTAGCGATGAAAATTGATAATGTGTATATTGTTAAGCATGTAGAAATTCCCTTATCTATTGTTGAATGTGGATTTTTATCAAATCCAGAAGAAGAACAGCAATTGTTAACAGATGAATATCAAGATCGATTGGCTTGGGGGATATATAATGGAATTATTGATTACTTTAATGGTTAGTCTTTAAATCTTGGTCCAAGAAAAGATATTAACAAACTTGAAAAATCAATTTAGTGGGAAATAAAAACGAATTTGCCTTTAATCGAAAGGTAAAATTCGTTTTTTCATCGAAATATTAACTGGTAAAGCAACAATTAAGATTTTTGACCCAAAAGTTATCTTGAAATTTACTATTCCCTGTGCTATACTACCAGTAACGAAAGAGAGGAAGTGGAGACATTGTCCAAAACAGTAAACTATCAAATTTATATCCCCGGAGGAAACGATACCGGTTTTGTACTAGGTACCAATTATACTCAAGAAGAGCGTAAAATCATTAACGATAAAATCATGGAAAAACACCCAAATGTTGAACAAGTAGGTTTTTTAAGCCAAACCGGTCAGCCATCATTAGAAATGGCAGGAGGAGAATTTTGTGGAAACGCCACAAGAAGTGCAGCCTATTACTTTTTAGCAGGAAAAGAAGGAAAGCTCACCTTAATGGTAAATGGAAAAGATAAAATAACAGCTGGAGTATCGAGCAAGCAAGAAGCATGGTGTGAAATTCCATTACTTAGCAAAGAAGAAGCAGAGAATATGGTTATACCAAGAGAAAACGGAATTTATCAAGCCAAAATGAAAGGCATGGTAAGTATCGTAATTCCAGAAGAACAAGCAAAACCATATTTGGCACATCTCGATACCATAAAAGAAGAAACAAGAAAAATGATCTATCACTATGGCTTGCAAAATAGTGAGGCAGTAGGAGTTATGTACTTAGAAAATGGACAAGGAAAAATCAAAATTCATCCAGTCGTATGGGTAAATAGTATCGATACCTTATTTTATGAAACAGCCTGTGGTTCAGGAACAACCGCTACTTCTATGGTACAAGCTTATTGCCAAAAGAAAAGTGTTTCTTTATCTATTTTGCAACCATCTGGCTATTTTATTGAAGCCAATATTGATTGGAAAGAAGGAACAATTGATAAAGCAGTCATTTCAGGAAAAGTTACTGTTGACCCTAAGCAGTATGAACTGATTATCGATTAGTGTTCTAATTTATATTCCTTTATTCTTACGTTACTGGAATATAGGGAAAAATTTCTCCAATAGGAGAGGAAAAAAAGGGTTTTCTAATTAGTCTGATAAGAATAAAACTTCTTAAGCAAGCATATACATATACTAGCTTGTTTAGGAGGTTTTTTTATGTTTTTAGTAATGAGCAAAGAAAAGATATATGCTTATGGAATATCCCTATTAACCGTAGTGGTTCTTTTTTATGTAGCGACGACCATGGGGGCTACACAAGAAGAGGCAGTATTAACAGCGGGAGCAGTAAATCGTTATTTACCTATTTATCAAGTTGATACCCCTGATAAAAAGGTAGCTCTTACCCTAAATTGTGCTTGGAATGATTCCGACATAGATCAAATTTTAGCGATTCTGCAAAAGAAACAAGTTAAAGTAACTTTCTTCATGGTGGGAGAATGGATGGAAAAATATCCTGAAGCAGTAAAGAAAATAGATGCAGCAGGGCAGAATATCCGGAAGTCATTCTCAATCTCATCCACATGTTAATCAATTAACTTATGAAGAAAATGTAGCAGAAATAGAAAAAAGTAACGAAACACTAGAAAAAATAATTGGGAAGCGAACTACGTTATATCGTCCACCATATGGCGAATACAATAACACGGTGATTCAGGCAGCAAATGAAAAAGGCTATTTTCCTATTCAATGGAACTTAGACACATTAGATTATACCGGATTAACAGGAGATCAAATGTGGAAACGACTAGACGGAAAGTTAAAAAATGGTTCTATTATTTTAATGCACAATGGAGCAAAGCATACAGCCGATTCTTTAGAAATGTTAATCGATCAAATTCAAAGCCAAGGGTATAGTATTTGTCCAGTATCAGAATTAATATACACAGGTATTTACCAAATTGATGTTAATGGTGTACAACATGCGATGTCCAATTAGGGACGTTTCTGTTTTGGATATTTTTTATTAAGGCGAATCTCTAATCAGAAAGATAAAATGAACCAAAAATGGTATAAATTGAAAAAAACGGGAAATCCTATAAACAGAAATAAAAGTTAAGGGGTAAATAACAATGGCATTCATTGGAATCATTTCAGATCACAAAGAATTTGAACAGATCAAACATAATTTAGCAAAAGCGTTAAACATAGATGATTGGACAATAATATTAATTCATGATCATAGCATAGCAAATATTAACCATATCAAATTCGATACTATAGTTGCCACTAAAGCTTTACCTAGAAACAATGAATGTAGGCAGTATTGGCAAGAAATATGTTCCCAAGCACGTTATTTAATTTTAGATGGGAATATTGATTTTTCTGATTTTTTGGTCGGTTCATTAGAAGCAAAAATCATTACGTATGGTTTTAATCCTAAGTCAACCGTTTTTGCTTCAAGCATAACAGAAGAAAATATGCTCATTGATGTACAAAGAAGTTTTCCAGCAGCAAATGGAAAGTGGGTAGAAACAGGAGAGAGAGAGTTTTCTTTACTGGAAAATAAAAAACCATATGATGGATTAATTGTTTTTATTGTTTCTCTTTTATATCAAGGGTTATAGCAGATTAATTAACGGGGGTTGAGAAGATAGAAAAGGAAAAATAACGTGGCAATCACAGGAAAGATCTACCTTTTTTGAATAAAATTAACTTTTTATGTAGACAAAATCAAAAAAATGGTGTATAATGGTAACTGTAGAAACAAAGAGAAAGCAGTAAGATAAAGATACAATTGAAAAAATAAATTTAGGGAGGAAAAAAAATTGGATACAAATTATTTAGAAAACAACTACTTAACATTAGTAGGAAAAGTTACAGGAGAAAAAAGATTTAGTCATGAAATTTATGGTGAAAGATTTTATGTGTTTGATTTAAGTGTACTTCGTTTAAGTGGAAATGCTGATATCATACCAATTACCGTATCAGAACGTTTATTACAGGAAGACACTTTACAAGAAGGAAAAAACTTATTAGTAAAAGGTCAATTCCGTTCATACAATAGCTATGAAAATGAAAGAAACAAATTAATATTAACCGTATTTGCAAAAGACATCACTGAGGTGGAAGAAAAGCTAGAAGACGAAGAAAATGAAATGGTTAAAAAAGATGTAGTTACCAATGAAGTGGTATTAGTTGGTTACATTTGTAAAAAACCAATTTATCGTCAAACACCATTTGGAAGAGAAATTGCCGATTTACTATTAGCCGTTAATCGTGCTTACAATAAATCAGACTACATTCCAAGTATTGCTTGGGGAAGAAATGCAAGATTTTGCCAAAACCTAGAAGTAGGAACACGCGTAAAAGTAGTAGGAAGAGTTCAATCCAGAACTTACGAAAAGAAATTTGATGATGGAACAGTAGAAACAAGAGTAGCTTATGAAGTTTCAGTAGGAAGCTTAGAAATTATTGAAGAAAATGATGTTCCTAAAGAAGAAAATCAAGCATCATCTTCAGAAGCGGTTTCTTAAGAAGAAGATCAAGCATCATATTTAAAAGCGGTTTCTTAAGTATAAAAGGGAAAAAATAAAACAATAGTGCCATTTACTGTCTTTACTATTTACCTTGATTTTGAGGGAATAAAGATGAGGATGTTGGCAGATTGAGTAAAAAATTTCATTAACATTGGTTAGTGAAATTTTTTAGTTTCTGTGTTTGGGAAAACATGGATTATTTTTTTTAGTTAAATGGTTAAAATAAGTGCTTTTCATTTTTAGCTTTTTCTGGTATAATGAGAAAAATAATTAAGAACGAACGAAGGAAGGATGAATTCGATGAATTTTAGGCACAATAAAGAAGAAAAGAAAAAGGAAAAACAAGAACCGAATAAGAATAAACAAGTAAGTACAGGTTTTCGCTTTACGATTTTAGCTATTCTTTTGATTTCCTTATTTTGTTTTGCGATTACTCCTGTTACCTTGCAAAACGATACATTTTATACCATAAAAATAGGAGAACATATTGAAAAGTATGGAGTTGATATGAAAGACCCTTTTTCTTGGCATGAAGGCTTAAGTTACACGTATCCTCATTGGTTATACGATTGGCTTACGTATTTGGTTTATGATGCTTTTGGAATGGCGGGAATTTATGCAGTAACTTGCTTACTTTCTATTATTCTAGGAATTTCGTTGTATTTTGTTACGCAAAAACTAACGAAAAATCAAGTTATTTCTTTTTTGGTCACCATAGGAGCAATGTATGTCATTAAATCGTATGTTACCGCAAGGGCACAGCTGGTTACTTTCATTTTATTTGTGTGGACCATTTATTTTATTGAGCAATTTTTATCCACCAAAAAGAAGCGTTATGCCATAGGTTTATTTGTGATTCCTCTGGTTATTGCTAATTTGCATACTGCCGTTTGGCCTTTTTACTTTGTTTTATATTTACCCTATATAGCAGAATATATGATAGCTGTGCTAGGTGATTTTATTTTTTATCATAAAATGGAACTCGCTGTTCAAAAGCTTAACATTAACTGGCTAACCAAGAAAAGACCTGACTCACCTAAGCTAGCAACAATAATAGAAAAAAATAAAGAATTAATGGCTAAAGTAGATAGAATAAAAATTAGAAGAGAAGAGGAAAACCAAAATCCCTATAAAATAAAGATAGAAAAGCGTAAAACAACTAAGTGGCTAATTGTTATTATGATTCTTTGTGTATTAACAGGTTTTCTAACGCCAATAGGTAATACTCCATTTACGTATCTATGGAAGACAATGGAAGGCAATACTACCCAGAACATCAATGAACATCTGCCAATGACACTAGCTAATCAAACAGAGGTAATATGTGCTTTAGTCATCTTTTTATCCATCTTATTGTTTACCAAAACGAAAATTCGACTTGCTGATTTGTGTATGTTAGCTGGTTTAACGTATTTAATGTTTCTAACCAAAAGGCAAGTTACCATGTTTGCTTTAGTAGGGGCAATTATTTTGGCAAGATTAATACAAGATTTTTATCAACGTGTTAAAATGGACCCCCAAAAACTTGTGCACATCATGGAGGCGCCAATCGCAATGATCTTACTTATTGTTTTTTTTGGAAGCATTAGTTTAAAAGACATTAAAAACAAACAAGGAGATCCATACATTAGCGAAAAATCCTATCCGGTTCACGCTTGTGATTTTATTCTAGAAAATGTAGACTTAGGTAAAGCTAGATTTTACAATGAATATAATTATGGAAGTTATTTATTATTTAGAGGAATTCCTGTATTTATTGATTCTCGTGCAGATTTATATGCACCAGAATTTAGTGGCTTAGAAGATGATATTTTCATGGATTTTATCAATACCTCTAGTATAGGAACATTTTATGAAGATACCTTTGAAAAATACGGAATTACTCATGTGATCTGTTACAAAAATGCAAAAATGAATATGATAATCACCAAAACAAATGACCCAAATTATCAGCAAATTTATGGAGATGATCAATTTGTCGTTTATGAAAGGCTAAGTGCTACTAAAACGGCAGGAAATTAAGAAAAACCAGAAACTGGGGAAATAAAGGGGACGCCCTTTTCTTCCCTAGAGAAAATTTCCCTAAGAAACTGGAAAAGTGCTAAGATAAAATTCAAGAAGGACGAAGTAATCATGAATAGTATGTTGAGGGAACTTAAAAAGTGCTAAAATAAAATTAGGAGGTAGGAGTGAAAAAAATTATCGTAAAAGAAAATGATCAGAAAAAAAGAATTGATGTTTTTTTGTCAGAGGAATTACAAGAATCAAGAGTAACGATCAAGCGATGGGTAGAAGAGGGGAAAATTACGGTTAATCAAAAAAGAGTTAAGCCATCTTACTTGGTTACCCTGAAAGATAACATTCAAATTGAACAAGAAGAACCTAAAGAGGTAGAGATAAAACCACAAAATATTCCTATTTCTATCCTATATGAAGATCAAGATATTTTAGTAGTAAATAAACCAAAAGGAATGGTAGTTCATCCTGCCAATGGCAACCCAGATGGAACGTTAGTCAATGCTGTGATGGCGATTTGTCATGATTCTCTTTCTGGAATAGGGGGAGAAATCAGGCCGGGAATTGTGCATCGCTTAGATAAAGATACATCAGGGGTAATTGTGGTAGCCAAAAATGATAAGGCACATATTCATTTAAGTGAACAGATTAAAAATCATGAAGTAGAAAAAATTTATTGGGCATTAGTTAGGGGCATAGTTAAAGAAAATGAAGCAACCATATCTATGCCAATAGGAAGAAGCACGAAGGATCGAAAAAAGATGGCAGTCGACCGAAAAGGAAAAGAGGCGATAACTCACTTTCGTGTATTAGAACGATATCCAGAACATCAATGTACGTTATTAGAAATTAAAATAGAAACAGGGAGAACGCACCAAATTCGTGTACATTTGTCTGAAATAGGTTATCCTGTTATCGGGGATACTGTTTATTCCAATGGTAAGAATGAGTGGAATATTGAGGGGCAATGTTTGCATGCTAAATCGCTTAGTTTTACTCATCCTATTAGTGGGCAAAAAATGAAAATAGAAGCACCTTTACCTGAATATTTGGCAAACTTAATTAGGCAAATAAGGAAAAAGTAGTATAGCTAGAAAGAGTAAGAAAACCTAAAAAATGAGATAAGATAAGAAAAGGAAAAGAGGAATTTGTGTGGAAGAAGAAGTACGCCTTCAAAAATATTTAGCTAGCCAAGGAGTGGCTTCTAGGAGAAAGTGTGAGGAATATATTGAGCAGGGAAAAGTTTCTGTTAATGGAAAAATAGTTACTGAATTGGGAACAAAAATTTCGCCTCAAAAAGATGTTATTTTATTTGAGGGGAAGAAAGTTAAGGTACAGGAAAAAAAGGTATATATTTTGCTTAACAAACCCATTGGATATGTGACTACTGTTTCTGATCAATTTGACCGAGATACGGTTCTGGACTTAGTTTCTGTACCTGAGCGAGTAGTTCCTGTGGGAAGATTGGATATGTATACTTCAGGAGCCCTTATTTTGACCAATGATGGTGATTTCGTTTATCAGGTAACACATCCTAAACATGAAATAACAAAGACGTATATCGCTACTGTCAAAGGAATGGTGAGTGAGGAAGAAATCATTCGATTAAGAGAAGGGGTTAGGATTGATGATTATCAGACTAAACCAGCTAAAGTAAAGGTGATCAAAAAAGACGAGGAGAAACAAATGACCCGTTTAGAAATTATTATTCATGAAGGAAAAAATCGTCAAGTACGAAAAATGTGTGAGGCAGTGGGAAAAAAGGTAGTTGCTTTACATCGATCGAAAATAGGAAAGATAGAAGTAAATGGTTTAGCATTAGGAAAATGGAGATATTTAGATCAATATGAAATGAATCAGTTATTAGGAAAAGAAAAATAATAAGAATCGTCCCATCCTCAAACAATTAGTTTTGGGGATGGGACTTATGATTTTTAGGACAAAATGTAAAAAAATCTTGAAAAAAAGCAAAGGAAAGGATATAATAAAAACACAAAACATAAGAAAAAGGAGTCAATACAAATGAACGCATTTAACTTTATGCCAGAAGGATGGGAAAAAGAGACAGTATCGTTAGCCAAAGAAGAAGCAAAACAGATGATGGAAAAAGGAGAGATATTACAAGGAATCGTAGAAAAATGCGATGAACACGGAAATTTACAAGTAAACTTAGGAGAAGGAATATTAGGAGTCATACCTAGAGAGGAAGTAGAAGCCATCAACTTAGGACAAGATGGTTTACCAAAAGAAAATTTATGCACAGGAAAAGTTCATAAATACGTACAATTTAAAATTAAAGATATTGGCGAAAATCAAATTCCTGTATTATCCAGAAAAGAAGTACAAAAAGAAGCATTAACTCATGTTAAGCAAGATTTAGAGATAGGGCAAAGAGTCAATGGAATAGTTAAAAATATAACCCCATATGGAGCATTTATCGAAATTGGTGGAGGAGTAGTAGGGCTAGTTCATATAGAAGATTTATCAGTAGCCAGAATAAAAACACCATTTGAGCGCATAAAAATTGGACAAAAACTAAATTTTGTGGTAAAATCAATAGATAGAGAGCAAGGTAAGTTTTCACTTTCTTACAAGGAAAACTTTGGTACTTGGGAAGAAAACGCAAAAAAGTTTGAAGTAGGAAAAACAGTCAAAGGCATCATTCGTGAAACTGAAAAAAATCGAAATGGTATATTTGTTGAATTAACCCCTAACTTAGTAGGGATGGCAGAATACCAAGAAGGATTAACCTATGGAGAACCAGTCCAAGTAGCTATCAAAAAAATAGATTATGAAAAGAAAAAAATTAAACTCATCATTACCTCATCTAACTAGAAAACTAGGTAAGTAGGTAAGTAGGTAAGTAGGGAAGTAGGGAAAAGAAGGGGACGTCCTTTTCTTCCCTATCCAATATTTCCCTATAGATGAGAAATAAAAAATAAAATAGTAATAGGGAAAAAAGTAATAGGGAAGAAAAAGATAGGGAAGAAAAGGGCGTCCCCTTCTTTTCCCTACTTCCCTACTTACCTACTTTCCTACACAAGTGTTTATTATTTTAAATAATAGAAATTTCTATATTAAAAAGGAGGAATTACCATGGTTGAAGATAACCAAATCAAGGCACAGGTATCACCATTTGCGATTAGACCTGGAGAAATTAAAACATTTGATGGAAAAGATGGCTATGTGTCGATGAACCAAATTGTACATAAGATAAATATTGGGCATATTACCGATATTCATTTTTCTATTTTGGAATTGGTCAATGAATTTGAATTCATTACTTCACGTCAATTGTACCAAATGTTAGAAATCAAAGGTATTGACCCAAAATCTCAAGATAAATTAAACAATAAATTAGAAGCGTTAGTGAAATCTAAAATTTTAACAAGATATTACTTTACTTCAGATGAAGGTAAGGGAATTTATCGTATTTATTGTTTAGAGAAGATGGGTAAATATTTATTAACGTCCAAGGAAATGGATTGTAAATGGCAACCATCTGATAATACTAAACCAGTAGCTATGATTAAAAAACGTTTAGCAGGAAATCAAACCATCATTGCTTATTTACGCAAAGTAAAAGCGTTTGATCGTTATATCGTAAAACCTGCTATTACTGCAAAAGTGGCAGGCAAATTATTCAAAGCAAGTGGTGGAGCAGTTAAATTAACGAAAAATAAAAAATCCATAGATTTTGTTTTTGAAGCTGTTCGCCGAGAAGATGATTGGCAGAAAAAATTAGTAGATAAAATGAGGTTATATCAAGACTTTTATGCTAATTTCTTGACAGGGGATTCTGGCTTTACTAATATGCCACAATTGATTTTAATTTGTGAAGATGAAAAACATATGGCAGAAAGTTTTAAGGAAATTGTCAAAAATCAAGTGGAAATTCCACAAATTAAATTGTATTTTACTACTGATTTAAGACAAAACCAAGAAACATTGGAAAATACATTAGTAGAGTTCAAACTAGTGGATGGAAAATATCGTATGGAGAATGTAGAACTGAAATTAATAGGCTAATTGTAGTGTCCAATTGGGGACGGGTACGTTTTAGACAAAATGTCTTAAATGTACCCGTCCACAATTGGATACCTGTTTGTGATTGAACAAATGTCCAAACAGAAACGTCCCTAAAAGCACAAAATCCTAGGAACTAATTCCTAGGATTTTTTTGGCTTTTTCTATTTGCTTTTCTGTTGGTTCAGGAACACCTTCTAAATCATAATTGACTCCCAACTCTTTCCACTTATATCTTCCCATGGCATGATAAGGAAGGAGTTCTACTTTTTCTACTGTTTTTAAGGTAGTGAGAAAATTTTTTAATTCCACTAAATCGTCTTCATCATCAGTATACCCGGGAATTAGAACTTGCCTAATCCACATGGGAATATTTTGCTTACTTAAGTAATGAGCAAAGGTTAATTCTTTGTTATTCCCTTTTCCGACAAGTTGCTTACATTTTTCATCGTTAATGTGTTTGATGTCTAACAACACTAAATCCGTTAATGACAGCAAACGTTTAACATCCTCTGTAAGAGTTACCATCCCTGAGGTATCAATACAAGTATGAATGTTTTCTTTTTTCAATGCTTCAAAAAGGCGAATTAAGAACTTAACTTGTAAAAGAGGTTCTCCACCAGTTACTGTTACTCCACCATGTGGCATAATATAATTTTTATAGCGAAGAATTTTTTGTAAGATATCTTCTAACGACTGATAACTTCCTCCATTCATATCCCACGTATCACGATTATGACAATATTTGCATTGTAAGTGGCACCCTTGCAGGAAAAGGACGAATCGGATACCCGGTCCGTCTACTGTTCCGAAGGATTCAATTGAGTGTACTTTGGCGTAATAATTTAAGTCTTTTTCTTCCATGATGTTCCTTCCTTTTTATGATTATATTCTTTCATGAATGGTACGATTGATAACGTCTAATTGTTGTTCTCTAGTTAATTTCGTAAAATGAACGGCATAACCAGATACACGAATGGTAAGTTGTGGATATTTTTCTGGGTGCTCCATGGCATCTTCTAATAATTTACGATCAAATACGTTGACATTGATGTGATGCCCTGTTTCAGCAAAATAGCCATCTAACATATTGGTTAGGTTGGTAATTCTATCTTCTTCTGTTTTTCCTAATGTTCCCGGTGTGATAGAGAAGGTGTAGGAAATTCCATCTTCTGCTTGTTCAAAAGGTAATTTAGCGATTGAATTCATCACGGCTAATGCTCCATGAGTATCTCTACCATGAAGTGGGTTAGCTCCTGGCCCAAATGGAGCTCCAGCTGGTCTTCCGTCAGGTGTATTACCAGTTGCTTTACCATACACAACATTAGAAGTGATGGTAAGAATTGATAAGGTTTGTTTTGAATTTCGGTAGGTATGATGTTTTTGCAAATGAGTTAAAAAACGTTTAACTACCATGATGGCTAAGTCATCTACACGGTCATCATCATTTCCGAATTTTGGGAAATCACCTTCTACCTCATAATCTACTGCCATACCATTTTCATCACGAATGACATTGACTTTGGCATATTTGATAGCAGATAAAGAATCAGCCACAACAGAAAGTCCGGCAATTCCGCAGGCCATTGTACGAAGGATGTCTTTATCGTGAAGGGCCATTTCAATAGCTTCATAGGAATATTTATCGTGCATATAATGGATAGCATTTAAAGCTTTAATATAAATTTTAGCTACATATTCCATCATTTGATCAAATTTTTCCATGACTTCATCATATTCTAGTACATTTGCCGTGATTGGTTCAAACTTAGGTGTTACTTGTTTACCAGTTTTTTCATCTTTACCACCATTGATGGCATAAAGTAAAGTTTTAGCTAAGTTTGCTCTTGCTCCGAAGAACTGCATTTGTTTACCAATTTTCATTGGGGATACACAACAAGCAATTCCATAATCGTCTCCTAACGAAATTCTCATTAGGTCATCGTTTTCGTATTGAATAGAAGAGGTTTCGATGGATAATTTACTGGTGTAACGTTTAAATCCTTCTGGCAAACGAGTTGACCAAAGAACCGTCATGTTTGGCTCAGGAGCAGGTCCTAAGTTTTCTAGGGAATGAAGTAAACGGAATGAGTTTTTAGTCACTAGTGTTCTTCCATCGATTCCCATACCACCAATACTTTCGGTTACCCAAACAGGGTCTCCACTAAATAATTCGTTATATTCTGGCGTACGTAGAAAACGGACTAAACGTAATTTCATGATGAAATGATCCATAATTTCTTGGGCTTGTTCTTCAGTAAGAACACCGTTTTTTAGGTCACGTTCAAAATAGATATCTAAAAAGGTAGATGTTCTTCCTAAACTCATGGCTGCTCCATTTTGATCTTTTACTGCTGCCAGGTAACCAAAATATAGCCATTGAACTGCTTCTTTCGCATTTTGAGCGGGAAGTGAAATATCAAATCCGTATTTGCTAGCCATTACTTTTAATTGTGTTAAAGCGTCAATTTGCTCTTTGATTTCTTCTCTTTCGCGAATAACTTCTTGGGTAAATTCATCTACGTCTAATGTTTCTAATTCATCTTTTTTGTCTTGAATTAGTTGATTAACACCATATAGGGCAACTCTACGGTAATCTCCGATGATTCTTCCGCGTCCATAACCATCAGGAAGACCTGTGATTAAGTGGTTAGAACGAGCAGCTCTAACGTCTGGTGTATAAACGCTAAATACACCATCATTGTGTGTCTTTCTGTATTTGTGGAAAATTTCTGCGACTTCTGGATCAACTTGTCTTCCATAACTTTCGCAGGATTTTTCTACAATGCGGATTCCACCAAAAGGCATGATAGCTCGTTTTAGTGGTTTATCGGTTTGTAACCCTACAATATCTTCTAATTCTTTATTAATGTAACCAGCTTCATGACTTGATACAGTAGATACAGTTTTGGTATCGATATCTAGTACTCCACCTGGAGCATTGTGTTCTTGTTCATAAAGGGCTAACACTTCATCCCATAGTTTTTTTGTTTTTTCAGTTGCGTTACTTAAAAAACTTTCGTCTCCTTCGTATGGGGTGTAATTGGCTTGAATAAAGTCTCTTACGTTGATTTCGTATTGCCAGTCCCCTTTTTGAAAACCTTCCCATTGATTAAATTTCATGATTATTACCTCCTATTATGGTTTAGTATTTGCCATTTTCTCAAATATTATCATAACATAGGTGAAAAAAATTATCAATTATTTTGAGAGAGTTTTTTGTTTTTTGATACTGAATAGTTACTATTCACGGTTTACTGAAAATGATAACCGTGAAAAAAGAGAAACTTAGCAAATGATAATCCTATTAATTTAACCTTCCATAGCAGGGTCATTTTAAAACCCTTAAGTCCCTCACAAAGAAGCCGGTAATCGGGTTTTAAGCCTAACGCGGGCAAAAAGGGAACTGTCAGGTATAAATTAATAGGATTATCATTTGCTAAGTTTCCCTTTTTTCACTTCTCTACAATTAATAAGGCTGTGAGTAATAATACTGGATAATAGTTTTGAGGAGTAAGTTTTCATTTTACAGTTATTAAATGACAAAGAAAATAAGAAAAACTTGTGAATATCGATCTAAGAGTAACCATAGATTTTGATGTGTTAGAAATCATTTTTACAGAAATAAACAAAATTCAAAACATTATCCACAAAACTCGTAAAAATGGGTATGGAAAAGAAAAAGGAAGAATGATACATTGACAGAAAAGATAGTCGTCAAAAATAATGAATAAAACATACCTAAAAGAACAGAATAAAGATAAATACTGAAATACTTCATCCATAAATGGGGAAAGGAATAAATTTATGCAAAAGAAAGGAATTTGTATATTCGACAAGGAGATAAAAAATCAAACAAAAAGAAAACAGAAAAAAGTTAGTGAAATGAAGGTAGACAAAGGGATAACATTAATTGCTTTAGTTATTACGATCATCGTCTTACTCATTCTAGCTGGAGTAACTATCGTTACGCTAACAGGAGACAATGGCATTTTAACTCATGCTAAACAAGCTAAAACAGCAACTGAACAAGCTAACGTAAAAGAAGAATTAACCATTGCTATGGCAAATTACGAAATAGCAAAAACAAAAATGAGGAATTAACTTTGGCGGATTTTTACAAAATACGGAGCAAAGTGGATTAACGAATATTAACATTATTGAACAAACAAATCAGAAAATCATTGGCTCTTATCAGGACCATATCTTTATCGTAAATGAATCAGGTGAAATACAATTATCTACGACCCCTAACTTAGTAAATAATGGACTTGGTGAAAATAAGAATAATACTAACTTTTCTCAAGCAGTATATCAAGAGGAAGGCTATTTTTCTTATTCTTCTGAAGGACGAAATGAAATTTTATCTGATGATTATATTCCAGTAGATACCACGAAAACATATTATCAAATGCTTACCGCAAAATCGACTAATCCTGATAGTATTTATTATATAGGTTTTAGAGAATATGATGAAGATAAACTAGCGATTGGAGCCCCAAATTACTTAAATGTACCTAATTCATTAACGTATTCCCAAAATGTTTTTCCAAGTTATGATAGTGGTTTTCTCTTTGATTTAGGGGATATTGATTTAGTTAATCATTGTATTCATTTAAAAGAGCCATGGAACTATCCTACTATACCAAAAGGAACAAAGCTAAGTCAAAGAAGTTCAGGATCGATGTGGAATTATGGTTTGATGATTAGTAATAAATTACGTAATAATTGGACTGTTTTAGGGAATACCATTCAAGGTGTTAAAAATGGACAATCAGAGGTGAATGATGCCCAGTTTAGGCCGGGAACAAAATACATTAAATTCTTTGCTCTTGTTAATTATTTAAATGATACTCAAGAAACTCATTTTGATTTTAAAAATGTTATTTTTACACAGATGGATTAATTTTATGTGATCATATAAAAGTGGTTATAAAAAATAGAACTTAAAATTTATTACTAAAAAAATAGCAGATGATCTTATCGTGCTTCTAAATTTAAGGATAATCATAATTTAGTCATAAAAAGCCTAACAATTCTATTTAAGAACTGTTAGGCTTAGTTTATGATTATTTTACTCTTCTGTTTCCACAATTGCTTTCGCAACATTATAAATTAATTTTTGTTTAGCAGGGGAGGCTACTTTTAATAATTCAGTAAATTCATGGTTTAAATAGTTATCTGAACTGCTAGAAGCACCATTTAATACATACCCTTCTGAAACATCTAATAACCCACAAATTTGATTTAAACGTTTTAAATTAATATGAGAATTTCCTCTTTCTACTCTACTTAAGAAAGCAACAGAGATGTCAATCTGGTCTGCTAAATCCTCTTGTGTCATATTTTTGGCAAGTCTTGCTTGTTTAATTCTTGAACCGATAACGGTGTAATCTAATGCCATTTTTTATCACCTTCCTATTCTGCCCATACTATATCATTTAACTTATAAGTTTTGAAGTAACTAAATGATATAAAACTAACTTATGAGTTAAGTACGAACTTGTATTTTTATTATTTCTAGAATTTCCCATTTCTTAGTCTGAATCGGTTTTTTAAGTTTTTACTTTCTTTTTCTTAACTATCACTTCAAAAAAAGAATAGAATTATATAGCGTAAAATAAGAATAATCGCATTAAACTCCATTTGTCAACCTGAGAAAAATAGAGAAAAACAAAGAAAAACGGAGGAATAGCTAGTAAAATATGGTAAGTTAACCATAATTTGGAAAGATTTCCAAGGAAAAATGACGAAAAATGATTCAAATCCGTATACATAATTTGCAAATGGTTAGAATATGGTGTATAATAGAGAATAGTCGCGTTAAAGAAAACAAGGAAAAAAGGAGAGTGAATTGTATTTTAAACAAGAAGCTAAAATTCTATACAAAAGAAATGCTTAAGGTTTTTAACTTATCTTTAATTGCTTTAGTTTTTATGATCGCGATCTTATTTATGAAATATAAACCAACTTATGCTGTTAGTATAGCAGGGGAAGAAGTTGGGTATGTACAAAGCAAAGAGGCCTTACAAGAAGTACTACAAACCAATATCGAAAAGCTAGAAAATGACCAAGCCCAAAATATTGAAAAAGTAACACTTGAGGCAAAACCAGAATTTACCTTAAAATTAGTAAATAAAGCAGAAGAAACAAATGAACAAGAAATATTAGTGGCTATGCAAAAAGAAATGAAAATTACGTATCACTACGTAGAAATACAACTAGATGGGAACACAATTGAAACCGTTAACCAAAAATCAGAGGCAGAAGAACTAATAGGCACCATCAAACAAGACCATCCAGAAATTAACTTAAGCCTAGCTGAAAAAACAACAGAAAACATAGAAGAAATCAAAACAAGCTCCATAGAAGTAGCCAAAACAACGCTATTAGCACAAGTAGGAGAAAAAGAGCAAAAAGAAGAACAAATTAAACGTGAGCAAGGAATAGCCAACGTCAATGGAATTCAATTAGCAACCTTGCCGATCAAAGGAACCATCACATCGCGTTATGGGGTAAACAGTAGAATACGAGTATCAACCCATACCGGGCTAGACATAGCAGCAACAACAGGAACTTCCATCAAAGTAGTAGCAGACGGAACAATAACCTGTGCAAGTTATAGTGGTTCATATGGTAATTTAGTAAAAGTCAGCCATGGAAATGGAGTAGAAACATGGTATGGACACACCAGCAAAATGTATGTAAAAGTAGGGCAAAAAGTAACAGCTGGAGAAGTTATAGCAGCAGTAGGATCAACAGGAAACTCAACAGGACCACACTTACATTTTGAAATTCGTATTAATGGAAATCATGTAAATCCACAACAATATGTATATTAAATTACTCCCACTCCCAGATTGGGGACGGGGTAAAATTTGGTAAAATCGCTAAAATAGGGACAGGGTAGTTAGGCTACTCTGTTTTTTTATTTATCTAGCCAGTTTGTTTACTTGAATAATGTAGGAAAATATTGTAATATAGTATCAACCTTTCGCTGTCAAAGGCAGTCTTTACATAAGGACGGAAAGGGGGCAAACAAGATGACACATCCAGAACTTATTCTAAAGTTAATTGAACAGTTATTGGCTGAAAAAGAAGAAAACATCAAACTTCAATTAAAATTAGAAGAATACAAAAAGGGTAAAGACTAAATGTGTCATACATAGTCGGAGTAGGAGAGATGTTGTGGCTCTTTCCTACTTTTAATTTTTGACAAAAAAAAGTATGTGTATTGTGGTACACATACGCAAACAATATACACATCCAGAACTAAGGTACATTGATTAATGTATTTATATAATAACATTTTTTTACTATTTTGTCAAATGCGCTTTTCAAAAATTTCAAATTATTTCTGTTTTGTTAGTAAGTGATCAATCAAAAGGCGTATTGAAACTTCAAGTTTTGTCCTAATGGTATAGAATGTTGCTTAAGGTTTCAAGACTTAGTAATGATTACTTACATTTGGCTTGACCAAATTTTACTAATAAGATATAATAATTGTGGGTAAACTAAGGAAAAAAGAAGGAGGATACAAGTTTTATGACTGAACAAGAACAAATAGAACAAGAAAAAGTAAAACAAATGATAAACCAATTAGTAGAAAAAGCCAAAAAAGCATCAGAGGAGTATTTACAATTAGATCAACAGCAAGTTGACCAAATTGTCAAAGCAATGGCTATGGCGGGGTTAGAACACCATATGGAATTAGCTAGAATGGCAATAGAGGAAACCGGAAGGGGAATTTATGAAGACAAAATCACCAAGAATATGTTTGCTACTGAGTATGTGTATCACAGTATCAAATACGAAAAAACAGTAGGAATTATTCGTGATAATGAGGAAGAAGGGTATGAAGAAATTGCTGAACCGGTAGGAATTATTGCTGGTGTTACCCCAGTAACTAATCCAACCTCAACAACCATGTTTAAGTCGATTATTTCAGCCAAAACACGTAATGTCATTATTTTTGGTTTTCATCCATCTGCTCAAAAGTGTAGTAGTGAAGCTGCTCGTATTTTAAGAGATGCAGCTGTAAAGGCAGGGGCACCAGAAGATTGTATTTTGTGGGTAGAAGAACCATCTATTTTAGCAACCAGAATGTTAATGAATCATCCAGATGTTAATTTAATTTTAGCAACAGGAGGAACCGGCATGGTTCGTTCAGCTTATTCGTGCGGAAAGCCGGCATTGGGCGTTGGGCCTGGTAATGTTCCTTGTTATATTGACAAAACAGCCAAATTAAGAACATCAGTCAATGATCTAGTGCTATCAAAAGCGTTTGATCATGGAATGATTTGTGCATCAGAACAAGCGGTTTTGGTGGATCGTGCTATTTATACCGAGTTTGAAAAGCTAATGAAAGAAGCGGGGTGCTATTTTGTAAATCCAGAAGAAAAGGAAAAATTAGCCACCAGTATGTTTGATTATACTGAAGAATATGGCTATAAACTAAAATCTCATGTGCCTGGTCAAAGCCCTTTTACGATAGCTAAAGAGGCAGGATTTACGGTACCAGAAGATACGAAAGTATTAGTTGTTTATGAGGAAGGAATTGGAAGAGAATATCCATTTTCAAAAGAAAAATTAAGTCCAGTATTAACGTATTATATTGTAGAAAACGAAGAAGAAGGAATTGATAAAGCAGAACGATTATTAGAATTTGGAGGCTTAGGCCATTCAGCGGTAATTCATTCAGAAAATGCAGATACCATTCATCATTTCTCAGAAACCATGAAAGCAGGAAGAATTATTGTTAACTCACCATCTACCCATGGAGCAATTGGTGATATCTATAATACCAATATGCCATCACTAACCCTTGGGTGTGGATCCTTTGGAGGAAACTCAACAACAGCAAATGTTTCCTCAGTTAATTTAATTAATATTAAGCGTGTAGCGAAAAGGAGAGTTAATATGCAATGGTTTAAAATTCCGAAAAAGATTTATTTTGAAGCAGGTTCTATCTCGTATCTAGAAAAAATGCCTAATATAGAAAGAGCTTTTATCGTTACTGATGAAGGAATGGTGAAATTAGGTTATGTCGATAAAATATTATATCATATCCGTAAAAGACTTAAGTATGTACACTCTGAAATTTTCAGTGATGTAGAGCCAGACCCATCATTTACTACCATTCGTAATGGGGTAAAAATGATGGAAACCTTCAAGCCAGATGTGATCATTGCTTTAGGAGGAGGAAGTGCCATTGATGCTGCCAAAGGAATGTGGCTTTTTTATGAACACCCAGAAGCTGATGTAGAAGGAATGAAACTTAAATTCATGGATATTCGTAAACGTACCTATAAATTCCCAACGCTAGGAACAAAATGCCAAATGGTAGCCATTCCAACGACATCAGGAACAGGTTCAGAAGTAACTTCTTTTGCCGTCATTAGTGATAAAGAAAGAAACAGAAAATATCCATTAGCTGACTATGAATTAACGCCAGACGTAGCCATTATCGATCCAGATCTAGTCATGAGTTTGCCAAAATCAATCACAGCAGATACCGGAATGGACGTGTTAACTCATGCGTTAGAAGCCTATGTATCCAATATGGCATCAGATTATACTGATGGATTAGCCGAAAAAGCAGTAGAGCTTGTGATGAAGTATTTGCCAATTGCCTATGATAATGGAAATGATCGTATGGCCAGAGAAAAAATGCACAACGCAAGTACCATAGCAGGAATGGCATTTACCAATGCGTTTTTAGGAATCAATCACTCATTAGCTCATAAAATAGGAGCAGAATTCCATATGCCACATGGAAGAATCAATGCTATTTTGCTTCCCTATGTTGTTCATTATAACGGTAGCAAACCAACTAAATTTGTATCATTCCCTAAATATGAATATTATATAGCAGGCGAGAAGTATGCAGAATTAGCCAAAAAAATAGGACTAGCTGCCAATACAGAGGAAGAAGGAATACAAAGTTTAGTCACCAAAATTCATGAACTAAATAAACAGTTAGGAATTCCAAAATCATTCCAAGAAGCAGGAATTTCTGAACAAGAGTTTTTAGCAAAAGTAGATGAATTAGCTGATCGAGCCTTTGAAGACCAGTGTACAACGGCTAATCCAAGGTTACCATTAGTAGAAGAATTGAAACAAATATTATTAGCAAGTTTCTATGGAAAATAGATACAGAAAGGGTGAGAGGAAATTGTCTATATTTAGAAGAGATAAATCAAAAAAAACAACAGATGTTGCTATTCAAGCGGTTGAAGAAGTAAAAAGAGTAATTGAGGAACAGCCAAGCATTGAAATAAAGGACATGGATGATTTTTCTTATCAAAAGATTATTGATGTATTTAGTACTGAAATAAAGAGTTTATCAAAAGAAGATTTTTATCAATTAATTGACAAATTAAAGCAACAATATGATGAAAACTTAGTAACTAACTTAGTGGTTGATAGTGCAAAAGAAGGAAATATTGATAATGAACGAGTTTCAGAAATAGCAACAAATTTATCAGATGAAAATGCAGTTCAAGTCATTGAAGAGGCAAGAATACCCATAGCTGAGCAGACAAAGATTATAGACAGTATTGAAGATCAAAAAATAAAGCAACTAGGATTACTTAAAACTTTACAAAATATATATGAAAATTGTGATACCAAAGATGAATGGGAATTGGGAACTGACATAAAAAACTTAGGGATCGATCCTCAAAATACCGAAATGGTAGATTTAATTCATAAAATTGTAGCGAAAAAAATTGCTATTGGTTATCAGGAGACAGGGGGACCAAAGAAAGTTAGTACTTTTATTGGTGTAACAGGTATAATGACAGCAGAAGAAATGTTACAATGCAATTTACCAAAAATAGTTGAACAAGAATATGAACAATTGATGGTAAAAGCATCAAAGAGAAAGTTAGAAAATAAAAAAAATAAACCAAAAGTATTTCCTTATCAACCCGCAGGTTTAATCATTAAAATTTTAGATGAGTTAGCTATTGATCAGGTACAACAATATCAAAAAGTAGGAATGTTTATCATTCCACAATCAGATGTAATGATGAACTTAAATCCAGAACAAGAGGAAGCATTTATTCGAGCAATTGATAATAATTTGAAGGTTCAAACTGATGGGGAAGAAGAATTATCGGTTTTACAAGTAAAAAGTATAAAAGATCAGATACATGGTGAGATTAATAAGGTAGGATTAAGAGACTTAATTGATTCGATTAATCATATGTCACCAGAAGAAATTAACGATGCTGCTTATTTATGTCAGACTATTGTTAGCAACCCTAAAATTTATCAAGTGTATAAAAATATAGCAGAATCTTCTATTTTATCTTCATTACTTCATGTTCCAGAAGAGTCAAGAAAAGCTATGTTAAAGAGTTTTGGAGGAGTAGTTAATCAATATACCAAAAAAGGATATTTTCTTGCTACTCAATCACCAAGACTTAAGACAACAGTAAAGAAAGAGAAGAAGCCAACACCAAATCTTGCTGAAGGAAAATTTGAAGATAAAGAAATAGGCGAGTAAAAAAGTTATCAAGAAGAGGGTGTCCTAAAATAGTAACCCGAAAACCAGAAAATCCAGCTCGATAAGAGTTGGATTTTTTGGTTTGAAAATTTGATTACATTTTTTGATAACGAAATGGCTTTTGCCATT
>JAETPW010000053.1 GCA_021771025.1 Clostridiaceae bacterium
TATGGTAAGATGATTATAGGTCATTTGTGATTTTCCTTTACTTTTGTTTGTTGGTACTCAAAAGTCTATCACAAATGGCTTTTTATTTTTCTAACTTAATTTTACAAACTGCGAGAAAAGAAAAAGGAAAGAAATATGATCAATATTTTTGTACTTGAAGATGAGATACTTCAACAGTCTCGCATTGAAACGGCCATTCTAAAAATTTTAAACGAAGAACAGATAAAGTGTAGAGTTTTTGATGTTTTTGGAAGCTCTTCTCAATTGTTAGAAGCTATTGAGGAGAGAGGGGGGCACCAGTTATTTTTCCTAGATATTGAAATTAAGGACGAGGAGAAAAAAGGACTGGAGATCGCTAAGGAGATCCGAAAAAAAGATCCCGCTGCGACTATCGTTTTTGTGACGACGCATTCGGAATTTATGCCACTAACATTTAAATTTAAAGTTAGTGCTCTTGATTTTATCGATAAAGCTTTAGGAGAGCAATACTTCTATGAGCGTATTAAATCTGCTATTGACTACACACTAGCTAGTGCTGGAGAAACGCTGTCTCAAGAATCATTTCATTTAGAAACGTCACTATCTCAAATACAAGTGCCTTTAAAAAAAATCCTGTATTTTGAAACATCCCCGACTGTACATAAGGTTATTTTGCATACGATCGATGAACGAATTGAATTTTATGCAACGATCTCTGAGATCGAAAAAAAAGACAGCCGATTATATAGAAGCCATAAGTCATTTGTAGTAAATCCTGCTAACATTGAGCGTCTGGATAAGGTCAATAAGATCATTTATTTTCCAAATGGAGATTCTTGTTTAGTAGCACGAACAAAACTTAAAGGATTAAGTGAAAGGATTACATTATTGTAGCTAGGTACGATACTATGGATATTACTTACGTTATTATATCATTTGCTGTTTTTTTTACTCAGATCAGTGTCATTACAGTGTTATATCAGCAAATTAGCGGTATCACAATTCGTTGGTATTCTTATATTGGCATTATATTTTTTAACGTTGCCCTTTTCTTAATAGCGCCACCTATTGGTTATTTTTTTACGTACTTGTTTTGGTTAGGTTATTCCTTATATAAAGATCGTAGCCATAATCGCCCACTTGCTGTCTTTTATGGACTCTATCCTGTTGTTATTGAAAGTCTATTTAATAGGGTGATGGCATTCTATATTTTTCCTACTATGGGGATCAGCCTCAAGATGATGGAACAATACCCAGTGCTAAATGTATTAATTGAGCTCTTGATACTTCCCTTATCCTATGGCGTGACTAGAAGTATTCAGCTTGATTTTAGAAATCTTCAGTTAGGTTTTGAAAAGCGATATCTTGATCGAACATTAATTGTCGTTGATATTTCGATGGCTATCTATTGTATTGTCTTACAGATCTTATTGCTTACAGATGATTTAATTCCTAATGCTGCGGTATATAGAGAGAAATTAGTCGGAGCATATGTTATATTTTTCTTAATAATTTTGATTTATTTAAATTCTAAATTTTCAGATAAACTTCAGGCTGAGATCTTACAACAAAAGGATATACAGTTAGCAGAACTAGCAAAGCATAGTCAACATATTGAAAAATTATATGAAGAGATCAGGAGTTTTAGGCATGACTATGTCAATGTCTTGATGAGTATCCAGTCAGGTTTGGAGCTTAGAGACTTGGATGCTATTCAAAGGGTCTATGATACGGTACTCTCAAAGACAGTGACACAATTTTCGGATCAAAAATATGATATTGCCAGTCTTTCTAGAATTTCCAATATTGCTGTTAAGAGTGTTTTATCAGCTAAATTAAGAGAGGCACATGAAAAAAGGATCAAATTAGAAATTGAAATTGAAGAAAATTTAAATTTATCGGTTATTGATACCTTAGATATTGTTACTATTTTGTCAATTTTACTAGATAATGCAATTGAAGCTACCCTATTGACAAAAAGACCTATACTTAAGTTTGCATTTTTTCATCACAATGGATATTTAGTTTGTATTGTTGAAAATTCTACACTTCAGGAAACTGTTAGTCGATCGGATATTTTTAAAAAAGGATATTCCACCAAAGGAAACTCTAGAGGAATTGGATTGACTAAAGTTATGGAGATCTTAGATCGATACCCTAATGCGTCGATTCAAACTAGGAGTTCCCATTATTCGTTCAGTCAAGTAATAAAGTTAAAGGAGCCCACAAATTAATTGTACTAGCTTGCATAGGAGTAAGTCATTTTTAGTTTAATGTAGCTATCAATGAAGTATTTCGCAACTTTTTAAGTTCTATTTTAGTTGGTTCATACTCTTGGAATAGCATACTTAATCAAATTTTTTAATGAATAGTGAACGATTCTAATCATCTTACTTTTGGGGATAGATTTCAACTTTATTTTCACAATTATATTTCATAGGGAAGGCACCCCGATAGTTAGACAGAAATCTAACTATCGGGGTGTAGCTTTAAATAAGTTACATGTCAGTGCCTATTCCACACAAAAAACCAGAAAGACATGTTACTACCCCCATAACAATAATTTCTTGTAATTGTAACATTTAAGAGTTGCATTTGTCATATTTTTGTCGTAATCGGTTGCATTTCCATCATAATCTGTGAGAGATATCGAAAATGGGTAATAAGGGGACAGAAAATGAGCTACTTATGATAAATACGAAAAAAATTTGATAAAGTCCATATAATTGTGTAAAAGTTAAAAGGCCATGTAACAGCCCTTTTTACGGTACAATGTTTTTAACCACAAAAACATACCTAGGAGGACGTTACATGACCCAAGTA
>JAETPW010000017.1 GCA_021771025.1 Clostridiaceae bacterium
AATAGTTCTAATATTGCTAAATCTCTCACATTTGAGCAAGTATCTCTTAACTTTTCTAAATTCTCATCTGTAAATGTTTCTTTAACTTTTTTAGTTGCTTTTACTTTATGAATCCTCCTAACTGGACTTTTAACAATATAATCTTCGTTTTCTAACCAAGCAAAGAAACTTGATAATGTTCTTCTTATATTGTCTATTGTTACCATACCTGCATTCGAATTACTTTTATAATCTGATAAATAATTTCTTAATATTTCAGTAGTAATTTCATCTATTGGAAGATTTATTGTCTCTAACATTTTGCTTATATTATCTTTATAGTAATTTAAAGTTCTATTTGAGCAACCTTCAATTTCTTTAGATGATATAAATTTATTTAATATATCTGTATTATTCTTTTGTGTTTCTTGCTTTTTAGTTTGTTCTATAATTTCAATTTGATAATTTAAGCATATTTCTGTAAGCATTTCTTTTAATCTTATTCTTTGGTTATTGTCTAAAAAATTTTCTGTTGTATTAATTACTTTTTCTACGAATAATTCTCTCATGACAATTCCCTCCTTACATTTTTTATTTGATAGTTTACAATATATAGAGCTCTACTTATATTATACAATAATTTATTTAATTCACATAATTAAATGCATGAAAGAAATTTATACAATAAAGTTTTTTATAATAAAATAATAGAAATGAGCATATTAAAAACAATATACTCATTCTAAATTTAACTTCATTTTCCTTTATAATTTTAAACACAACCTCAGCAACAACTTACTATCTTGTATTTCTATTATATCACAAAAGACAAGTAATTTTTTACTTGATTACTTGCCCTTTTTTAAGTTTTTAAGAATTTTATTTTTTTAATTTATAGAATTGTTTACCTTTTCAGCTGAAAAATTGTAGTTTCCCATATATTCGTAAATCAAGTCTCTTTGCTTTAAGTATTTAACGGTAACCATTGCAAGTACAATAATTAAAATAACAATAACACCTATAAGGATTTTACTTAGTTTATTCATCGATTACCTCCTCAAAACGATATTTTTGAGTTACATTCGGATATTTTGCATGGTCTACTTCAGATAAAAACATAGATTTCTATCTATACTTTTTTCCCTTTATATTAAACATTAGTAAAAATTGCTTCAAATTCTGTTGATTCAATTTTCTCTTTTTCTAATAAAATTCCAGCAACAGCGTGTAATTTATCGATATGATCAGTTAAAATTTGTTTTGCTTGCTGATAAGCCTGATCAATAATACGTTTTACTTCTTCGTCAATGATGCTAGCTGTTTCTTCGGAATAGGTTTTGGATTGAGCAAAGTCTCTTCCTAAGAAGACTTCTCCTTGGTCTGAACCTAACATTAATGTTCCAATTCGTTCACTCATTCCGTATTTGGTTACCATACTTCTAGCAATTTGGGTTGCTCGTTCAATGTCATTGCTTGCTCCTGTTGAAATATCATTTAAAATTAGTGCCTCAGCCACACGTCCACCAAGTAAAGAAACGATGTTTTCTTCCATTTCCGTTTTGGACATGAAGTTTTTGTCTTCTGTTGGACGATACATGGTGTATCCTCCTGCCATTCCTCTTGGAACAATGGATATTTGGTGAACTGGGTCTTGCGTTTCTAAGTAATGGCTAACTACGGCATGACCTGCTTCATGATATGATACTAATTTATTTTCTTTTTCACTTCTGACTCTTGTTTTCTTTTCTGGTCCCATAGTTACTTTTACCATGGCATCTTCGATTTCTCTCATTCCAATTTCAGTTAAATTTCTTCTGGCTGCTAATAATGCTGCTTCATTTAATACATTTTCTAGGTCAGCTCCTGAAAATCCTGATGTGTTTTTGGCAATGATTTTTAGGTCAACATCATCTGCTAGATGTTTTTTTCGACTATGAACTTCTAAGATTTGTTCTCTTGCTTTTACGTCTGGTGCTCCTACTACGATTTGACGGTCAAACCTTCCTGCACGTAGTAAGGCTTTGTCTAATACATCTGGGCGGTTGGTTGCTGCTAATACGATAACGCCTTCGTTGTCTGAGAATCCATCCATTTCCACTAGCAATTGGTTTAGGGTTTGTTCTCTTTCGTCGTGTCCTCCCCCTAGACCTGCCCCTCTTTGGCGTCCTACAGCATCAATTTCATCGATGAAAATAATACATGGAGCATTTTTCTTGGCTTCTTCGAATAAGTCTCTTACACGAGATGCACCTACACCAACAAACATTTCTACGAAGTCAGATCCACTGATGATAAAGAAAGGAACTCCTGCTTCACCTGCTACTGCTTTGGCAAGTAATGTTTTACCAGTACCCGGCTGGCCTACTAATAATACTCCTTTAGGAATTCTTGCTCCCATATCGGTGAATTTCTTTGGATTTTTTAAGAATTGAACAATTTCTTGCAATTCTTCTTTTTCTTCATCTACACCAGCTACGTCTTCAAACGTAATTTTGTTGCGATCAGCAGGTGTCATCATTCTCGCTTTGCTTTTTCCAAAACTTAAGGTCTTTCCTCCTGGTTGATTGTTTCCTGACCCTCCCATCATGAAGAACCAGAAAATGAAGAAAATAATTAATAATCCAAATGGTGTTAATAAACTAAGAATCGTAACAAATATAGATTGTGATTTTTCTTCTAAGGTAAATGATCCATTTTTGATAAACTCTTCTGAGTAGTTCATGAAGTTTTCCATATTAGGTATATTTACTTCTTTTTTGATTTTATCATCTGATAACGCCACAGTAGCTGTTTTACCATCTGCCTCAATCTGAATGGACTCTACTTTTCCTTCATTCATTTTGTTGATTAAATCTGAATACTTTAATTTTGTGTTTGAATTTTCAATGACGGATGATAAGACAATTAGGAAAATAATTCCGATAATTAACCACATCGCCAATGTCTTTATGCCATTTTTCAAAATAATTCCTCCCTTTTCTTGAAGTTACCATTCTTTAGGAAGAAGGCTTACTTCTAGCAATTTAACGTATTTGCTTGGACTATACCATAGATTTTTTCCTTTTTCAAGTGTTTTTTTGTAACTTTTTTGTGACAACTTTCAAGCAGTCTCTAAGCCTTTACGGATCATTACTCTTGAACCCAAAAAGAAATTTGACCCTTTTTTACGAAAACTTTTATTTTTTTATTTGGCATGAGCCATTTGTTTCCTCTATTATTTTGTGCTAGTTTAATGATATCTTCTATATGTATTTTTTCTATCCCTTGGGCAGTTCCTAAAAGCCTTGTTATAGTATATAAAATGATTCTTGCTTTTATCACTTTTTCTTGGGAATTGAACTTTGGCAAAGATAAAATAATGGTATGCTTATCCTCTGTTTCCTTGATTTCCGTATAGATTTTTTGTACTTGTTTATCCATATATTCTTCTTCTTCGGTAACGATTTTAGCTAAGCGATCCATGGTTGTTAAGATATTCGGATTAAATTCTTGTTGTAAATACGGAATGACCACATTACGTATTTTGTTCCTCGTATACGTATTGTCAAAATTAGTTTGATCAATTTTAGGTTGAAGGTGGTTTTCTTCACAAAATTGTTCTATTTCGTCTCGGTTACATTCTAATAATGGTCTAATGTATTTGCCGTTTCGTATTGGTTCTATTCCCTTCAAGCCAGAAATACCACTACCACGAAGTACATTCATGATCATTGTTTCTACTTTATCGTTTTGGTTATGAGCAGTAGCAATTTTATTGGCTCCAATTTTTTTAGCTACTTGATCAAAAAAATGATAACGTTCCTTTCTTCCTGCTTCCTCCATTCCTATTTTTTTAGTATGAGCAATATTTGCCACATCTATACAAACAGAATAAAAATCAATTTCATTTTTTTCGCAAATATCACGAACAAACTCCTCATCTCGAACAGCTTCTGGGCGGATCCCATGATTAACATGAGCAACAGCAAACGTAAATGGCAACTCATTTTCAAGCATTTGCCTCATCTCTTGAAAAAGAGTAAGCATAGCCAGTGAATCTGGTCCACCAGATACGCCAAGTAATATCTTATCCTTTGGCTCAATTAGGTTATATTTTTTTATGGTTTGGAATACTTTTTCTTTCATGTATGATTACCCTTTCTCTAGGGGACGCCCTTTTTTTCCCTATCTAAAATTTCCCTATTGTTTTTTCCTAGTAAATTAAATTGAAACAATTAATTTTGCCACTTGTCTCTTATCTCTTATCTCTAAATTAAAATATCTATATCATTAATTTGTAAATAGGGAAAAAAACAATAGGGAAAAAAAGGGCGTCCCCTTTTTTTCCCTCTTCTCTCTTCCCTTTTCTCTCTCCCTCTTTTTTAGTCATCAAATCGTCTTTCTAGGTTGACGAATTTGGTGTAACTTCCTAGCCATCCTAGGTCTACGGTTCCTGTTGATCCTCCTCTGTGCTTGGCTATGATGATTTCGGCTATGTTTTTCTTTTCGCTGTCTTCGTTGTAGTAGTCGTCACGATAGAGGAACATGACGATATCGGCATCTTGCTCGATGGCCCCTGATTCACGTAAATCAGATAACATTGGTCTATGGTCTGGTCTTTGTTCTACCGCTCTAGATAGCTGGGATAGGGCGATGACTGGTACACTTAGTTCTTTGGCTAGTATTTTTAGGGATCGGCTGATTTCTGATATTTCTTGCTCTCTACTACCGTTTCGTTTGTTACTTCCTTGTACTAATTGCAAGTAATCGATAACTACCATACCGATGTTTTTTTCTAGTTTTAGTTTTCTACATTTGGCACGAATTTCCATGACCGAAATTCCCGGTGTGTCGTCTATATAGACATCTGCTTCTGATAGTGGTCCTATGGCACCTGCTAGTTTTGCCCAGTCTTCTTCTTCTAGTTTTCCAGTTCTGACTTTGTTGCTGTCTACCATAGCTTCACTACATAAAATACGGTTAACCATTTGCTCTTTTGACATTTCTAGGCTAAATAAAACGACTGGTACGTGTGCTCTGACTGCCGCATTAGTGGCTATGTTTAGGGCAAAGGCTGATTTTCCCATGGCTGGTCTGGCAGCAATGAGGATGAGTTCTGATCCGTGCAGACCTGCTGTACGATAGTCTAGATCAGAGAAACCTGTTGGCACTCCTGTAATGTGTTGTTTTCGATTGTAGAGTTCTTCTAATTGAGTAAAACTATCAACTAGAACGTCTTTAATTGGAGTGTAACCTTTTTGGTTACGGTCTTGCATTAGGTTAAAGATTTTCTTTTCTGCTCCTTCCATGATGTCTTCTACGTCTTCTGTTGGATCATAACCTAGTTCTACGATTTCATTGGCTGTTTTGATTAAGTGGCGGAGAACTGATTTTTCTTCTACGATTTTGATGTATTTGATGGCATTAGCTGTGGTGGGAACTTTGTCGGGAAGTTCTGCTAAATATTCTAGTCCACCAACTTGTTCAAATTTGCCCATTGATTCTAATTCTGCTTTTACGGTAATTAGGTCAATTGGCTCTGCTCTTGTGTATAGATTTAACATAGCTTCGTAGATTGCTCGATTGTCCTCACGGTAAAAATCGTCTGGTTTTAAGGCTTCGATACTAGAGGCTACTGCATCACGGTCAGTTAACATACTTCCTAATACAGCTTGTTCGGCTTCTAAGTCGTGTGGTGGTACTTTTCCTAGTTCCATAGTTTTCTCCTTTTTTGCTCTTCACTATTTTTACTTTCATTCTTTCGTTGGTAGGAGTTTCTCTTGATAAATAAAATTTGATTAGTTTTGCTTTTTTATTTTTCAGTTGGTCGTACATCAATTTTAACTTTTCCAATTACGCCTTCAAATAAACGAATTTCAACTGTTTTTACTCCTATGGTTTTGATGGTTTCTTTTAAGTCAATTTTTTTCTTGTCAACCATGATGTTGTATTCTTTTTGTAGTGTTTCTGCTATTTCTTTGGAGGATACTCCTCCAAAAATTTTTCCGTTTTCCCCACTTCTTACGGGAATGATTACAGTAAGTTTGGAAAGCTTTTCTGCTGTTCTTTTAGCTTGTTCTTTTTCCTGATCTTTTTTATATTGATTGGATTCTTGCTTTGCTTTCCATTTGCTCATGTTTTCAGTGTTTGCTTCTATGGCTAAATTTTTAGGAAATAAAAAGTTTCTCGCATAACCGTCTGATGCGTTAATTACTTCGTCTTTTTTTCCTACTCCTTTGATATCTGCTTTTAAGATTACTTTCATTTTTCATCACGCCTTTCTTATTTTTGTATTTTACCTCATTTTGGGGAATTTTTCAACCTATAGTAGAAAATTAAAAATAAAAATCCTTCCGGGACTATTCCCCAAAAGGATTTATGTTCTTAAGCAGGATGATTAATTAGTTCAAATTCTAATTGCCATACCCCATTTTCATCTCTTCCATTCTCATATGTACTAGTATCTACTTGATAATAATTTTCTACTTGAACAACTGGTCTTAAGGCTGCTTCAGTCGAAATATAGGCTCTATCTAAGTCAGTTTGATTAGAAGCATATGTAGCTGTACTAGTAATCATTCCTATAATAAATCTTTGCAATCCATAGGTAGCATAACTTGTTCCTAAATCAATACACCTACTAGCTAAAAAGTAATTCCAATTTGCCTCTGGACTATGAATAAACATATCGTAATAGATTTTATTTTTAAAATGGCTCTCATTAATTTCTTTTAATTGTATCGCAGTTTGAGGAATAATTAAAGAAGATTCTGCCTGTTCTACTCTAAAACGAGAATAATCAATTCCAGCTTCTTTTTCATGATCGTCTTCCCAATCTGATGGTGCCCCATCTACGACTGGATATTTTTCATTAATTAATCGAGCAGGAAAATTTAAATTACTGAAATATTCTTTCGTTTCACCATATTTTATTCCTTCTTTATTGGTTGAATTTTCAATTATATTTATCGTTTGCTCTGTAAATGTCTTTTTTACGTCTGATAATTTTAAGTTTCTCGCCTTTATCGCATCTCCATAAGAATACAAGTATTCACTCATTTTATCACAAATTGTTTGCCCTTCATTGTAGGCATCTATCCCACCTAATTCTAATGTTTCGGATGTTGGGGTATCACTAATCAGGGTTAACTTTCCGTCAGCTTCTATGGATAATACTCTCCATTTTAAATCAGTTTGTACATGCATGGTTTGATTTGGTATAGTTACTAAATCATAATTCGTAGTATATTGTGTATCTAATCCATTCGGTACATAATTTACATAGTCTCCTACTTTTATTTGGCTGGCTACGTTTACGATTGGTCCTTGGATTTCCTCTTGTTCGTTCACTTCATATACATGATTTGTTTCAGTAAAAGTTACTTTTATTGGATTTGAACCACTTGCTGTTGCTTTTGTTCCATTCGCAGTAAATTGATCGTTAAATTCCTCTGCTGTTACTATTTGCCCTAAATTATCTGTCTTTGCTCCATTCTGTGCTACTACTATTTCTTCTTTTTCTCTGCCAATTACAGTGTCTTCTTTTGACTTAGTCGCTTTAGTTAATATTCCATTTTCCCCTGTTAGCGTAGCTATTGTGACACCTGCTAAAATAAGAAGAACAATTATGGTAATTACTAATGCGATTAAGGTTATTCCATAATTTGTTTCTACTTTTCTTTTCATCTAAATTCCTCCTTTGTATCCTGTATTAGATAAAAACAAGCCAATTTTTACTTCTTAGAAATTTTGCTCTTTTTATCTATTTATTATTGAATATCTTTATTATATTATACAATTTTTGATTTAACAAGATTATTGGATTAATTTTTTATTTTGAAAACTTTTATACCTTTAACTTAGTGAAAGATGACCATAGCTAAATTTGTGATATTACTACAATTGTAGTTTGTAGCTATCTATGTTTACCTGTTTAGTTCCAAACACTAAGTCGAAAAACGTAAAAATCCCCACCAAATATTTTGATTTAGATAGGGAAATTTTAAATAGGGAAGAAAAGGGCGTCCCCTTTATTTCCCTACCTGTTAGTTTTCTATTTCGGTAAAGTATTCATTAATACGAATGATTAATTCTTGTTTTACTTCTTCTATGGTCATTCCTTCAACTTGTGCTCCAGCTAGTGTGATGTGACCTCCACCTCCTAATTTTTCGAGGATGATTTGTACGTTGATGTCTCCTATGGATCTTCCGCTGATGCAGATTTTGTCTCCTAATTTGCCTAATACGAAGGATGCTGTTATGTTGCTGATGGTGAGTAATTCGTCTGCTGCTTTGGCACAGATTAGGTTAGCGTCTTTGGCTTTTCGATTGTATAATGCTATGGCTATGCTGTCATTAACAATTTCTGCATTTTTGACGATTTCCGCAATGCGATTGAAACTTGGCAAGTCACTTTGGAACCATTTTTTGACACGAATGATGTCTACTCCACATCTTCGTAAATAGGCTGCTGCTTCGAAGGTTCTTACTCCTGTTTTGAACGTAAAGTTTTTGGTGTCCATCATGATTCCTGCATATAGACTTTCTGCTTCTATGGTTCTTAAGTTGATTTTTGTTTCTGCATATTGCAATAGTTCGGTGACTAATTCTGCTGCTGAGGAAGCATATACCTCTTGGAAAGTAAGTGTTGCGTTTTCGATGTAGTCCGCACTTCTTCGGTGATGGTCTATGATAACTACTTTTTTAGTTTTAGTTAATAGTTCTGGTGCTTCTACGTATGTTGCTTTATGTGTGTCTACAATGACCAATAGTGTGTTTTCGTCTACGTTTTCTTCGGCTACTTCTTTACTGATTAAAATGTCTTCGTATTCTACTTCTTTAGCTAATGATTCTTTGAAGTTTTGTAAGGTAGTGGATTGATCACTGGTGACAATATACGCGTTTTTATCTAACTCTTTGGCTAAACGATAAATCCCCATGGCTGACCCCATGGCGTCAATGTCAGGATTGGTATGCCCCATAATCATGATTTTGTCTGATTCGCGTATCAAGTTTTCTAGCGCATGGGCTACTACTCTGGCTTTTACTTTGGTTCGCTTTTCTACTTCTTGGGCTCTTCCTCCAAAAAATTTGTAAATTTCATTTTGACGGATGACAGCTTGATCTCCTCCACGCCCTAAAACAATGTCCATCGCAGTTTGAGCTGATTTGTATTTTTCTTTGTCGGTTTTTCCTTCATTAGATACAGCTATGCTTAAGGTAAATGGCACATTGGATTTACTATTAATTTCTTTGATTTTATCGAGTACACTGAAACGATCTTTCTTGATTTGTTCTAAATAACGTTGTTCAAATAAATACACATAACGGTCACGATCTGATTTTAGTAAAATTCCATTTGAATCGTTGGTCCATTCATAAATACATTTATCAATTTCTGCGATTAATTGTGGCTTTTCTTCACTTTCGATCATTTGCATATTTTCTTCGTAGTTATCAATCATGATAATTCCTACACAGGATTTTGAGTCATTGTATTCTTTTTGAAGTTTTAAATTTTCAGTAATATCAATAAAATACAATATCATGGTATATTCTGATTTTTCACGGTTGGCTTTTTTGGAATTCACAAAACGACCTACAATTTGATAAGTTTTCTTTCCTAAGATAAACTGTCGATGAATGCTTTTGTCGTTTGGTTCTTTACGATTAGTAAACTCTGTTTTTAAATCAAGGGTTAATTCATCTAGTTCTTGTTTAATGTCTTGGCTAGCAAATTCTGAAACAAATTTTGCACTTCGCCAAATAATCGTGCCATTCGTTTCTAAAATGACTAAGGGAAATGGTGAATTAATTAAACTGGTTTTGGCCGCTGAGTCAACGGTTATGGTTAAATCTTGTATGGTTTCTGAAATTTCATTCTTTCGTTTACGGTCAGTTAACCCTGCATATACCAATAGAGCTGCAAACAAGGCAAGACTAGGAATAATCCATCTTGGGTCTTGAATACAAATGGCAATTAATAGCATAAGGATAACAAATAAATAAATTTTAGTTCGCGAAATAAAATGTTCTAACATCTTTCGATTATTGTTTTGCATACAAACTCTCCTTCAACTTCTCTTCTATTTTACTCGGAATTGCCTGTTTTGTCAAGTTTCTTAAGGTCTGATCAGTACAAGATTAGGCAAATAAGCACAGATAAGCTAAGTTTATTTTCGTTTTTCTTACTATACCCTACTATTTCGTTACCATCACCCATTGATCATTAAGACAAATTTTACGTTCTTCATGAATGATACTTTTGTGTAAAACAGCCATGCTCTATAACAGTTACTTTATAACAGAAAAAAGTTACCGTTTAGCTTTCTATTTTATCTAACCGCCTCAAGGGATTAGATTTACGCTACTTATAAGCATTAGAAATGAACCGTAACAAAAAAAATTACCCTGCTCACTAGCAAGGTAATTTTTTTCTATTTTCTATCTCTAACTAGACCATTTTCTCGCTATTGAGCCTGTCCCTAAATAGGGTAATTTTACCAAATTTTACCCCGTCCCCAATAAGGGAATTACTCACTAACATAATTTTCAACAGTGCCTTCTATCGTTTTTATTTGATAGTCAGTCACTTGTTTTAACTCTTTTGTTGAAGAAAGAGATAACGATAACATTTCTTCTGGCTGCATACTAGGAATAACAATTTCTAATTCGTCAACTGTGTTTCCTGCTTGATCGATAAGAATGAATTGTAGCAATTTTTCGGGTATGACATCTTGAATCGTATTTTTTACTTCAATAAGAAAACGATTTTCTTCTTTTCCTTTGGTTACTTTACCAGAAAAAAATTCATATGATTCGTAAGTTTTGTGCTCTTTCAATTTTTCTGTGTTCTTATTTTCTAGAAATTTTTCGTCTTGTTCTAGATAGTCGTTGGGAATAATTGGTGGTGGCTCTTCGAAATTTTCGTTTTGCTGTTTTTCTTTTTCGGCTTGCTGATTTGGCTGAGCAATGAATAACCAAAAGCTTATTCCACCGATTGTGGTAATAATTATGATTGTCATAATTATCGCTATGATTATTTTCTTTTTGTTCTTCATTTTTCTATCCTATGTTAGCTTCAAAAGCCAACATATCCCCCTTGCCTTAGTATTTAGGTTTTTATTGGATTACCTATAAACCATCATTTCTAACTAGGACATTTTTTCTTTTATTTTCTTTGTTCTTGTTTTGATTACCCCTATTTGAATTGCTTTGTGTTTTAATGGCTTTCTGTTTTGACTGCTTTCCGTTTTGATTGCTTTTCATTTTAATTGCTTTTCATTTTGATTGCTTTCCGTTTTGATTGCTTTTCATTTTAATTGCTTTCCGTTTTGATTGCTTTTCATTTTAATTGCTTTTCATTTTGATTGCTTTCCGTTTTGATTGCTTTTCATTTTAATTGCTTTTCATTTTGATTGCTTTCCGTTTTGATTGCTTTCCGTTTTGATTGCTTTCCGTTTTGATTGCTTTCCGTTTTGATTGCTTTCCGTTTTGATTGCTCCGTTTTGATTGCTCCGTTTTGATTGCTCCGTTTTGATTGCTCCGTTTTGATTGCTCCGTTTTGATTTTCTCCTATTTTGATTGAATCTTGTTTTTACCATTCTGAGCCTGATAAATTGTAGAGTAGTGTAAAAAGGGAAGTTTGACCAATGGTATTAACATTAATTTATACCTGACAGTTCCCTAAGACCCGCATTAGGCTTAAAACCCGATAACTGGCTTCTTTGTAAGGGACCGAAGGGTTTTAAAAAGACCCCGCTATGGAAGGTTAAATTAATGTTAATACCATTGGTCAAACTTCCCTTTTTACACGGTCACCGATTTTTAGCAAACGGTGAATAGTAACGTCTTATTTTATTTGAGTAATGTTTGAAAGAACAAATAATAAGATTTAGAGGAAATTGGAGGAAAGAAATAGATTTTATCTTTCCTCCGAATTGCCTACTTTATAGTATTTATTCTATGTGTATTGACTATCAATGAATCAGATTATTGAAATTTCCGTATGGATTATGAATTTTTTTCTCCTTATGGATTTGTACAAACACCACTACTATTGAAGTAATAGGTTTTTCCATCAATATAGGCAGATGTATCGGTTATCATACTTCCATATGGCCCGTTTCCAAATTGGTTGGCTGCTTGTCTTAACCAATACCAATTTCCTCCTAACTGAATCCATCCGGTTTGCATCCATCCATTTGCACCTAAGCGGTACCAGTAACATCTTCCTCTTCCTGCATCATAAATATTTGCCCATTTATCGGTTATTAACGATCCTCTTTCCCAACCTTTATTCTTATAATTTTCGTACCAATCTGTTGGATCAATTGCGTCAGCTGAGTTAGAAGTCTCTGGAGCTAATTTGACGTAATATCTATATCCTGCCGTATCTTGTCTCCAACCGGTAAACATTTTTCCATCACTTTGGAAGTGGAAATAGGTCTTATATTGGCTACGATTTAGGATTGGTAAGTATTGATCTCCTACTGCTTTTACTCCATTACCTGTGTAATAGTAATACGTACCAAATTCTACTCCATACCATCCTGCTTTATAGGTCTTTGTTGTAAATGTTTTTCCTCCATATTTAATGGTAAGAGTATGTCTTGTTCCACTAGCAATATTAGTATCTGTTGTATAAGAAGTTACATACGATTCTCCATTAATTGTTTCACTTGTTCCTGATGTATACGTTACTTTTAATTTGATTCCTTTTTTGTTTAATGCTTCGTCTTCCATATATTTTGTTTTAGTTGGTCCACTGACTAAAGTTACATTTGAGATGGATTTACTATCCTGCCATACGGCATATAGAGTAACTGATTTATCGGCTGAATACGTCCCTCCTGCTAAATAAGTAGCTGAGCCAGTAGATGTTGTACTCCATCCTTTAAAGGTATAGCCTGTTCTCGTAGGTACTGTTGTTGATAGTTTTAAGGGGATACCATCAATTTTGGTTTGCGCTTTTGGTGCTCCTGTTCCTCCATTAGCATTATAAGTAACAGTATAGGTTAATGAACTAGAAAGGTTGACAGTTGAATTCTGAGTTACTTTAGCATTTAGACGTTTTCCTGTGTCTTGGCATATTCCTTCAGGAACAGTTATTCTTACTTGATTTCCCTGTGTTAATGGTGCATCTACTACTAGTTCATAGCTTGAATTACTGATTACATTAAGTTTTTGTTTGGTTGCATTTTTTACTTCAAAGTCATCTAAGGTAATTCCTGTTACTGGTCGTTCAAAAGTAATGGTATAGGATATAGCTGATTGTTTTACTGAACCATTAATATTGATTTGGTCTGCAATATAATTGTCAGCCACTTCGTCTGCTGTAATTGCTCGATCATAAACCCTTGCTGTATATACATCTCCATTGAAATATTCCATATTAGGACCTGTATCAGAAGTTGGATTTCCACCTAAAATCATGGTTGTATCATGAGCTGATTCCGTAATTGTTCCCACTATACTTTTAGATGCTGATAATTTACCATTAACATATAGATTAATAATAGATCCATCATAAGTTAATGCAACTGTATATTGAACTCCAGGTTTTGCCGCAACAGTTGACGTAAGTTTTCGATACTCTCCATCAATATGATACATTCCAGCAATATATCCCTGATTGTTAATCGTAATGGCTCCTCCTCCTGATTCTACACTACTCATAATATGATTACTTGCTTCATACAAAGAATTATACGAAAAGGTAACTTCCATGGTTTGATACTGATTGGTGAAAATACCGAAGTCAACAAATGCTCCTTCTCCCCCAAGGGATACACTATTTTTTCGCCAAATTGCTCCATTAGCTAGCGTAGCATCATTTCTATTTCCACTTAAATTTTTCCATGTTGTACTTTCACTATTATGTCCTTCCGTGGTATTTCTTACTGCATTTACACTAAGTTGTAATCCATCTGTAGCAATCATGTTTTCTGTAGTCACAACTGATTTTGTTGGGGTAATTGCTTCTGATCTGGTTACATTTCCACTTGCATCTTTTACGTAGAAGTAATATGGATCGTCTATGCTATCAATAATTTGCGTTTGTGTTATTTCTGATTTCGTGCTGGTAATTGTTGTCCAACCACTCGATGAAGCAGTTAATTGAGCATCTGTACTAAATTGATAAGCATTAATTCCAGTACCTGTATCAATTGCTTTTCCCGTTAATAGTCCTTGCACTTTTTTTACTCCATAGTTGGCAAGAATTTCATCATCGGTTAGTCCACGGTTATAAATTCTAGCTTGATAAACATTTCCTGCAAACCAACCACCATTTATTTTATCACCAACCGCATTACCACCTATTGCCATAATCGTATTGGATTGTGGTGGAAGTATAGTTCCTGTTACTGCTTTTGAAACCGCAAGTGTTCCATTGACAAATAATTTTAAGGTGAATCCGTCGTAACTTAGAGAAACAGTATATTTCGTATTTGCTGTTGGCTTGATACCTGAGTCTATCGTTACATAAGCATTATTAATATAGTATTGTCCTCTAATGGTACCAGCAGATAAATATATACCTCCTCCTCCAGTTTCCCAGTTTCCTATTATGTTATGAACACTAGTATTAGAGATAGTAGCTGCAGTAGCATGGAAAGTTATTTCTATCGTTTGTTGTGGTGAATTTAAAATTCCTAAATTGACAAACTGAGTTGTACCATTCAATGGAAGAGCCTCTGTAGTAAACATTCCTGTTGACCCTTCAATTGTTCCGTCACGATTGTTGTCACTATAGTCTTCCCATACATTAGTGATTAATTCTTTTTGCGCATTTGGCTTATTTCCTTCTAATTGAACCATTAAACCATCTTGTACAACATTACTGTCTTGTCTTTGTACTTGATTAATTACTGGGGCAGCATCTACCCAATGAGCATATAAAGTTATGTCTGATCTAGGAACATACATATTTCCTGATTTTCCTACTAAAGTGCCTCCCGTTTTTTCTGTATACCAACCTTCTAATGTATACCCTTCTTTTTTTGGTAGTGGTAAAGTAACAGGGCTTCCATCATAAAGGTAACAAGCTTCTAAAGTAGCATCTCCCGCTCCAAAGGTAAATGTAATTGGGTCATTTCTCAAATTGGTGGTACCGCCTGATATTCCAGCAGTTAACATCCATCCATCAAAAGTCTTTAACGATTGTATACTTTCCGTTTCTGTCCCTCCATTTGAGTCGAAGTTAATCGTATAATGACTTTCTGGGGCACTAATGGTTATACTTGATCCATAATCTTGCTTATATTTTGCTCCTCCTGGATTTACCGTTAGTGTATATTGATTAATCGTCCATTTTGCATATAACGTTTGTGAAGAAGTTGGCGTATAACTTGCTCCTCCTTTTCCTGCTAATGTGGTTAGGCTAGCTTCTTTATACCAACCCGCAAGAGTATATCCTGTTTTCGTTGGAGTTGGTAAGGTGATGGCATTTCCTGATGAGTTATAATTTGCCGTTAAACTTCCATCTCCTGCTCCAAAGGTGTAAGTAGTTGGATTGGTGGTTGTACTACTAATACTTCCTGATCCGCTCTTTGTCCAACTGCTAAAGTTTCTGCTAGAGTTGATACTTGATGTAGCAGTTCCCCCATTTGCTTCAAAGGAAACGGTATAAGAACTTGCTGGTGCTGTTATTGATTTAGTTGTATTGTAGTTTTGTGTGTATTTACTTCCTCCTGGATTTACGGTTAAGGTATAAGAGCTGATTGTCCATTTAGCATATAAAGTATGACTTGAAGTTGGTGTATAACTTGCCCCTCCTACTCCAGCTAATGTGGTAAATGATGATTCTTTGTACCAACCATTAAACGCATATCCTGCTTTAGTTGGTGTTGGTAAAGTAATGGCATTTCCTGATCCACTATAATTAGCCGTTAGTGTTGCATTTCCTGCTGCATACGTATAGGTTGTTGGATTAGCCGTAGTACTACTAATTGTTCCTGCTCCACTTAATGTCCAACTACTGAAGGTACGTGCTGATGTCATGCTAGAAACAGCATTTCCTCCATTGGCATTAAAGGCTATCGTATAAGAACTTGCTGGTGCTGTTACTGATTTGGTTGTATTGTAGTTTTGTGAATACGTTGCTCCTCCAGGATTTACCGTTAAGGTATACCCATTGATGGTCCATTTTGCGTATAAGGTATGGCTGGAAGTTGGTGCATATTTTGCTCCTCCTGCTCCGGCTAATGTGGTTAATGCTGTATCTGTGTACCATCCGTTAAAGGTGTATCCTGCTTTGGTTGGTGATGGTAATATGATTTGACTTCCTGCTGCACTATAATTAGCAGTTAATGTTCCATTTCCTGCTCCATAGGTATAGGTTGTTGGATTTGTCGTTGTACTACTTACTTTTCCTGATCCACTTAATGTCCAACTACTGAAAGTACGTGTTGATGTCATATTGGATGCTGCACTTCCTCCATTGGAATTAAAGGATATGGTGTAGGTACTTGCTGGTGCTGTTACTGATTTTGTCGTATTGTAGTTTTGTTTGTACGTTGTTCCTCCTGGACTTACGGTTAAGGTATATTCATTAATGGTCCACTTAGCATACAAGGTTTGACTTGCCGATGGAGTGTATTTTGCTCCTCCTATTCCAGCTAATGTGGTTAATGTTGTTTCTTTATACCAACCATTAAAGGTATATCCTGTTTTTGTTGGTGTTGGTAAGGTAATCTGATTTCCGGCATTACTATAGTTTGCTGTTAATGTTCCATTACCTGCTCCATACATATAGGTAGTAGGGTTAGTCGTCGTACTGCTGATTTTTCCTGATCCACTTAACGACCAACTACTAAAGTTACGGGTCGATGTCATACTCGATACAGAGGATCCTCCATTGGAGTTAAAGGAAACGGTATACGAACTTGCTGGTGCTGATACTGATTTTGTGGTGTTGTAGTCTTGTTTATACGTAATTCCTCCTGGATTTACGGTTAAGGTATATTGTCCTGTTGTCCATTTCGCATATAAGGTTCTGTCGGCTGTAGCAAAATAGTTGCTTCCTCCTTGCCCTGCGATTGTACTTAAGCTAGAGTCAGTATACCATCCATCAAATGAATATCCTGATTTAGTTGGAATTGGTAGAACAATCGCATCTGCTTGTGCTTCATAGGTAGCAGTCAATGTTCCATTTCCTGCACCAAAGGTGTACATCACAGGGTTAGTTGATGGTGATCCCATACTTCCTGCTCCAGATAATGTCCAAAATCTAAATTGCCTGTTAGCTTTCATGCTGGCTACCGTACTTCCTCCATTGGAATTGAAGGAAATGGTATATTCGCTGGTAGCTGCTGGAATAGGAGTAGTTGTTCCATAATCCCCCGAGTAGAAACTTCCATCTGGCTCAGTTCTTACCGTATAACGATTAATCGTCCATCTTGCGTATAAGGTATGAGTAGAAGTTGGTGAATAACTTGCTCCACCTGCTCCAGCTAACGTGGTTAAGCCAGAGTCTTTATACCATCCATTAAAGGTATATCCTGTTTTGGTTGGTGTTGGTAAGGTAATGGCTTCTCCTGCTGTTTCATAGTTTGCTGTCAAAGTTCCATTTCCAACGCCAAAGGTGTACATGACTGGATTAGTTGAGGTTGATCCTACGGTTCCTGCTCCAGATAATGTCCAATTTTTGAATGCACGATTAGCTGTTTTACTAACGACTATGCTTCCTCCATTTGAATTAAAGGAAACTTGATAACTTTGACTTGGTGCAGTAATTGGAATTGTACTCATATACGCTCCTGTATACGTTTTTCCTTCTGGTTCTGCACGTACACTATACTCATTTGCTGTCCAATGAGCATAAAGCGTTTTGGCTACGGTTGGGATATAGGTTGCTCCTGCATTTCCTATTTTGTTTCCTCCTGTTGCTGCATCATACCATCCTTCTAAGGTATATCCTGATCTTGTGGCAGTAGGTAAAGTAATACTATTGTTGGTGTAATTTGCGGTTACTGTTCCTGCTCCTGCTCCATAAAGATAAGTATTGTTTGTACTTTGTAAAACAGTTTGTTTACTGGTATTAACAATAGCAATATCTCTGATATCGAAGTTCATAGAAGCTGTTTTGGATACTAAATTATCGGTATAAAATTCGAATACTGGAGCAATATTTACCGTTGTATTATTTAGTGTAGTAGTTGTTCCTGAAATCGTTCTCGTTAAGGTAACATCTACCCAATCACTCGTTGTACTTGTAAATCCTTTGGTTTGTAATCCTGCTGTTCCATAATCATTGGCTAGTGCTGAATGTCTAAAGATAATGCTAGCACCACCAGATACAGTATTAACTCTTACTTTGAAACGAATTTCATACGTATCTCCTGAAGTATAAGTATAGGTTGGAAATCTTGAATAATACCAAGTGTTTGCCGTAGGTGCTGATGCACTATATTGATAATTTAAGTATTCTCCCTCACCATCTGATTTTCTTGTCATGGTCATTCCACTAGTTGTTGGATTTCCTACTTTTGCTACATAGCTTCCTAATCCTGATTTAGTCCAACTACTAAAGGATCGAGTTGAGGTTAATGATGCTGAACTTGCTGTTCCTCCGTTACCGTTAAAGGTTACTTTGTAACCTGCTGGTGCAGTAGCTGTTCCTAAGTTTTTGGTAGATAGATAGTTTTGGGTTACTGTACTGTTTGCGGTTTCTCCATTCCAACTACCTCCATTTGGATTAACGGTTAAATTGTATTGGTTAACTGTCCATTTAGCATATAAGGTATGGTTTCCTGCGGTAGTTACTTTCGTATCACTCGTTACTTTATTGGTAAGAGCTGATTCTTTATACCAGCCACTAAAGGTATATCCTGTTTTGGTTGGACTAGTTAATGTGCCATAAGTAGAATCATAAGTAACTGATTTGCTAGCAATGGTGGATCCACCATTACTGTTAAAGCTTACGGTATACGAATTAGCTGTCCATTTTGCGTATAATGTTTGCGTAGAAGTTGGTGTATAACTTGCTCCAGCATTTCCTGCTAAGTTAGTTAGCGCTGATTCTTTATACCAACCACCAAAAGTATATCCTGCTTTAGTTGTACTTGGCAAAGTAATTGCATTCCCTGTTCCACTATAATTTGCGGTTAATGTATCATTGCCTGCTCCATACGTATAGGTAGTTGGATTCGTTCCTGTACTACTTACTTTTCCTGATCCACTTAATGTCCAACTACTAAAGTTTCTACTTGATGTCATATTGGTAGCTGCACTTCCTCCATTACTATTGAAGGAAACGGTATAACTACTTGCTGGTGCTGTTATGGATTTGGTTGTATTGTAATTTTGGGTATATTTGCTTCCTCCCGGATTTACGGTTAAGGTATACCCATTAATCGTCCATTTCGCATATAAAGTTTGGTTAGTGGTTGCTAAATAGCTTGCTCCACCTGCTCCTGCTAATGTGGTTAATCCTGCTTCTTTATACCAACCGCTAAAAGTATATCCCGTTTTCGTTGGGCTTGGTAAGGTAATGGCGTTTGCTGTATTGTTATAGTTTGCTGTTAAAGTTCCATTTCCTGCCCCATAGGTATAGGTTGTTGGATTTGCTGTTGTACTACTTACTGTTCCTGATCCGCTTAAGCTCCAGCCGGTGAAGTTTCTAGTAGGTGTCATGGCATTTACTGCACTTCCTCCATTGCTATTAAACGTAATGGTATACGAAGTAGTTGGTGCTGTTACTGATTTAGTAGAGGCATAGTTTTGCTTGTACGTTGATCCTCCCGGATTTACGGTTAACGTATACTCATTAATGGTCCACTTAGCGTATAGGGTTTGGTTTGAAGTTGCTGAATAACTTGCTCCTCCTGCTCCTGCTAAGGTAGTTAACGCAGCTTCTTTATACCAGCCACTAAAGGTGTATCCCGTTCTCGTTGGGCTTGGTAAGGTAATGGCATTTGCTGTACTATTATAGTTTGCTGTTAAGGTTCCATTTCCTGCCCCATAGGTATAGGTTGTTGGATTTGTTGTTGTGCTACTTACTGTTCCTGATCCGCTTAAACTCCAGCTAGTGAAGTTTCTACTAGGTGTCATCGTATTTACTGCACTTCCTCCATTACTACTAAACGTAATCGTATACGAACTTGCTGGTGCGGTTATCGATTTGGTAGAAGCATAATTTTGGGTATAAGTTGCTCCTCCCGGATTTACGGTTAAGGTGTACCCATTAATGGTCCACTTAGCGTATAACGTTTGACTTGAAGTTGGTGCATATTTAGCTCCTGCTGCTCCTGCTAAATTAGTTAAGGCTGCTTCTTTGTACCAACCGCTAAAGGTATAACCTACTCTAGTTGGGGTTGGTAAGGTAATTTGGTTACCTGTATTATCATAATTGGCAGTTAAGGTTCCATTTCCTGCTCCATAGGTATAGGTTGTTGGATTTGCTGTTGTACTACTTACTGTTCCTGATCCGCTTAAACTCCAGCTGGTGAAGTTTCGAGAAGAAGACATATCTGATACTGCCACTCCCCCATTGGTGTTAAAAGATACGGTATAAGAACTTGCTGGCGCTGAAATGGATTTTGTGGTTTGATAATTTTGTTTATAGGTACTTCCTCCTGGATTTACGGTTAAGGTATACTGATTAATCGTCCATTTCGCATATAATGTATGGCTTGAAGTTGGTGTATATTTCGCTCCACCTGCTCCTGCTAAAGTAGTTAAGCCTGATTCTTTGTACCAACCGCTAAAAGTATATCCTGTTTTCGTTGGGGTTGGTAAGGTAATTTGGTTTCCATTAGCATTGTAATTTGCGGTTATACTGCCATTTCCTGCTCCATATAGGTAGGTTACTGGGTTGGCAGTAGCACTAGTTAGTTTTCCTGATCCACTTAATGTCCAATTTAAGAAGGCACGAGTTGATGATTGACTAGCTACTGATGATCCTCCATTGGAATTAAATGATACCGTATAGGAACTTGCTGGTGCTGAAATCGATTTTGTGGTTTGGTAATTTTGTTTATAGGTACTTCCTCCTGGATTTACGGTTAAGGTATACTGATTAATGGTCCACCTAGCATAATAAGTAACATTAGCTGCTGGTGTAGTGGTTGTCGTGGTAATTTTAGTTCCCCCAGTAGGTGCGGTATACCAACCATTAAAAGTATATCCTTCTTCTGCTACAGATGGTAATGTTCCTAATGGTGATCCATACCCTTTTGTTTCTGTTTTTTTGGTGGTTCTTTTTACCTTAAAGTTAGTTATTTTGATGCTTCCTCCTGTGTAATAATCAGTTCGTAAAGTTAAATTGAAGGTTGCATTTTGTAATTGCGCTTCTGATAAGGTAATTGTTGATTCATAATGATGGGTTCCTGATCCAGTAAGTTTTACGTGAGAAAATCCAATTCCTGGTGCCCAAGAAGTTACATTTCCTGCTCCTTGTGGATATAGATAATAATCCTTAGTAGTATCTGCTGTTAAATTAGTATATTCTATATCAAAAGATAGAGTAATGTTATCCCCTGTTTGTAGACCATTTGTGGATAATGGATATAAGCTTGGGCAATAATTGATGATTCCGGTAAATCCAGAAATGGTTTTTCCACTATCCATAACTTCGGCATAATTTTTTGCCCCTTGATAATCATAGGTAACGGTTACTCCTGGTACTTGAATGTCGTTAATCGACGCTGTTTTTTGATTTCCTACATTATCATAGACATAAACGTGAGTAATGTATTTACCATATTCATTTTTATGATCAGTTACATTAACATGGTATACCCAAGTAGTTCCATCTGCTTGTCTCGTTCCTGTGGCTACACTATTGGTTGACCAGTTAGCTTGAATATCATCTTGGCCACCCGCGTCTGTCCAAGTTGGGAATTGAACACGGTTAATTCCCGAACCTGAATCAGTTACTCCATAGACATAAACATCATATCCTGTTGTGGTTAAATTTTTAATTTCAGTTGATCCAATGGTTGGCGCTGTTTTGTCAATTTTTATGGTAGTTGTTGCTTCGTCTGAAACATTTCCTGCTTGATCAGTTACACGGAAACGAATGCTGGTATTTCGATCTACGTTAAAGGTAATGGTTCCCTTGTTTCCTGTTGTAGTTAGTGAAGTCGTTGTCCATGAAGAGCCATTGTACCATTCAAATTGTTTGATTCCTGATAAATCGTCTGTTGCACTTAAGGTAACAACAACATCTTCTTTTGACCAGTTTCCATTACTTGAATTCGTAATGGTAGGTTTTGTTGGAGCTGTTTTATCAATTTTTAAGTTCGTACTTTTTACATTGGATACATTTCCTGCTTTGTCGGTTACGCGGATATATAGAGTATCGTTTCTTTCGTTGTTACGGGTTAATCCGTACCATTCTGATTCAGGTAATGTTCCTGTCCATGTTTTTCCATCACCACTATATTCTACTTTTTGAATTCCTGATTCACCCTCAGTAATTTTCCAACTTAACGTTACTTTATCATTTGTCCAATTTCCGTTGGTAGAATTGGTAATGTCTGATAAGACAGGAGCTACTTTATCAATATTGGTAATTTTTAGATTAGCTGTTACTTTATTGCCTACCATATCAGTTGCTTCGGCATAGACTGTCCCATTTTGGGTTACGGTAACTGTGGTTGCTTTAGCCACTAAGTTTGTTTCAAAACCTGCTTTTTGGTTTTCGGTTAATTTGTTCCCATAGGTTACTCTTACGGTAACGTCTCCATTTGTCCAAGTGGTAGGCTGAGCAATTAAAGTAATTTCACTATGAATTACGGTAAAGGCATTGCTTACTTTTGTGGTGGTAGCTCTATTTCCTGCTTTATCGGTTACTTTTGTCCACAAATAGTAATTTCCTACTTCGCAGTCTGTTTTGGTAACGGTTTGTCCGTTGGTAAAATTAGTCCAAGTAGTTGGTTCTGTGCTATTTGAAACACTCCATGCATATTGTAAAGTGTTTAGTCCACTTACTCCTTGATCTTGTGCTTGTAAAGTAGCCTGAATTTTTGCTTTTCCTACTGTTGGATAAACATAGTTTGCTCCACCATTTGGGTTAATGGTAACGGTTGGTGGAATTTTATCAATGTTGTTAATTTCTAAATCTTTCGTAATTAATTTCTTAGCTGTATCGGTTGCCTCTGCATAGACAAATCCATTTTCGGTTATGGTAACGGTTTCTGTATAATTGGTTTTGTCTTGTTTATTGTCTTTAGCCGCTTGAAGAGTTTTAGCTACTCCTGCTTTTTTATTTTGTAATCCATCTTCATAAATGATTTTAGCAGTTATATCTTGGTTGGTAAATTCAGTCGTAGATGGGGTAATGGTGATTAAGCTTGCTTCTTGTTTGATGATGAATGGTTTGCTTACTACTTGTGTTTGGTTTCCCGCTTCATCACTGCCCTTTACCCATAAATAGTATACTCCTGGATCTGTTACTTCTTTTATGATCTCTTTTTGGTTAGTAATTCCTACCCAGCCCTCTGTTGGTGTTTCTGCTGTGGTGGTCCAAACGTATTCTAATCCTTCTTTTGCGCCACTAACGCCTTTATCTGGGCCTAAATCTTCAATCTTAGCAGAAGTAACTAATTTCACCGTTTCTCCTGCATGAATGCCATAGATTCCTCCATTTTGAGCTATGGTAATCACAGGAACTGTTTTATCAATTTTGGCCGTCATTGTGGCTTTTCTTCCTAGGGCATTAGCACGAATTTGACTACTTTGGTCAATGATTTTTCCCTCTTGGTAGGCTTCTCTTACGTCATTGATATACACAAAGCGGTCTTGATCAGCTAGGCCATTAGGATAGATGACTTTTAAACTTAATGATTCATTTGACCAAGTTCCTTCAACATAACGACTTCCATCAGAAACTTTGCTAAGAACAATTTGCATTTCTGATGTTTCTTCGTTTACGACATCGTCATACTTTTCGTCAATTTCTTCATCGGTTACTTGGTATTCTTGCTGAGTTTTGCTAAGTTCCTTTTGTTGGGATTGAATTTTGTTGCTATTGCTAGTATACACATTCACTGATACCACAGTAAAAAAAAGCATACCAATCAAAACGAACAAGGTAATTGAACCTTTATCGTTTCTTCTCGTGTGCTTATTTTGTTTTTCTGTTTTTTCTCTTTTGCTATGAGTCCACATACGATTTCTCTCCTTTAATTTCTTTCACTCTTATTCTTTATTGTAAAGAGGAAAAAGAGAAAAATCAATCCCACAAAAGTCCGTGAAAAGATACATAGTTTCTACGGCTCTACGGAAGTTATCTTGAGCCCAATTAGCTACTAATTTGTTATTTTCATAACATTTGTGTCATCATTTTGTAACAAATTTCTGCCGTATCCTCTTCCTATTGACACTGTAGGAAATTCTATTCTATATTATCGTAATTTATTTCCTTTATTTTTATTTTTTTATCCAAAAAACGCAAAAAAACGACGTAAACCCTTACGGATCACTAATTTGATTAACTATGATTAAAATACATTAAGTAATACCAATAACCATTAATTTGTTTCCAGCCTGTTGTCTTATCTACTTTTGTGGCTAGTTTTTTAATGTCTCTTACATTCGTAATTTGATAAAGGTCTGCACTTGTTCCACTTCCGTTCCATACTTTTACTTTAACTTGATACGTACAGGTTGCTCATCACTTTTGTTTCGTTTCCTGCTTCGTCCCACCCTCTGACCCATAAATAGTGTACTCCTACCTCTGATACTGATTTGGTTATTGGTTTTTCACTAGGAATGGCTTGCCATCCTTCCGTTGGTTCTCGTCCATCTGTGGTCCATACGTATTCCATTCCTTCTTTGGCACCACTAATTCCTTTTTCTGGGCCATAGTCTTCAATTTTTGCTGAAGTAATTATGGTGACCGTTTCTCCCGAATGGATTCCATAAATTCCTCCATTTTGTGGAAAATTTATGGTTGGTGCTGTTTTATCAATCTTTGCCGTAATGGTTACTTTTCTTCCTAAAGCAGTTGCGATAACTTCACTACTGGTTTCGATCAATCTATTTTCTTGGTATGCTTCTTTTACCCCATTAATTGTTACATAACGATCTTGCTCTGCTAATTGGGTTGGATAAATCACTTTTAACTGTAGTGATTCATTTACCCATGTTCCTTCTACATAGCGACTTCCATCAGAAATTTTACTTAAAATAATTTGCATTTCGGTAGTTTCGTCAGTAATTATATCTTCATACTTTTCATTCATCTCTTCGTCTGAAATTTGATATTCCTGACCGGGTTTTACTTAATTCTCTTTGCTGTGATTGAATTTTATTGCTATTGTTGGTGTACACATTTATCGAAACAATGGTAAAAAAAAGCAAGCCAATTAAAACGAATAAAGTTATTGAACCTGATTCGTTTTTTGTGCAATTTTGTTGAAATAACTTTTTTATGTGTTGCTTCTGCTTAATCCACATTGAGTTTCCTCCTTTTTTACTTTTTCTTTTTTTTATTGTAAAAAATAAAAAGGGAAAAAACAAGCCTTAAAATCCTATCATAAAGGTACATGAATCAATTTGCTTTACGGAAAATATTTCCTTATCCCTTAATTAATCATATTAAATTTAGATAATAGTTCCGCCATTTTTTTGAAATATCTTGTGCTAAACTTTTATCTATTGATACTAGTTAAGTAAAAAATCTGATAAACTAGTAAACTATTTCATGTTTATTTTTTGATTCGACTTTTTTCAGCAAAATCAGTTATTTCTATAGGGATATAAGGGTTAGCAGACTTTTTATCATAGCAAAAAAGCGTATAGAATGTTTTCTATACGCTTTTTGGGTTATTTAAATTTATTCTTCTTCCCCTTCTTCTTCTGTATTAATACGAATATCTTGATACTTCTTCATTCCCGTTCCTGCTGGAATTAATTTACCAATAATAACGTTTTCTTTTAGTCCTATTAAGTCATCTGTTTTTCCTTTAACAGCAGCCTCTGTTAACACTCTTGTTGTTTCTTGGAACGATGCAGCAGATAAGAAACTTTCTGTTGCTAATGATGCTTTAGTAATTCCTAATAAAACACGTTTTCCTGTTGCTGGACGTTTTCCATTTTCTTCGGCTACTTTATTTTTATCAGCAAATTCGTACATATCAATTAATGATCCTGGGAACATATCCGTGTCTCCATTGTCTTCTACTCTTACTTTTTTCAGCATTTGTCTACCAATTACCTCGATGTGCTTATCGTTGATATCAACACCTTGGTTACGGTATACTTTTTGTACTTCTGAAATTAAGTATTCATATACTCCTTCTGGTCCTTTTAACGCTAAGATGTCTCCTGGATTGATGGATCCTTCGATTAATGGATCTCCTAATTCTACCATATCGCCATCTTTTACTTTCATTTTTGAACCAAATGGAATAGTATAGGTTTTGGCATCATCTTTACCAGTAACCACTACTTCTTTCTTCTTTTTGGATTCTTTAATTTTTACTTTACCATCAATTTCAGAAATGATAGCTAATCCCTTTGGTTTTCTGGCTTCAAATAATTCCTCAACCCTTGGAAGACCTTGGGTAATATCGGCAACACCTGCTACACCACCTGAGTGAATGGTTCTCATGGTTAACTGTGTACCCGGTTCACCAATGGATTGTGCTGCAATGATACCAATTGCTTCACCAATCGATACTAATTCACGTCTTGCTAAGCCCATTCCATAACATTTTTGGCATACACCATGTTTTGAATGGCAACCAAGAACAGAACGTACTTGTAGTTTTTCAATTCCTGCTTCTACAATTTGCTCAGCTATTCCTTCTGTGATCATGGTTTCATGATCAACGATTAGTTCGTTTGTGGTAGGATTTACTACGTCATTTACTGGAAATCTTCCCACTAATCTTTCCTGCATTTTTTCGATGATTTGGTTTCCGTCTTTGATGTCATATACCATAATTCCTTCTTGTGTTCCACAATCGTTTTCACGAACAATGATGTCTTGAGATACGTCAACTAATCTTCTGGTTAAGTATCCAGAGTCAGCGGTTCTTAATGCTGTATCAGAAAGTCCCTTTCTGGCTCCATGGGCAGAAATAAAGTATTCTAAGGCATCTAATCCTTCGGCAAAAGATGATTTGATTGGAATTTCAACGGCTTTACCTGTGGTGCTTGCCATCAATCCTCTCATACCAGCAATTTGGCGTAATTGGTTCATGTTACCACGGGCTCCTGATTTAACCATCATATAGATTGGGTTTAATTCATCGAAGTTTTCTTCCATGGCATGACTTACTTTACCAGTGGTCTCTTCCCATACTTTGATTACGGCATTGTAACGTTCATCGTTAGTGATTAATCCTCTAGCATATTGTTTACGAATGGTTTCAATTTTGCTATCTGCTTCGGCTAAGAAATCTTTTTTTGCTTCTGGCACTTGTACGTCTCCCATAGAGAAAGTAATTCCTGCTAATGTTGAATATTTAAATCCTAATGCTTTGATGTAATCGATCACTTCTGCTGATTCGGTTAATCCGTGTAAACGAATAACTTGTTCAATGATTTTTCCCATCGATTTTTTGACTACTGGGAAATTAATTTCGTATTGGAATGGATCTTCTGTGCGGTTAACAAATCCTAAGTCTTGTGGAATTCCTTGGTTGAAGATAATTCTTCCTACACTGGTTTCTATTTTTTGGGATTTTCTTTCTCCGTCTATTTCTTTGGTGATACGGACAAAGATTTTGGCATGGATATCTACATCATCATTTTGGAATGCCATAATGGCTTCTTCTGGGTCTTTGAAGTATTTTCCTTCTCCTTTTACGTTATCTAAGGTCATGGTTAGGTAATAACTTCCTAAGATCATGTCAAGTCTTGGTACAGCAACTGGTTTACCATCTTGTGGTTTTAGTAAGTTGTTGGTGGATAACATTAAGTATCTTGATTCTGCTTGGGCTTCTGGTGATAGTGGTAAGTGAATTGCCATTTGGTCACCATCGAAGTCAGCGTTGAAGGCTTCACATACTAATGGGTGTAATTTAATGGCTCTACCTTCTACTAATACTGGTTCAAAGGCTTGAATTCCCAGTCTATGTAGTGTTGGTGCACGGTTAAGCATAACTGGGTGATCTTTGATAACGTCTTCTAGGATTTCCCATACTTCTGGTTTTAAACGTTCTACCATACGTTTGGCATTTTTTATGTTTTGGGCAATTCCACGTGCTACCAATTCTTTCATGACAAATGGTTTGAATAATTCTACTGCCATTTCTTTTGGTAGTCCACATTGATAAATGTTTAATTCTGGTCCTACTACGATAACGGAACGTCCTGAATAGTCAACACGTTTTCCTAGTAAGTTTTGGCGGAAACGTCCTTGTTTTCCTTTTAACATATCGGATAACGATTTTAATGGTCTGTTTCCAGCTCCCGTTACTGGTCTTCCACGTCTTCCGTTATCAATTAGGGCATCTACTGATTCTTGTAACATTCTTTTTTCGTTACGCACAATGATTTCTGGTGCTCCTAATTCTAATAAACGTTTTAAACGGTTGTTTCTGTTGATGACACGACGATATAAATCGTTTAAGTCAGAGGTAGCAAAACGTCCACCATCTAATTGTACCATTGGTCTTAACTCTGGTGGAATAACTGGTACTACTCCCATCACCATCCATTCAGGACGATTTCCTGAAATACGGAAAGATTCTACAGTATCTAAACGTTTTACTAATTTGGTTTTACGTTGTTCACTAGCCGTTTCAATGTCTTTACGAATCGATGCTGCTAATTTATCTAAGTCAATTTCTTCTAATAAAGTACGTAGAGCTTCTGCTCCCATTTGTGCTTTAAATGATCCTTTTCCATATTTTTCTACTGCTTCATGATATTCTTTTTCATTTAATACTTGGCATTTTTCTAAGTCTGATGTTCCTTTGTCTACTACAATGTAAGAAGCAAAGTAGATTACTTTTTCTAGGTTTCTTGGTGAAACATCTAACATTAAAGCAATACGACTAGGAATTCCTTTAAAATACCAAATATGAGCTACTGGTGCTGCGAGTTCAATATGTCCCATACGTTCACGTCTAACTTTTGCTTTGGTTACTTCAACTCCACATCGGTCACAGACGATTCCTTTATATCGAACTCGTTTATATTTTCCACAATGACATTCCCAGTCTTTGGTTGGCCCGAAAATTCTTTCACAGAACAAACCATCTTTTTCTGGCTTTAACGTTCTATAATTGATGGTTTCTGGCTTTTTTACTTCTCCCTTTGACCATTCTCTAATCTTTTCATCTGATGCGATTCCTATTTTTAACTTATTAAAAATATCTAATTCGTCCACGTTTTTTCCCCCTACGATTTTTTTGGCACTTGTGCGCTAAAAGACTTACCCTGTTAGCGCATCCCAAAACAGAGGTCAAGGCTAGCCACTGCTGGTGCAATTCCTTGGGGTCGCCTTTTTTCTTTTTGGAATTTGTTATTTAATTAATTTTATTTGGATTCTCTATGAATTTGATCTAATAAAAATGCTTTACTCAATAATATCTTCATCATTATCTAAATTATCATTAGCTAAATCTGAATCAAAGATGTCTTCTTCCCCTTCGTCGTCTAATGCTTCGAATAGTTCATCACTTTCGTCGTCGTCTTCTAACATAGTTTCATCGTCTTCTAATAGTAGTTCGTCTTCTAGTCCTTCGGTGTATCCATCTTTTAGATCTTCGTCTTCTAGGATGGCTTCTTCGTTTAATAGGTGTTTGTCTTTTTCTGGATCGTATTCGATTCCGTCTTCAATATTTTCTTTTAGTTCTAGTTCTTCATTATTCTCCGAGTATAGACGTACATCTAATCCTAAGGATTGTAGCTCTTTGACAAGTACTTTGAAACTTTCTGGTACTCCTGGTTCAGGGATGTTTTCTCCTTTGACAATGGCTTCATAGGTTTTTACACGTCCGACTACGTCGTCTGATTTTACGGTTAGCATTTCTTGTAAGGTGTATGCTGCTCCATATGCTTCTAATGCCCATACTTCCATTTCTCCAAAACGTTGTCCACCAAATTGGGCTTTTCCTCCTAAAGGTTGTTGGGTAACTAATGAGTATGGTCCAGTTGAACGAGCATGGATTTTGTCGTCTACTAAGTGGTGAAGTTTAAGCATATACATGACACCAACGGTAATTGGTTTGTCAAATGGGTCTCCTGTTCTTCCGTCATATAAAATGGATTTTCCGTCTTCGCTCATTCCGGCTTGCATTAATAATTCTTCTACGTCTTCTTGGGTTGCTCCATCAAATACTGGGGTAGATACTTTCCATCCTAATGCTTTGGCTGCTCCTCCTAAGTGAACTTCTAGGATTTGCCCTAAGTTCATACGAGATGGTAGTCCTAATGGATTTAATAAGATGTCGATTGGTGTTCCGTCTGGCATAAATGGCATATCTTCTTCTGGTAATACTCTTGAAATAACACCTTTGTTACCATGACGTCCAGCCATTTTATCTCCGACTGAGATTTTACGTTTTGTCGCAATGTAACAACGAATGATTTGGTTTACACCAGGTCCTAATTCGTCAGAGTTGTCTCTGGTGAAGATTTTGACATCTACGATAGTTCCTGCTTCTCCATGTGGTACACGAAGTGAGGTATCTCTTACTTCTCTTGCTTTTTCACCAAAAATGGCACGTAGTAAACGTTCTTCGGCTGTTAGCTCAGTTTCTCCTTTTGGGGTTACTTTTCCTACTAAGATGTCTCCTGGTCGTACTTCTGCTCCAATACGGATAATTCCGTTTTCGTCTAAGTCTTTTAAGGAATCATCACCAACATTTGGGATGTCTCTTGTGATTTCTTCTGGTCCTAATTTGGTGTCACGACATTCGCAGTCGTATTCTTCAATATGGATAGAAGTGAATACGTCTTCTTTGACTAAACGTTCGTTGATTAAAATAGCATCCTCGTAGTTATATCCTTCCCAAGTTGAGAAAGCAACTAATACGTTTTTACCAAGTGACATTTCTCCGTTTTGGGTAGATGGTCCATCGGCGATAGCATCACCTTTTTTTACTTTTTCGCCTTTTACGACAATTGGTTTTTGATTGATACAGGTACCACCATTGGTTCTTTTAAATTTACGTAGTTTATGGACAACGGTTTTTCCGTTTTTGTATTTTACGGTAATAGCGTCACCAGTTACTTTTTGGATCACTCCATCGTCTTCTGCTAAGACTAATATGCCTGAGTCTTTCGCTGCACGGTATTCGATTCCTGTTCCTACGATTGGTGATTCGGTAATCATTAAAGGAACGGCTTGACGTTGCATGTTGGCTCCCATTAATGAACGTTTTGCGTCATCATGCTCTAAGAATGGAATCATGGCTGCAGCAACAGATACTAATTGTTTTGGGGAAACGTCAACGTATTGTACTTGGTCTTTTTCCACTTCGATGATGTCATTACGATAACGTACACGGATACGATCATTGATGAATTCGCCTTTATCGTTCATTGGTTCTGATGCTTGGGCGATGATGTAATTGTCTTCTACATCTGCGCTCATGTATTCTACTAAATCAGTTGCACGATGTGTTTTTGGATCGATTTTACGATATGGTGTTTCGATAAATCCATATTCGTTGATTTTGGAGAATGATGATAAAGCTGAGATTAGTCCAATGTTTGGCCCTTCTGGTGATTCGATTGGGCATAATCTACCATAGTGGGTATAGTGTACGTCACGTACTTCGAACCCTGCTCTTTCTCTGGTTAATCCTCCAGGTCCTAAGGCTGATATTCTTCTTTTATGAGTTAATTCTGATAGTGGGTTGGTCTGATCCATGAATTGAGAAAGTTGAGAACTTCCAAAGAATTCACGAATGGCTGATGTGATTGGTTTGGTATTGATTAAGGTTTGTGGAGTAACTACGTCTAAGTCTTGAATGGTCATTCTTTCGCGAACTACTCTTTCTAGACGGGTTAGTCCAATTCTGAATTGGTTTTGTAGAAGTTCTCCTACGCAACGAATTCTACGATTAGCTAAGTGGTCGATGTCATCTGGTTTTCCTAGTCCATGGGATAGATTTAGTAGGTAGTTAACAGAAGCAATCATGTCTTCTGTGGTAATGTGTTTTGGGATTAATTCTTCTTCACGTTCAGCGATTACTTTGACTAAATCTTTTTCCTCAGTGTGTTCGATGATGGATTTTAAGACTTCATAGTTAACATTTTCTTTAATGGATAATGAGCTTAAGTCTACTGCTGGTAATACTTGATGAATGTCTACTGTTCCATTACCAATGATTCTGACTTTTCTTTCTCCGACTAAAATGTCAACAATATTGATTCCTGAATCTTGAATCGATTTTGCTACCTCTGGTGAGATGATTTCTCCTGCTTGGACAAATACTTCTCCTGTTTCGGTGTCTAAGATGTCGTTTGCTGCTACTTTCCCTTTGATTCTTCCCGCTAGTCCTAGTTTTTGATTAAATTTATAACGTCCTACTTTGGCTAGGTCATAACGACGATTGTCATAGAATAATCCGTTGAATAAGTTTCTTGCGGCATCAACGGTTGGTAGTTCTCCTGGTCTTAATTTTTTATAGATTTCAATTAAGGCATCTTCTTGGCTTTTGATTGGATCTTTGCTGATGGTTGCTGTTAGTAAGTCTTCTTCTCCAAATAGTTCTCTGATTTGGTCATCAGAAATAACACCAATAGCTCGTAGTAATGTGGTTACTGGTACTTTTCTGGTTCTGTCTACACGAACATAGAAAATGTCGTTTCCGTCTGTTTCGTATTCTAGCCAAGCTCCTCTAAGTGGCATTACGGTTGAGGTATAGGTTTTCTTTCCGGTTTTGGTGTCGAATATTTCATCGTAGTAGCATCCTGGTGAACGTACTAATTGGCTGACTACGACTCTTTCTGCTCCATTGATAACAAATGTTCCACTGTCTGTCATGAGTGGAAAGTCGCCTAAATAGATTTCTTGTTCTTTGATTTCTCCTGTTTCACGGTTGATTAAGCGTACTTTGACGTGTAATCTGGTGGAATAGGTGGCATCTCTTTCTTTTGCTTCTTCTAGGGTATATTTTGTTTTTTCTTCCATATAGTAGTCAAAAAATTCTAGTACTAAGTTTCCTGAATAGTCTTCGATTGGTGAGATGTCTTTTAATACTTCTCCTAACCCTTCATGGATAAACCATTCGTATGAATCTTTTTGTACTTGAATTAAGTTGGGCATTTCGATAAAATCGCCAACTTTTGCAAAATCTTTTCTTGATGCTTTTTCGTAGTGAATGTCACGAATCTTCAAAAAAATCACTCCTTATTTTATTTTGAAGCAGAAATAATGTATGGGAAGCCTTAAGAAAAGTCCTACTCGCTAATAGTTCCAATAAGGATAGGTTTTCGTCTGCTTTGCGAAAAGCCTACTTGCTTACGGAGGGCTATTGTTGATTCCTCTTTTCTTGAAGGCTGGGAAACAAATTGTTCTGAATTTGGCTTGAATTAATGAATAAATAGTTTTGGTCCAAGCTTGGTAAAATTCGGAGTTTATTATACCATATTTTACTTAGGGAAGTCAAGGGTTTTGGCGTTTTTTGATGGATTATTTTTCAGTTTTTTGGATATTGGGTTTGAGGAGTGAGTCTGCATACAAATAAAACGCGAATTGATATCGTCTTCGCGTTTTATTTATTGGTTTGCTTTTTGTTTTAGCTAAATGATTCTTTAGATTCTTTTATCTCCTGTATTTCTTCCTTAGTAAGCCCTGTAATTTCAATAATCATATCTATGGATAAATTTTGGGCTAACATCTTACGCACCATTTCTTTTTGTTCTTGTTTTTTTCCTTGTTTAATTCCTTGTTCTATTCCCTTTTCTATCCCTTTTTCTATTCCTTCTTTTAATCCCTCTTCTTTTGCATAGTTCATTCCGCTTCGATAATCCATTTCCCATTTTTCACGTAACTCGGCAAGTCTCTTGACTTCTGCATCTCCTGTTAAATAATTCATCTGTAACCTTGCTTTTTCCAATGTTTTATTCTTTTTTTCTGCCATTTTAACCAACCCCTTATCATAATCATCAATAAATGCGATCCATTGATTTAATTTTTCGTTCATATCTGGATGCTTTTCTCGAAATTTTGGTAATTCAATAAAATACCATTTTAGCCCTTTTAACACTTCGTAATCTCTGTGTTTATCTAATACAATGACTGATTCTGATACATATTCTTCAAACCCTAAAAGTTCAAAGTCTAGAATATTAATCATATAGACTTGCTTTATCTCTCGGTAATCTGATCCTCTTTCTGTTTCCTTGGATAACACTTTTGCACTATAAAAGGTAGTTCGATTTTCCATATCATGATGATTGCATATTTGTAGTTCAATACTCACCATAATTCCTTCGTTTAATTCTGCTTGTAAATCTAGCCTTCCTCCTTTTTCTTCGATGGATAATTGTTCTAGATTTACTTCTTCACGAATGGAAATACGTTTGATTTCTATTTTTAGCAAAGCAGATAAAAAATCGATGAGAAATTCTTCGTTCCCTTTTCGTAAAAAAAATGTTTTAAAGACAATATCATTTTTTAGATTTAATGGTTTTTGTGTTTGTTTTGCCATCTATAACTTCCTTTCTATTATACCAAATAAAAAACCAATTCACAAGAAACGTAAATCTAGTATTTTCTGTTATTTTCTAGACTTTTTTTTACTTATCTTGTTTTTACTTGTTTTTTGATTGATATAAATCTAGTATTTTTATTTGCACAAAATAAACTACCATTTTTCTCTTTTGAAACTTCAAACCTCCTTATTACTAATTTTTTCTCTTTTTGTTTGGGAATTTGGGAACAGCCATCTATGAATCAATAATTTTGATGGTACTTTGGACTAAAATATACTAAAATGATACAAAATAGAGTGAAATACTAATGAATTAAATGGATAGCACTTTTGTGCTGAAATAAATTATGTTCACTATACCATCTTTTTCCTTTTTTGTAAAGTACATTTTTATAAAATTAAACAAAACTACACTAATACCAAATTCTAGCTGGAAAATGTGGTGTGAACTAATTTTTAGTTCACACCACACTTTTATATCTCTTATCTATTTTTGAGTATTTTATTCTATTTCAGCAAAGATACTATTTTTTAGGTCTATGGTTGTTGTTTCTTCTGGCTGATCATAATTAATAATCATAGCAAAACGAATATACTTTGTTCCCGGTCTAAATCGATCCGTTTGTTGCTGATAACCGTCTTCTATTCCTTCTACAGTATATAATCTGCCTGCATCAAAATCTCGATATACATTATTTCTTTATTTTTCTATTTTCAAACTAACTCTAAAAACAAAACTTAAAATAATAAAGTTGATAATGGTAACTACAGCTACCCTAACAATAGGAGTTAGTATCGGTGCTAAAGGACAAATGTTAAACCACCAATTTAGCTTGGTTAGCCCAAAGATAAACAATTCTATCATTAAGATGGCAAGGATCAATCGGAATGGTGAAAATGGTAGTTTGCTATTTTCACTTTTTCTCGCTTTGGCAAGTGTTACTAATAAGCAAATGGCAGATAGTCCAGTGGCAATAACACATAGACTAGGGTAAATTTCACTACTGATGATATCGTATTTGCGAAGCATGGTTAACCCAAATATACCAATTATTACGGTTAGTGCTGTTGGTATGGCTCGTGATATGACATTTCGTAAAAAGTCACCTTTGATTCGTTCTTTATTTGGCTCTAAGGCTAAAATAAATGATGGTATCCCTATGGTGACTACGCTGATTAAGCTTAGTTGCACTGGTTCAAATGGATATTCCTCTCCAATGAATAAGAATAGAAGTGCATTTATGGTGGAATAAATGGTTTTTACTAAAAATAGTGAGGCCGAACGCTGAATGTTATTAATCGTTCTTCTTCCTTCTGCTACTACTTTTGGCATAGCAGAGAAATCTGAATTGAGTAAAACGAGCTGGGATACATTTTTAGCTGCATCACTTCCATTTGCCATAGCTACACTACAGTCTGCTGCTTTTAACGCTAATACATCATTTACTCCGTCTCCTGTCATGGCAACGGTTTTTCCTTGTTTTTGCATAGCTAAGATTAATTCTTTTTTCTGAGTTGGTGATACTCGGCCAAAAATCGTATATCGATTTACCGCTTCTTCTAATTCTTCTGGTGTATGAATGTTTGTCATATCAATGTACTGATCATAGTTTTGCAGTCCTACTTGTTTTCCTATTTTTGCTACTGTGATGGGATTATCTCCTGAAATGATTTTTATCGTTACGCCTTGCTCTTGAAAATAATTCAATGTGTTCTGAGCATTTTTTCTGATTTTATCAGCGATTAAAACATAACCAACTAATGTTGTATGGCTTGGTAATTGTTTTTCTTGTATTTCTTCTGGTGTATGAACAACAACTAAAACACGATAATCTTGAGAATACTCTTCAATCTCTTTTTGAACTTGTTGAAAGTCATCGCGTAGAACAAATTCAGGTGCCCCCATAAGATAGGATCCTTTTCCTTCATATACTGTACCAGACCATTTTGTTTCTGATGAAAAGGAAATGACTTGTTTTGATGTCCATTTTTCATTAAGTGGATATTGCTCTGCTCGTATAGCTTCCATCGTAGCATTATAATCTTTTGAGTCTTTAGCTAAATTGGCTAAAATAGTCGTTAACTCCTCTATCTTTCCTGATTTTATGATAATTTGTTTAACTTCCATATTTCCTTCGGTTAATGTGCCTGTTTTGTCTAAACATAAAGTGTCTACTCTGGCTAATGTTTCGATACAATACAATTCTTGTACTAACACTTTGGAACGGGAAAGACGAATAACACTAACGGCTAATACTGTACTAGTTAAAAGAACTAATCCTTCTGGGATCATTCCTATTATTGCGGCTACGGTTTTTACCACCGCATCTTGAAAAGTATTATCGACTAAGTGTAATTGATTCCAGAAAAGTAATAAGCCAATAGGTACGATAGCAAATGTCAAGATCTTGATGATTTTGTTTAATGATGTCATGATTTCTGATTTGACTTTTTTGACGTATTTGGCTCCACTGGAAATCTGAGCAGTGTAGTTTTCTTCTCCAATGTGTTCTACTTTAGCTATTCCTTCTCCACTGACTAGATAACTTCCTGATAATAACATTTCTCCTTGCTTTTTGGTAATGATATTTGGCTCACCGGTAATAAACGATTCATTTACATCAATCTCTCCTTCTTGTAAAATACAATCAGTGGGAATTTGATTTCCTGTTTGAAAGATTAATAAATCGTCTAATACAATGTCATTTACTGAAATAGATTCCCTTTTACCATTACGGATAGCAGTTACTTTGGAACTTGCCATAATGGATAATTTGTCTACAATTCGTTTGGAATGAATTTCTTGAAATGTACTAATGGCTGTATTTACGATTACAATCAGTAAAAATGTCATATTTTTGTATGAACCTACGCAAAATAAAAGAATTCCTAAAATTAGGTTTAGGATATTAAATAGTGTGATAAAATTTTCACGTAAAATTTGGCTAATTTTTTTGGTTGGCACAGATGTGTCATAATTAATTAAATTTTCTTGTTTTCTGGCTTCGATTTGTTCATTCGTTAATCCTGTTTGGCAATCAGGATGGTATCGCTCGGTTTGCACTCTCACTATTTCACCTTCCTTTGATGTTTTTACTATTATTCATTGTAACACATTTTGGGGAAAATAGAAGTGTCCTAAGAAAATTTTAAGAAATAGATAAGAAAAATTTCAGATTTGTCCTAGACAATTTTGTTCTTTTATAGTAAAATGGCAACAATGTTATTTTTGTCCTTTTGAAAACGTTTCTGTTTGGGATATTTGTCCTTTGGGGGAACATTTTTGTTTAGGACATTTTAGGAGGAAAATAAATGGCAAGTTTACCATTAGTTGTAAAATATTTATTAACTGCTTTAATTGGTATGGTACCAATCATTGAATTAAGAGGGGCTATTCCCGTTGGTGTTTTTACGTTTGATTTAAATTATGTTGAGTCTTTTATTTGTAGTTTTATTGGGAATATTATCCCTGTGTATTTTATTGTAAAATTTATTCGTCCATTGTTCGATTTCTTTGGTCGTTGGAAACCTTTCAAAATTGTTATTGATTGGGCTTCTGAAAGAGCCACAAAAAAAATTGAAGAAAGTGAGAAATTGCAAAATTTCGCTGCTTTAGGATTATTCTTGTTCGTTGCCATTCCTTTACCAGGAACTGGTGCTTGGGTTGGTTCTTTAATCGCTAACTTTTTAGATGTGCCTCCTAAAAAAGCGATTCCTCCTATTATTTTAGGTGTTTTAACAGCAGGAGTTATTATTTTAACGTTGACCGCTATGGCGAATGGAGGAATTCAGTATTTGTTGCAGGCTAACTAATTGAGATAAAGTAAGAAAGTTTTGCGAAACTTTCTTACTTTTTTTGTCTCTAACTAATGTTTTCTGTTATTCTCTACTTTCTTCTTTCATTCTCTTTTAATGACCCTGTCCCAGAAACAGCAAAATTACCTTTTTTTACCCCGTCCCCAATAAGGGAGCTGCATAAATAAAAGAAAAGTACATATACTACCATATAAGTTCCAAAAAATTAGTTGTCTAATTGATTTTTAGTAACTTATATGGTATAATTTAGTTATGGAGGTGTTCCAATGAAAAGAGAAATGATGAATGATCTTATCCAATGGAAAGATTCTCAAAAAAGGAAACCATTAATTGTACATGGTGCACGTCAAGTAGGAAAAACGTATACCATAAAGCAATTTGGAAAAGAATATTACGACAATTTAATCTACGTAAATTTTGAAACAAACCAAGAAATAAGTTCTCAAATTTCAGATAATATTAATGCTAACTATATTATTCATAAATTAGAGCTATTTTATGGAGAAAAAATCATACCAGAAAAGACATTAATTTTTTTTGATGAAATTCAGGCAAATGAAAGGGCTTTAACTTCTTTGAAGTACTTTTGTGAAGATGCACCTCAATATCATGTCATAGCAGCAGGTTCTTTATTAGGAATCGCCATTAATCGAGAAAATTATTCTTTTCCGGTGGGAAAAGTACAGATGTTAACCATGTATCCATTATCCTTTCCAGAATTTTTAGTGGCTGTGGGGAGAGAAAATTTAATTCCTGAGATACAAAGCCATTTTGAAACAAATACGAAAATGGATCATGATATTCATGAGCTATGCTTACAACTATACCGAACCTATCTAGTGATCGGAGGAATGCCAGAAGTTGTTGATACTTACTTAACAGAACAAAAAATAATTTCTGCTATAGATGTTCAAGCTGAAATCTTGTTATCTTATGAAAGAGATATGACTAAATACGCAAGTCATAGTTTATCGAACCGAATTTTATCTGCTTTTGATTCTATTCCTGTACAACTAGCCAAAGATAACCAAAAATTTCAATATAAAGTCATTGCCAAAGGAGGCACATCAGGAATATTTGGTGAAGCTATATCTTGGCTTAAGCATAGTGGAATAGTCAATCAAGTTTACAAAGTAGTAGCAGAAATACCGTTAGAAATGCACATCGACCTTACCAATTTTAAGCTTTATATGAGTGATGTTGGGTTATTCGTGAATAAAGCTAGATATCCTCTTTATCAAATTGACTTAAGTTCACCACCAACAATGATCGCTATGGGGCCACTGACAGAACATTATGTAGCAAATGAATTACGTGTAAAAGGATTTATCCCTTATTACTGGGAATCAGAAGGAAAGGCAGAACTGGATTTTCTCATTCAAAAAGAGGCAGATATTATTCCTATTGAAGTAAAATCAAGTACACATACTAAATCGAAAAGTTTAGCACTTTATATGAAATTATATCATCCTAAGTACGCTATTAGAATTTCAGAAAAAAACTTTGGTTTTGAGAATAACATTAAATCAGTACCTCTCTATGCTGTTTTTTGTCTTTAATATAAACACTTACTTTGAGGCTGATTTAGGAAAAAGTATTAGCGAAAAAACCTGATCATTTTTATTGACCAACAATATTGTTAGCCAATAGAAATGATCAGGTTTTCTTTTATTTCTATTTTTCTTTACTAATCTCCTCAGATGACCCTGTCCCAGAAACAGCAAAATTACCTTTTTTTACCCCGTCCCCAATAAAGTAAACTATCTTCTACCACTAGTTTAGCAATAGCCATAACAGGAACAGCTAAAAACATACCTAAAATACCAAAGTAAGCTCCTCCTATGGTAATGGCTAATAATACAAGCAGTGGACTCATTTTTAAAGATCTTCCTATGATTTTTGGATTGATGATGTTGGCATCTATTTGTTGTAAGATGATAACAACGATTAACATCCAAATGGCTTGCGTTAATCCTCCTGAATCCTAATAATGGTGCATATTTGATTCCCATAATAGACATGGCTATGGTAGTTAATATACCTACAATGATGGCATCTAAGAATTGACTAGCAATGAAGTGGAAGAATATTTCGTTTGAGTTATTGAAATATTTGCTCACATTTTGATAGGTTTTTTGAGGGAATATGGCTCCTGCTAGTCGCTTGAAAAAAGCTAGGATTTCTTTTCTTTCGATTAAAATATACACTGACACTACAAAGGATACAAATACATCAAACACACTAGTAATGGCACTGATGGCATTTTTTAGGTATTCGAATAGTTTGTCTAGTTGAAAATATTGTTTGATGTCTAAGTTTTGTACATTCTGAACTGCTTCTTTGATGAATTCACTTTTTAGAAAGGAGTCTTCTGGTAGTTTATTAAAGTTTCGGATGGTTGTTTCGTAGTAGCCTTGTATATTGTTGGCTAAGTCAATGATACTTTCCCAAATAACAGGCAGAATGAACATGGTTAGGATAATAACAAAAATAATGGCTATTAAGTATACTGTGATTACACTTAATGATCTGGCTCGTTTTTGGATAAATTTTGATTTGCGTTTTCGGTATAGATTTTCTATGGTTCGGCATGGTAGATATAATAAATAGGCAATGAATAAGCCGACAAAAAACGGTGATAGTAAGCTTAAAAATTTTCCCATTGCACCGAATACATCTTGAAAATTATCTAGGGCTTTGTAGATAATGATTAGGGCTACTCCTAGTAAAAACCAATATGTCCATTTTTTGGTATGTGTTTTTATTTCTTTCATGTTAAACCTCCATTTTTTTATAGTAGAGAATAGTAGGAATAGGGAAAAAAAGGGGACGCCCTAAATTTCCCTAGTGAAAAATTCCCTAGGGAAATTTAGGGCGTCCCCTTTTTTCCCTATCACTATCACTATTCTAAATCCAATAATAGACCAACTGGGCAATGATCACTTCCTAGAATTTCTGGATAGATCATGGCGTCTTGTATGTTTTCTTCTAAGGCTTTAGATGTGATGAAGTAATCAATCCTCCAACCTACATTTTTTTCTCGTGCACGCCCCATGTAGGACCACCAAGTATAAGCATCAGTTTGGTCTGGGTAACAATGACGATAGGTGTCAATGAATCCTGCTGATAATAGTTCGGTCATTTTTTCTCTTTCTTCATCGGTAAATCCCGCATTTTTATGATTTGTTTTTGGATTTTTTAAGTCGATTTCTTGGTGGGCTACGTTTAGATCCCCACACATGATGACTGGTTTCTTTTCAGATAAGGTTAATAAATAACTTCGTATTTCGTCTTCCCATATTTGGCGATAGGCTAGTCGTTCTAATTCTCGTTTGGAATTAGGAGTATAGATGGTAACCACGTAATATTGCTCAAATTCTAAGGTGATTACTCTTCCTTCTTTATCGTGTTCTTCTATGCCTATTCCATAGGCTACGGTTAATGGCTTTTTCTTAGTAAATATGGCTGTTCCTGAATAGCCTTTTTTTTCTGCACTGTTCCAGAAACTAGTGTAACCGGGAAAGCTTAAGTCTACTTGACCTTCTTGGCATTTAGTTTCTTGGATACAAAATACGTCGGCATCGATGTTTTCAAAAAAGTCTGAAAAACCTTTCGTTAGACAGGCTCTTATTCCATTTACATTCCATGATATTAATTTCATTGTTCCTCCTTTAGGTTAATGGTAATTCCAATACGGGAATTATATCATACGTCAGACAATAAGTAAAATGAAAACAAGAAAATAGTTGCTACTACTTTCTTGTTTCTTTGTTTTTATGCTATTTTAAGCTTTTTATTAATTAGCTACACTTACTGGTAAGTACCTAACTCCCCAAGCTAATGCTTCTGAATGGGAATTAACGAAGATGTCTATTTTATTTCCTTGGATTGCTCCACCTCTGTCTTCTACTGTATAAATATGACCATTGATATTTAGTTTTGTTCCAAAAGCATATTTTCCTGAGGCTGCTACAGTTCTTCCTGCTGTTGCTCTTGTTCCTGCTGCTGTCATTCCATTGGTTTTTCCACAACATTTAGCACATGGGCAGTAAGCTGTGATTTTATAGATCTGCCCTCCTGCTGATGAATTTGCTGTTGTATTTGGAGTAGCAGATGTTCTGCTGGCTGTCATTCCTCTTGACGTTGCTACTTTGTTTACTTGTACAATTTTGTTTACTGGTTCTTGTAGTACTTTTTCAGATAGTACTGTTTTTTCAATTTCTGTACCATTTTGATATTTGATTTTGTAAGTAATTTCTTTGATTCCGTCTTTTCCTTGTTGTAGTACTTTATTGGTTGTGTTGGTTTCTGTTCCTGCTGTATTTTTAGTAATGGTTTCAAAAGGAATAACTTGCTGTTCAGTAATAATTTTTTCAGTAATTGGAGCATAACTTTGTAATAGTTCATCTAATGTAGTCTGTACACCTTCTTCTGAAACTTTAGCAATTTGTACTTCTTGGTAGGATTTGTCTGTTATTTTGATGACTGTTCCTGCTTTGACTTCTTCTTCTAAGTCTGGAATTGTTTTTTGGTTTTCGTCTAAGATAATATTATTTTCTTTTAAGATATCAGCTACTTTTGTTTTTCCGGTTAAGGTGGTTAGTTCATATCCATTTTGTAATACGATTTTGACATCATTTAAGTTTGCTCCTACCGCCATAACACTGATTCCTGATATTAATATTAAGATAATGCTTACACATATAATTTTAAGTAACGATAGTGAAGCTTTCTCTTCTCTATTCATAATAATTTTTACCCTCCTTTGGCAATACTTCTTCATTATAACTCATTTTGCATTTTTTGTCAAATCTTGGACAAGCTTGATTTTTCAAGCTCCTTTGTATTTAGTATATGCGTAAGTGGTTTGTTTTATTCCTTTTTTGTTTTTATCTTATTTTTTTATTATTTTATAGCTAATGAAATTTTGGTTTGTGCTTACTTGGAGTGAGGATAAACAATAAAAAAGTAAGGATAATTAATGATTTGTGATTTTGTTTTTTGACAATTCGATGATAAAAAATAAGAAAGATGCCTGTTCTTGACTCTTTCTTATTTTTCATTGCTATTTTTTAATCAGTAAATTCTTATTATTTTTTATATTACCTGCATTTTAGCTTCTTTTCCTCTAAAAGCAAATACAATTTTGGTAATATTGGTAAACCCTCTCATTTGTAAGTCATCTTCGTATTTTCTTTCTTCTATTTGTTTTTTCGCATTTTCAATGGTGTCTTCTAGTGTTTTTTCGCGGTCATCTTCTAGTACTTTGAATTCAAAGATAAAACTATTTCCGTTTTTTTCTTTTGGCTCTAACATGATGTCATATCTTCCGAAGCCTGA
>JAETPW010000054.1 GCA_021771025.1 Clostridiaceae bacterium
CCTTATGGAACTTCATGACGAATGGCTCAGTTCTACAAGAAAATATATTAAGTTTGATCAATGAGAGACCGGTAAAACATTGTATAGTATTTTACACAGGATTATGGACTTGACTGGATAATTTACTGATCAATTATTCTTTCTTTTTAATAAGTGTTATTTTCGGTTTTCTATTTCCTAAATCCAACGGAAGCTTAAATGAAATATTTGCTATATCACTATCAATGATATGTGGACTCATTATTTACCAATTATTGATTTATCGGACTTTATTTCTCCCAATAATTATTATTCTATTGTGTATCTTATTAGCAATCTTACGGAAGGAAAGATGTTGGAATGAATAAAGAGATTTTAAAGAAAAGTTTCGTCAACGGTTCATTTTTGTTTATAGCTTTACTTATCGTGGATTTTATTATTGAGTTATTTCAAATAAATGAAAGTGGAACGGTCGTTACCTTCTTGGGAATAAAAATAATTACACACATGACTAGTAAAGAACTCACTACTAGCATAGGTATCACTATTGGTATTCTTTTTTGGTATGTAATTACAATTATTATTTGTTATGGAGGAGCCTTGATAGTATCTAGGACTAAGAAATAATGGGCACAGCGTTAGCAATTGCTTTACTTATAATTTCTAGCATTGTGATACATGGGATCTTTCATTACGCTCTTGCTATAGTCTTTGGCTATAAACCAAAACTTTATTTTTCAAGTTATTTAATTCCTACAGTAATATATGACTTGATTTGACAATTCAGGATAGTAATAAAATAGTTACATTAACTACTTCAAAAACACTAGATAAGATAGAAAAAAAGAACAAGGATTATATTATATAGGTTTCCCTGAATTTCCTTGGTGTAAAGAATTAGTACCGATTTTAGTTTCGAGACTCCCACGCTCTGAAAAAATATACTCGTTAAATACGCATAGTAAGTCTTTTTCTAAAAATGATCAATATAGATTGCAAAAAATATATTCAGATTATTACGAGGATAATCTGACTGTGCCATTTGTAATTTCAATAAATTTGAGAAAAGAGACCCTTACACACGTAGGGACAGTTTTCACGCATAATGAAAAAATAAATGATCTTACAAAAAAGGAGAAGGAAGAATTAATGAAGATATTGATGAGCTTATAAATTGGACTATGAAGTAATTTTTATAAAATATTGTCTATTAATCTTCTTAAGCATAATCCCTTGTGTATAAGATATAAATTTTCAAATGACTGTGTTGGTTGATACGGGTTATCTTTTAATTCGAATAATACTCTCAAAATTAGTTCTTAATCCAGCAAGTGGATTGTAATGTGTGCCTAATTAAGTTTGTCAATTTATGTATACCCTATCAACTATAAAAAGATGTAGATTCGCAATTTAATGAATCTATATCTTTTTTAAATGAATCATCTTTTCATCCTAATATCCGCATTATCACGTACAGTTTCACGATAATATTCTAAATCTCGATTACTCTCTATCACTATTATTCCAACTTTCTCTTTAATTCTCTAAGCTGTTCAGCTACGTGTATACATTCAAGTTGAACATCTTTTACAGTCCAAGTAGCACTACCTGGGATCTTATCTACATCATGAACAGTATCAAATCCTAGATAAACACCACTAAAGTCATCATTGCATTTTATGTACCCACTAAAGCTAAATCGACCATGTACATCTAGGCTCCCACCTTAAGTTTGACAATATCTGACATGCGCAAGCCTATATTTAATCCAAACAAAAATAGAAAAACATCTCTTTTCGAATTTTTGGTTCTCCGTAAAAAAAATAAAAAATCATCGATCTCTGTTTCTGATCTAAAAGGCTGAACATTATAAGTGGATTTTCTTGCTATAATTTTTCACTATCCCTTAAATTATATAAAATTTTATAATTATATTACCTCGGTTCTAGTTCATTATTACATATGTATAATAACATAGATAAGAACTCATCGAATCGAGAAAAAATATACTATTATCATATACACTTTATATTGATTAACTTATAAATGTATCTAGTTATATACAAAACAAAAGTAACACAATGTAACACGAACGTGGTAAAATATTTATAGAAAGTGAGGGGTTAAAAATGGCTACTATTAGTATCAGGCTAAACCAACAAGAAGAAGAACTTTTTAAAGGATATGCAGAACTTACTGGAGAAAACTTGTCTACTCTCTTCAAAGAAGCTCTTAAAAAAAGCATTGATGATGAATACGATCTTCAGGTATACAAAGAAGCATATAAAGAGTATCAGCAAGATCCAGTAACTATCTCACATGCTGACTTTAAAAAGGAGTTAGGTTTTTGAAAGAATACCATGTTGAATACTCAAAAAGAGCACAAAAACAAATCAAGAAATTAGATAGACAAATTCAACGGTTGCTATTTGCCTGGATAGATAAAAATCTTGAAGGCGTATCTGATCCACGCATACATGGTAAAGGTTTGACTGGAAACCATGCTCGTGAATGGAGATATAGAATTGGCGACTACCGCCTTATATGTGATATTCAAGATGACATAATGATTATCTTGGCTTTGGAATTTGGTCACAGAAGATCCGTGTATAATAAAAAATAAACCACCTCTCGAAGTGGTGGCACTATGTCCCGTCAAGTATACAGATCAAATAGATAAAAATTTTAGGCGGCTTGGTTGCGGAATTGTTCCGCGGTCAAGCCGTTTTTGCTTGTGTAAGCGCGTTTGGTATTAA
>JAETPW010000055.1 GCA_021771025.1 Clostridiaceae bacterium
AGCTGGGTAGCTAAGTTCGGAAGGGATAAACGCTGAAAGCATCTAAGTGTGAAGCCCACCCTAAGATAAGATATCCCATACCATAAGGTAGTAAGATTCCATGTAGACGACATGGTAGATAGGTTGGAGGTGGAAGTGTAGTGATACATGAAGCTGACCAATACTAATAAATCGAGGGCTTAACCACAATTTTAAGAAAATCGAAGAAATAAAGAAGACTAAAACGAAAAAATTTCACCTATGTATTTTTGAGTGTGCTATAACACACATTAAATTTCCAAATAAATAAGCAAAAAGAAAAAATAAGTTAAAACTTAGTATAAAATCAAAAAATTTGGAAAAAATAGAAAAAGTACTTGATAAATAAAAATACTTATAGTATAATACAAAAGTACTTAAAAACAAGTTAATAATTTTCTGGTGATGATGACATTTAGGGTAATACCTGTTCCCATTCCGAACACAGAAGTCAAGCCTAAATGTGCCGAAAATACTTGCGGGTTACCCTGCTGGGAAGATAGGTTGTTGCCAGATTTATATATATTCCTCTTTAGCTCAGTTGGTAGAGCGCTCGGCTGTGAAGCAAATCTTCCAAGATTAAAAGTTAGCAGCTCTATAAGGAAACTTATAGATGAAAAAGGTGGCTAATTCGGTGGAACTCCTAACAAGTAAGGTTGAGGACAATACCGAGCAAGGCGAAAGCTATGTGTAGAGACTTTACACCACCTACCTAAGTCGAAAGATAAGGTAAAGATAAAGTCCAGACTACAAATTAGAAAAATCTAATGCTAGTGAAAATTAGTGTAGTGCAGTAACCGATAGGTCGTTGGTTCGAGTCCAACAAGAGGAGCCAATAAGAGTTTTCGTTGAACTTTTTGAAAACCTTGGTATAACTTAATTTCAAGATTACAAAAAGTTTGATGAACACAAAAACTGAAACCGTTTCAAAAGAAACGGTCTTTTTTCGACCAAAAATATTGAAAAAAGGAGGTTTTTGTGGTATTATGTTACATATAATTAAAAAAGAAATCAATATGAGTAAAGAATTACTCTCTAAAATTGAGTGGACTTGCAAAATGAAAAAGGTAAAACCAGAAATTATCAATGGTACCTTAAGAATTGTGGAACATACAAATCTAGCGTATGTGGAGCCACACCGAGTAATTATTAAAGATAAGTTATATTTTATTCTTTAATGAACAAAATTACTTTTACATAGGTAGTTTGGATAATAAATATCCACTATCAAAATTTAATGAAAACATAGTATAGCAAGTCAAAGCTTTGATATTTTAGAGTTTTTAAAAATTGTACTATATTGATTTATTAATTATGTATAAAAGAAAATAGAGATAGTTAAAACAATAAATAAAAATTTTAAAGTGTCAATAGCTAAGTAAATATGCTATGTGGCACTTTTTTTAGTGTCTTTCTATTCATTAAAAGAAAAAGGAGGTAATTTTGTAATGAATGAAGAAAGAAAAGTGGCAGGAATTTATATTCGTGTAAGTACAGAAGATCAAGCAAGAGAAGGATTTAGTTTAGGAGAACAGGAGGAAAAATTAAAGGCACTTTGTAAATATAAAGAATATAAAATTTATAAAGTATATAAAGATGCAGGAATATCAGCAAAAGATATGGAACACAGACCAGCTTTTCAGCAGATGTTAGAAGATATGAGAATAGGAAAAATTAATTATATTGTAGCATATAAGCTAGATAGAGTTACAAGGTCTGTTAGCACTTATGAAAGTTGGAGAAGATAAAAGTGTTATTCCTGTTAGAGGTGTAAGTAAATTTGAAAACAATGGATATGTTTATACATTTAAAACTACAGGAGCAATAGAAAATTTTGATGGAATAGAACAAATATATAAAGATAATAATTTGATTTATGAACTTCATTGTTCTGGAGGATTAATAAAATAAAATTATGAAATAGGAGATTAGAGTATAGATGAATATTTTAAGGATTTATAATAAATACCATTTGCCAGAGAATTTGCAAATGCATATGTTAAGGGTAGCTGCTTGTAGTAATTTAATAATAGATAACTGGAACGGACCAGATATAGATAAACAAGCAATTATTAGAGTTAGTTTATTACATGATATGGGAAATATGGTTAAAATACCAGAGGACTTTTCAAAAGATGAGGAATTTATAAAAATAAGAAAAGAATATTTTGATAAGTATGGAACAAATGACCATGAAATTAATTTAGAAATTGGAAAGCAGGAAGGATTAACTGAAAAAGAATTAACTATATTAGATGGAAAAAGGTCGAGAAAAAATGAAGAAACTTTAAAGTCAAATTCTTATGAAAGAAAAATTTGTGCTTATTGTGACCAAAGAGTTGCACCAAACGGAGTTGTAAGTATAAAAGAAAGATTAGAAGATGCAAAAGTAAGATATAAAAATAGACCATTATCAGTATGGTCTAATGAAGAAAAAGCAAATCATTTAATAGAATGTTCTTTAGGAATAGAAAAACAAATTATGAAGCATTGTAAATTAAATCCAGAAGATATAAATGATGAAAGTATTAGGGAATATATTGAAATGTTGAAAAAATATGAATTTTAAAAATTGAATGAAAGGAGTCTTAGTTTGAAAATAAAAATTAAAAAAATGAACCCAAAATAGATAAAAAGGGCATAATTCCCCCTTACCCCCAAAAATGAGATTAAGTTATGGGAGCAGAGTTTACAGTTTTGGAATT
>JAETPW010000056.1 GCA_021771025.1 Clostridiaceae bacterium
TCCAATTCCAATTCCCAATGTCCAAATTCTGAACGAGTATTTGCTTGCTTTGGACGGAATTCTATTGATCTACCTTTTATCAATTCTCTGTTCATTTCAGCCTCTGATTCTCGTACTCTTTTTCCTTTTTTATTGCGTCTTCTTCGTAAGTCAGATCTGCTAATTTCAAGCTTTCCTCGATAGATCCAGTTGTATATCGTATTTTTAGATACAGTCACATCCTTTGTGCCGTATGCTATTTGTTCTGGAGAATACTTTTTACGCAGATACTTATTGATTTTTCTACCCGTATAGCTGCTATAAAGTGATTTTCGTCCCACGGTCTCCCATCTTAACCTAGCCTTAAATTCAGCGCTTTTAGCGTCATATCTAAAGATTTTCATTCGCTTTTTAGGCATCAGCTCTTTATAATCTTCAAAATCTTGAGATCTTCTTATCTCTCTAGAAATGGTACTTCTATGCCTACCTAATTCCCTAGCTATATCAGCCATACGCCTCCCTTGTTTCCATAAAAGCTCTCTCTTTCATCTAAAGTTAAATGTCCATGTCCCATACTAATGCTCCTACATAATCAATAAAAATACATATAATGAATATACCTAAATAATCAAAAATACTATTATATCAAAGTTATTGATTGAATTCCTAATTATAAATAGCTCTATATTGGGTATGATTTACTATATGTTGCAATTAATTTTAGATTGTAGGACTAGACTTCATCGGGCGAATGTCAAGAAAAAGTTAAACAATTTAAATTAATCTTAAACATTGTTTTTGAATATATATTTATCTATCTACCCTACTATTTTTCGGCATCTTTAAGTCTCCCTAATTCTCTTTTGAACGCTTCTCGACAAGTTTTAAATCCATTCAATTTCTTAGGACGGTCATTTAGTTCATTTACGTAAGTTTTAAGTTCTGCTTGAGATAATTTTGAAAAAGACGTTTTCTTTGGAATATACTCTCTCAGAAGCCTATTTAAATTTTCATTTGATCCTCGCTCATGGTACAGCTCTTTAAATATATCCTATTTTTGTATTGAAAACGCATACATTTACAGTTATAATGTGGGTGTGGGCAAGAGTATTCTAAAGGCGGTTATAACAATTGGTGCCTTTTTATTTATACAATCATATTTAGAGAATAGGTATCGTTATTTTATTAAAAATAAATCACCTATCATTTGGATTGTTATTGCTGTAGTATTCGCCTATGCCTTTTATTGCACCTCAAGAGGTTACAGTTTTACAGGTCAGATCAGATTTACTTTTCCATTTGTAAAGATTGGCTGTCAGGTTAGATAAGTAAACAAGCAGGGAGATAACTGTATTTCTCTGCTTGTTTGAGAGGAGTGATGGAATTGTTTACAGTAGAAAAGTTAACAAAGAAATTTGGAAAAAAAGTTGTATTGGATAATATAACTATCAATTTTAAAGAAGATACTACAGTAATCGTTGGGCTTAATGGATCTGGAAAAACAGTATTTTTAAATTCCATTACTGGTATACTAAATATTGATTCTGGAACTATTGCAATTGATGGTTTTAAACCTGATAGCAAAGAATTTAAAGAACGTATATTTTATATTCCATCAGATTTTTATTTACCTGAGTATATGACGGGAAAGGAATATGCTTATTTCATAATGAGTAGATATACTAAATCTTCGTATCAATTATTTATTGAGATAATAAAATTGCTAGATATGTCAAATTATCTAGACAAACCTCTTGAGTCTTATTCTTTTGGAATGAAAAAAAAGATTCAACTTGCTATAATGTTTGCAACTCCCACGCCATATATAATAGCTGATGAGATATTCAGCGGTTTAGACCTGGAAACCAGCATTATAATTCAAGAGTTATTTTTTAAAATTATCGGTAAGAGAAAAATAATTTTGGTTTCACATGAAAAGAACATTATTGCAAAGTTTTCAGACAATATCCTTATCATGTCTGACGGCACTTTAACTAAGTATCGTCAAGATCCTAATCTTATTGACGACTTCATTAAGAGAGGTGAGCAAATTGATGATAAAACAAAATATATTAAGCAACTCTTTGACTCTCTTTAAATTTTATGTGAATGACGCACTACGTGGCTTTCTTGATCGACCAATTTTCAAAAATAAGACTATTCGTGTTGGTATGATTTTAATAACTATCGCTCTCTACTTTTGGTATTTTTATATAAATATCCGTGCCTTTTTTGGACTAGGAGAAATTAAAAATTTACCCGAAGTGGTTTCTTTGACAAAGATAACCATTGCTAGTTATATAGATATGTTTATTATTTTAGGAATATATCTAGGAGCCTTTATCAACTCTACACTAAACTTTAGTAATGTGATCCTCTTTACAACAAATTTATTGCCATTTACAAAGAGAGAAATAACTATTGGACAAAAATTATTTAAGCTATCTTTTGCGCTGATTATTTTTGAGCTACTTTTAGTAATCGTTTTCCCGTTCTTTATTCGTGTTGCTGTATTATCATTGCTCTCTTTGTCATTATTATTTATAATACTTCATCAAGTTTTTATCGTGAGTTTTTAGTCAAGTCCATAATCCTGTGTAAAATACTATACAATGTTTTACCGGTCTCTCATTGATCAAACTTAATATATTTTCTTGTAGAACTGAGCCATTCGTCATGAAGTTCCAT